>DASZTO010000051.1:0-7125 GCA_035548175.1 Phycisphaerae bacterium | reverse complement strand
CCTCGCCCAGCAACTCCAACTCATCGCCCAGAACCACGCCCAATCCGCCATCGCCCGCCTCCTCGAACTCTCCCGCTCCCACCACCCCGCCACCGCCCGCCTCGCCACCACCCAACTCCTCGCCTTCGCCAACCTCCTCCCCCCCAACCAGACAACCCCCTCAAGCCCAGGGATCGCAATCCCCGGGCCCACCGCCCCCCCGCCCGCCCCCGGCCCCCGGCTTGACGATTTGACGACTTCACCACTCCACACCCCTCCCCGCCCGCATCCACCCACCACCACCGACCACCCCCCCGCGCAATCCCCCCCAAATTCCCTTGACCCATCCCACGCCCCCGGTGATATTCTACAAAACACCGGCCCGGCGCGCTCGCGCCTCGGCCCCAATTCTCCACAGGTCGTTGGCAGCGACCCTAATCCCAATGGAGGCATCCTCATGGCTGTGGTGCGTGCGCGGAGTGCTCCCCCCTACCCCCTCATCCTCTTCGTCATCCTCTGGGTCATCTCCACCGCCCTCGCGGTGATGTTCTACCTCGGCCAAGCCAAAGCCCAGGCCACTCTCCAGGACCGCGAAAAACAATTCTCCGATGCCGCCAACCCAGGCGACACCGCCATCGTTCAGCAGCTCCTCAAGGAACGCACCGATCCCAAAGCCTCGGCTATCAAAACCGCCAACACCCAGATCCAGGCGCTCCTCAAAGTCATCGGCGCGCCCAACTCCTCCCCCGATGATGTCGTCGCTCCCAACAAGGGCCTCGCCGCAACCGCCGTCGCCGACGCAGGCCACGCCGGTGGCACCCTCCTGGGCACCGTCCAGGCCCTCCGCACCGAACTGCAATCCCAGAAGGATGCCGTCACCAATCTCAATACCTCCGTCAACTCCCTCCAGCAGCAGGCCCAGGCCACCAAGCAGAACTACGACACCGCCATCGCCGCCGCCCAGGCCACCATCAAGCAGATGACAGAGCGCAACACCGCCCTCACCGAACAGCTCACCGCCCAACGCAACCAGAACCAGCAAAGCGTCGCCTCCAATGAAGACGCCATGAACAAGCTCCGCGACCAGGTCGAAGAAATGCGCCGCCAGGACCTCCTCGAACGTGAGCAATCCACCAACGAAATCGCCCGCCGCGACGACCTCATCCGCGTCCTCCGCGAACAACTCGCCAATGAACGCGGCACCAAAAATACCAACGTCGGCGCCGAACCCGACGGCATCATCGTCCGCGCCGGTGCCGGCACCGGCGAAGTCTATATCAACCTCGGCCGCCGCGACCGCGTCGTCCCTGGCCTCACCTTCGCCGTCTACGACCCACGCCTCGGCGTCCGCCTCGGCTCCGACGCCAACCCCCAGGAAGCCGCCGGTAAAGGCGGCATCGAAGTCATGGACGTCGCCGAAACCGAATCCCTCTGCCGCATCACCCACACCACCCCCGGACAGACCATCGCCTCCGGCGACCTCATCGCCAACCCCGTCTATCACCAGGACCGCACCCGCACCTTCCACTTCGTCGTCACCGGTGATTTCGATCTCGACGGCGATGGCGTCGCCACCGCCGGCGAACGTGATCGCCTCGTCCAGATGATCAAACGCTGGGGCGGCGTCGTCGACAAAAACGTCACCACCCAGACCGACTTCGCCGTCGTCGGATCACGCCCCGCGTCCGCCGAAACCCCCGCCACCGACGAAGGCGCCGCCACCCAGCCCGGCAGCGTCGAAGCCGTCCGCGCCCAGACCCAGCAGTCCTACGACCAGGTCATCTCCGAGGCCAAAGCCTCCAGCGTCCCCATCCTCAACCAGAACCGCTTCCTCGCCCTGATCGGCTACTACGGGACAACGATCGTCCGCTGAGCGGCGAAAAAAGTCCGCCGGATTTCCAAAAACCATCGCCAGGGAGCACAATGAAAATTGTGCTCCTTTTTTTTTGATCGAACCCCATGCCGTCAAAATCCCTCCCGCAACTTCCGCCCGAAACGTACGCCAAATTCAACGCCTGCGTCCACTGCGGCCTGTGCCTGCCAGCGTGTCCCACCTACGTCGAAACCCTCGACGAGGCGGATTCCCCGCGCGGCCGGATTCACCTGATGAAAGCGCTCGTCGACGGCCGCGTGGAACCGACCGAAAGCGCGTTTGAGCATTTGGATCGGTGTCTGGTGTGCCGGGCGTGCGAGACGGCGTGTCCGAGCGGGGTGATGTATCACGAGCTGATCGAGGAAGTGCGGCCGCGGGTGGCGGAGGCGGTGCTGGGGGAGGGGCGGCGGATGCGGAGCCGGACGTTGCAGTGGATGGTGGAGCATGTGTTGCCGTATCCGAAGCGTGCGGGGGCGGCGATGTCGCCGTTGAATCTGGCGCGGAAGGTGGGGCTGGGCGGGACGGCGAGGAAGGTGGCGGGGTGGATGAGCGGGTCGCTCGGGGACATGGCGGGGATGGTCGGCGAGGAAGCGCGGGGGGAGGCGGCGTTGGCGAGTTTTACGCCGGCGCTGGGCACGCACAGAGGGAGTGTGGTGTTGCTGCGCGGGTGTGTGGGGAGTGTGTTGTCGGGCGCGGTGAATGGGGCGGCGGTGAAGGTGTTGGCGGCGAATGGGTTTGATGTGCATTTGCTGGCCGAGGAGCCGTGCTGCGGGGCATTGGCGGCGCATGCGAACGATCCGGAGGGAGCGCGACGGTTCGGGGAGAAGATGGCGGCGGCGCTGGCGGCGAGCGGGGATTTGCCGGTGATCAGCGCGATCGCGGGGTGCGGGGCGCAGCTGAAGGGGTTGGGGCATGTAGTGGGAACGGAGCAGGCGAAGGCGGCGGCGGGGCGGGTGCGGGATGTGCTGGAGTTTCTGGTGGAGGTGGGGATTCGGTTGCCGAAGGGCGCGGGAGGTAGTGCGAAGAAGCGGGTGGTGACGTATCACGATCCGTGTCATCTGGTGCATGGGCAGCGGATCAGCGGTGCGCCGCGGGCGCTGCTGGGGATGATTCCGGGGCTGATGGTGGTGCCGCTGGAGGAGAATGAGTTGTGCTGTGGGGCGGCGGGGACGTACGTGCTGAATCAGCCGGAGATGGCGGCAGCGCTGGGGCGGCGGAAGGCGGGGCGGATTTTAGAGAGCGGGGCGATGGAGGTGGCGACGGCGAATATCGGGTGTGCGCTGCAGATCGCGCGGCATTTGAAGGAGGCGGGGCGCGGGGAGGTGCGGGTGCGGCATGTGGTGGAGTTGCTGGGGGAGATCGTGTAGGGGGTGAGGGCAGGGGGTTTTTTGTTGCCTCTTGGAACACCTGCACCGGGAAGCGCCGGCCGAGCAGGGAAGCCAGTTGGAACTGTGGGATGCGTGAAATCGCGGCGGAGCGGACCTGAAGGATTGCGTTTTTTGTGGGATGTGCGTTCTTTATCTCACGATGACCCCCAGCTATACTCCGAACAACCCAACTCAGTAGGGAGAACCACGGATGATTGCGTCGTCTAAGGTTCCAGAAGGAAACACGCCTGTAGTAGGATTTGCATCTCTCCGCGAAGCGCTAGCTCGCGTTCCGGCGGTACTGTGGATTGGCGCCTGCTTCTCTCGTAGTGCAACGCAAGGCTACGCACCTCTTATGCGCGACTTTTTCAACAAAATCGATGAGAGTCGCTTCCCACACTTGGTTGCTTTTTTAAAGCACCGATACTGCAATATTGAAACTGCGAATGTGGAAGAGATCCTGCGAATAGTTGATCAAATTCAAGATTCACCGCTATCAGCGGAAACACGCCGGGACCTTATGGCGAATCAAGATCCCCGTAAAATCAAATCGGAATTACTTCAATACTGCATGATCAGATTAGATGTCCCCAGTGTGCCACTCACTTGGGCCGCCAAACTTCTCGCGTGCGCTACAGAAAAGACCACGATCGTCACAACGAACTATGACACGGTAGCCGAGCAAATCCTTACGAACAGAGTTGCGGCAAGGCACTGCGGCACGGAGGCCACCTGTCATCACTGCAACATGATGGCAATACTTCGGGAAAACTGCAGTTGCGAACCCGGTGCCGCTGGTTGGAAGCCAAAGAATGCCGCATTGCTAAAACTCCACGGCTCATTATGTTGGCACGTCTGCAAGAACGACGTCTGCGTCAGCGCGAACTGTCTGGTTCCCGTGTGCGACTGCACCATACCTAAGGCGCCGAAGTGCGCGTGTTGCAATGAGGAGAATGAACCGGTAATTGTTTTGCCCTCCATGCAGAAGTCCTTCAAGACATACCCACAAATTCAGCGGATGTGGGACTTCGCCAATACCGCCCTGAAAAGCATGAAGGTTTTCCTCATATTTGGATTCTCGTTCCCCGACAGCGATTGTTTAATCTACCACCTCGTCCAATCCGCCATAACAAACTCGACTATTCTCGAGCAAATCCTCGTGATAGACGTCAACACCGCCGCTGTTGCAAGTAAGCTTCGTTGCATGTTGGCCGGTAAGCGTGTCGCAATAAATGAACTCGCTGTGCCGCTAGACGGTAGTGACCGAGGCTGGTGCGCGGGCTGGGCCGACGGAGTGGATCTCAACGTAAAAATAATGACTGGGTAGCCTAAAAGTGCTAATCCTCTCCCCGAGGCTGATGTTATTACACCCTTCCGCTACCGTACGCGCGGTGAACTGAATACCTGCAAGCGATTTCGAATCGGTGAAGAAAAACCCTCCACCCCCGGCTGATCCGCCGTGCTTTCGCAAAGACCAAATTTCCTATCACTTGGTGGTGCGGGCGTTTCGGGGGCGCGGGCGGGTGGCGGCGGGGATGTGTGTGGGGTGCGGGTATGATTTGCGGGCGCACCGGGCGGGCGGGCGGTGTCCGGAGTGTGGGAGAGTGGTGGGGTGAGGGGACCGGCGGCCCGTTGGGCCGGCGCTACACGTGTGAATGCGCGGGGGCGTATGGACGTGTGGTGGGCGAGGGCGTAGGCTTTGAGGATGAAGGAGCGTGTGGTGAAGCGCGGACGCATTGCGACATGGGCGACGTTGATGGAATCGCTGGAAGCGCGGCATTTTCTGTCGGCGGTTCCGGGTTTTGTGGCGGTGGGCGATGCGACGAGTGGGGTGGTGAGTTTGTTGGATGTGGGGAGGAATGAGACGTTGAGCATTCCGGCGACGGTTCTTGGGAATGGGGAGCATGGGTTGGTGCCGTATGGGGCGGGGTTTCGCCGGGGGGTGGCGGTTGGTGTGGGGGATGTGAATGGGGATGGGAGGCCGGATATTGTGACGGCGCCGGCGAGCGGGGGCGTGCCGCTGGTGGAGGTTTTTGATGCGGTGACGGGGCGATTGGAGCGGAATTTTTATGCGTATTCGCCGGGGTTTTGGGGCGGGGTGCGGGTGGCGGTGGGGGATGTGAACGGGGATGGGAAGGCGGATATTGTGACGGGGACGGGGGCGGGAGGTGTGCCGCTGGTGAATGTTTTTGACGGGGCGACGGGGGCGCTGGTTCGGAGTTTTTATGCGTATGACGTGCGGTTTCGCGGGGGCGTGAACGTCGCGACGGGGGATGTGAACGGTGATGGCAAGGCGGATGTGATCACGGGGACGGGATTTGGCGGGGTGCCGCTGGTGAATGTGTTTGATGGGGGGACGGGACGGTTGGCGCGGAGTTTTTTCGGATTTAATGCGTCGTTTACCGGCGGGGTGACGGTGGTCTCGGCGGATTTTGATGGGGATGGGAAGGCGGACATTGTGGTGGGGACGGGGAGGAGCAGTCAGCCGGACATACGGGAATTCAGCGGGGCGACGGGGGCGGTGGTTGCGGAATCGGGTGGGTATGGGAATACGGGCGGGATTACGTTTGCGGCGATCGACGATGATGGGGATGGGAAGGCGGATCTGGTGGTGGGGCATGGGGCGATGATCGCGCTTCATGGCGGGCCGATCTTGAAGGGGACGACGCTTGCGCGGATTGGGGGGTGGGGGAATATTACGGGGTTTGAGGAGGTGCCGAATGTGAATGGGGCGTATCTGGCGGGGTGGGAGGGGGCGTAGCGCTTTGGGAAACGGTGAATTGTTACGAAAGGCTTAGCGCGGTGGGCCGCAACCAAGATTAACCACGGAGCACACGGAGGGCACGGAGGGAGGACGACGACGTCCCCCCCCACCGACGACGACGTAAATGGCCACGAAAAACACGAAAGGCACGAAAGTGATCGTGTTTTGAATTGACCCCTAAGGTGAGATTGAGCGGGCGGAAGCGCGGGCGGGTGGCGGCGGGGATGTGTGTGGGGTGCGGGTATGATTTGCGGGCGCATGCGAAGGGGGGGCGGTGTCCGGAGTGTGGGAGGGTGGTGGTTCGTTGAACCGCCGCTAAACAGCGGGGAATGTGCGGACAACGTCGAGGCGTCCGCCACCGGATTTAGCATCCGGTGCTCGGGGGCCGAGGCGCGGAGGCGGGGAGGATTTGGCGACGGCGGGACGCCGAACATCTCGGCCACGGCACGCTGAAGCGTGAACTCCGGACGGGGTGGGGGCGTGTGGACGTTTGGGGGTTGGGCGCGTAGGCTTTGGGGATGAAGAAGCGTGTGGATGTGCATGGGCATTTTTTGCCGGACGTGGATGATGGGTGCCGGGATTTGGGGGAGTCGTTGGCGTGTCTGCACATGATGGCGGCGGCGGGGTATGGGGTGGTGACCTGCACGCCGCATCGGGGGGAGGAGGGATTTTCGGATTTGTCGTGCAACGTGGTGGCGGAGAAGGTGGCGGCGCTGCAGGAGGCGGTGACGACGGCGGGGATCGGGATTCGGCTGGTGGCGGGCGGGGAGGTGCGGCTGAGCCCGATGATTGCGGAGGACCTGGCGCGGCTGGGGGTGCCGACGTATGGGAATGCGGGGAGATATATATTGACGGACATCTGGGAGCCGGACTGGCCGGTGTGGGCGGATCGGGCGGTGGAGTGGCTGCAGAAGCGGGGGTTGACGGTGATCGTGGCGCATCCGGAGCGGATGCCGTTTTTGCGCAAAACACCGGAGGGGATTGAGCGGATTGCGAAGACGGGGGTGATTTTTCAGGGGAATCTTGGGCCGTTGGGCGGGGCAGATGCGAAGGATATTTGTGCGCTGGCGGAGCGGTATTTGAAGGAGGGGCGGTATCACATGGTGGGGACGGATGGGCATCGGATGGGGCACCTGGGGGCG
>DASZTO010000050.1:0-28306 GCA_035548175.1 Phycisphaerae bacterium | reverse complement strand
GTCGCGGTCGGTTTCCTCGCCTTTGCGGATGGGGACGACGGAGCGTTTGTAGTCGACGGGGGAGCCTAGGCCGAAGATGCAGGAGACGGAGGCGACGAGCATCACGTCATCGCGGCTCACCAGGTTGGACGTCGCGCTAAGCCGCAGGCGGTCGAGGTCGTCATTGCGGCTGGCGTCCTTCTCGATGTAGATGTCGCGCTGGGGGATGTAGGCTTCGGGCTGGTAGTAGTCGTAGTAGCTGACGAAGTAGGTGACGGCGTTGTGGGGGAAGACTTCCTTGAATTCTTCGTAGAGCTGGGCGGCAAGGGTTTTGTTGTGGGAGATGACGAGGACGGGGCGGTTGAGTTGCTTGGCGACGTTGGCCATGGTGAAGGTTTTTCCGGAGCCGGTGACGCCCATGAGGATCTGGTGTTTGGCGCCGGCGTTGAAGTTGGCGACGATTTTGTCGATGGCGGCGGGCTGGTCGCCGGTGGGTTGGTAGGGGGATTCGATGTGGAAGGGGTGGGTGGGCATGAGGGCTCCGGGCTGGGGCGGGTTGGGGGAAGCAAGCATTATAGGCTGGGTGGCGGGGGGCAGGGCGCTCAACGGGGGGGGCAAGGCGATCCTTTGCGGATTGCTGCAAGTTATTGGTGTTGCAGGTAGTTGGAGCAAGGCGATCAAGGCGCTCATTTCTTTTTGCAAGTGCGCGGGGGGAGGGGTGTATAGGGCGGAGTCGGCCATTTTGTCGTTCTCCCACTGGGCGGTCGCGGGGCGTTGCCCAGATGAGAACGAGAGGAGGGGGGGGAAAGGTTCCCGGAAAGTTTGGAAAATTTTAGGGGTTGGAGGGGGAGGGGATGGCGATGCGGGGTGGGAGCACGGGGGGACGCAGGCGGCGGAGGAGGAGGAATCCCAGGCAGGAGAAGTAGGCGATGAAGAGGAGTTGGAGGAGGGGATAGGCGTCGGTGAGGTCGTAGAGGAAGTTCAGCGGGTTGGGGTTCCAGAGCAGTTCGGAGAGGGTGAGGGCGTTGCAGAGGAGGTTGTAGAGGAGGTCGATGGCGAAGACGGCGAGGGTGGCCAGCAGGAAGACCGGGGCGTTGAGGATGCGCGCCAGGACGCAGAAGTAGATGCAGCCGGCGATATCGGTGGAGAGGGCCATGAGGGTGGTGAAATCTTCGAGGTAATGGATGGAGGGAATGAGTTTGTTGTAGAGGGTGACGTTGCGGGCGAGAAGTGCGGCGGAGCTGATGAGGGCGATCGCGCAGTCAAGAAAATCGGGGAGGATGAGGATTGCGAGATAGAGGGCGATGAGGATACGGAAGAAGGGCAGAAAAGGGCCGGGGCGGCCGGGGGCTCCGGCCCAGAGGAACAAATAGGCGACGGAAAGCGCGAGGGTGGCGGCGCATTGGCTGAGCGTGGAGAGGCAGTGGAGGAGGGTGAAGGGGGAGAGATCTCCCATGAAGTGGCCGGAGAGGGTGTTGCAGACAAATTCGGGGATCGTGGCGAGGGAAGTGACGATCAGCAGAAGGGTGGCGACGAGCAGGGGCTTGCGGCGCGGGGGAGTAAGGGAGGCGAGGGGCATGGCGGACAAGGTAGGGGGCGGGAGGAAAGGTGGCAAGGGGAAGCGAGGGTGTGGCGAGCAGGCATAGGGCATTTCAGACGGTCGCCAGCAATTGTCTTTGCTTTTCGCAAATCTGGAGGTAGGTTTAAGCGTTGATAGCGATAAAAGCTGGTTTTGCCGTGTGGGAGGTCTCATGGGTGGCCGTGGATGGGCGCTGGCGTTGGCGGTGGGCGGGATGGGGTTGTTGATGGGGGCGCGGGGGGCGTGGGCGGATGGTGCTCTGGAGAATCCACCGGGGGTGTATTTTGGGATGGGGAATCCGAACACGCATTACACGGTGGTGGATGATGGGGGGATCGAGCTGGGGTTGAAGGCGTTTTTGGCGTTTGGGCCGGATGTGATTGTGCCGGCGGGGAACATTTATACGGTTCCGGCGGGTGCGCAGACGAGCGGTCCGGATGCGGGGGATGCGTTGTGGGATGTGGCGTTTTCGGTGGATCTCACGGGGACGGCGCTGAATTTGAGCAACGTGAACGTGGACCTGGCGGTGGAGGACCTGACGACGGGGATCCACGCGCCGGTGATTCCGATCGGGGCGATTCCGGACAATTCGTTTTATCCGAGCGGGTCGAATATGAGCAACGCCCAAGGGGAGCAGAACGCGGAGAATCCGTCGTTCCTGCCGGGGTTTGATCTGAATGCGCCGGATCAGTACCTGATCACGTTGTTCGTGACGAATGAGGCGGGAAACACGGTGCTGGCGAGTGACACGATCCAGGTGAATGTGGCGCCGGCGCCCGCGCCGCTGCCGGCGGCGGCGGGACCGATGGGGGTGGTGCTGGGGGCGGTGGCGGGAATGGGGTGGGTGCGGCGGCGGCGGGGAGGGGTGGCGGTCGGGGTGTGAGAGGGCGTGGGAGATTCACGTCGTGGCGAGGTTGGCGGGTGTGGCTAAAGGGCGCGGGCGGAGTCGGGTCGGCGGAGGGTGAGCAGGAGGGGGAGGATGGGAAGGACGAGAAAGGCGGATTTGGGGAGTGGTGTGGCGGCGGTGACGTCGACGTGGATGGTGTCGGAGGAGAGGGTGGTGACAACCTGGTTGACGGTTTGGGTAACAGTGAGGGTGATGGTGTAATCGTCGGGGGCGGAGGGATTGAAATTGGGGAGGATGGGAGCGGAGCCGGGGAGGATGGTGGAGGAGAAGGATTTGGAGTCCTGGATTCCCCAGTCGCCGGTTTGCGCGACGCCTTTGATGTAAAAGGGGTCGTGGGGATCGGAGGAGTTGTTGAAGCCTTGCTGGTCTGTCCAGGCGGTGAGAGGGTTGATGGGATTGAGTGCGTCCGATTCGCCGGTGGTGTCGTTGGTGATGACGAGGGAGACGGAGACGTTGGAGAGTTTGAGGGAGTAGACGTCGCCGGGGCGGAGGTCGACGGAGAAGTCGAAGACCCAGGGGGAGGCGGCGGAGACGGTGTAGATGTTACCGGGGAGGAGTCCGGTGGAGTCGTGTCCGAGGATAAGGCCGGCGGCGGGGAGAGAGCCTTGGCGGACGCGGAGGCCGGTTTCGATGGGTCCAGAGGGATTGGCTCCGCGTGTGGTGCCGCCGGTGTCGACGGTGAAGTCGGCGTTGGGGCTCGTGTCGTAGTACCAGCCGGGATCGACCTGGGAGAAATCGGGGTGGGCGAGGGCGGCGTCGTAGGCGACCGTATCGGCGAAGGCGGGGGTGGCGAGGAGCAGGGCGAGGGCACCGGGGAGGATGCGGCGCATAGCGACTCCAGGCATGAGAGAGGGCCCCTGAGGGGCGAATCGCGGATTGGCGTCACAGAATGCAGTTTTTATAGCCCAGGTTTGAAAGGATGCAAATAGTTATTTGAATAATACGAAAAGTACGGAGGCGGTGAGGGGAATGCGGAGATTGTGGTTCATGATTCACGTGGATGAGGCGGATTCTTTTTTGATTCGTTGTAATGGAACGCGGGGTTGGGCGACTGGTGAAGGGGCGGGGTGATGATGTGAGGCGTGAGCGATGGAAGATGTGGGTGAGATGGTGAGGACGTACGGGGGGATGGTGTGGGGGACGGTGTATCGGTTGGTGGGGAACGGAGTGGAGGCGGGGGATTGTTATCAGGAGGTGTTTGCGGCGGCGGTGGAGGTGGGGAGGCGGGAGGAGGTGTTGAGTTGGGAGGGGATGCTGCGGCGGTTGGCGACGGTGAAGGGGTTGGATGTGTTGCGGCGTCGGGTGCGGGAGCGGGAGCGTCGCGGGGAGGGGGAGGTGGAGCAGGTGGTGGATGGGGATGCGGCGGGGCCGGCGGAGGTGGTGGAGCGGGCGGAGCTGGTGGAGCAGTTGCGGGGGGCGCTGGGGAAGTTGCCGATGGAACAGGCGGAGGTGTTTTGCCTGCGGCATGTGGAGGGGATGAGTTATGAGGAGATCGGGGAGCAGGTGGGGATGACGGGGAATGCGGTGGGGGTGCTGGTGCATCGGGTGAAGGGGAAGTTGCGGGAGTTGATGGAGAGCGAGGTGCGACATGGACAGTGAACGAGACGTGATTCGTGGAGAGGGTGGCGGGGAGGATGTGGTGGAGCGGGCGGCGGCGGCTCTGCGCGGGGTGCGCGTGCCGGGGGTGCCGGGGGGGTTGATGGAAAAGACGATAGCTTCGGCGCGTGCCGGGGCCGGTTCTGGAGGCGCGGTCGCGGCGATGGCCGGGACTGCGATGGGATCTAAGCAGAAGGGTTGGTGGCGTATGAAGATGGTGCGACGGACGGCGGTGGCGGCGGCATTGGCGATGGCGGTGGGAGTCGGGGTGGTGATGGCGCCGTGGGGCGGGGGGCGGGTGGCGTTTGCGGATGTGGTGGAGCAGGTGAAGGCGGCGAAGGTGTTGGGGTGCAAGGTGAAGATGGAGATGGATCTGGGGGAGAAGGGGAAGCGGACGGTGGATTCGGACGTGGTGATGTCGGATGAGGGGTGGTCGGTATCGCGGACGGGCAAGACGCGGACGGTGTTGAAGGCGTCGCCGGGGGACATCCGGATGATGATCGTGGATGATGAGGCGAAGACGGCGATGGTGATCAATTCGAAGGATGCGGCGGTGGCGGCGCGGAATGCGGGGGGGCAGATTCCGAATTTGTTTACGATGTTTGAGGGGATTGGGAAGGAGGGGCAGAAGGGGCTTGGGGAGAAGGAGGTGGCGGGGGTGAAGGCGCGGGGGTTTGAGGTGGAGACCGGGGGTGCGAGGTATGACATCTGGGCGGATGAGAAGACGGAGAAGCCGGTGCTGGTGACGATGGAGACGAAGTTGCTGGGGATGGGGATGCGGTGCACCTACAGCGATTTTGACTGGCATCCGGAGGTGCCGGAGGGGTTGGGGAAGTTTGAGGCACCTGCGGGGTACAAGGTGACGAGGTCGACGATGGATGTGGGGGATCTGGGGGAGAAGGATGTGGTGGAGATGCTGAAGACGGTGGCGGGGTTTAACGATGGGGTGTTGCCGGCGGAGGTGGACATGGAGTCGGCCGTGGAGTTGATGAAGGAGAAGGTGCAGGCGGAGGGGCCTGAGGCTCAGACGCCGGCGGCGCGGGAAGCGGTGATGAAGAAGTTTACGGGGGCGGCGCGGGGGTGGCTGATGATGGGCAGCGCGAAGTATGGGACGGGGTGGACGTATGATGGGAAGGGGGTGGCGATCGGGACGAAGGGGAAGGCGGTGTTGTGGTATCAGCCGGCGGGGAAGGAGGGATGGCGGGTGATCGATGCGGATGGGACGGTGCATGATGAGGCGACGGCGCCGGCGGGCGGGGAGAAGGTGAAGGCGCTGGATATTGGGGAGAAGATGAAGGAGGGGGCGGCGGGGATGCCGTGAACGGAAGCGATGCGGGGGGGAGAGGGGGCGAACCCCCGCGGGAGCCCAGGGATTGCGATCTGATTGCGATCCCTGGGCTTGTTTGCTTTTGCGCGGGGAGCGGGGGAGGGTGGGGCGCGGGGGAGGCGCGGAGGCGGGGTTCGGGTAGGATGCGGGTGGGGGTGGGTATTTCGTTTGTGTGTGATTGGCGAGGAGAATTGTGATGGCGAATTCGAAAGTTCCGGCACCGACACCGTTGGGGTTGGCGGCTTCGTTTGGGTTTGGGGATCGGACGGGGTTGGCGACGCCGGGGCATATTGCGGCGTTGCGGAAGGCGGGCGGGAATCGGGGGGGGGGAATCAAGCCGATATTTGCGCAGCAGTCGATTCGGGAGATGACGCGGACGAATCGGACGCCGGAGCAGGTGATGGGGGATGCGCTGCGGGCGATGGAGGCGGCGGGGTATACGAGCCAGCACGGGGCGGATGCGGATCATTTGAAGACGCCGGAGGATGTGGATCGGACGGCGGCGGCGGGGTTCACGTTTTTCACGATCGATCCGTCGGACGATGTGGATCCGCAAGCGGACAATTACGATGGGGGGAGGCTGGCGGAGAAGTTTCAGGCGGTGAAGGCGGAGGTGGATTGGGTCGAGCACTATCGGGGGAAGACGGTGAAATTGAAGACGGGGACGACGATCGATCTGAACGAGCAGGCGGTGATGCGGGCGGCGGTGAAGTATGGGCGGGCGATCAACCGTGCGACGCGGATGGCGAAGCACATTGCGGGGGTGCATCAGAAGTCGGGGAAGGATTATGAGATTGAGTTGTCGGTGGATGAGACGCCGCAGCCGACGACGCTGGCGGAGCATTGGATCATTGCGCAGCAGGTGCTGTCGAAAGGGATGAAGCTGGTGTCGCTGGCGCCGCGGTACATCGGGGATTTTGAGAAGGGGGTTGATTACAAGGGGGATGTGGGGGCGTTTGAGAAGAGTTTGGCGGATCATGTGGCGGTGATGGAGGATTTGGGGCCGTATAAATTGTCGCTGCATTCGGGGTCGGACAAGCTGTCGATTTACACGCCGTTCGCGCGGATCACGAAGGGGAAGTGGCATGTGAAGACGGCCGGGACGTCGTACCTGGAGATGCTGCGGGTGGTGGCGCGGCACGATGAGAAGCTGTTCCGGGAGCTGATCGATTTTGCGCGCGGGCATTACGACACGGATAAGGCGACGTATCACGTTTCGGCGGAAGTGAGCAAGGTGCCGGCGCCCAAGGATGTGAAGGATGGGCGGGAGCTGGAGCGGTTGTATTTGGAGATGTGGCCGGATGTGAAGCCGGGGGCGGGATTCACGGAGCCGGGGCGGCAGATTCTGCATTGCACGTTTGGGAGCACGCTGACGAACGCGGAGCTGGCGCGGCGGATCAAGGAGGTTTTGCGGGCGCATCCGGAGACGTTTACGGAGGTGTTGACGGAGCATTTTGCGAAGCATCTGGAGGCGCTGAACCGGGGGATGGAGGGCGGACGGTAAATGGCCACCAAAAACACGAAAGGCACGAAAGACGACGACGGGAGTTGTCCACGAATGTTCACAAATTGACACGAATGGTGCGGGGGGTTGTTGAGTGGACGGGGAGGGCCGCCGATGGATGCGGATGGACGGCGATGGATTTTTGTTGGGGGGGTTGTTGGGAGGGGTTGGGGATGACGGTATGAAGGGTGCGAGGTGGGGTTGATGGGGATGGGGGTGTTTGGGGGATGAGGAGGAGTGTTGTGATGCGGAGGATTGTGGGTTGGGCGGTGGTTTTGGGGGTTGTGGCGGCGGCGGTTTGCGAGGGGGCGGGGCCGGCGACGCGGCCGTTTACGGTGGGGGCGGAGACGACGGTGATTAGTGGGCCGATGTGGGACGATGGGACGCTGGATTATGTGGGGGCGATCAATGCGCGGCTGTCGAAGGGGGTGACGGCGGAGAATAATGCGGCGGTGGTTTTGCTGGGGGTGTTTGCGCCGGTGGGCAAGACGAAGGAGGAGTTGGCGGCGCTGGGGGTGAAGGGTGGGGCGCTGGTGCCGGCGATGAAGAGCCTGGAGGACTATGCGCGGGAGCAGCACCTGGATATCGATATCGATGTGCTGGGGGATCGGGAGATGGAGGCGCGGCGGCGGCCGTGGACGGAGAAGGAATTCCCGGTGATTGCGGCGTGGCTGGATGCGAACAAGGCGGGCCTGGCGAGGATCAAGGTTGGGGTGGAGCGGCCGCGGTTTTATCTGCCGTGGGTGGCGGAGCATGGGCGTGGGGATGTACTGAGCGCCATACCGCTGCAGGCGGATGTGTCGCAGGAGCGGGATGCGGTGCTGTGCGAAGCGATGCGCCTGGCGGGGGCGAAGGATGTGGCGGGGGCGCTGCTGGATTTGCGGGAGGTGAGGAAGCTGGGGGCGCTGCAGGTGCAGGGGCGGACGGAACTGGCGGTGCTGGAGGGGGCGGCGGCGGCGAGGGCGGCGTGGACGGCGTATGCGGGGATGGTGACGAAGATGGATTTGACGGATGAGCAATTGGCGGCGGTGGGGCGGGAGTTGGAGGATCGGACGATTGATCTGCCAGAGCGGCCGGTGATTGATGTGGAGTATCTGCTGGCGCCGGGGACGGTGATGTCGTGCATTGGGGGGCAGGAGGAGACATTTTTGCGGATCGAGGCGATGGGGATTCTGCCGGGCGATCAGGTGGATCCGGGGGACCTTGCGAGCGCAGACTGGGACACGGTGCTCAAGACGGTGCATGCGAAGACGGCGGCGATCGAGGCGGCGGAGGATTTGCCGACGTTTGCGGAGCGGCAGGCGGCGTTGGAGAAGATACCGGCGGCGCGGCCTCCGTTTGACGCGGCGACGCTGGATGAGATTGAGATGGGGACAGGGACTGCGAAGAGGAAGGAGGCGGTGGAGGCGTTTTTGAAGAGGAAGGCGGGGGAGAGCGTGGAGGCTTACAGCGTGCGGGTGTCGGATATGTTTGGGCTTCTGCCGGAGCAGGTGAGGAGCTATAACCGGGTGCTGGAGGCGCGGGAGGTGCAGCGGAAGATCGTGTTGCTGGCGGTGCGGCTGGAGCAGTATCGGCGGAAGAACGGGGCGTTTCCGATGGGGCTGAAGGACCAGGGGGCGACGGTGGATACGAGCGATCCGCTGTCGGGGCAATCGCTGATTTATTCTCCGGCAAATGGGGGGTATACGTTGAAGTCGGTGGGGGTTAACGGGAAGGACGATGGGGGCACAGATGTTGCGAGTGACAAGGACGACATTGTTATTCGGGCGGGGAAGCGGGAGTGAGGCGGCGTGCAGCGGGTTGGCGAGAGTGGAGAGCGTGATGGCGTTGTTGATACCGAAAGTGTTTCATCAGATCTGGCTGGGATCGAAGCCGATACCGGGGAAGTTTCGGGAGTGGGCGGAGCGGTGGGTGGCCTTGAATCCGGGATGGCGGGTGGAGTGGTGGACGGATGAGCGGTTGCCGGCGCTGGTGAATCGGAAGGAGTTTGAGGGGGCGGACAAGATGGCGGCGAAAAGTGACATCTTGAGATATGAGATTTGCTGGAAGCAGGGGGGGATTTATGTGGATTCGGATGTGGAACCGCTGCGGCCGATTGGGGAATTGCTGGAGGGGGTGAATGCGTTTTACGGGGATGAGCGGCCGGACACGCCGTGCAATGCGATCTTGGGGTGTGCGGCGGGGGATGGGTTTTTCGAGCACCTGGTGAAGAAGTTGCCGGAGTCTTTCAGAGGGGAGGGGGACATTGTGGACAAGACGGGGCCGCGGTTTTTGAAGCGGGAGCTCGAGGGATTTCTGGGAGAGAAGCGGCGGTACGAGTGGGATTACGGGATGAAGCGGCGGCTGCGGGTGTCGTCGGAGGATGGGGCGCGGCAGGTGTTTGGGTTTGATTGGCGGGTGTTTTATCCGTATTACTACACGGAGCCGCAGCGGGAGTGGGATGAGTATCCGGAGGCGTATGGGCGGCATCACTGGACGGCGAGCTGGTGGAAGGATGGCGGGGTGTGACGGCGGTAAATGACCACGAAAGGCACGAAAGCCGACGACGACGGGAATTGTCCACGAATGCGCACGAATGGACACGAATGAATGGGCGCGAGTTTGCCGGGAAAAATTGGGAAGATTGGTTCAACTTGTTCAATTGGGTAGGGGTGCCGATGGTTGGCTTGGGAGCGCGGGGGTGAGTGTTGGGGGAGGGGTTCACACAACGTCGTCGAAGCTGGGGACGAAGGTGTGGGGGATGAGGATGGGGGTGATGAGGTGGTCGGGGTCGTTGGCGGCGAGGAACATGCGGAAGGCCCAGATGTCGCGGCCGAAGTAGATCCAGAGTTTGTGGGGTGCGGCGGCTTCCTTGAGTTTCTGGAAGGAGCGGGCCTTGACGGTGGAATCGATTTCCATGATGAGCACGGGCGTGCGGTCGGGGACGGACCAGACGACGTCGACGCGGCCGGCGAGTTGGGCGGCGGGCTGGTTCGGAGTGGGGAGGGGGAGGTCGGGGTCGTCGAAGAGGGCGGGGGATTCGTTCCAACCGCGGGCGTCGAAGACTTCGGCGAGGGCGGCGAGTTGTTTCTGGAAGGCGTTGTGGTAGTGGATGCCTTTGAGGCCGGACTTATGGAGATTCATGCCGATGGCGCGGATGCGCGCGGCGAGGTCGTCGAGGGCGGCGGGTGAGAGGAAGGGTTGCATGGGCGCCCGGGCGTATTTGAGGTTGGGGACGGGGACGGGTTTCCAGTGGTCGATGAAGGGCTGGACGATTTTGGAGACGGTGGCTGGGGTCAGGGGGGCTTCCTGCGCGAAGAGGCGCAGGCGGCGGAGCGATTCGCGGTAGTGGCGTCCATCCATGACGGTCGTAACTATAAGCGTGGGGGGCGGATAGGCACAAGCTGCGGGGCGGGAATGGTTGAGCGGGGCGTGCAGTGGGAGGGCGGGCGCGGGATAGTGGCGGGTGCGGCTGCACTTTGGGAGGAATGGCCATGCATGGGGATTCGTCGATGGATGATGGCGGAACGCGGCGGGCGTTTTTGTGGCTGGCGGGATCGGGTGCCGGGCTGATTCTGCTGGGATGTTCGAACAAAACGGAGCGCGGGCGCGCGGATGCCCGGGAGGGGAAGGAAAACGAGGAGGAGGAGAAGGTGACGCCGGGGGAGGATTTGATGCAGGAGCACGGCGTGCTCAAGCGGATTCTGCTGATTTATGGCGAGGGGATTCGGCGGATCGAGGGGAAGGAGGATTTGCCGCCGGAGACGATTCGGAAGTCGGCGGAGCTGGTGCGGTCGTTCGTGGAGGATTATCACGAGAAGAACGAGGAGGATTACCTGTTTCCGCAGTTCCGGAAGGCGAAGCAGCTGGTGGACCTCGTGGACACGTTGTACACGCAGCACCGGGCGGGGCGGAAGGTGACGGAGCAGATCATCGCGCTGGCGACGGCGCAGGGGCTGCGGAATGGGGATGATGCGCATCGGCTGTCGGACCTGATGGGGCAGTTCATCCGGATGTACAGCGCGCATGAGGCGCGGGAGGACACGGTGCTTTTTCCGGCGTTCCGGGACATGCTCACGAAGAACGAGTACGACGCGCTGGGGGAGACGTTTGAGGATCAGGAGCACGAGCACTTCGGGGCGGATGGATTTGAGAAGGCGGTGGCGGAGGTGGCGGAGCTGGAGAAGACGCTGGGGATTTATGATTTGAAGCAGTTTACGCCAACGGTGTGAGGGGCAGATACTGGCGGCATTGGCGTCTTTGGGCGAATACCGGCGGGACGCCGATGCCACAACTGACGGCCGCGCCATGGCGGCGCGGGGCGGCGCCTCTTGCCCCCCGCGCCAACACCGATACAATCGCCGCATGAATACCCGACAAACGCTACCGATTCTGGATTTTGGCTCGCAGTACGTGCAGCTCATCGCCCGGCGCGTGCGCGAGGCGGGCGTGTATTCGCTGCTGGTGCGGCCGGATATTTCGATCGACGAATTGCGCGCCATGAATCCGGTGGGGATCATTCTTTCGGGCGGGCCCTCGTCGGTGTATGAGCCTGGGGCGCCGAGGTGCGACGCCCGGATTTTCGATCTGAACGTGCCGGTGCTGGGCATTTGCTATGGGATGCAGATCGCGGCGCAGCTTCTGGGGGGCGATGTGAAGCCCGGCGAGGCCCGTGAATACGGACGCACGCGGCTGCACATCGTCGGGCCGGGGG
Source organism: Phycisphaerae bacterium (assembly GCA_035548175.1). GTDB lineage: Bacteria > Planctomycetota > Phycisphaerae > WQYP01 > WQYP01 > CALCHA01. Next base: position 16,721 of record DASZTO010000050.1, on the reverse strand, counting down.
AGGATGAAGCAAGCGGGGTTCCATCCGGGGCGCTGCTTGCGGGCATTCCTCCGGACACCACGGTGTGGATGTCGCACGGGGACCAGGTCAAACATCTGGGTCCGGATTTTCTTGCACTGGCCTCGACGCCGACCTGCCCGCTGGCCGCGATGCGCCACGTTTCCAAGCCTTTCTTCGGCGTGCAATTTCACCCGGAGGTCACGCACACGCCGCACGGCACGCAGATTCTGGAAAACTTTCTTTACAAAATCTGCCACGCCCAATCCTCCTGGCGCATGACCAGCTTCATCGATTCCGCCGTCGAGCAGATTCGCAGGCAGGTGGGTTCCAGCACGGTGATCTGCGGGCTCTCCGGCGGCGTGGATTCGTCGGTGCTCGCGGCGCTGCTGCATAAAGCCATCGGCAGCCAGCTCAAATGCATCTTCGTGGATAATGGCCTGCTGCGGAAAAACGAGAGGCAGACCGTCGAAGCCACCTTTCGCGATCATTTTCAGATGGACCTCCACGTGGTCGACGCCGGCAGGGAATTTCTCGCGGCGCTGGGCGGCGTCACCGATCCGCAGCAGAAGCGCAAGATCATCGGCAAGCTTTTCATCGACGTGTTCAAGGCCGAGTCCCAGGCGATCAAGGACGCCAGGTTTCTCGCCCAGGGAACCCTGTACCCCGACGTGATCGAATCCGGCCACGGACACGCCGGCACGGCCGCGAACATCAAGCTGCACCACAACGTCGGCGGACTGCCCGAACAACTCGGCTTCGAGCTTGTCGAACCGCTGCGCGATCTGTTCAAAGACGAGGTCCGCAAGCTGGGCGAGCTCCTCGGCCTGCCGGAGCACATCGTGTGGCGGCACCCCTTCCCTGGGCCGGGGCTGGCTGTGCGGTGCATCGGGGAAATCACGGAGGAGAAGCTGGATCTTCTGCGCGAGGCGGACGAGATTTTTCTGGAAGAGATCATTGCGGAGAATCTGTATCGCAACACCGCGCAGACGTTCGCGGCGATTCTGCCCGTGCGTGCGGTGGGCGTGATGGGCGACGGCCGGAGCTATCAGCACGTGATCGCCCTGCGCAGCGTGGACACGAGTGACTTCATGACGGCGGACTGGTCAAGGATACCCTACGATGTTCTGGCGCGCGTATCGAACCGGATCGTGAACGAAGTTCCGGGGGTTTCGCGGGTGGTGTACGACATCACGAGCAAACCGCCGGGCACGATCGAGTGGGAATGATGTTGAGGGGCATCTTTCGGCGGATGAAGGAGCGTTTGCATGCCGGCGACGCCGTCGGCCTGCGCCCCACGCGCGTCATCCCCACCCATTTCCGCTACCGCATCGTGGAAGCCACCGGTGCTTGAGCACGAGCGGTCTCCGCATGCCATGATCAAACTCGGGCAATCCGCGCACGTCCGGCCAATTCCCCCTCAATGGCAAAGTGCCTCATTGATGTCATAGGCGCCCGCCTCACTCGTTGCACAAGGGCAACTGATCCCAGCTAATCAGGTCATCCAAGCTGCTTGCTTTCCATCCACCGCCTACAATTCCAGGAATTCCCTCACCCCGTCCCTGCGCCGGTGTCTGTAGCTGCTCATGACCGTTCAGAAGACTCATCCTCACGACGTCGGTTTGCCGGAGCCGGTCGTCCGCCGCCGCCGCAAGTCCCGCCGCGTCGCGCAGCTGATGCTTATCATCGCCATCCTCACGGCCATCCCCGGGTGGTCGCTGCTGGGCACATCGATTTTCTCGGCCATCAAAATCCAGGATCAGTCGCCCGCGCTCGCCATCGTTGCTTACGCGCTTCTCATCATTTCGAGCATCACGCTGGTCCTGGGCCTCTGGTATCTCCTGCTCGCGCAGGTGGAGCGCGTCGCACGCATGGTGGAGAGCGATGAAGACCCCGGCGCTCCGCTTCGCTGCCAGAACTGCGGATGGAATCACGATCCGCCCGACCGCTTCTGCCGCCACTGTGGAAAACCGCTGGGCGCGACGATTTCGCCGCCCGTGGCCCATCCCCCGGCCGGCGGTCAGCGATAACGGGCGGCGCATTGCCAATCGCCTCTCAACTCGTCAGAATGCCCCATCTTGATTTCCGTGCCGGCACTCGCCGCACCCGGTCCCTCTGGAAAAAGCGAACCTCCGCCGGATGATCCTGCTCAAAGCCTCAAACCTCGTCAAACGCTACGGTCCGCGCACCGTCGTCAATGAAGTCTCTTTTGAGGTCGGCCACCGGGAAGTGATCGGCCTGCTTGGCCGCAACGGCGCCGGGAAGACCACCACCTTCCGCATGATCATGGGCATGGTGGTTCCGGATGGGGGGCAGGTGCTTTTCGACGGCTTTGAAATCACCAAGCTGCCCATGTTCAAGCGCGCCCGCCGGGGCATGGGCTACCTCTCCCAGGAACCCTCGATCTTCCAGCGCATGACTGTCGAGCAAAATCTCCTGGCCATCCTCGAAACCACCCGCAAATCTTCCGCCAAACGCAAGGAAGAAGCCGCCCGCCTCATGGAACAGTTCGGCCTCACCAAAACCCGCAAGCAAAAAGCCCTTACCCTTTCCGGTGGTGAACGCCGCAAGCTCGAAATCGCCCGCTCCCTCATCACCAACCCCCAGCTCATTCTCCTCGACGAACCCTTCTCCGGCGTCGATCCCATCGCCGTCGAAGACCTCCAGCGCGAAATCCGCCAGCTTAAAGATTCCCTCGGCAAGGCCATCCTCATCACAGATCACAACGTCCAGCGCACCCTCGAAGTCTGCGACCGCGGCATCATCATCGACAACGGCAAAGTCCTCGCCGCCGGCACCCCCCGCGACCTCATCAACAACCCCATCGTCCGCCAAACCTACCTCGGCCACACCTTCCGCGGCGACGAATTCGGTTGAGTCCCCGGAATTCTGAGTGTCCGGAGTTCACGCTTTAGCGTGCCCACCGTTCCGCGCTCCCTGGGATTCGCACATGCCCCATTACCTCGGCCTCGATCTTGGCGGCACCAACGTCAAAGCCGGCGTGACCGATGCCGCGGGCAACCTCCGCGCTCACGTCTCCGTCCCCACCGCCGCCGCGCATATCCGCGGACGCGCCGCCCTTTCCGCCGCCCACGTCATCGCCCGCATGATCGACGCCGGCAAACAAGCGATCGCCGCCGCCGGCCTGACGCTTTCCGATATCGCGGCCGTCGGCGTACTCGCTCCGGGACAGGCCTCCCTCGCCCGCGGCATCGTCTATCGCTCCGCCAATCTTCCCCTCTGGAAAAATGTCCGCATCCGCGCCGCCGTTTCAACAGGCCTCAGTCTCCCGGCCATTCTCGAAAATGACGCCAACGCCGCCGCCTTTGGCGAGTGGTGGGCGGGCGCCGGCAAAAATAAGAAAGTCGGCAACCTCTTCATGTTCACGCTCGGCACGGGCGTCGGCGGGGGCTTCGTGTATGAGGGCAAGGTCGTCCGCGGCCACACCGATTTCGCCGCCGAAATCGGCCACACCATCGTCGTCCCCGACGGCGAACCCTGCGGCTGCGGCCAGCGCGGCTGCCTGGAAACCTACACCTCCGCCGCCTACACCGGCCGCCGCGCCACACGGATGCTTGAGGAATCGCGCAAGCTGCGCAAAAAATCCTCGCTGGGGAGGACCCTCAAATCCGCCGGCGTCGTCACCGCCGCCGACGTGGTCGCCCACGCGCGCAAGGGCGACAAGTTCGCCCTCCAGGTCTGGGACGACACCTGCCGCATCCTCGCGCTCGCCTGCATCAACGTCTGCCACATTCTCGACCCGGAAATGATCGTCCTCGCCGGCGGCATGTCCCAGGCCGGCCGCTTCCTCGTCGATGCCGTCAATCGCCACTTCACCGCATACTGGTGGAAGATGACCCCGCCCACCGCCAAAATCGCGCTCGCCAGGCTGGGCAACGACGCCGGGGTCATCGGCGCCGCCGGCGTCGCCAAACACGCCGCCGACCATCACGCCCTGCCGCCAATTGGAAAGTGATCACCGACGCCGAAACTTCCGCTTCGTCTCAACTTCGGGGTCGTCCACATCTTATCACGCGCACACCTCCGCTCTTTCGTTTCGCGAAGGCTGCACATCGAATCTTTCGCAAGCCACCGGTCCCCTTCACCATATCGCCCGCTTCCTGCATAATCTCCCGTTCCATTTCCCGGATTGCCTCATCCGGCACTTACACTATTTTCCGACACAGTAAACCCGCTCCTTCGAAAGACCAATCCATGCCCGACAAACTCCTCGCCGTCATCTCCGTCCAAGGCCGCGACCAGAAAGGCGTCGTCGCCCAGTTCGCCACCTTCGTCGCCGAACGCGGGGTCAACATCGAAGACCTCGAACAGCGCGTCGTCTCCGGCCTGTTCGTGATGGACATGCTCGTCGACCTCAAAGACATGACCGTCTCGCTGGACGAACTCATCACCGGCGCCCTCGATCTCGGCAAAAAGATCAACATGGAGGTGAAGGTCACCCTGCAGCGCCACCCGCGCTCCAAGCGCGTCGTCGTGCTTGCTTCCAGGGAGCCCCACTGTCTCGAAAAACTGCTCGCGCTCGCCCCCACCGACGATTTCAACGGCCAGATCGTCGCCATCCTCGCCAACCATCCCACGCTACAGCCCCTCGCCGATAAGGCCGGCGTGCCCTTCGAATGCCTTCCCTGCACCGCGGCCGACCAGAAGCCCGCCCACATGGCCGGGCTGCTCGCCCGCCTGCGCGAGCTCAAGCCCGACCTCATCGTGCTCGCGCGTTACATGCAGATTCTCTCGCCGGAAATCGTGGCCGCCTATCCCTCGCGCATCATCAACATCCATCCCTCGCTGCTGCCCTTTTTCCCGGGCGCCTCCCCGTATAAACAGGCCTTCGAATCCGGCGCCCGCGTCACCGGCTGCACCGCCCACTTCGTCACCGAGCAGCTCGACCAGGGCCCCATCATTCTCCAGGATGTCTTCCACATCAACGTCGGCAGCGACACCGCCGAGGAGGTCCGCCAGCGCGGGCTCGCGCTCGAAGCCGACATCCTCGCCAAGGCCGTCCAGTTCTTCCTCGACGAAGAACTCGTCGTCATCAACGGCAAAGTTGTCTTCAAACCCGGCGTCAACAATTTCAACCGCAAACGGTGACGGTTGCCCTCCCGACCGCCCCGCGTTCAAATGATGCCTGACGATTCACCCAGGAGGATTCCCCATGCCCCTCTCCCCTCTCGCCGGCAAACCCGCCCCCGCCTCGCTCCTCATCGACCCCGCCAAGCTCGAACGCGCCTACTACGACAACCGCCCCGATTTCGCCGATCCCGCCCAGCGCGTCTCCTTCGGCACCAGCGGTCACCGGGGAACCTCCAGCAATGCAACCTTCACCGAAGCGCACATCCTGGCGATCACGCAGGCGGTGTGCGATTACCGCCGCGCGCAGAACATCGACGGCCCCATCATGCTCGCCAAGGACACCCACGCCCTTTCCGCCGCCGCCCAGCGCACCGCCCTCGAAGTCCTCGCCGCCAACAACATGCTCGCCATGATCGCCGCCGGCGACGGCTTCACGCCCGTCCCCGTCATCTCCCGCGCCGTTATCAACTACAACCGCGGCCGCAAAGACCACCTCGCCGACGCCCTCATCGCCACCCCCTCCCACAATCCCCCCGCCGACGGCGGCTTCAAGTACAACCCGCCCAACGGCGGCCCCGCCACTTCCAACGTCACCTCGTGGATTCAAAACCGGGCGAACGAACTGCTGCAGGCCAACAACAAAGGCGTTCGCCGCACCCCCTACGAATCCGCCCGCAATGCCTCCACCACCCAGGAAACCGACTTCATCCTGCCATACGTCCGCGATCTCGCCCTCGCCCTCAACATGCAGGCCATCAAAAACGCCGGCCTCAAGCTCGGCGTCGATCCCCTCGGCGGCGCGGCGCTGGTCTGCTGGGAACCCATCAATCGGCTATACGGCCTGTCGATCGAGGTCGTCAACAATAAAATCGATCCCACCTTCTCCTTCATGTCCGTCGATCACGATGGCGTCATCCGCATGGATTGCTCCTCGCCCTACGCCATGGCCGGGCTCGTCAATCTCAAGGATCGCTTCAGGGTCGCCTTTGGAAACGATCCCGATTCCGATCGCTTCGGCATCGTGACGCCCTCCGCCGGGCTGATGTCGCCCAACCACGTGCTGGCGGCGTCGATTCGTTACCTGCTCACGCACCGCCCGCAATGGTCGCCGGATGTCGCCGTCGGCAAGACCGTCGTCTCCAGTTCCATGATCGATCGGGTGGTCGCCTCGCTGGGCCGGCGCTTGGCCGAAGTTCCCGTCGGCTTCAAATTCTTCGCCGAGGGGTTGTTCGACGGCGCCATGTGCTTCGGCGGCGAAGAAAGCGCCGGCGCCTCCTTCCTGCAGATGGACAAATCGCCCTGGACCACCGACAAGGACGGCGTGGTGATGAACCTTCTCGGCGCGGAAATCACCGCGGTGACGGGTAAAGATCCCAGCGAGCATTATCGGGAGTTGACGTCGCAGTTCGGCACTTCGTACTACACGCGCATCGACACCCCCGCCACGCCGGCGCAAAAGGCCGCGCTCAAAAAACTCGCGCCCGAGGCCGTCAAGGAAACCACCATGGCCGGAGAGCCCATCGCCGCCAAGCTCACCCGCGCGCCCTACAACGACGCCCCCATCGACGGTCTCAAGGTCGCCACGAAAAACGGCTGGTTCGCCGCCCGACCCTCCGGCACGGAAAACATCTACAAGGTCTACGCCGAATCCTTCATCAGCCAGGACCACCTCGACGCCATCGTCCAGGAAGCGCAGCAAATCGTCACCAAGGCCGTGTCGTGACCCAGGCTATTTTCCAGGCCGCAGCACGTACACCGCCCCATCCCGCCACGAACACGCATACAGCAATCCGTCCGCGCCGATCTGCATGTCCGTCACCGTCCCGGCCTTTTCCGCAAACATGATCTCCCGCTGATTCAGCATGATTTCCCCGGGCGAATCGCCGCGCACCACCCGGTTTGCCAGCGACTCGCTTGTCACCGCCACCCGGTCCCGATCCTGGTTCAGCCGAAACCGCATCAGCCAGCTTCCGTTCACCTCGCCGACCAGCAGCCTGTCCTTCATCGCTGGCCCATACGCATCCGTGTGCACGAACGCCGCGCAGGTCAGCCCCCGGCAGCGATACCACGAAAACACCGGATCCGCATACGTCGATCCCAGCAGCTTATCCGCAGGGACTTCTCCACGACTCTTGCCCGCGTTGGAGGGATCGGTCAGCGGCCCCATGATGTAACCCCACCCGCTGTTGAACCCCGCGCGCACCTCGTTCAATTCATCCCACAGGTCCGGCCCGTTCTCCGTGTCCCACAGCGTGCCAGTCTCCGGATCGAACGCCAGCCCGAAACAGTTCCGTATCCCCACCGCATACGCCCGCTGCAAAACAGGGTCCGCCCTTTTCGCCCACGGATTATCCGCCGGCACGCTTCCATCATCGTTCACCCGAAAAATCAGCCCCGCGTGAATGAACCCGCCCCGCTCGTTGATCTCCACGCCATGCCGATTCTGATCCCCGTAACTCCCGTACAATTTCCCATCCGGCCCGAACACAATCTTCCCGCCGCACGAATTCGGACCGTTGTTCTCCCGCGGCTCATATGGAAACTCCAGCACCACCTTCGGTTCACCCAGATGCACCGCCTTCACCGCGCCCCCCTCCATAGCCGCGCTCAGCGTGTACCGCTCCACCACTTGCCCCCGCGTGATGTCCGACCTGCCGTCCGGACGATCTGGATGCTCGCTCCGCGTGTAACACAGATACACCCAGTGGTTCTTCGCAAAATCCGGATGCACCGCAATCCCCAGCAGCCCGCGCTCCTCCTTGAAATTCACCAGCACCCTCGTCACCACCGGCAGCATCCGCGCTTTCCCATCCGCCTCCCGCGCAATCGCCCGCACCTGCCCCGTCTGCTCCAGCACCAGCAGCACCTCCTGCCCCCCGCGCCCGGTCGCATCTTCTCCCACGCGCACCCACGCCATGCTCGTCGGCACCTTCATCCCATCCGCCCATGGCTCAAAGTGACATCCCCCGCCCGTCATTCCCGCCCCATCTTCCGCCACCACTGCCGGCGTCTGGGCGCACGCCGCCGCTCCCCGCGCCGCCAACACCACCACCGCCAGCCACTGCACCGCGATCTGCCGCATCCCGCTCACTTGCCGCCGTTCTTCTCCTTCAGCAGCCGGATCAATTCCGTCAACTGGTCGTGCAATCCGGTAAGCTGATCCTGCAACTCCGCGTTCCTCTTCTCCAGGTCCTTCACGCGCTGATCCAGCTTCGCCGTCTCCGCGTCCGCCGCCGGTTTCGTCGCCGCTCCCCCCGCCGCCGGAGCTTCCGCCAGAAGCTGCTCCGCGATCGGCCGAATCTTTTCCGGCAGGCTGGCCACCTTCCCCGGCTCCACCATGTACTTCTGCCCGCCCACCGTGATCGAATTCTTCACCGCGCCCTTCTCATCCTGCTCCTGCGTCAGAATGATCGTCTCCCCGCTGGCCACCAGTTGCCGGATCGATACCTCCGTCAGCGCCGCGCCCCCCGCCCCCCCGCGGCCGCTCAAATCCATGCGATACCCCGGCCCCACCTGCGAGATGCTCCCGTTGGGCAGCACGATGTTCCGCACATCCGTCGGCGCCGCCCCCCCGCCCGACCGCGGATGAAGCGTGAAACTTTGCATCCCCGCGCCCGCCACCATCATCGACGCCGGCCGCGGCGCAGGCGTGATCTCCACCTGCACACGATCCCCATCCCGCAGCAGCGTCAGGTGACACCGCTTCGGACGCGGTGCCGCAGGCGCGCCCCCTTTCGTCGGACCCAGCGCTTCGCTCCCCTCCTCCTCCCTGTTCGCCGCCCGCGCCAACTGCTCCTGCGTCGTCAACGGCTCGCCTTCAATCTCGATCAGCAGGTCGTCCGCACGCACTCCCGCCCGCTCCGCCGGCGAATCCCGAAGCACCGCCAGCACCATCAGCCCCTGCTCCCGATTCAGTTTCAATTGCCGCGAAAACGTCGGAGGGATATTTTCCACCGCCACCCCCAGCCAATACTGCGTACGGTGACTCTCCGCCCCGCCGTCGCCTCCCACCTCCCGCCCCGCCGTCCGCGCGCCCTGCGTCGCCCCGCCATCTCCCCCCGCCCACGCCGCCCCCGCCAGCAGCGCCACCACCGCCCCCGCCATCACCACCCGCATTCGCGCCGCCGCAACACCCATACCATACTCTACCGACTACTGACTACTGACTACTGACTACTCACCACTCCCCCCTCAATACACATTCACCGGCAGCGTATTCACCGGAATCACCAGCGCGTTGCCGGTCCCATCCGGCTGTATCACCACCGACCGCCGAGGCATCGGCCCATCGCTCGACGCCTTCAAAAACTCCCACGGATTGCCCGATTCACGCATCCCATTCGCCACCGGCACCTCCACCGACACCGGACGCTCCAGCCCCACCGACGAACCCGGTAAATTCGCCTGCACCAGATCCTCCCCGCGCACCCGCGGCGCCTGCTTCGCCATCGGTCCTCCCCGCATCACCTGCACCGTGATCAACGCCGACGTCGTCGCAATCAGCAGCCCCGCCGCCACACGCGTCATCCCGCGCGTCCCCATCCACCCCCCACCCTTTCCGCCCCACATCCGATTCATCCCCAAAGACGCCTCTTGCAGCTCCCCCTGTATGTCCACATCCACCATCCGCCCGCCCGCGATCAGCTCCCGCGCCGCCCGCCGCTCCACCTGCCGCTGCAAAAATCGCAACGCCAGCTCCCGCCACCGCCCCGGCTCCATCTCCATCCGCGCCAGCAGCAGCGAACGCGCATCCTCGCGCAGCTCCTCATCCACCAGCAAATCCAATTGCATGTCCAGCGGCAGCTCCGTCTCGCTGTCCCCGCCGCTCGCCCCCATCTCCACATCCTGCCGCCTGATTCTCATGCCTTAGGTCTCCGGGTACTGCTGTAACAAAATCTCACGCAGCTTCTGCCGCGCGCGAAAGAGCCGCATCTGCACCACGCCCGCCGTCACCCCCAGCCGCCGGGCGATTTCCTGATAGCTGCAATCGTCCACATGCTTCAACAGCAGCATCTCCACGTCTTTCACCGGCAGCTTCGCGATCGCCACCCGCAGTTGCGCATGCCGCTCTGACGACAGCAGCGCCCCCAGCGGATCGCCTCCATGCGCGCCCTGCGTTCCGATCGCACCCAGCTCACTCTTCCGCGGCGCGGCCTCCTTGACGCCATGCTTCGCCGTGTAAGTGTCAATCGCCTCCTTGATCCGCTTCCGTGCCCGCCCCAGCGTCCGCCGGTGCATCAACGCCGCACGCACCGTCAACCGATACAACCACGGCTTCGCATTCGCCGCCGTCCTCAGCGTCTCCCAATTCCGTATCGCCGCAATCGCGACGTCCTGCATCACATCGTCCGCCCCCTCCAGCCCGCGCAAACGCGCGATCGCCACCGCTCGCAGCCACGACCCGTGCATCGCCAGCGCCTCGCGCGGATCCGCCGGCAACGGTCCCACATCCTCCACCGCCCCCGCAACCGGCGCCCCTTGCGGCGCAATGCTCCCCGCCACGGTCAATGCACCGCTCACCCGCTGCGACGATTCTGCCCGTTCGCTCGCCAACAACCCTCCACGTCACAAGCTCTTGCAACTTGCCCCCCATACGTTGCCGTACCCGCGCCATACTTTCAACCCCCCTTCTGAAAACGCCCACGCCTGCCCCCCACCGCATGCCCCCCATTACCGTGCTGCCGCCGGCGATTCCGTCACACGCCGCCCCGCCATCGCCTCGAACCCCCCGTGCTTCGCCGCCCGCTTCACCTGCCCACGCCACCGCAACCGCACGCACAGATACAACAGAATCGCCGCGTTGACGATGATCAATACGAACTTCGGCCAGGTCGGCGCAGTCCACAACTCATACGCCTCCACCGGTATGAATCCCGCCGTGGTGATCACCGTCATCCACTCCGCCCACCCCTTGTCAAACAGCAGCCCGATCCCCTCGATCCCGTACAGCCCCGCGTAAATCAACGCCCCCACCCGCAACACCTTCAGCTTCCCCGGCGGAATCCGCAGCCCCTTCTCCAGCGCCTTGTACAAGTATTCGTTGTGCGGCCCTTCGCGCCATTCCTGCAGCAACGTGTCCAGATTCGCGTGCGCCTGCGGGTTGATCAGCTTCAGCAAGTAAAAACTCGCCACCACCAGCGCCGTCGCCTTCATCAGCTTCCCGATGCCGATCAACACCAGCGGCCAGCGCGCATGACGCTTCACCTCCCCGTGCCTGATCGACAAAATCGGTTTCTTTGGTTGCACACGCCGCTCCTTACAGCCCCCCACTATAGCCGCACCTTCTCCCCTTCCCCACGCCGCCGCAGTCGTTTTTCTCTAACCTTTCCCCAGCGCCCCCGCACCGCCGCCGCCACCCCCAAACGTGGGCCCGGCAGGAGTCGAACCTGCAACCCTCTCCTTAAAAGGGAGCAGCTCTGCCTATTGAGCTACGGACCCGCTTTGCCCTCCCTCCGCCCATCCCACCCGGCGCTTCATCCGCCTTTCATGGCCCGGGCGGGAGTCGAACCCGCATCCGTCGGGGTTTAAGCCCGCCGCGTCTGCCACTTGCGCCACCGGGCCGCTGCCCTTCCCCCGGCGCCACTTCAAGAGTCGGTTCCCATCCGTCGATACCTCCCGCCCGCCGCCTCATGCTCTCGGCAGGAATCGAACCTGCAACAACGGACCTCTCAAGCCCGCGCGTCTACCAGTTTGCGCCACGAGAGCAAAAATGTGGCATGGGCGTCCCGCCCATGACGGCCCACAGGCCGTTCCTCCCGCCCCACGCCATGATCCCGGCGCGACTCGAACGCGCAACCTCCGGCTCCGGAAACCAGCGCTCTCCCAAATTGAGCTACAGGATCCAACTACTGACTCCTGACGTCTGACTTCTGACCACTGACCACTCACCCGACCCCGGCAGGACTCGAACCCGCACCCTTCCGCTTAGAAGGCGGATGCTCTTCCAATTAAGCCACGGGGTCTCACCAGAAAATGCGGCGCACGAGCTTCGAACTCGCAACCTCCTGGTTGGAAGCCAGGCGCTCTGTCAATTGAGCTAACACCGCCCGTTCTTCCCTCTCCACCATGCTCCCGGCAGGATTCGAACCTGCATCCAACGGCTTTTGAAACCGCCGCGTCTCCCTATTGCGCCACGAGAGCTTACCTTCTTCCCACTTCCGACTCCGTCTGACTACTCACTGCTCACTTCTGACTACTCACCCCCCCAAAGTGCCCGATGGGGTTCGAACCCACGACCTCCGCCTTGGCACGGCAGCGCTCTGCCCCTGAGCTACGAGCACACTTCTTCTCCACCCTCGAAATCCCAAGCGGGGCCTCGAACCCCGAACCTCCTGTTTACGAAACAGGCGCTCTGCCAATTTGAGCTACTCGGGAATACACGCTTCCCCCTCTCCGCCTCTCCCGCGGCCGCCAAAAGCTCGGAGCAGGATTCGAACCTGCGCGGCGCTCGCGCGCTGTGGAGTTGCAGTCCACCGCCTTCGCCCTCTCAGCCATCCGAGCATGTCCCCTGACAACTGACCCCGGCAGGACTCGCACCTGCAACCTTCCGGGTAAGAACCGGATGCTCTGCCATTGAGCTACGGAGTCTTGCATCCCAAAATGTCCACCCCCACACATTCCACGCCCCCGTCCGCCTCTGTGCCTCTGTGCCTCTGTGGCAAAAGCCGCCCCTCGCCACACCGGCTCCCGCCGCCACTTGGCCCGGACGGACTCGAACCGTCGACCTCCGCCTTATCAGAGCGGCGCTCTACCCACTGAGCTACAAGCCAGCATTGCATACTTTCACCAATCCCATCGGCCCGGGCGGATTCGAACCGCCACCCACTTCCTTATAAGAGAAGCGCTCTACCCATTGAGCTACGGGCCACTATCTATCCCTTCTCTTCGTGGTCCTTCGTCTCTTCGTGCCTTCGTGTTTACGTCCCACTTGCGGGAGTTGGAATCGAACCAACAAAAAGCGGCTTATGAAACCGCCGACTTGACCACTCGTCCATCCCGCGATATCCCGCTCCCCACCACTTGCGACGGCGGGATTCGCACCCGCAACCTTCCGCGTATGAAGCGGCCGCTCTCCTGCATTGAGCTACATCGCATCACGTTTCCCCGCTCAACAACCCCTTCCTGGCCCCTGCCGGCGGCTCTCGACGAAACCCATTCCCCCCCCGCGCGCGACATTGCATCGCGACCTCCTCCCGACAATGCCTCGCCGAGAACCGCCGGCCCATCCCTCGCCGATGAGCATCACCGCTCATTCAACGCCACATTCCAGTACGCCTCGTCGACAAACTGCGCCCACGAAGCGTGCTGCACACGGATCAATTGCGCCGGCGCCTTGAGCGCCCGCGGCACGCGAATCAAACGCATCCGCGCTTCCGCCGGCATCTTGTCCGCCTTGCGCGCATTGCACGCCGTGCACGCGCACACCAGGTTTTCCCACGTGTCGCCCCCGCCGCGCGAACGCGGAATCACATGGTCCAGCGACAGTTCGCTCGTCGGAAAACGCTTGCCGCAATACTGGCACGTATTCGCATCGCGGTGGTAGATGTTCCGCCGATTCAGCGGAACTCCCCCATGCCGCACACGCCGGTGCCGCTCGAAGCGCGTCAGCCGCACCACCTCCGGCACCGCCACGCGCCCGCGCACCAGCCCCACCCACGCATGCCGCTCCGCTTCAAACTCCTCCCGCAGCGCCGACAGTTCGCGCCACGAGCCAAAGTCATACGTCGCCAGGTGCGGATCTTCCGCATCCACTACTTCCGCCGATCCCGTCACCAGGAGGCTCAGCGCCCGGCGAACATCAATCACCCGGATCGGCGCAAAAATCTTGTTGAGCGCCAACACCGGATGCTCCAAAACCGCCGACATCACACACCTCCTTTCCAAATGAACAATGAAGACGGACTAATCCGACATCAGGCCAGGTGGATTCGAACCACCGCCCTCTTGCTTCCGAAGCAAGCGCTCTCCCAACTGAGCTACAGCCTGTCATCCTCTCTACTCCCTCCTGCCTCCTGCCTACCGCCTTCTGACTACTGACTACTGACTTCTGACTACTCGCAAGGTGGCTGATGGGAATCGAACCCATTTCCCCGGCTTCACAGGCCAGTGCTCTCGCCGTTGAGCTACAACCACATTCAGACTGGACGGGCTCGAACCGCCGACCTCCTGGACCCACACCAGGCGCTCCGCCAACTGAGCTACAGTCTGATCTTCCACTTCCCCCACACCATCCACACGCGCGGCGGGCGGGACTCGAACCCGCATCCACCGGTTTTGGAGACCGGCACTCTGCCACTCGAGCATCCGCCGCGTATTCATCTCTCGCCAACGGTATGTACGGGAATCGAACCCGTGCCTCTTGCTCGACAGGCAAGCACGCTCCCACTACGCCAACACGCCACTATTTCACGAAACCGGTGCAGCCGTCGATCCCAGATCGACGCATTGAGGCGGGAGGGATTCGAACCCCCGATCGGCATAAAGCCCAGTGATTTACAGTCACCGCCCTTGAACCAGCCTTGGATACCGCCTCTCATTGCATAGTTTTCACATTCATCCCGGAAGGACTCGAACCTCCAACTTCCTCGATGTAAGCGAGGCACTCTGCCATTGAGTTACGGGACGCCATCGACTATTCCCTTCCCGCCGCCACCACTCTGGAGTGGGCGGGATTCGAACCCGCAACCTCCTGCGTGCAAAACAGGCGCTCTTCCAATTAGAGCTAACACCCCGCGCAAAAGGTGACTTCCACCTTCCAACTTCCAACCTCTGACTACTGACTACTGACTTCTGACTACTCATCCGCCTTGGGTCGGCAGGAGTCGAACCTGCAACTCTCGGATCCAAAGTCCGATGTGCCACCAATTGCACCACGACCCAGAAAAAAGATATTACAAATCACAGAGAACACACAGCTCACGCAAACGACGACCACAACGACTATTGATAAACCAACTCCTGCCCACCCGCCCGTCGTCCTCTGTGTCCTCCGTGTTCTCCGTGGTTATTTATCGTACCCTCGGGAAGGGCGCGAGGGACGAACGACCACGGAAGGGCTCGAACCTTCAACCTCCTGCTTCGTAGACAGGCGCTCTTCCAGATTGAGCTACGCGGTCAGTATCCGCAACGCTGGCACGGCAGGACTTGAACCTGCAACTTCCCGGTTAACAGCCGGGCGCACTACCATTGTGCTACGCGCCACTCTACGTGGAGGGTGAGGGAGTCGAACCCCCAAGGCTGTTACGCACAACTGTTTTCGAGACAGTTCCCGTCGCCAATCGGTGTGACCCTCCGAAACGATAGATGAGAAAAGCGCAGCGGCGCCGTGGAGTGACGCCGCCACGCGGTCCCAAGGTAAACTCGATCCTCCCCCTGCTGACCACTGGCCACTGATTACTGACAACTCGCACGTGGCCGGCAGGAATCGAACCTGCGCCTCCTGGTCTTCAGCCAGGCGCTCGACCACCGAGCTGCAACCACAATCAAAGGAGAGAGAGGGATTCGAACCCCCGCTTCCTCTATAGAGGAAGTCCGCGTTAGCAACGCAGCGCAATCAACCGCTCTGCCATCTCTCCAACGAAGTCGTCAGTGATAAGTGGCCAGTGCTCAGCCCCATTTCTGACCACTGACACCTGACCACTGACCACTTGCACACAGCCCCAGCGGGAATCGAACCCGCGCCTCCGGCTTGAAGGGCCAGCGTCCTGCCACTAGACCATGAGGCCACTGCAGACAATTTGTTCTCCGCGCGCACCTGGGGCGCCAAGCATCGCCGTGCAATTTCTCCCTTCTGCACGAAACCGACTCTTTACTTGTCAAAGACCAACCTTCGAACACGCGCCTGTCATCGGGGCAGCGCACCCGAAAAACTTCACGTGGCCCGGGCAGGAGTCGAACCTGCAAAAACCTGCTTCTGAGGCAGGCGTGTCTCGCCAATTGCACCACCGGGCCGGAAAAATCGCGGCACCCTGGGCGCTGGTCACAACCGAAAATTTTTGAAGAGAAAAAGCCGCGACCAGCGGGGGGACTTACCTGTTCATCCAATCGCTACCCAGCGTCTGCTGCGGATAGCGTTCGATGACCAGATGGCTGGGGGGGGGGGTCGCGGGTTTCTCGGCGCTCGTAAGGGCGCACAACCCGACCGCTATCCGCTTCGTCGCGGACTCTTGCGGTAAGAAGTTGTGCGTAAACGCCGACATCGAAAGAACACCTGAAAAGAGGCTTCTCACGAAAACTGGACAACGAATTCCAAAACTCGTTATCGACGATTCGCTCGAATCGCTGAATGACTATACGCGATCCCCATGCCAAAATCGCAAACAATTCCCCACAATTTCCCACAACCCACATATCCCCAAATACTTACGACTTCCATCCCAACAAATGCCCCCCAGCCCGCCCCCCTGAAAACCCTTCATTTCCAATCCCAATAGATAACAGCTATATCCACCCGGCGCGTCCCTCAACCCACAACGCCTCTGTGGTCTTCGTATTACGATCGCGCCCTTTCTTCCCGCCGTAACAAGATTTTCAGATCACAAATTTCGTGTCCTTCGTGCCTTTCGTGGCCAATTTACGTCGTCGTCGCGGGGGTGGGGGGGGGGGGGGGGGAACCGGCGGCCCCTACCACCGTG
>DASZTO010000049.1:0-52910 GCA_035548175.1 Phycisphaerae bacterium | reverse complement strand
GGGCATTTTTGCGATTTGCGGGGGCGGGGGCGGGGTTGGAGAATGGTGGGATGCAGCAATGCGGCAGGTACATATTGGTGCGCCCCGCGGACCGAGCGGGGGCGTTGCGTGGGCTGCGCGTGTTGATGGGGGGCCCGGAGCAGGGTCCGGGCACGCATGGGTCGGGGCGTGACGCGGAGATCGGCGAGCGGGTGGAGGGATTCCTGGCGTATGCGGATTCGGTGGGGCTGGAGATACGGCGTCAGGTGCTGTCGCTGGAGGTTGGCGCCGGGGGCAGCGAGGCGCGGGTGATGGGGATGTGTTTGTGGGTGCCGGCGCCGGGGCGGACGGCGATGCTGTTTGGGCCAAGCCAGTCGGAGTTTCCGCAGGCGGCATCGGCGACGGCGGCGGCGGTGGGGCTGGCGCTGGAGGACGCGCGGGAGGCGGGCGTGGTGCTGGTGCAGGCGCTGGTGGAGCCGGGGGATGGGGCGGCCAAGACGGTGTTCGCGGCGGCGGGCCTGACGCAGCTGGCGACGCTGACATACATGGAGCGGCGTCCGCCGGTGCAGCCGCCGGAGTTCGTGCTGCCTGGGGATTTGCAACTGGAGCCGTATTGCGCGGCGACGCACGGGATGTTCTGCGAGGCGATTCTGGCGAGTTACGAGCAGACGCTGGATTGTCCGGCGTTGTCGGGACTGCGGAGCGTGGAGGACATCATTGAGGGGCACAAGGCGGTGGGGCCGTTCGATCCGCAGTTGTGGTGCGTGCTGCGGCGCGGGATGGAGACGGCGGGATGTCTGCTGCTGGCGGAGGTTCCGGGTAGGCGGGCGTTGGAGCTGGTGTATCTGGGGCTGGCACCGGCGGCGCGGGGGCGGGGACTGGGGCGGCTGATGATGCGGCGAGTGCTGGCGATAGCAAGTCGGCGGCATTTTGAAGTAGCGACGCTGGCGGTGGATGCGAACAACGGACCGGCGGTGCATTTGTATCGGCGGAGCGGGTATGCGAGCGTGGGGCAGCGGGTGGCGATGATCAAGCGGCTGGTGTGAAGGCGCGCGGCGCGGGATTTTGTGCGCGCGGGTGCCGGGCGCGCAGGTGATTTTTGGGGGCGAGTTCCACAAGGCGTAGTGGTAGCGGGAGGAGAAACGCGAGAGATTTGGCGCGTCGGGGCACCAGAGATAGCCGTGGGAGTTTTTTTCAACAATTGACGGCGGTGCATGTGGATAATTGGTGGGGGAATAAATTTTTTTAGAGCGCAAGTCCTCACGCGAGCATTGGGAAGCGGGGTGTGGACAACTTAGGCTGATTTTCTTCGTTGTCAGGTTCTTCACCGAATGCTAAAACATGCCGATCCTCGAACGACCGAGAAGATCGAGCGGATCAGGTCTGGCGGAGGCCTTGGTTTTTTTCGCAGAAAAGCCGGGGTTTTCGATGCGGATGAGGTGCGCGCCGCGGAGGCGATCGAAGCGGGATGGACTTGGTTGATCGAGGGAAGCGGCGGCACAGGAGGCGGCCGATGCGAGATGTAAGGATTTGTCAGGGAGGATGACTTCGCACCCCGGCGCGGAGCATCCGCGCGGCTCGGACGCCTGTCGAGCCGCGCGGATGGCCGGGGCAGAAAAAAAAAGATACCCCCCCACCGGCGCAAGGAGCGCGGTTTCTCCGGCAGAACCAAGACGGTTCACACGTCCCGAAGCATTCGTTGAAACGTCTGGGTTGTTGTCTGAAGGAGCCGCCGATGCATTTCATCGCGGAGCCCGCCGCTGGTATTGTCAATACGTCCATGGATGCGTGCAGCAGCGGGGAGGGTTTGACCGCGTTTTCGCGGGGATTGTCGCGGCGGATCGGGGAGCAGCGGTACGACTTGTGGTTCGACCGCAAGACGCGGGTGTCGCTGGATGGGAATGCGGTGATCGTGGAGGCGGGGAACGCGTTTGCGGCGAACTGGATTCGGGGCAAGTTCGGGGAAGAGATGCGGGAGGCGGCGGCGGAAGCATGGCGGCGGCCGGTGGAGATTTGCGTGCGGGTGGGGGCGGAGGTGGCGGCGGCGGCCACTGCGGAGATGCCCCGGCCGGTGCAGGCGGATGCGGCGCCGCGAATGGCGCATGCGACGGTTACGGCGGCGACGGGCGGGGGGGGCGGGGGGGCGGTCATCAATCCGCGGTACACGCTGGAAGAGTTTGTGGTGGGGCCGGCGAATCAGTTGGCGTATCACGCGGCGATGCAGGTGGCGGCGCGTCCGGGGGAGCAGTTCAATCCGCTGTTTCTGCATGGGCATTGCGGGCTGGGCAAGACGCATTTGCTCCAGGGGATTTGCCAGCGGTTTGCGCGGCTGCATCCGGGGAAGCGCTGGCTGTATTTGACGGGGGAGCAGTTCACGAACGAATTCCTGGAGGCGTTGAAGCTGCACAAGATGGAGGGGTTTCGCAAGCGGATTCGCCACGCCGACCTGCTGGTGATCGACGATGTGCACTTCCTGGCGAACAAGAAGGCGACGCAGGAGGAATTTCTGCACACCTTCAACCAGATCGATGCGGCGGCGGGAAAGCAGATCGTGCTGGCGAGCGATTGCGCGCCGCGGCACATCCAGTCGCTGAGCGAGCAGCTTTCGAGCCGCTTCGTGTCGGGCATGGTGCTGCGGATCGATGCGCCGGATTTGCCGACGCGGCTGGAGATTCTGCGTCGGCGGGCGGCGCGGAACGGGTGGGAGATCGGGGACGCGGTGCTGATGCATGTGGCGCAATCGGCGACGAGCAGCGTGCGGGAACTGGAGGGGTTGCTGCTGCAGGTGGTGGCGGGGATGCGGCTGATCAACGACGGTTCGCCGGCGGCGCAGCGCGTGGTGGCGAGCATCAAGGATCGGACGGCGATGCGCGGGCCGGTGGCGGTGGAGCGGATCGTGGAGGCGGTGGCGCAGCATTTGTGCGTGGAGGCGTCGGCGATTCTGGGAGCGGGGCGGGAGAAAGCGGTGGCGGCGGGGCGGGCGCTGGCGATTTATCTGGCGCGGCAGCACACGGGGAAAAGCTTTCCGGAGATCGGGCGGGCGATGGGGAACAAGAACCATTCGACGGCGATCGCGGCGTGCCAGCGGGTGGAGGCGTGGATTGCGGCGGGGGAGGTGCTGCGGTGGAACACGGCGGACGGACCGCGGCATCAGGCGGTGGCGGATGTGCTGCACGATCTGGAGGCGGCGGTGCGGAGGGGGCGGGGGTAAATAGCCGCGGACGTAAATGGCCACGAAAAACACGAAACGCACGAAAGGATGAGGAGATTTGGAAGGGCCTGTTGGGCTGTGGACCACTCGACGAGGTTCGTGACGCTGCCGAGTGATGGAGGTTGAATGAAGTCATTTCGTAAAGAGTTGTGGTTTGATGTGACTGGTCGGCGGGGGTTTGTGAATATTACGGGGGAGGTGCAGCGGGCGATTGGGGAGGCGGGGGTGCGGGAGGGGTTGGTGCTGGTGAATGCGATGCATATCACGGCGTCGGTGTTTATCAATGATGATGAGGGCGGATTGCTGGGGGATTGGGAGCGGTGGCTGGAGAAGCTGGCGCCGGAGAAGCCGCACGGGCAGTATCGGCATAACGATTCGGCGGAGGACAACGCGGACGCGCACATGAAGCGGACGATCATGGGGCGGGAGGTGGTGTGCGCGATCACGGAGGGGAGGCTGGATTTTGGGCCATGGGAGCAGATTTTTTACGGGGAGTTTGACGGGATGCGGCGGAAGCGGGTGTTGATCAAGGTGATTGGGGAGTGAGGGATGGGGATATTGAAGGATGGCTGGGCATGAACAGATTGCGTGTGTGGATGGTGCTGGGGGCGGGCGGTGTCGTCATGGCGATAGTGGGGATCGGCACGCGAGCGCGTGGCAACGCGCCCTGCGACGAGCGGGCCCGGCGAGTGAACCCCTGAGGTTGCATGTGAAAGGAAGTGGGCATCGGTATTCTGGTTTTTTGGCGGATTGGCCTGCGCGACGCAATCACAAAAGGGCTATACTGACGTCATGCACATGATTCCGGTCAAAGATCTGGGAACAAAAACCAGTCGCGTGCTTCGTACGCTGCCCAAGCATGGTGCGACGGCGGTGGCGGATGCCGGCGGAAAAACCACCGCCTATCTCATGGAGGCGCGGGCATTTGAAGCGTTGCAGGCGAGGGTTCTCCTGTTGGAAGGGATCGCGCGCGGGGAACAGGCAATTCAACAGGGCCGAGTGCTGACGCAAATCGAAGCGCGGAAGAAAATGGCCCGATGGCTCAAAAGAAAATAATCAGCGTCGTCTGGAGCGACCCGGCGCTGGCTGATCTGGACGCGATAGCGGACTACATCGCTCTGGATCATGCCGAAGCGGCTGCGAAGCTGGTACGGCAGGTATTTGCTGAAACGGATCGGCTTGCGCGGTTTCCCAGTTGTGGGAGAAAGGTTCCTGAGCTGCGCGGGCTGCCCTATCGGGAATTGATTGTGCGCCCTTGCCGGGTTGTTTACCGGATCGAAGCGGAGATCGCCTACATCGTTCTGGTGATCCGCAGCGAACAGCTTCTGGAAGAACATCGCCTGTGGCGATACTGATCTTATCGGCGGCGAGATTCCTCGTTTTTCTGGTGGATGTAGGCGGCGAAGCGTTCGACGGTGGGACCATTGCGGGTCCAGAGGAGGGGGTCGATCCAGAGTTCGCGGTCTTCCATCGTGTGGTTCCAGGCGTGGTAGCAGATGTAGTCGTGGCCGTCCTGCGCCGTCACGATGGAGTTGTGGCCGGGGCCGAGGATTTTGCCGGGGATGGTGCGGATGACCTGGGGGCCGCGATCGTGGAGGTCGTGGGGGGCGGGTTCATGCCAGGGGCCCAGGGGATGATCGGCGATGAGGTAATCGACGCCGTAGGTATCGTTCTGGAAGCAGCCGCCGGAGTAGAAGAGGTAGTATTTGCCTTCGCGTTTGAGGACGGTGGGGCCTTCGAGGGTGTACCAGTCGGCGACTTGTCCGTACATGTCGCGGTCTTTCTGAAAGACCTGCCAGGCGTGGTGGGCGCGCATGACGGTGCGGGGGTTGCCTTCAAGGGAGGTCATGGAGGTCATGCGATCGACGAGCAGGGCGGTGCCACGGAAGGTGGGCGGGGGGCCGGGGAGGATGTCGAGGAAATCGGCGGCGTAGAACATGTACCACTGGCCGTCATCATCCTGGAAGGCGTGGGCGTCGATGGCGAAGGGGGTGGTAGCGAGATTGGTGAGAGGTCTGCCGGTGTCGTGGTAGGGGCCGAGGGGATGATCGGCGATGGCGACGCGGAGGTGGAAGCCTTTTTTGGTGCCGCCGGGAGAGTAATAGAGGTAGAAGCGTTGGCCATCGGTGGCGATTTCGGGCGCCCAGAAGGGACCAGATTTTTCTTCGGGGGGCGGGATGAGGACGCGGTTATGCCAGACCCAATTGTGGAGGTCTTTGGAGGTGATCATGGGCACGACGTTGCCGGTGATGGGGCAGGCGTCGGCTTCATCCTTGCCGGTGCCGACGGCGTAGTACGTGCCATCGTGATAGAAGCAGAAGGGGTCGGCGAAGTAGGCGGGGTAGACGGGGTTCTGGAAGGAGATGGGGGAAGGAGCGGCCATGCTCATGGGTGCCTCCGGAGTTGAGCCGCGGCGGAGCGGCGACGTGGATGTGGGCCGCGGGCGCGCGGGGCGCGGGCGGCGGATTATGGTAGGCAGGGTGTGGCGGCAAGTGCGATTGCAAATGGGGGCGGATGGCGTCAGGATGCGGGGATGATGAGCGGACGTTCGATTCTGGGGCGCATCCCCCCTACCGCGTGGTGGTTGGGACTGGCGGCCTATTTTGGCGGGATGCTGGCGCTGGCGGTGGCGGCGCCGGTGCTGTTTCACACGACGCGGGCGCAGCATATTTCGATGCCGGGGATTGCGTCGCCGCCGCTGGATATGGGCAATGAAACGGGCGGGGAGATTTTCGGGAATATTTTGAATGCGTTTGCGTATGTGGAGGTGGTGGCGCTGTTGCTGCTGCTGGTGGGGCTGCTCGGGAAGTTGCGCGCGGGGACGCGGGTGTCGCATGTGCTGGCGGTGTTGTATGCGGTGCTGGCGCTGACGGTGCTGGTGGATCTGGGGTATGTGCGGCCGAAGGTGTGGAATACGCGGGAGACCGTGCGAGAATTGGCGGCGACGGCGCCGGGGGGGGCGGCGGGGGCGGCGTTTTCACCGCCGGCGAAACAGTCGTTTGATGCGCTGCATGCGCTTTCGGAGCGGCTGGGGCAGGTGAAGTTCTGGCTGCTGCTGGCGATGCTGATCCTTTCGGTGCCGGCGCCGGCCGGTGCGATGTTGACGAAACCGGCGCAGCCTTGACGGGAGGGAATGGCGTGGCTGAATCGCTGGCGGCGAAGAAAGTTCGGACGCAGAAGATCATTGAGGTGCTGACGAGGTTGTATCCGGCGCCCAAGTGTGCGTTGAACCACCGCAATGCGTATGAGCTGCTGATTGCGACGATTCTTTCGGCGCAATGCACGGATGCGCGGGTGAACATGGTGACGCCGGCGCTGTTTGCGAAGTATCCGTCGCCGAAGGAACTGGCGCTGTCGCATCCGAAAGATGTGGAGAAGATGATCCAATCGGCGGGGTTTTATCGCGCGAAGACGAAGTCGATTCGGTCGGCGGCGGCGGATATTGTGGCGAAGCATGGCGGGGAGGTGCCCGGGACGATGGAGGAGCTGACGGCGCTGCGCGGGGTGGGACGCAAGACGGCGAATGTGGTGCTGGGGAATGCGTTTGGGCAGAACGTGGGGGTGGTGGTGGACACGCATGTGTCGCGGTTGTCGGGGCGGCTGGGGCTGACGAAGCACAGCGATCCGGTGAAGATCGAGCAGGATTTGATGAAGCTGGTGCCGCGGGAGGAGTGGACGGATTTTTCGCATCGGCTGATTTTTCATGGGCGGCAGGTGTGCACGGCGCGGCGTCCGAACTGTCCGGCATGTCCGCTGCTGGGGTTGTGTCCGACGGGGTCGAAGTTGATCAGGCAGGGGCTGGCGAGGGGGACATAAATGGCCACGAAAAACACGAAGGGCACGAAAGCATGAGAGCGGGGACGGGAAGTTTCCACAAATTTGCACGAATGCGCGCGAAGGTGTTGCTAGTTGCTGAGCGTACCGGCGGATAGAGCCGATTGGAGGGGATTTTGTTTATAGGGCTTTGGGGCGAGTCGTGACTTGGATTTTGCGTTATTTGGGCGGTGGGATATACTTCATCCGAATATCCGGATACTAGGATAAATGATTTATGCATATTCACGACATCTTTGCGGCGCATGCGACGACGTTCTCGTTTGAGTTTTTTCCGCCCAAGACGGATGAGGCGGCGGAGACCTTGTTCGGGCATATCCGGGAGTTGCAGGCGCTCAAGCCCGCGTTTGTGTCGGTGACCTATGGGGCGGGAGGATCGACGCGCGAGCGGACGCATAACCTGGTGGTGCGGATCAAGGCGGACACCTCGCTGGATGCGGTGCCGCACCTGACGTGCGTGTGTCACGGGCGCGAGGAACTGGCGGGGATTGTCCGGCGGTATGCGGAGCATGGGGTGTCGAACATCCTGGCGCTGGCGGGCGATCCGCCGGCAAGCGCGGGGGCGTATGACCGGTCGCAGGATGCGTTTGCTCATGCGGCGGGCCTGGTGAGTTTTATCCGGTCGTTTGGGGAGCATCCCGATGCGCGCGGGTTTGGCATCGGGGTGGCGGGGTTTCCGGAGGGGCATCCGGCGACGCCGAACCGGACGCTGGAGATGGATTATCTCAAGGCGAAGGTGGATGCGGGGGCGGATTACATCGTGACGCAGCTTTTTTTCGACAATCACGATTTTTACGATTTTCGGGAGCGGTGCGAGCTGGCGGGGATTCGCGTGCCGATTCTGGCGGGGATCATGCCGATCACGAGCCTGGCGACCTATCGCCGGATTCCGGAACTGGCGCTGGGGGCGCGGTATCCGGCGAAATTGCAGCGGGCGATCGCGAGGGGAGGCGGCGATGCGGAGGCGGTGAAGCGGATCGGGATTCACTGGGCGACGGAGCAATGCCGGGATCTGCTCGATCAGCAGGTGCGAGGGATTCATTTTTACACGTTGAATCACTCGCATGCGACGCGGCAGATTTACGAGACGCTGGGGATGCGGGGATAAGGGTGAGACGATAAATGGCCACGAAAAACACGAAACGCACGAAGCCGTGACGAGCTTTTTATAAGGGATTCAGGATTCGGGGTGGTCGATGAGGTGCTGGAGGCGGGCGGCGAGCGGCGCGGGGAAGCGGGCGGGCCACCCGGCGTCGATGAGACCGACGTCGAGCATGTCGATCAAGTGAACCTGATCTTTGCGGCGATAGGAAGTGAGCTTCATGCGGACGAGCGCTTCGAGGCCGACGATGAGGACGGGGGGATCGCCCTGACGGATGGAATCGGTGACGTCGGGGGCGGGCGCGTCGTAGTGGGGGCGGACTTTTTCGTTGGCGATCACGACGTGGACGGCGTGGCGCGGGGTGGCGTCGGGGCCATCGAGGAAGAGTTCGACGCCGGCGACCTCCCGGTGGATGAAACCCATCGTGGCCAGCGCAGCGGCGGCGCGATCGAGGTCTTCGCGGCGGAGGAGGATATCGACATCCTGCGTGTTGCGCACGGCGCCTTCATCGACGGTGGAGACCCATGCGGCGACGGCGTTTCCACCGGCGACCGCGTAAGGGACCCCGGCCGCATCGAGCGCGGCAGCGGCGCGGCGGAGACGATCGCGGACTCTTTCCACGGCGAGCACCATCCTGTCGAGCAAGGACATATTGGGGGGCGTTGGCAGCATGCGTGCATTATAGCGGAACGGCGAGCTTATTTTTCGAAGCAGCCCAGATCTGGGGCGCTGCCGTTGAAGGCAAAGCCGACGTTTTTGCCTTTGTTGATGGCGGGGTTGTTGGGGGCGAGGTGCAGGAATTTGACGTCGGGGAGGTCGCCGTTGGGCTTGCGCGGGGCGAGGAGTTCCTTTTCGTCAACGCTTAAAAAGTCGGCATCGGTGAAATGCATGTCGAGCTGCCAGGAGTTGTCTTCGGCCTGGACTTTGGCGGGATCGAAGTGCAGGACCAGCGTGCGGCCGGCGTAGGAGAGGTTGTTGAAGATTTTGTCGTCGTAGCCGTCGACATCGGTTTTGTTGTCGGGAAGGCGGGAGAGGAAATTGAAATTGACGCCGTTCTTGTAGGAAGTGTTGTTGATGAAATTGTCGCCGCCGATCATGTGGTTGGCGTAGACGCCGCTGTTTTTGTTGCCGACGGCGAGGCAGAACTGCACGGTGTGATGGGGGAGGGGCTTGGGAAGTTTGTCGACCGGCGTGGCGCCGTAGCCTCCAGCCTTGAAGCCGTTGCCGTCGCCGAGATTTTTTCCCTCGGCATTGAGGCCGTTGTACATGGCCCAGCAGTGATCGAAGGTGACGGCTTCGGCGGAGTTGATGCAGTCAAAGCCGTCGTCGGAGTTGTACCAGGAGCGGCAGCCGCGGAAGACGTTGTTGGTGGCGCCTTTGCGCGGGTGACAGCCGAAGCCATCGACGTTGCCGCCGCGGCCTTCTTCGGAGGTGTAATCCCAGTTGCGGTAGGCGTCGCAGTTGAGGAAGAGATTGTTGGCGCCGCCGCGGGAATAGATGCCGATGGCTTGGCCGTCGTGCATGGAGAGCAGTTCGTAGATGTTGTTGCCGCCATCATTTTCAAAGCAGATGGACTGGGTGTGGGTTTTGATGGTGACCTGGACGCCGGTGACTTCGAAGCCTTTGAAGTGAAGATAGGAGCCGCTGACGTAGAAGGCGTCGATGCGATGGCCCTCGGCTTTGACGGCGGAGCAATCGAAGACCGGGCGCTCGTTCTGGTAGGCGAAGTAGTTGATCATTTTTCCGGGAGTACCGCTTTTATCGAGATCGGTGATGTAGGCGAACATGCCTTGGAATTTGGCGATCTGATTTTCCTGCATTTTGTAGGTGCCGCCGCGGAGGAAGACGGTGTCGCCGGGATTCACGGACTTCTGGGCGCGCTGGATGGTCGCGAAGGGCTTTTGAAGCGTGCCGGGATTGGCGTCGTTGCCGTCGGGAGCGACGTAGACGTCGGCGGCGCGCGCGACGGAAGAGAGGAGAAGCGGGAGGGTGAGAAGGATGGTGGTACGCATGGGTGCCTCGGGAAAAATTGAAAATGGGTTCAAATCGTTCAATTGGGGGAAATTTCGATGGTGGCGGTTGGTGCTGTGGGAAGTGTGGCGGGCTGGGTGGTAGGAGCTGGGGAGTCGGCGTAGAGGTGGGCGAGCTGGAGGAGAAGCGCGTCGAGCTTGGCGTAGTAGTCGTCGGCCGACATGGTGGATTTTTGCAGGCGGAGGGCGTCGAGCTGGAGTTCGAGCGCATCACGCTTGGCGCGGGCGGCGGGGGTCATGGCTTGTTCTTCGGGGGAGCGGAGGAGGTGCCACTGGTGGGCGCGGGCGCCATCGATGGCGGCGTTGGAGGCGGCGCGGGCGGCGGGGCGAACGCCGTCGAAGAAATCGGCGGAGGTGCCGAGACGATCGCCGTTGTCATCGAGGAGTGCGTGCTCGGTGACGAGGCGGCCCTGCTGTTTGTAGAACTCATCGACTTTGTGCGAGGCGGCGAGGAAGGCTTCGAGGAGGGAGGTTTGGCCGTCCTTGTCGAGGTCGAAGGGGGAATTGGGTCCGGGGGTGTCGATGGCCTGGGCGAAGTATTGGCCGAAGCGGGTGTAGTTGATTTCGGAGCCGGCGCGGGTGGCGGTGATGATGACGCGGTTTTTGCCGGAGATGCGGGTGAGGAAGGGGGCGGAGGCGGCGGTGGTGTCGATGAGGGCGACGGGGCGCTGGAGCGGGGCGAGCCAGCCGGCGAGTTCGGAATCGGAGACATCGGGCCCGGTGAGATTGAGCTTGGCGTCTTTGCCGTCGAAGGTGCCGTGGCCGATGAAGACGAGGTAGAGGGGGTTGGCGGGGTCGAGGGCGGCTTCGTCGAGTGCGTGGTGGAGGCGCTCTTTGTCGGTGGGTTGGGTGGCGGGCTGCGTGGCGGGGGCGCTTGCGGGTTGGGAGGCGGATTCATCTCCCGCGGGTTGAGTGGCGGGATTAAGAGATTCGCGGCCGATGACGATGAGCTGCGCGTGGGCGAGGGTGGCGGCGTGGATCCAGTGATCGGCTTCGGCGGCGAAATCGGAGGCGAACTCCGGGGCGCCTTCCGCGCCGATGGCGATGATGACCGTGGGGCGATCGGGTTGTGTGGAAGGCTGCGTGGATTGGCCGAGCGCGAAGGCGGGCAGGAGCGCGAGGGCGAAGGTCGATGCAGCGATGCGGCGAAGCTGGCGATTCATGGCAACCCCCGGAAGCGGCGGATGCCCCATTCGGCGGCGAGGAAAGCGAGGGCAAGCAGGAAGACCCAGGAATGATGCCAAAGCGGCTCGACATAAGGCTCGGTGATCTGGGCTTTGCGATTGGGAAGCGAATCGGCGAAGGCGTTGATGTCGGAAGCGCGGACGACTTCGCCGCCGGTGGCGTGGGCGAGGCGATCGAGGAGGGCGGTGTTGGGCGCGAGATTCTGGAACTCCTCGGCGGCGGGATCGGAGGACCAGCCGATGGCGGCGGGAGTTTTGGTCACCGGGTTGCCATCGGGCCCGAGCGCGGTGGCGGTGGCGCGGTAGGAGCCGGGCGTGCGCGGGATGAAAGTGACATCGTAGCGGCCGGCGTGTTTGGCGTTGGGTTCGGCGCGGAGTTCGACGGCGTCGGCGGGACCGGCGGGGCCGATGATTTTGACGGTCACGGTGGCGTTGTCGAGGGGGGCATAGGATTTGTCGCGGACTTGCACGGCGAGATGGACGGCGTGGCCGCCGGTGCCTGCGGTGTCGGCGGCGGAGTCGTCGGAACCGGGCTGCGGCGGCGATTCGTCGATCGCCAGATCCAGCTGCGTGGGATCATCCGAGACGAGCCAGCGCACGGCCTGACGCCAGGATTTGTCGAGATCGGATTGGGCGGCATCGGGGCGGGCCATATCCCAGCGCCACAGATCGCCGACAAGCAGCGCGGCGGTGCGGCCCTGGCCAAAGCGTTGTTCGACGAGGGCGGGCACGGAATCGCCGGCATCATCGACGGCGCGTGCGAGCACCGTGGCGCCGGGCTTGATCCCGCGGATGGGATTGATCGATTCAAACTCCGGCATCTGGGCGCGGCGCTGGCGTTCGGCGGCTTCATCGGGGGCGATGCGGACCCAGGGTTCGAGCCAGCCTTCGCGCGTGAGTTCGACCTTGAAGGAGGAATCGGGGAAAGCGGGACTGACCTGATCGGAATAGACGGGAAGGACATCGCCGAGGACGGTGCGGTCGTAGTGGCCGTTGTGGAAGGCCTCTTCGCCGCCGAGCATGAGCAGGCCGCCGCCGCGGGTGCGGACGAATTCCTTGAGCAGCGCGAGCTGGTCCTGGGTGAAGAATTCGGATTCGAGGTCGTCGATGATGATGGCGTGGTATTGGAAAAGTTCCTCGGCGGTGGAGGGGAAGCCCGCTTTAAGCTCGGTTTCATCCCTGGTGTTCATGCGGATGAGGACGGGCTGGTCGTAATTGGTGTCATCGGGATCGTTGCCAAAGGCCTGGAAGAGGGGGTTGGATTTTTCGCCGGGCTTGCCGAGGAAAGCGAACTTGGGTTCACGCTTGGCGACGCGGATGAGGGCAGTGAGCTGGAGTTGGTCGTCGGAGGCGAGGGCGCGCTGGAGGAACTTGTATTCCCAGTTGGGCCGGCCGGAGACGTAGAGGACGCGATAGGGGCCGCGCGGGCGGTTCACGGCCACGGTGCGGGCGTTGTTGGCGAGGGTGGCTTCGGCGGTTTTGTCGGCAGCGGGAGGATGATCGAGTTGGCCGAGGCCGGCATCGGGCGTGTCGGCGGCGACGCGGATCGTGTAGAAGGAAAGGTCGGCGTCCGGCCGCAGGAGGAAGCGCACGGCGAGGGGAAGTCCATTTTTTTCAGCGACGAGCTTTTGCGTTTCGACGGATTTCCCATCGGGGCCGCGCAGTTCGGCGACCAGCGGCTTGCCGGCGTAACCGGTGGCGGTGATGTCGGCGGTGATCGTGACGGGCGCATCCTCGAAATTGGTTTGCGAGACCGCGAGGTTGCTGATGGCGATATCGGGAGCGGATTGGCTGCCGCCGATGAGGACGGGGTAAATCGGCGGGAGCAGCGGAGCGCCTTGCGGGGCGGCGGCGTTCTTGGCGAGCAGCGCGTCGATGGCGGCGCGGTCCGTGGCGTTGCCGTCGGTCATCAGCAGGATGCCGGCGAGCGGTCGGCTGTTGTATTGGCGGGCGATGCGGTCGAGGGCGTCGGCGAGGTTGGTGGAGGCGCCGTCAAAATGGAGATCGTCGAAGGCCTCGACGGGGGCGAGCTGGCTGTCGAAGGAAAAATCGCGGAGCTCGAAATCGCGGCCGATCTTGGCGAGCCAGGGGGACGGGCGACCGGCGAAGGATTTGAGGGCGTCGGCGCGGGTCTTACCGGAGGAATCCTTGAGGGTCATGGATTGGGAATTGTCGGCGAGGACGACGAAGGCGTTTGCCCCCGGGCGGGCGCGGCGCGAGGAGATGAGGGGCTCCGCGAGGCAGAGCAGGAGGATCGTCAGGCCGATGGCTTTGCAGAGTGCGGCAGCGGTGCGGGCGCCGGGGGATGCGCCGGCGCGGCGATAGCCGAAGATCAGGAGCGCGGCGAAGAGAACGCCGAAGAGAGCGGCGGGGAGGAGCCAGTGCGGATCGCCCCAGACCAGCGTCCAGGGCATGTTGGCGGGAGCGGTAGCGGCGCCGTTGGCGGGCGCGGCAACTGCGAGGACAACGACGCTCGGCACAGGGGCCAAAACGGAGGGGGAGGTCATTTACCGCTCCCGAGGCGCTCGTAGTAGCGGCGGACTTCGTCGGCGTAGCCGGCCGGGACGGGCTCCTTGTCGATGGGCACGCGGGCGTCGGCGGAATCGCGGCGGAGCAACTCCGTGGAGATCGCATCACGCAACTGCGCCAGCGGCTGGGCGATGTTTTCGTCGACCTCCTTCCACGAGGGGGCCTGCTGATCGTTCTTGTATTGCGCGCGGAGCGCGGCCATCTTTTCGCGGATGGCGGCGGCCTGGGCGCGGAGCTGCGGGTCGTTGACCATTTCCTCGACATCGCGCATGCGGTCGGTCCATTCGCGGAAACCGTCGCCGGTGATGGGGTCGGCGGAGGCTTGCTGGGCGCCGCCGCCGGAGCGGACGCGTGCGCCGGGCCGGGTCGCGGGCGAAGGGGATTCGACGAAGGGCGGAATGGTGGGGATGGCGGAGGCGGTCTGGTCTTGCTGGGGATTTGCGTTGCCGGCGCCGGGTTGACCGGGTTGATTGGGCTGTATTCGCTGATTGGGCTGCTGACCCGGTTGGCCCGGTTGTCCCGGTTGCTGGCCTTGGGCGAGGGCGGGATTTTGACCGCCGCGTGCGCCGCGTTGGCCGGGCTGACCGCCGCGCTGACCGCCTTGGCCGGGCTGGCCGGGTTGCTGGGCGTTGGCCTGCTGATCGGTGGGTTGCTGATCGCCGCGCTGACCGGGTTGACCCTGACCGGGTTGTCCGGGCTGACGACCACCGCGGCCACCGGCGTTCGCTTGCTGCTGGCCCTGGCCCGGCTGCTGGCCTTCGCCGGGCTGCTGACCCGGTTGCCCGCCGCGCTGGCCTCTCGCGCCCGCGTTGGCTTGTTGTCCCTGTTCGCCGGGCTGCTGGCCTTGACCCCGTCCTCCGCCGCGCTGACCGGCGTTCGCCTGCTGGCCCTCTTCGCCGGGCTGCTGACCCTGGCCGGGCTGCCGGCCGCCGCGCCCATCGGCGTTCGCCTGT
The DNA here is from genome assembly GCA_035548175.1 of Phycisphaerae bacterium. Taxonomy (GTDB): domain Bacteria; phylum Planctomycetota; class Phycisphaerae; order WQYP01; family WQYP01; genus CALCHA01. The sequence goes on along the minus strand of DASZTO010000049.1, from coordinate 38,088 downwards.
TGATCGCCTTGCTCACCGGGCTGCTGGCCCTGACCTTCCTGACCGGGTTGCTGTCCCGGCTGCTGGCCGCGCTCGCCGGCATTCGCCTGTTCACCGGGCTGGCGACCGGCGGCGCCCTGGCGATCGCCGCGCTGACCGGCATTGGCCTGCTGACCGTTCTGCTCGCCCGGCTGCTGACCCGCTTGCTGACCCGGCTGATTCGCTTGGCCAGGCTGCTGACCCTGCCTCCCCCCGGCGTTCGCTTGTGCGCTTTGCTGATCGCCATTCTGCGCCGCGCCCTGACGCCCGCCGCGCTGGCCGGTCTGCGCCGTTTGCCGCTCGCCGGTCTGGCCATTCTGCGGCTGGCCGTTCTGACCCGCCTGCGCGGTCTGACGTTCGCCGGTTTGGCCGGGGTGCTGGCCGTTTTGTGCCGTCTGCCGTTCGCCCGTCTGACCGTTTTGCTGCCCGCCCTGCGCCGTTTGCCGCTCGCCGGCGGCGCCATTTTGCTGATCGTTTGCACGGGCGCCGCCATTCGCCTGCGACACGCCGTTGGGCTGCGTGCGCGGCTGACCGCTGCGCGGATCGATGTCGCGCGGATTTCCCCCGGCCTGCGCAACCTGCACGTCGCCCGGTTGCGTCGCCGCGCCGCCCCGCGCCATTCCCGGTTGCGTGGCCGCCCCCGCCAGCGCCGGTTGCGTCGCCGATCCGCCGCCCGCAAACGCCGGCTGCGTCATCGCCCCGCGCTGCGCCTGCCCGCCTCCCGCCACCTGGTTCGCCGGCCGCGTCGCCGCATTTCCCTGCCGCGCGCCGCCGGGCTGCCCAAGCTGCTGCGCCAGTTGATCCACCTCCGCCCGCGCCCGCCGCAGCGATTCGGTGTCGTTGGCCAGCACGCTTTGCGACGCCTTGTCGATGCCCTGGCGAAGCTGGCTGATCGCCTGTCCCGCATCGCTGCTGGATTGCCGGGCTTCGGGAAGCAGGCCCTGATTCACCATCTGTTTCGACGTATCGAGCGCCTTGTCCGGCGCCTGCTGCGCCGATTGCCGCAGCGTGTCGTACAGCTGTTTGGCCAGCAGCGGTTCAGGCGTCTCGGCCTGTTCGATGGTCTTCTTCATGTTGTCGGTCAGCGCGCCGAGTTGCTTCTTCTGATCGTCAAGCGCGCCGGCAAGCTGCTGACGCTCGGCCTGGGAATTATCCCGCAGACCGGGGGCCGGTTGCGTGGCGGCCTGGTCGGCCTTGGCGAGCTGCTGCGTCAAATCCTGCTGCTGTTCATCAAGCTGCTGCGCCTGCTCGCGCATCTGGTTCATCGCATCGGTGAACTGGCCGGCGGCCTGTTCGCGCACCTGGTCGCGGAGGTTGGAAAGCTGCTCCTGCGCCCGCTCGCCGGCGGCCTGCGCCTGCGCCACCTGCTGCCGGTTCAGATCGTCCGCCGCCTGCCGCACGTTCTCGCGCGTCTGCTCGAGCTGCTGGCGGGCATTGGCCATCTGCTCCTGATTCTCCGGCTGATCCATGCGGTCGCGCAACGCATCGGTGTCGCGCAGCAACTCCTGCTGCTGGTCGCGCAGCCGCGCAAGCTGCCGCTGCAAATCCTCGCGCTGCTGCTGATCGCGCGCCTTCTGCAGCGCCGCCTGAAGGTCCTTCATCTGCTGGTTGATTTCCTCCTGGCGCTGCGCCAGTTCGCGCAGGCGCGACAGCACCTGGCGCGTCTCCTGCTGCTGCTTGCTGTCGGTCTGCTGCTGCGCTTGTTGCTGCGCGGTGCGCTGCGTTTCGTAACGGTTCTGCTCCTGGTTCAGATCGAGCTGATTCAGTTGCTGCTGCCGGCGCGATTCGGCGCTCGATGCCGACTGCTGCCCCTGCTGCCGGTTCGACCGCACCACCTCAAATTCCCGCGAGCGCAGCTTCAGCAAATCCTGATACGCCGCCTGTTCGGAATTCAGCGCCGCCGCCAGGGGCTTCTCCGCGTTCGAATCCGCCGCTTCCCGCAGGTGATCCGCCGCCTCGCTCATGTCCTTGAGCACGCTGTCCAGATAGCCGCGGGACTTGTCGTCCGTCAACCGCTGGCCCATCGCGCCCGCCTGCTCCCTGGCGGCATTCTGCGTCTCGACCAGCAGCTTCACATCGCTGCCGAACGCCGCCGACGGCGATGACAGCGGCTCCTCGCGCCGGATCACCTTCCACGTCGCCGCGATCAACTGCTTCTCCGTGTCCGCAAGCTGCTCCGCTCGCTGGCCGTTCTGCGCCCCGGCCTGCTGGCCCTGCTGCTGCTGGCGCTGCTGCTCCGCCTCCTGCTCGGCGGTCGGCTGCTGGCCCTGCCGGAAAATCTCCTCGAAAGGCCGCACCTCGGCGAAAAACATATCCCCCGACGTCCGCCGCGTTTTCCCATCCGGCCCCACATCCTCCGCCCAGAAGTGATACGCCAGCAACTGGTCCGGCTGCGCGCGCAATTGCTCCATCGAGATCGGCGCCGCGACCTCCTTGCGATCCTTGCTGTCCTTCGAGGTGAGGTTTTCTCCCAGCACCACGTCATGCTCTTCCTGCCCCGCGATGCCATACGTGATGCCCACGCGCTTCACGCCAAAGTCATCCCACACCGACGCACGCAGCGTCATCTCCTGCAGCGGCGACACATCCACATCATGCCCCGGGAACACCATCTTCAAATCCGGCGGCTTGTTCTCCGTCACGTTCAGCGTCACCAGCGCCGGCTCGCGATTCGCCCGGTGATCCGCGTCCACGAGTTGCAGCTTGAATTGCTCCGACTGCTTCATGTCCAGCGAAACGCTGTACAGCGTGGGATCCTTGGGATCGGCGGTGAGCGCCACGGCCGCCGGCAACGTCGCCGCCGGTTGCGTGGCCGCCGCCCCGCGCGGATTGGGAACCAGCGTCGCCTCTGCCACCGGCTTATTCAGATGGAACGACAGCGTCGCCTTCGTCCCCTCCACCGCCGTCACCGAGCGCGTGTCCTCGATCGTTTTCTCCGGCAGCTTCGTGTAATCCGGATACTTCAGCCGCGCATCCGCCTGCTTCAAATCCGGATAGTCGAACACCGTCGCCTTGTACCAGCGCGTCTGCTGGTCGCCATATTTCACCGCATAGGACAGATCGCCGCCCACCGATTCCACGCGCCCCGCGAACAGCGGATCGTCCAGTGATTTGGTCATCGGTATCTGCGAAGGCGCCTCGCTCACATGGCCCGCCGCATCGCGCGTCAGCAGCGTCACGTTCGCCGGCAACTGCTTTCCGCCGAAACGCGCCAGCACCAGCAGCGGCGTGTTGCGCTCGATCTGCGTGTCCGCCGGCTCGACCTTGATATCAAAAGCGGGCACGACGCCGGCCGTCGGCTTGGTCGGCGGCGTCAGGCCGCGATGGCTCATTTCCAACCCCGCAAAAATCCCCGCCGCCAGCAGCAGCCCCACGCCCGCCAGCTGCCCGCCACGCGCCACAGCCATCCGCGATGGCGACACCAGCCCCTCCCAGCGCTTCTCACGTGCGTGCGAGAGCGTCTGGTCGACCAGCACCTGCCGCAGATATCCCTTCGGCGCTTCCGGCTGTCCCGGATGCGCCTGGCCAAGAGCGGCCAGAAGGCGCGTGTCCAGATCGGGATACTTCCCTTCAAGCCGCCGGGCCAGGCGCACGCGATCGCGCAGCGCCGCGCGCCGGGCCTGCAAAACCCCCGCCGCCCCGACTCCCGCCGCCGCCGCCAGCAATCCGCCCATCGCCCCGTTCACACGCGCATATTCCAGCCCGACGCCCCCCAGCGCAGCCGCCGCCGCGGCGCACAGGATCGCCCACTGCCACAGCCGATTCACGCGCAGCTCGCGCGCCGCCACGCGATCGAGCGCCTCATCCAGCGGCCCATTGCCGGAACTCGCAACTGAAACGCCAGCGGACGCAAAAGATCTGTTCATACCGCCACCTGTTCCCTTTGGGCACGGCGCGCAAGTCGCCCTGCCAGGACGGTTTCCAATGCCAGCAATCCTAGCACAGCCAGGATCAGCCAGCGCCATAATTTCTGCCGGTTTTCCAGCTCCGCCGTCTGCAACCGGCGCTCTTCCGACACCTGCTCCGTCGTCGGCTTCCCCGTCCCCAGAACCGCACCGAAACGCTCCAGATCGCGCGGGTCCATCGGGGCCGTGCGCGATTCGTCCGCTGACAGGTTCACCGCCAGCGGCGCCGCCGTCTTGCCCTCAATCTGATAAATCCCCGGCTGCTCCGGCGTGAAGCTCGTCGCACTCGCCGGAAGCTCGATCCGCTTGCCATCGGGCGCGATCACGCTGCGCGTCGCCGCAGTGTCGGCCGGCGCCGACCCTACATCCGCCGGCGGCAACGGGGCGGCGCTTCCCACCGTGCACAATGCGTCCCCAGACCCTTCGTCCGCCCGGCGGAACATCCCCTCCATCAGCGGCACGAACTTCGTCGATAACGCCAACTGGCTGTCCGCCGGCTGCCACCCCGCCGTCAGCGTCCGCACCCGCCCTTTCCCCAGCGGCCGCTCTATCAGGAAGGGATCTCCGTTATCAAACGCCGCCAGCACGTGCCCCTTCCCGCCCGTCGCCGCGACGCCATTGCCCGCGCCCTCCTCCGCCAGTTGCACCTGCCGGTGATGCCAGAAATGAATCTTCGTGAAATCCGCGAAACGGGCGTCGGCAAAAGGGGCGAACAGCGGATTCTGAAAATCCACCTTGCCCAGCAGCGCAAACGCGTTGTTCCCCGCGCGCGCCCCCGTCGTGGGCGATTCCTCCACCGACGCTTCCGTTCCCGCCAGCGGCGCATCCGCCTGGGCCGTCGGCACATCCTTCATCACCACCAGCGCATCATGCCCCGCCTGCACGAACGCCGACACCTCCTGCAACTGCTCGCCCGTCAGCGGAGCCGCCACCACCACCGCCCGCGCGCTCTCCAGCAACCCCGACGGCAGGGGCCCATTGAGCGGCGGCGCGACGAACTCCACCTTCCGTGTCGGCGTGTTCGCCAGCGCTTCCTGCAGGTAATACCGCAGCGCGTTGGGATCCGACGGATCATCGCCGCCCAGATACACCACCCGCACCGTCTCCACCTGCAGCGGCGCGACGTACAGCGTGTTGTCGAAATCCGCATCATCCCCTGAAAGCACCAGCCGATCCGCCGCACCCGCCTCAAATCCACGCACCGGCGCCGGCCGCGAAACCGCCACGATCACCGAACGCCCCGGCGCCACCTCCACCGCCGTCGCCGGCTGCGTCGTCGGCACGGGTCCGTTTTCCGTCGCCCATGCCAGCGTGAAATGCGTCGCCTTCGAATCCGCCGCATTGCTTACGCGCACACGCAGATCGCCCGTCGCCTTCGCCGCCGGCCCGTCGCTTTCCCCGGCCCCCGCCTGCTCCTGTTCCACACGCTCCACCGACGCGTTCGACCCCTTCCCCGACACGGATTCCACATCCAGCAGCACCCCCTTGGGCCACGGCCGGCCCTGCAGTGCCTCGACGTGCGAGCCCTGCTGCAAATCGGAAATCAGCACCACCTGCCGAATGACTTTGTCGGGCGCGCCGCCGGCGGGCTCGGTCGCCGCGCCCGACGCCGCGCTCGCCAGGTCCGCCGCCGTCGCCAGCGCATCGCCCAGACGCGTGGGATTCCACGTCGGCTGCTGCGCTGCGAGCCGCCCTTCCGCGATCGCTGTTCGCCGGCCCGCATCGGCATCGCGCCATTCATCAAACGACACCGCCGTCTGCGTGTGATTGTCGAAAAATAAAAGCGCCACATCATCCGCCGGCGTCGTGTCCGCCAGCACCGCATCCGCCTTCGCCACCGCCTGCTTCCACAAATCTCCCCGCCGCATCGACGCCGACGTATCCACCAGGATCACCACCCGCCGCGCCGCGCTTTTGAATAAATCCAGGTCCGGCCCGTGATGCAGGTACGGCCGCGCGAACGCGAACGCCAGCAAAATGAACGCCGACGCCCGCAACAACAGCAGCAGCAGATTCGTCAACCGCGAACGCTTCGTCAGCCGCGGTGGCGAAGGCGACAAAAACATCAGCGATGAAAACTGCTGCTTCCCCTGCGGGCTGCGCCGAATCAGATGAAAAATGATCGGCAGCGCAATCGCCGCCAGGCCCGCGATGTACAGTGGCGCGAGAAATCCCATCGGTCATCCCCCCCCTGCCGGCGCTGCGGCCCGGCCACGGGCGCGGGCGACGGTTCGGCCCGCGTGCAGACGCGAGTGCAGGAAGTCGAACAGCGCCAACTCCAGCGGGCGGTCCGTGGACAGCGTGTACAGGTCAATACCCAGGTCCCGGCAGGTGGCCTCGATGGCGGATGCATGCTTCTGGAAATTCGCCTGATATTGCCCCCGCGCCGCGATCGGGTCGATGTATAAATCCTTGCCGGTTTCCAGGTCCACGAAGTTCGCCGCTTTGTCGAACGCAAAATTGATCTCCGCCGGATCCAGCACCCGCAAAATCACCACCTCGTGTCCTTGCGAACGCAGGAATCCCAGCCGCGGCGCCAGCACCTCCGGCGGCGTGAGCAGGTCCGAAATCAACACGATCATGCCGCGCTTCCGCATCGTCGCGGCAATCTGCTCCAAAGGCTTGCTCACATCCGTCGACGACCCCGCCACCGCCCGCTCCAGGCACACCATCAGCCGATGCAGATGCCCCGGCCGATACCGCGCCGGCACGAAATCCGCGATCTCCTGGTCGAACGTCACCAGCCCCGCCGCGTCTCGCTGCGTGGAAAGAAAATACGCAAACGTGGCCGCCAGCGTCCGCGCGTAATCCACTTTCGAATAAGCAATCGACGAAAAGCCCATCGATCGCGACAAATCCACCACAAAGGTGCAGCGCAGATTCGTCTCATCCTCAAACCGCTTGATGTAGTAGCGGTCGGAGCGCGCGAAGAGCCGCCAGTCCAGGTGCCGCGGATCATCCCCCGGCGTGTATTGCCGATACTCCGAAAACTCCACCGAAAACCCATGGTGCGGCGAGCGATGCAGCCCCGACAAAAACCCGTTCACCACGATCCGTGCCCGCATCTGCAGCGACTTGATCCGCATCAAGGTCACCGGATCGATAAATGATGAAACCGCCGCCATCTATACTTTCCAAAAGTCCCGATTCGTGTCCATTGGTGCGCATTCGTGGACAATTTATCCCGTCACGCTCTCCAGCAGCCGCGCAATCACCGAGTCCACCGTCGCCCCGTCCGCTTCCGCGCGATAATTCAGCAGAATCCGGTGTCGCAGCGCCGGCAACGCCAACGCCTTGATGTCCGCCGTCGACACATGCGCCTTGCCCCCCAGCAGCGCCCGCACCTTTCCCCCCAGCACCAGAAACTGCGCCGCCCGCAGCCCCGCCCCCCAGCTCACCCACTGCTTCACAAAATCCGGCGATTCCTTATTCGACGGCCGACTCGCCGCCGCAAGCCGCACCGCATACCGCACCACATCCTCCGCGATCGGCACCTTCCGCACGATCTCGTGAAACCGCAGCACGTCCTCACCCGTATACAGCGGCTCGATCGCCTTGGGCTTCCCCGCCGTCGTCCGCGTCACCACCGCCACTTCATCGTTCTCCGGCAAATAATCGATCACCACGTTAAACATGAACCGATCCAACTGCGCCTCCGGAAGCGGATAAGTCCCCTCCATCTCGATCGGGTTCTGCGTCGCCAATACAAAGAACGGCTCCTCCAGCGGATACCGCGTCCCCGCCGCCGTCACCTGGTGCTCCTGCATCGCCTCCAGCAGCGCCGCCTGCGTCTTGGGCGGCGTCCGGTTGATCTCATCCGCCAGAAGCACGTTCGCGAAAATCGGCCCCTTCACAAACGTCATCCGCCGCCGGCCCCCCTCTTCCTGCTCCAGGATTTCCGTCCCCGTGATATCCGCCGGCATCAGGTCCGGCGTGAACTGAATCCGCTGGAATTTCAGATGAAAAATCTGCGCGATCGACCGCACCAGCAGCGTCTTCGCCAGCCCCGGCGCCCCCGTGATCAAACAATGCCCGCCCGCGAACAGCGTGTACAAGAGCTGCTCCACCACCTCGTTCTGCCCCACCAGCACCTTCGAAAGCTCACGATAAATCCGCTCGCGCGCTTCCCGAAGCTGCTCCACCGTCTTCTTTTCCGCTTCATACGTTTCGGTCACGAGTCACCTGAAAAATTATCCACAAATACACACCAATGCCCACAAATTGCCTTTTATGAATACCCCGTTTTTCTATAAGTCGCCTTTCGTGTTCTTCGTGTCTTTCGTGGCCATTTACGTCCGTCATTCGTGCCCATTCGTGTGCATTTGTGGACCGGTCCCGTCCATTCGCGCCGCGATTGACAGCAGCAGCCGGTGCCCGTCTCGAAAGCGCGGCGCATCCTCCAGCGCCATGTCCACCTGCCGGCGCGCCTCGGGCAACTGGTTTTCCTCCGCCAGCAGCCGCGCCAGCTCATAATGATTCTCCACCCGATTCACCGGATCGAGCGTCAGCAGCGTGCGCCGCGCCCCGATCGCCGCGTCCCGATCCCCCAGCGCCGTCGCCGCCTGCGCCAGATACCGATACGGCGCCGGAATCAGCGGATTGATCCCCAGCAAATTGTCCGCCTCTTTGCGAACCGCCTCCCAATCCTTGTCCCCCGCCGCCAGCTCCAAAAATCGCAGCCGCGGCTCCACCGCATCGCCATTGCGCGCCAGAAACGCCGCCAGTGCTCCCCGCTCCTGCGCCGGCTGGTTCAACCCCCGATAACACGCCGCCGCCAAAAGATGCGGATCATCCGCCTGCCCCGCGTCCGCCGGGAAAATATCGATCAACTTCTGAATCACCGGCAACGCATCCGTGAAATGCCGCGCCTCCACCAGCCCCTGCGCCTCCTCCAGCGTCAGCCAATAATTCTCCGGATGCGCCGCCCGAAACGCCGCCAGCAACTGCCCCCGCAACCCCGGCGGCGCATCCTCCGGAATCTCCGGCCGATCCAGATCCGCCTCCGGCGCCAGCTCCTCCGCCAGCTTCCGCAAATACCCCGCAAAATCCGCGTCCAGCTTCTCCATCGGCTCCGTGTGATTCGCCAGCGCCGTATTCATCGGCACATCATTGCCCAGGTCCGTCAGCACCGCGTTCATCGCCCCCTGGCCCCAATGCTCATCGATGTACTGCACCACCATCGACGATTCGTAATACGCAAACAGAAGATGCAACGGCGTCGGCGGCCGCAAAAATGCACTGCTCAATTTGCTCACCGGCGTCGCCTTCCCCGACAGCACCAGCTCCCGATACGCCGGCACCATCTTCTCCCCCCACGCCGCTTTCCGCTGCCGCTCCTCATACACCGAAATCCCCTCGCTCAGCCACCGCGGCATCTTGTTGTGCGTCTTGGTCAGCGTGATCGAGTGACAGAATTCGTGCCACAAAATGTCCTGCCAGTTCTCCGGATGCTCCGTCAACGCCGCAGGACTGTTCATCGTCAGCACCGGCCCGAAGCACACCCCCAGAAATCCCTCCCCCACCGGCAGCCCGAACGTGCGAATCTGAAAATCCTTCTGTTCCGGAAAAATCTCCACGTGAATCGGCTGCCCAAAAGTCACTTCATACTTCTTCGACAGCTCCGCATATTCCTTGTTCAGCATCGCCGCCACCCGATCCCCATAAAGCGCCGCCTCCCCCGGGTCCATGCTGATCTGCGCATGCTCCGCCTTCACCACCCGAAATTTCGCCATGTGATCGTGCAGCGTCACCAGGTTGTACGCCGTCACATCATAAGGATCGAGCTTGAACACCTCCTTGACGAGCTTCCAACCCTCCTCCTCCTGCGCCAGCCGCAGCAGGTCCTGCGCCAATTGCGCCTTCGCCGGCAGATACTCCGGATCGAACTTCAGCGCCTGACGCTGATGCTCCGCCCCCGGCTCAAAACGATAGTTCGCCGACAGCTTCTCCCCAATCAGATAATCCACCTCCGGATTCGTCTCCCACGTCTCCAGCGCCTTCACCCGGTCCTTCGCCTCCTCCACATGATCCCCCGCCAGATGCGCCAGCACCGCCCGATAGCACCACGTCTCCGGATAATCCCCATTCACCGCCAGCGCTTTTTTCAGCACCCCATCTGCCTGCGTATACGCCTCCCCATCGATCAGGTTATTCGCCTGCAGCAGCAGCCCGTCCAGGTGCGTCGGATTCAACGCCAGCGCCTTTTCCAGCGCCGCGTTCGATTTCTCCGGATCATCCTCCAACGCCTTGGCCAGCCCCACATACGCGTCCGGATTCGTCGCATCCAGCTTGATCGCCGCCTCAAATGACTCCGCCGCCAGCGCATTATCATGCTTCTGCAAGCCCAGCGCCCCCTCCGCCATCAAGGGCTCGGGCGAATTGGGCTCCGCCGCTTTCGCCTTGTCGAAATACTGCTCCAGCACCTTCCGCGCATCCAACCCCCCGCCATCCTCATCCATCAGTTCCGCCTTCCCCAGCGCGATCAGCGAATCCGGATCGCCATACCGCCACGGCGAATCCGCCGCCAATTGCCGAATCGACGCCAGCATCTCCTTCGCTTCATCCGGCTTGTTGTTCGCCCGCAACACCCCCACCATCGCCAGCCGCACGTCCAGCGCCCCTCCATTATGATCCAGCGCGTCCTGCGCCGTTTTCATCGCCGCTTCATACTGCCCCAGCGTCATCTGCACCCGAATCTTCAACAGATACCACGGCGGATCGGTGTTCCCCGCAATGATCTCCTTGCTGCACGCATCCAGACATTCCGCATACTTCCCCGCATACAGCAGTTGCGCATCCGCTAAATCCACCCCGCGCGCAACGCCCCCCATCCCCCCCCCCACCGCCGCAGCAGCCAACACCATCCAGGCGGTCAACGACACCCGCATGTCCAATTCCTAACCCGCGATCCGACCGAACCCTTAGGCCTAACGCACCAGCGACCAAAATGTTATGCCCTCCCTCCAGTTTCCGACCCCGCTCCCACCCTTTCGTGCCAATCCACGAATGGCCACCACGCCCGGTTCCACCGCCGCCCGCCATGCTCCGCAAAAATAAAGCGGCCCCGGTTGCTGGGGAAGCGAACCGAGGCCGCGGGAGAAGGACACAGTTATCTTATTAACGTCACGCCGACGCTGAATATTTCGTATTCCGGTTGCCCCCCGTCTTGTCCACCTGCACGGCGCCTTCCGAAATCGGCTTCTTCAAAAACATCGCCACCGACGGTATCCCTTCCAGCTCCGGAAACTCCCGCTGCAAGTCCCCGGCAGTATACCACTGTCCCGGGTGACTTCCCAGCCACCGCAACAGCCGGCTCCGTAATTCGTCATGACTGCCCCGCGGCTTACGCGGGCTCGGCGTCGCCTTCCCGGTGATCTTCGATATCGCTTCCTCTACCTGTTGCCGCTGATGCGTCAAATCCGCCAGTCGTTGATCGATATTTCCCAACGCCTCGCGCAAACTCTCTAATTGCTCCCCTTTCCGCCGCGTCGCTTCCGCATCAATCTGCTGAATCGCTTCCAACGCCTTCTTGGCGAATGCATTGTCCGCCGCCTGGGGAGAAAGATTTCTTTTCACGTGTCCGCCACTCCACACCAATTCTTCTGTGAGACTCATACCTTAGCACGCCTCTTACCGTTTGTCATCCCCCTCACCCCCCTGAATCTTTCTTTTATGAATTCACCCCCCAATCACTCGGATAGTGAACTCCCCTCGCTCCGCAGCCCCAGGTGCGCCAGCGGATCCCCAGGGCCATCCATCGGAAATCCCGGCGGCCGCCGCGGCGGCTTGGTTTTCAGACCCGCCGCCAGCAGCCCCGCCACCAATATCACCCCCGTGCATGCCACGATCGCCAGGATGAGAATCGCCGAAATCAAATCATTCGTCGTCCCGCTATGAAAGTAGCCATTCAACATAACCACCGCCGCCGATCCCGTCGTCACCGCCACAAAACACATCGGAACTAGCGTTACCCACACATACCGCGTCTTGCCCATATGCACCAGCGCCACCGATGCTATCCCCAACGCCATCACCGCCAGCATCTGGTTCGATATCCCGAACATCGGCCAAATCGCATCCATGCTCTTCGAATCAATAAAGTAGAACCACCCCCCCACCACCAGCGCCGTCGCCAGAATCGTCGATGGCCACCAATCCGTCTGCCCCAGCTTCGGATGCACCCACTTGCCCATCGTCTCCTGCAGCAAAAATCGCCCCACGCGCGTCCCCGTGTCGATCGTCGTCAGAATGAACAACGCCTCAAACATGATCGCAAAGTGATACCAGTACGGAATCATCGACTGCACCCACTTCATCGCCGACGCCGACGCCCCCAGGATGCGCTCCGCCGCATTGTCGAACACGTCCGCCATCCCCACCGCCAGCGTCACCGCGCCCCCCGTCCGCCCCTGCAGGTTCTCCCCCACCGACCTCTCCATCGCCGCCGGCGTGTCTTCCGGATTCGCCAGCGCCAACTTGTCCTGCCGCACCACCTCCGCAATCTGCTGCTGATACCGCGGCAAATTCGCCGTGCTCGTCTGGATGTGATAGTACGTCTGCGCCGGAAGGCTGCATGCCGCAATCAACGCCACGATCCCCACCAGCCCCTCCATCAGCATCGCTCCATACCCGATCGTGCGCGCATCCCCCTCCCTGTCCAGCATCTTCGGCGTCGTCCCCGATGCCACCAGCGCGTGAAACCCCGATACCGCCCCGCACATGATCGTGATGAACACGAACGGAAACACCGCCCCCGGCACCGATGGCCCGCCATTTTTGAATACCTCGTTGAACCCCGGCGCGTGTATCGCCGGATTCGCCACGATCACCCCCAGCACCAGCAGCGCAATCGTCCCGATCTTCAGAAAGCTCGATAGATAATCCCGCGGGCACAACAGCACCCACACCGGCAGCACCGCCGCCACAAACCCATACACCGCCATCGCAATCCCCACCTGCCGCCCCGTCAGGTCAAATGTATCGCGCATCGCCCCGATCACCGTGTCCGGCTGATCGATGAATCCCCCCGCCCACACCGCCACCAGCGTCAAAATGCCCCCGATGATCGACGCCTCCAGCACGCGCCCCTTGCGAAACCGATACAAATACGCCCCGATCAACAGCGCAATCGGGATCGTCATCGCCAGCGAAAACGTCCCCCACGCCGAACCCTCGATGTGCCGCACCGCCACGTTATTCGCCGGCACCTTGAGCTTCAGCCCCGGCGACCGCGGATCCGATGCATCGATATCCACCGCGTAAGGCACATCCTGTGGCGTCGATTCCATCTGAAACTGCGCCGACACCTCGGACGTCGCCCCGTTCGGATAAACAATCTTCGCCCCCACCGGAATTCGATACACCGTCGTGTTGCCATACTTGTTGACGACCGAAAACGCCGACGACGGAGAGCCGACGAACTGCGTCCCCGGCGCGTACACCACATCCTCCCCGCCCAGCGCCTTGGTCACCACCTTCCCCAGCCCCGCAATCGCGATGATCAGCACGAACAGTATCCCCAGCGTCGCCGCCGTCCCCGCCACCGGACCGATTTCCTGATACGCGATCTGCGCCAGCGACTTGCCGTTCCGCCGCGTCGATAGCCCCAGCACAATAAAATCCTGCACCGCCCCCGCCAGGCATACCCCGATCAATATCCACAAAAACCCCGGCAAAAACCCATACTGCGCCGCCAGCACCGGCCCGATCAGCGGCCCCGCCCCCGAGATCGCCGCGAAATGATGCCCGAACAGCACCCACTTGTTCGTCGGATGATAATTCTGTCCGTCGGTCATCGTGTGCGCCGGCGTCGGCCGCCCGTTGTCGAGCGCCAACACCTTCGCCGCAATGAACGCCGAGTAATACCGGTACGCGATCGCCAGCACCAGCAGCGTGCCGATCATCAGCACCGCCCCGTGCGACAAAAACGAAACATCGCCAACCATGAACCGCTTCCGTAAACGCAATCGGCTACAGCGTAAACGGTACGCCCCGCCTTGTCATTGCCCCTTCATCCCCGGCGCCTCCCTGCACCGCGCCGCCTCCCAAGCAACACCGCCGCCCCCGCCCCCAGCAACCCCAACGACCCCGGCTCCGGAACGCTCTCCCCGACCACCGTAAACGACGGCGACACCGGATGGGCCGTCGGATCGCGCGGCGCCGCAATCACCAGCGTCCCGTTCACCTCGATCGTCCCGGTAAAACCCACATCCTCCGGCACCGTCAACGTCACCCCCGGATCAACGATCAGCGTTCCGGATCCAGTGAGTGTCGGATCGGTAGAGCTCGCGAAAGAATAATCCGCACCAAACTCGAGATTCCCTCCCCCGTCCACCAGAAAACTGCCATTGGTCGCCGCATCCTGCGCTGCGTAAAGATAAACGGTGCCTTGCACCTCGACGCTGCCCGTATTCACGAACGTGGACACCGGCGTGGCGACCGCGGACGACACCGCCACGGTCGGATCCCCGGCAGGCGCGTCTCCGATCGTCACGTAGCCGCCCAATTGCATCTTTCCACTGTTCGATAAATGCAACCCCGCGCCGCCAAATGCGCTCGTGTCGGGCCCGTTGTAGTTGATCACCATCGTGCCGGCGTTGTTGATATTGCCGGTCGTGTAATTGCGCTTGATGGCATAAAAACTTGTATTTTCGCCGAGATTGAACGTGGAGGAGGGCATCATGGTCGTGCCGGAATCGATGTATTGACCGCCAAGCAAATTAATCGTGCCGGCGTTTTCAAAATTAACTGTCGAGGAAACGCTCACTCCGGCCTCAATGTTCATGGTGCCGTTATTGATGATGTCTCCATCCGGACGGTGAGCATTGAGGCCGTAGGGATAGCCGCTGAAGAGGGAGTGGGCGAGGACATTGAAAGTGCCGTTGTTGGTGAAGCTGGCGGAATTCTGAAAATTGAACGTTTGCGTCGTGCCGCTGAGAGACAGGTTGAAGGCTGCACCAGAAGCCAGCGTAAATGCCGTGCCAATCAGCGACGGCGTGTAGGACGGAAGATTCGGGTTGGATGATAGCGTGAGATTCACCGTGCCCTTAGCCAGCACCGACGCCACGCCAACGCTCGCTCCGCTCCAGTTGAACGTGTGGTTGATGGTCAACGAGCCGGTGCCGGTCAGAATTCCGCCAGTCAAATCGAGGTCATCGATCGTCGGGGCGATGTCATCGAGCGTGACTGTTCCCGCGCCGATCGAGGCGGCGTAGGTCGTGTCTGCGGCGTTATCCGGGTAGAGGGGCGGCGTGAGGCCCCAATGGCTGGAATCCTGCCAGTTGGCCGTGGAGCCATCCCACGTGACGCTCACATCCGCGGCGCGGACTGTTGCGCACGCACTCAGCACGATCATCAGGGCGACAGAATAACGGCTCATGAGCCTTCTCCCTCGTAAGAACGTCGGCCACTGTATCGCCTTGTTCTTATCCCGCAACCTCATCGGCGGCAGTCCGCGGTGATCCACGGCGCGATGTGCCTGCTCAAAAACAACTCTCCCCCGCTGGCGATATGTCCGCCCCAGTGATGGCAGGTCTCCGCCATTTCCTCGCACCAGGGCAACTGGTGCAGCTTCTCCCGATACAACGCCTGTTCCGCTTCCCCCAGACCGGTGGGTGGGTGGAAGCCCATGGCTCCCGCCGCGCGCGTGAACTGGCGGTCCGTCGTTCCGAACAAGCGCGTGCCCCAGTTCAAAATGATCGTGTCCCGGCAGGAATAGGAATTCAGCAGCCCCTTGCGCGTCCGCCGCAACGCCGCGGCCAGGTTGTACGTCGGCGAAAGCGCCCCGCCCAGCAGCACGATCCCATCGACCATCCGTCCCTCTGGCAGCGCTTCGGCGGCGAATACGGCGACGCCCGCGCCCCCGGACTGCGCCACCAGATGCACCGGCCGCCCGGGGAAGGCGTCCTGATACGCGATGATCTGCTGGGCGAGATCGCGGGCGCGGCGGCGGTTGCGGTCGATGCGGGTGAGGTTGGCGAGGTACCCGCCGGGAAAGGGCAGGCCCCAGTTGAACACGCGGATTTGACCTTGCACCCCGCCGTCGAGCAGGCCGTCGCACATGCCGTAGGTGAAGACGGATTCGGACTCGATGCCCGGCAGC
This sequence comes from Phycisphaerae bacterium, assembly GCA_035548175.1. Taxonomy (GTDB): domain Bacteria; phylum Planctomycetota; class Phycisphaerae; order WQYP01; family WQYP01; genus CALCHA01. The sequence continues at coordinate 22,065 of DASZTO010000049.1, read as the reverse complement.
ACGAAGGTCAGGCCGTGATGCAGGAGGGCGGGATCGAGCGTGCGTGGCTGGACAAGGCCGAGGCCGCGGCGAATCCACAGGTTTGCGAACTGGAGCCGCAGCATGGTGTAATCGCGCAGCTGATGCCACAAGCGTTTGCGGCGGAGGGAGCCCGGGCTGCGCGGGTCGCGCTGAGCGGAGCGGGGGAGTGAGATTGCGGGGGCGGCGGACGTCACGGAACCTCTTGGTTGGGCACTTGCGGGGGCGGACCGGCATGACGAGCGGGGCCGGCGCAGCATGATTCCTTCATCGGACTTTAGCACGGCATTGATGTAAGGCAAACGAAATCCGGTCGGGCGGGGGCGGTTAGCGGCCGTCGAGGAGGCGGGTGCCGAGGAAGTTGTCGAGGGCGTCGATGGCTTTGATTTTGGCGACGGTGGTTTGGATGTCGTAGGGGAGGCGGACGAATTCGATGGCGCCCTTGGGATCGGCGTCGGAGGGGTTGTGGAGGATGGCGTAGGAGGAGTCGGGGTTTTTGTCGCGCGGCTGTCCGACGGAGCCGACGTTGACCATGACGGTTTCGTCGGTGATCTGGTGGCGTTGGCCGATTTCTTCGGGGGCGTAGAAGTCGGGGTCGGGGACGAAGACGCCGGGGACGTGGGTGTGGCCGAGGAAGCAGGTGCGGTCGATGCGGTCGAAGAGTGCGGCCATTTTCTGGGGTGCTTCGTAGATGTCGTTGGGGAAGACGTATTCGTTGATGGGGCGGCGCGGGGAGGCGTGGAAGCAGACGAAGCGGTCGTTGGTCATGCGGGTGGGCATGGAGCCGAGGTATTGCCAGCGGCGGTTGCGGCGTTCGATGTCGGGATCGTTTTCGAACTGGGCGCGGGTCCAGAAGGCGGCGTTTTCGGCGGCGGTGTTGAAGTTGTGGGGTTCGAAGAAGATGGCGAAATCGTGGTTGCCCATGAGGGAGAATTCGCAGCGGTCGATGACGAGGTCGATGCATTCGAGGGGGTTGGGGCCATAGCCGACGACGTCGCCGAGGCAGACGATGCGTTTGACGTTGCGGGCGTCGATATCGGCGAGGACGGCGGAGAGTGCTTCGAGGTTGGCGTGGATGTCGGAGATGATGGCGATGGGGCCTGGGCCGAGGGGGGTGCTGGCGGCTTTTGCGGGCGCGGCGGGGTGGAGGGGTTTGACGATATGGGGCTGGATATCGTCGGCGGGGTCGGGTTGGAAGGGGTCGTCGGGCATCGGGGGAATAGTAAGTAGGGGATTGGGAATAGTAAATGGGGGCGGGTTGAGGGGGTGGGTTGCGGGGCGGGAGATTTCAATTCTTTTTGAAAGTTGGTGAAGGTTTTGGGAAATGGCGTGAGGAGAGGTGGGGTTTTTCTCGATGTATCGGGGGTGTTTTGCAAAAAAGGGTGAGTTTTTGCCGTTGTGTATTTTGCGGATTGAGGTTTTTGTGCTTGTGTATGAGGTTTTTGGGGGAAATCGACACACCGTTGCCTCCCCGCGGCCGACGACGGAAACACGAAGTCACGAAGAGGTGAAGGACCACGAAGGATTTTTTGGGTTTGGGTCATGGCGCAGTGCTCCTTTTTGTCTATAGAGGGGTGGTGCGCCCAGTTTGTGCGCACAGAGAGGGGGGGTGATTTGCGGTAAGGGGTTGGGGTTGCTGGGGTTGGGGCGGGGATTTTTTGCGGGGAATGGTTGTGGGGCGTGCCAGGTTGTGCGCGCGCGGGGGGGGTCAAGGGGGAGGGGCGAGGTAGAGGTAGTGTTGGAAATCGATGAAGGTGGAGCGGATGGTGGGCACGGGGCCGAGGGTTTGTTGGGCGTCTTCGAGGGCATGGTATTTCTGGGTGAGGAGGGTAGGGAGTTTTTCCTGGTCGAGTTCGTCGATGCCGTCGTGGATGTAGCGTTCGAGGACGAAGTTGATGAATTCCTGTTGGTTGGAGTTGAGGGTGTGGAAGATGAGGGGGCGTGCGCGGGCGGCGCGGGCGGTGCGGGTTTCGGGTGGGCGAGCGTAGGCGACGTAGGCGAGGACGTCGTAGAGGTCGGAGTTTTCGGCGTCGATGATTTTCTGCATTTCTTCGAGTTGTTCGTGGCCGAAGCCTTTGTCGGCGAGGCGTTCGAGGAGGCGTTTACGGGTTTCGGGGAGGGACCAGAGTTTGCGGAGTTCGTCTTCATTTTTGAAGAGGTCGGGGAGGATGCCGAAGAGGGAGGTGAGGAATTGTTCGGCGGACATGGGGGTGCCGTCGGGATGCCAGTAGGTGGTGGACATCATGTGCTGGATGGTGCGTTCTTTTCCGTTGGCGAGTTTTACTTTGATTTTGGTGGGGCGCGGCGCGGGGTCAGGGCCGGGGTCGGGCGGGTCTTTGGGTTCGCGCGGGCCGCGTTCGATTTTGGGTTCGGGGTCGAGGGGTTCGCCGTCCCATTCGGGGTCCTGGAAGTGGTGGTGTGCCTTGACGAAATCGTAGATGGTGAAGAAGTCTTTGCCGTCGTAAAGGCGGGTGCCGCGGCCGATGATTTGTTTGAATTCGATCATGGAGTTGATGGGGCGGAGGAGGACGATGTTGCGGACGTTGCGGGCATCGACGCCGGTGGAGAGTTTCTGGGAGGTGGTGAGGATGGTGGGGATGGTTTTTTCGTTGTCCTGGAATTCGCGGAGGGCTTGCTCGCCGAGTGGGCCATCGTCGGCGGTGACGCGGGCGCAGTAGTTGGGGTCGGGGACGGATTTCATCTGGTTGATGGCGTCGCGGATGATCAGGGCGTGGTATTGGGTGGCGCAGAAGACGAGGGTTTTTTCGTTGGGGTTGATCTGGCTGAGGAAGAGTTGGACGCGGTAGCGTTCGCGCTCGGGGATTTCGATGATGCGGTTGAAGTCTTTTTCGACGTAGCGGCGTCTGGCTTCGACTTCGCCCTCGACGAGCTGGTCGTCGGGGGTGTAGACGTATTCGTCGAGGGTGGTGGCGTATTGTTTGACTTTGAAGGGGGTGAGGAAGCCGTCGTTGATGCCTTCTTTCAGGGAATAGGTGTAGACGGGTTCGCCGAAGTATTTGTAGGTGTCGGCGTTGTCGTTGCGTTTGGGGGTGGCGGTGAGACCGAGCTGGGTGGCGGGGGCAAAGTATTCGAGGATGGCGCGCCAGGTGGATTCGTCGTTGGCGCCGCCGCGGTGGCATTCGTCGATGATGATGAAGTCGAAGAAGTCGGGGGGGTATTCGCCAAAATAGGGTGAGGGATGTCCATCCTTCGGAGGACCAGACATAAATGTTTGAAAGATGGTGAAAAAGATCGCGCCGTTTTTGGGGACTTTGCCTTTTTTGCGGATTTCGTCGGGGGCGATGCGGACGAGGGCGTCTTCGTCGAAGGCGCTGAATGCGTTGTAGGCTTGATCGGCGAGGATGTTGCGGTCGGCGAGGAAGAGGATGCGTGGGCGGCGCCCTTCGGCAGGCTCAGGGGGCGGCCCTTCGGCAGGCTCAGGGGGCGGGTTTTGACGATGGGTGAGGTTCCACTTGGCGTGGAAGAGTTTCCAGGCGATTTGGAAGGCGATGAAGGTTTTGCCGGTGCCGGTGGCGAGGGTGAGGAGGATGCGGCGCTCGTTTGCGGCGACTTTTTCGAGGACGCGTTGGACGGCGATTTCCTGGTAGTAGTGAGGCGTTCTGCCGCCGACTTTTTCGAAGGGGATGGCGGCGAACCGATGGCGCCAGGCGTTTTGGGTGGCGAAGGTTATGTTCCAGAGTTCGTCGGGGGTGGGGAAGGCGGGGATTTCGGATTCCGCGCCGGTGTGCATGTCGATGGCGTAGAGGGATTGGCCATTGGTGGAGTAGGCGAAGCGGGTTTGGAGTTTGGCGGCGTAGGATTTGGCCTGGGCGACGCCTTCGGTGGGGGGTTTGTCGGAGGCTTTGGCTTCGATGACGGCGAGTTTGTGGTCGCGGTAGAGGAGAACGTAGTCGGCGATGTCGGGTTTGCGCTTGTGGGCGGGGTCGATGCGGCCGGGGGAGATGAGGAATTCGCGGCGGATGGCGGAGGCTTCGACGACGCCCCAACCGGCGGCCTTGAGGGCGGGGTCGATGAGGTCGGCGCGTGTTTCGGCTTCATTGAGCAAGGGTTTGGCGGCCTCCGCTTACTCGGGGAGTCGATCCGTGTCGGCGGGGGGCTGGTCGGGGACGGCGGCGAGGAAGCGGTCGAAGTCTTCGCGGCGGCCGGCGGCGGCTTCGGCGCGGAGGTAGTTGAGGGTGCGCAGTGCGGCCATCTTCTCGGCGGCGGCGCTGGCGAGGAACTGGTCGAGGGAGTAGCCCTCCTTTTCGGCGAGCAGTTGGATGCTGCGCTGGAGGGATTCGGGGAGGTGGATGGTGATTTCGCTCATGGGGGTGCGTCCCTTCGGATCATCATGAGAAAATCGCGCGGGGTGATGGCGCGGATGCCGAGTTGTTCAGAGCCGGCGAAATGGCGGACGTTGTGGGTGACGACCCAGGGGCATCCGGCGGCGAAGGCCAGTTCGAGAATCATATCATCGTCGGGATCGGGAAGGAACGGCCGCCAGTGGAAGAAGATGTCCTGGAGCCAGGCGTTTGCGGCGAGGTAGCGGAGGAAGGCGAGGGCGTCGGCGGGGGTCTGGCCGGGAGGGAGGTGCTCGGGGCGGGTGAGGACATCCTGCCATTCGGCGTAGAGGGAGACGGAGAGGCAGATTTGGAAATGCGGGGAGGGGATGGCGGCGAGGAGGGCGAAGCTGGCGCCGGAACGGGCGTGGGCGGCGGCGACGAGGACGGAGGTGTCGAGGGTGACGCGCATGGGACCTCAAAGCTGGCCGGTGAAGGCGTGGTGGAGGAGGGATTTTTTGAGGGCGTCGAGGGCGGTGAGTTTTTGGCGGTAGAGGGAGGCGAGGCGTTGGGTTTCGGCGCTGAGTGATCCGAGTTGGGAGACCAGTTTTCGTTGGGTCTCCGTTGTTCTTGGAAATGAAATTTTGATCGTTTTGAGAAGACTCGCCTTTATGCCTTGGACGGTTGCACCTGTTCCCTTCCCGAGGATGCGCTGCTGCACTGTTTCGGAAAGAAGGAGGTATTTCAAAAATGTGCTATCGAGTTGGGAGGGATCGGCCTGCATGATGATAATACGCTGCGCAAAGACCACCTTATCAGTCGTGTCGAGTTGCGCGACGTTCGCCAGGGGTGCCTCTGTGGTGAAAAGTACGTCTCCAAACTTTGGAATGCCGCGCGTCATCCATGCGTCGTAGCTGTCCGGCGCGACGAATTCCAGAGGCGTCTCTTGCAAATATCCGATCTTCACGTTCTTTGCAGTAATTAGTCGCAGGCCGCTTGTTGTCTTCTTCGGCGTTTTCCCGCGGTAATCTATGAAGCGCGTGCAGGTTCCGATCGTGCTTTCAATCCATCCCTTTTTGCCGCGTCCGACGTGTGCATCGAGGTGGCTTTCGAACAACGCGCGGGCGTTTTGGAGGTTTTTTTCGGTGTTGGCTTTGGCGGTGGCGAGGGCGGCGAACGCTTCGTCGAGCAGGTCGACGATTCGCTGCTGATCGGGGAGCGGGGGAAGCGGAATGCGCATGCCGGCTATAAATGGGACAGTCACACCCTTTACCGTGGCGCCTTTACCGGCTGCTTGAATATCTTCGGCCTTGCTCTGCAGCCATCGCAGAAGAAAGCGACGTTCAATTTCGTTCGATTTCCGAGGGATGACGGCGCGAAGGTCCTGATTGATTGCCGTGTCCTGATCAACGATGCAAACCTTTCCCAGTCCCACTCGACATGCCATTACAACGTTGCCGCGAGGGATGATGTTGGTCGAACTTGCTCGAACCGCGTCTTCCGTGATCGAGAACTCGGTGCTAGTAAGAATGTCTGACTGAATATCCCGAATAGAGGCCCATGGGATATTTCCACCGTAGAACGCTGAGTTATTCTTCGCTGGGGTGCCGCCTCCGATAAGTTCGCACAGTTCGCCGATAGATTTCGTTTGCCAGCCCTTCGTTCTCATAGCAGCCCTCGGATCGTTTCGAGGACGTCGGTGGTTTCGGTGTCGAGTCGGGCGATTTCGTCGAGGATTTGCTGGGGAGTGCGGTGGAGGATTTCCTCTTCTGCAGCGGGATTCTTGACGGAGAGGTCGGAGGTAGTGGGATCGATGGATTTGAAATCTAAGATCCATGATTTCGGAGATTCGGCGCGGGTCTTTTGAAGTTCGACGAATTCGGCCAAGTCTTCGTCGTTGAGGGGGTTGGTTTTTCCCATGTTGCGGCCGGGGTCGAGTTGGTAGTACCAGATTTTGCGGGTGGGTGCGCCTTTGGTGAAGAAGAGGACGACGGTTTTGACGCCTGCGCCCTGGAAGGTGCCGCTGGGGCAGTCGAGGATGGTGTGGAGGTTGCAGGATTCGAGGAGGAGTTTGCGGAGGGAGATGGAGGCGTTGTCGGTGTTGGAGAGGAAGGTGTTTTTGATGACGATGCCGGCGCGGCCGCCGGCGCGGAGGATTTTGATGAAGTGCTGGAGGAAGAGGAAGGCGGTTTCGGCGGTGCGGATGGGGAAGTTTTGCTGGAGTTCGGCGCGTTCTTTTCCGCCGAAGGGGGGATTGGCGAGGACGATATCGAAGCGGTCTTTTTCCTGGATGTCGGCGAGGTTTATGGCGAGGGTGTTGTCGTGGATGATGTTGGGGGCTTCGACGCCGTGGAGGATGAGGTTCATGGTGCCGATGATGTAGGCGAGGGATTTTTTTTCCTTGCCGTAGAGGGTTTTCTTTTGGAGGGTTTCGGCGTTTTTGGTGGACCCTTCGGCTTTGCGCAGGGACCGCCGGAGGAAGTCGAAGGCTTCGCAGAGGAAGCCGGCGGATCCGCAGGCGCCGTCGTAGATGGTTTCGCCGATTTTGGGGTTGATGACTTTGATGATGGCGCGGATGAGGGGGCGCGGGGTGTAGTATTCGCCGCCGTTGCGGCCGGCGTTGCCCATGTTTTTGATTTTGGTTTCGTAGAGGACGGACATTTCGTGTTTTTCGGCGGAGGAGCGGAAGCGGAGTTCGTCGACGTGGTCGATGACGTCGCGGAGGGTATAGCCGGACTGGATTTTGTTTTTGAGTTCGGAGAAGACCTCGCCGATTTTGTATTCGATGGTGTCGGGGGAGTCGGCGGCGGATTTGAATTTGCGGAGGTAGGGGAAGAGTTTGTCGTTGACGAAGTCGATGAGGTCGGGGCCGGTGAGGGTTTTGTTGTGGTCGATTTTGCCGTCGGGGGTTTTGGGGGCGGCCCATTTGGTCCATTGGAATTCGGGTTTGAGGAGCGGGGCGTGGGGTTTGGATGTGAGTTCGGCGGCGAGAGCGCGTTCGCGGTCGAGGTCGTCGAGGTATTTGAGGAAGAGGATCCAGGAGGATTGTTCGACGTAGTCGAGTTCGGAGGAGCAGCCGGCGTCTTTCCAGAGGACGTCGTCGATATTTTTGAAGGCCTGTTCGAACATGGGTGCTCCTCCCGTGCGGCGCGGGAAGATTCTAAATGCATTTTGGAAAAAATGGTGGTCTTTGGGCGCGGATTAGGTCGGCGTAAGGTGGTTTTTGTGCGAAATGGCGGCAGGGTGGGTGCTTGCGTTATGCAGGGGCGGGGGCGAGGTGAAGGTTGGACTCCGGATGCGGCCGGGGGGTTGGGGGTTAGCTGCCGCCGAAGGTGCGGCGGGGCATGGCGGAGTCGGTGAGGATGAGGGTTTGGTCCTGGCCGCCGTCGGCGAGGATGCGGGTGCCGGCGGCGGTTTTGTTGGCGAGGGAGGTGGTGACGACGGCTCTGAGCATGGCGATGGAGGCGGGGGTGCTGGTTTGGGAGTTGGCGGGGATGAGGACGGGCTGGAGGTAGAGGGTGAAGGATTGGACGAAGGTGGACATGGTGTAGGTTTTGGCGGGGGCGGAGCCGGTTTTGCGGGACATGAAGATGGTGCGGGAGGGGGCGTCGAACCAGTAGGTGATGAGGACGGGGTTGGAGGGGGAGGCGGTGGGGTCGAGGGAGTCGGCGTGGGTTTTGGCGAGCTGGATGCCTGCGACGCCGGAGCCGCCGGAGGTGGAGGGTCCGGAGAGGGGGTAACCTGGGACGATCTGGGCGGCGAATTCGGACTGGATGGAGGCGTTGACGGTGGTGGAGGGGTCGTAGGGGCCGGCGGAGTCGCACATGCGGATGTCGGAGATGAGGTGGTACATGAGGTCGCGGCCGGCGTTGAGGAGCTGACCGCGTTGCTGAGCGTCCTTGTAGGAGTTGAAGGAGGAGCGGAAGGCCATGGCGACGGAGGTGAGGAGGAGGGAGGAGATGATGAGGCAGGCGAGGAGTTCGATGATGGAGAGGGCGGAGGGACGACGCGACGACGCGGCGAGGGGGCGACGCGACGACGGGGCGACGCGGCGACGGGGCGCGGGGGTGGCGCGCGGGGGGGCGAGACAAGGAGACAAGGAGACAGGGAGACAAGGAGAGGGCATGGGCGGGTTCCTTGGTTATTGGATTTGGTAGGTATTGATTTGGGCGGAGGCGACGACGGGGATGGTGATGCCGTTGGGCATACCGCGGCCGGGGTTGAAGCGGAAGAAGAGGTGACCGTAGGAGGAGACGCCGGAGGGGAGTTCGGAGGGGGAGGGGACGTCGTTTCCGGAGTCGGTAGAGCCGAAGTAACCGAGGGTGGTGTTACCGGCGCCGTTACCGGTGACGAGGAGGGAGCCGTCGACGGTGGCGGTTCCGCGGATATCGATATTGCCTGCGACGACGACGCCGACGAGGGTGGAGGGGTTAGCGCCGGGGTTGGTGAAGCCGCCCATTTCGATATTGGTTTGTGGTGCCATGATGGTGACGGTCTGGTCGACCTGGTTATTCATGGTGGTGTTGCCGTCGAATTCCCAGGAGTCGGCGAAGTGGGTGTAGGAGGTGGGGATATCGGCGGTCATGACGCCGTTGAAGGTGCATCCGGAGAAGTGGAGGTTGTTGCCGTTGGCATAGGCGACGGAGTTGGAGGAGGTGAGGGTGGTGTTGGCGGAGAAGATGCCGGAGTTCATTTGCTGAGCCCAGGCCATACCGCCGTTGGGGTCGGAGGTGGAGCCATCGGGGTTGGTGTTTTGGGAGTTATTGGGGGAGACGATTTTGGTAGTCATTTTGACGGAGGTGTAACCGTTGAAGGTGCAGTTGATGAATTTGGCGTTGAGGCCTTTGGGGATGCGGACGTTGTTGAAGACGACGTTCTGGAAGACAGGCCGGGAGTAGGTGGCCTGCCAGCCGGAGGTAGCGGAGGCGGGGGAGTGCTCGGTGGTGGTGCCGCCATTGGCCATGGAGGAAGTGAGGTTACCGTTGGAGATGGTGGTGACGCCGCCGACGGTGCGTTTGGAGGCGGTGGTGGAGGGGACCTGGGCGTCATAGGCGGAGGTGTCGAAGTTGGAGGGAGCGAGGGTCTGCTCGCCGGAGAAATCGACACCGAGCTGTACGGGAGCTGCGGTGGGATCGGAGGGGACGACGGAGCCTTCGAACTGGTCGCGGAAGTTTTTGCCGGTGGCGCCGCCGGAGGTATCGCCATAGGCGGACCAACCGGAGGCGGCGGACTGCCAGGCGGCGTAGGAGAGGGCGGCTTTGACGGAGCCGTTGACCTTGGCGTAGCCGTCGGCGTTGGAGAGGACGTTGTCGTCGTAGCCGGTCCATGGGGGCAGGGAGCCGTCGGGGAGCTTACCATTGACGAGTGCGCCGAGGGGATCGTCGATGAGGGTCCAGAGGTCGGCGTCGTAGGGGTTGCCGGTGTTGGGGTTGGTGAACTGGCCGGAGGAGATGGCGTTGGAGTAGGGATTGGTGCGGGACCAGGAGGGGTTGATGCGGTTCATGGCGAGGTCGTAGTCGTCGATGTAGCCGTCGCCGTTGGTATCGGCGAAGCCGGCGTTTTTGGCGGCGATGGCGGCGGCGGAGGTGGGGTCGCGGACGTCGAGGCGGTTATCGAAGCCGGTGTTGTAGGTATTGAGGAGGTTGCGGAAGTTGGTGAGGTCGGTATCGAGCTGTGACATATTGGGGAGGTAGTGCCAGTCGTCGAACATCTGGACGGTGGGTCCCTTGCCGGTGCCGGGGTAAGTGGAAGCGATGTCTCCGACGACGCGGACGTTTTTACCGAGCTGGATGGCGACGTTGGAATAGACGGCGTATTTGAGTTGTTTTTGGATCCAGAAGTCCATGGTGACGGTGCGGGAGATGTTGCCGGCGGCGCCGACGGATTTGGCGTGGAGGACGATGGCGGGTGTGGCGGCGCTGGCGGGGGTCTGGGGGTTGGCGGCGTCGTAGGAGAGGGAGAGAGTGAAGGAGGACTGGTCGCCGTTGGGATCGACGATGACGGCGGGGACGTTGAGGGGGCTGGTGCCGGAGGGAGCGTTGACGGAGGCGGAGGAGAAGGCGCCGGAGGAGTTGAGTGCGGAGGCGAGCGCGACGGCGATGCCCTTGTTGCCGGAGATGCCTTCGACGGAGGCGGAGGACCAGAGCTGGGAGGGGGTGGACATGGAGGAGATGGAGCCTTCGGTGATGGAGGGGAGGGTGATGTTGTGGAATTGCTGGCGGAGGAAGTTCATGCCGGACTCTGCGGCGGCGAGTGCGCGTGTGGAGTTGGATTCGGCCTGCTGGACGGACATGTTTCCGTAGGAGTAGGCGACCATGGAGGAGGCGAGGGCGGCGAACATGAGGGAGTAGATGAGGGTCATGATGAGGACGGAGCCGCGGGCCGGGCGGGAGACAAGGAGACGCCGGGGACCTGGGAGGGCGCGGGGGTTAGTTTTGGTTGTGAAGAGCATGGGGGTGCCCTTTGGTTAGTACTTGGACTTCAGGAATTCGATCGAGGTGATGGGGATCCAGCCGTTGGCGTTGGTGGGGTCGGGGTTGTAGGAGACGGTGACGGTGACGCGGTCGAGGACGACGGCGGCGTCGGTGGGGACGGAATCGGTGAGCTGGAAGTTGTTGGGGTTGACGTGGGCGACGGTGACGGATTGCTGCCAGTTGGAGAGGGAGGGGATGATCTGGCGGTTGGCGTCGATGGGGGGGCTGGCGGTGTAGCCGTTGAAATCTTCGACGTCGTTGAAGAGGGCGATGGAAGATTGGCCGGAGTTGGGTCCGAGGTGTGTGCCGAAGACGGGGTCGTTGAAGGGGAGGGAGGCGAAGAGTTCGCGGAGGTTATCGGCGAGGTTCATGGCGGTGGTGGTTTTCTGGGCGTAGAAGGATTGGGTGGTGACGGCGGTGACGAGCTTGACGATGGAGAGGACGGAGAGGCCGACGATGAGGGTGGCGAGGGAGGTTTCGAGGAGGGTGAAGGCGCGCTTTGCGCGAGGGGCGCGGCGTGGCGCCGGGGGCGGTGAGCAGATGACAGGGTGACAAGGTGAGAAGGGGCGCATGGGGGCCATCCTTTTTTGCGCTGGATCGGGAGGGCGCGGGTGCGCGTGCCTCTAAGAGGATTTACGATATGTGGGGGGAGTGGGCAAAAAAGAAGTGGCGCCGGGATGGGGGAGGAAATGCGGGGGAGATAAAAGCGGGCAGGGCTGGGCGGTGGGGATGGAGGTGGGCGTCGTGAGGCGCGAGGCTTGGCGGGGGACGGATTATCGGCTGCGGCCGATGCGGGCGGGACGCCCGCGTTACGGGGGTGCGGTCCAGCCGGAGATGAGGTCGCCGGTGGGGCCGGACTGTTCGAAGCCGGTGGTGTTGCCCCAGCTGCCGAGGGAGGTAAAGTCGGTGCCTTTGGCGATGCCGCCGCCGGTCAGGCCGAAGGGGAAGAGATTGTGGGAGGTGACGAGGTCGGGGAGGTGATCGCCGTCGTAATCGGTGAGGGCGATGGAGACGCCGGTGGAGTATTGGGTGACGAATTCGTGCCGGATGGCGAGGGTGGTGCCGCTGAAGACGCGGATATTGCCGGCAGCGCCATAGCCGACGCCGACAGCGATGTCGGCGTGGCCGTTGCCTTCCATGTCGCCGGCGGCGAGGACGAGTCCGCCGCGGAAGCTTGGGTTGAAGGCGTAGAAGGTGTGGAGGAGGGCGTTGTTTGTGCCGCTGAAGATGTTGACCAAAGGGACGCCGCCGAAGCCGGTGCCGGTGATGATGTCGGCGTGGCCGTCGTCGTTGACGTCGGCGGCGGCGACGGTGGCTCCGCCGTGGAAGTTGGGGGAGTAGGCGTAGAAAGAGCGGATCAAGCGGCCGGATGCGCCGTCATAGACGTTGACCAGCGGGACGCCATTGGAGGCGGGTGCGGTGATGATGTCGGCTTTGCCGTCGCTGTTGATGTCGGCGGAGGCGACGCTGACGCCGCCCCAGAAGTTTGTGGAGTAGGCGAAGAAGCTGCGTTCGAGAACGCCGGTGACGGCGTTGTAGACTTGGATGAGGGGTTTGCCGTGCGAGGCAGGGGCGAAGATCACGTCGGGGATGGCGTCGCCGTTGATGTCGCCGACGGTGGAGTTGACGCCGCCGGTGAAGTTGGGGCCGAAGGGGACGAAGCCGTGGTCGCCGGGAACGATTTCTGTCGCGGGGATGTCAAGGCCGCTGTTGGTGTGGAGATCGAACAGGCCTGCGTATCCGCCGCCATATGTGCCACCCGAAAGTTCGGCGCCCGGGAAAGGGGAGAAGGGTGCAAGTCCGTTGCTGCTTGTGCTGCTCATCACGATAAAACTGGGGACAGCGGTGAAGAGGACGCGGGGTTCGAGGGGCTCCAGGGCGGGGAGCGGTTGGCGGATGGTGCTTCGCGCGCGAGCAGTGGTCATAAGCGAGCCTCCTCCATGGATGGGTTATGTTTTACCGCGGCGCGTGGTGGTTGAGAAGGCGGAGGAGGGAAATGGGGGAGAATGGCTGTTGTTTGTGGCAGCGGCGTTCGGCCGACGTTCTGCCGGAGGTTGATGGGATGGAGGCGCGCGGATGGTTGGCTGGACGGAGCGGCCTGCGGGCCGGCATTGGCGGGACGCCAATGCCCCGTGGCACAAAAGATGGACGCGGGGAGGGACTGCGGCTGATCGGACATGGGCAGGATGCCCATGCCGGTGCTAGTGAACGAGCTGGGACATCTTGAAGATGGGGAGGATGATGGACATGGCGATGAAGCCGACGATGCCGCCCATGCAGATGATCATGAGGGGTTCGATCATGGAGGTGACGGCCTTGATGGTGGCTTTGAGTTCTTTGTTATAGAACTTGGAGACGGAGTCGAGGGTTTCGCCGAGGTTACCGGATTCTTCGCCGGCGCCGATCATCTGGACGACGGCGCGGGGGAAGAGTGTGGATTTCTGGAGGGGCTGGGAGATTTTTTTACCTTGTTTGACGGAGGCGTAGACAGCGCGCCACATACGTTTGTAGAGCTGGTTGCCGGAGATATCGGCGGTGATGGCGAGGGTATCGAGCATGGGGACGCCGGCGTTGACGAGTTCGCCCATGGTGTGGAGTGAGCGGGTGATATAGAGGGCGCGGAACATGCGTTTGAAGAGGGGGACGGTGAGTTTGACCTTGTCCCACCAGAGGCGTCCCCACTGGGTGTGGAGCATGGTCCAGAAGCTCCAGGCGCCGGCGAGGGCGGCGGTGAGGAGGATGTACCAGTAGGTACGGACGAAGTGGGAGAGGAAGAGGAGGATTTTGGTGGGGAGTGGGAGTATTTTTTCGTGGCCCTTGAAGATGGTGACGAACTGGGGGACGACGAAGAGGAGCAGGAAGATGGTGGTGCCGATGGCCATGACGCAGATGATGGCGGGGTAGACCATGGCGCCGACGACCATTTGACGGGTTTCGAGCTGAGCGTTGAGGTATTCGACGATGCGTTCGAGCATGTGGCCGAAGGAGCCGGAGAGCTCGGAGGCCTTGACCATGTTGATGTAGAGTGGTGAGAAGACCTTGGGGTAACGGGAGAGGGCGTCGGAGAAGGACTTACCGGACTCGACGTCTTTTTTAACCTGGTTGAGGATTTCCTTGAACTTGGGGTTGTCGGTTTGTTCGGCGATGCCTTCGAGGGCGGCGCGGATGGAGATGCCGGCCTTGATCATGACGGCGAGCTGGTTGGTGAAGTTGGCGACGTCCTTGAGGCCGGGACCGGAGGAGACGGAGAAGTTGAGCATGGTGGCGAAGGAGGACTTGGCCTTGGAGGCGTCAACGGGGGCGAGGGCGAGGATGTAGCCTTGCTGGGCGCGGAGCATCTCGGAGGCGGCGGACATGGAGGCGGCGGAGAGGACGCCGGCCTGGACCTGTCCCGCGGGGGTTTTGATTTCGTAGCGATAGCTGGGCATGTGGGATAATCTCGGCGGTTTGCGAGGGAGGGATAAGGCTCCGGACGGAGTAATTGGTAATTAGTAATTGGTAATTGGGACTTTCGAAGGCATTGTTGGGTTCCTATCGGGCCATGGTTCGAGTGTGGTGGAATCGGCTGCGGCCGATATGCGGGCGGGACGCCCGCGTTACGCGACCAACTGGCGTTCGAGTTTTTCGGGGTGGTGGGCCATGGAGAGGGCGTCTTCCTTGGAGATTTTGCCGTTGAAGTAAAGTTGTTTGATGGAGGTGTCCATGGTTTGCATGCCCAGGGCGCGGGAGGTTTCGATAACGTTCTGGATTTCGTAGATGCGGTTTTCGCGGATGAGGTTTCGGACGGCGGGGGTGCAGATGAGGATTTCGACGCCGGGGACCATGCCGGGCTGATCGATGCGTTTGAAGAGGACCTGGCAGCAGACGGCCTGGAGGGTGTTGGCGAGCATGGAGCGGATCTGGTTTTGTTGTTCGCCGGGGTAGATATCGATGATGCGTTCGATGGTTTGTGCGGCATTGTTGGTGTGGAGGGTGGAGAGGACGAAGTGGCCTGTTTCAGCGGCGGTGATGGCGGCGGAGGTGGTTTCGAGGTCGCGCATTTCGCCGACGAGGATGATGTCGGGGTCCTGGCGGAGGACGTGCTTGAGGCCGGAGCCGAAGGAGGGGACGTCGGAGCCGACTTCACGTTGTTCGATGGAGCATTTGTTGGAGTGGAGGATGTATTCGATGGGGTCTTCGAGGGTGATGATGTGCTTGTGGTAGCGTTTGTTCATGGCGTCGATCATGGCGGCGAGGGTGGTGGACTTACCGGAGCCGGTATCGCCGGTGACGAGGACGAGCCCGCGGGGGAGGTAGGTGAGGCGGGTGATGATTTCGGGCAGGCCGAGCTGATCGAGGGGGCGGACCTTATCGGTGATGACACGGAAGGCCATGGCGACGGAGTTGCGTTGGAAGTGGGCGTTGACACGGAAGCGTGTGCCGCTGGGGAGCTCGTAGGAGAAGTCGGCATCGCGTTTTTCGAGGAAGGCTTCCATGCGTTTTTCGTTGAGCATGTCCTTGAGCATGGCCATGGAGGATTCGGCGGTGACGACGGGGAATTCGGTGGCGGTCATCTGGGTGTGGAGGCGGATCATGGGCTGATGGCCGACGATGATATGGATATCGGACGCCTTGTTGTCGATGGCGGTTTCGAGGATGGCGTTGAGGGTGGAGGGCATGTGTGGGATCCTTCCGGGTTGGAGGGTTCGTCAGGTTCGTTATCGGTAATTGGTAATTAGTAATTGGTAATTTGCTGTCGCAGGGGCGGGGGCTCCGGTGGTAGCGGCAGCTAATTACCAATTACCAGTTACTAATTACCCGCGGTCACATTGTGTTCTCCGTGGCGGACAGGACTTCTTCGACGGTGGTGAGTCCGGCGGCAGCTTTCTGGAGGCCGTCTTCGCGGAGGGAGATCATGCCGCGTTCTTTGCAGATGCGGCGGAGTTCGGTGACGTTGGGGGAGCGGACGACGAGATCGCGTGCGACGTCGTCGAGGACCAGCAGTTCGTAGATGCCGACGCGGCCTTTGTAGCCGGTGTTGCGGCAGCGTTCGCAGCCTTTGCCTTTGAAGATTTTGGTGGGATCGAAGCCGCGGGTTTCGAGGAATTCCCGCATGTCGTCGTTGAGGTCGGACCAGGGTTCCTTGCATTCGGAGCAGATGCGGCGGACGAGGCGCTGGGCGAGGACGGCGTTGACGGCGGCGGAGATCAGGTAGGGCTCGACGCCGATGTTGATGAGGCGTGTGACGGAGGAGGGGGCGTCGTTGGTGTGGAGGGTGGAGAGCACGAGGTGGCCGGTGAGGGAGGCCTGGACGGCGATGTGGGCGGTTTCCTGGTCGCGGATTTCGCCGAGCATGATGACGTCGGGGTCCTGGCGGAGGAGGGCCTTGAGTGCGGTGGCGAAGGTCATGCCGATTTTGTCCATGACCTGGATCTGGTTGGCGAAAGAGAGGTGGTATTCGACGGGGTCTTCGACGGTGGAGATATTGAGTTTGGCGCCATCCATGCAGCGGATGCAGGAGTAGAGGGTGGTGGTTTTACCGGAGCCGGTGGGGCCGGTGACGAGGATGATTCCGTTGGGGCGGTCAATCTGGGCGCGGAGGATGGTGAGCATGTCCTCGGAGAAGCCGAGCTGTTCGAGGCCGAGCATGATCGAGCGGTTGTCGAGGATACGGATGACGGTTTTTTCGCCGTACTGGGTGGGGACGGTGGAGACGCGGAGGTCGACGTGGCGTCCGGAGACCATGGTGCGGATGCGGCCATCCTGGGGGAGGCGTCGTTCGGAGATATCGAGGTTGGCCATGATTTTGAGGCGCGAGGCGACGGCGGCCTGCATCTGGTACGGGGGATTCATGGCTTCGAAGAGGACGCCGTCGATGCGGTAACGGACGACGAGGCGTTTTTCGTGGGGCTCGATGTGGATATCGGAGGCGCCCTGCTTGATGGCGTCGAAGATGAGGAAGTTGACGAGGCGGATGACGGGGGATTCGCCGGAGGCCTTGGCGAGGTCGGTGACGTCGTCCTTTTCCTCCTCGACGATTTCGAGTTCTTCCTGTCCCATGTCCTTGATGATTTCGTCGAATTTTTCGCCGCCGTTGCCGTCGGCATTTTGGGCGGATTCGAGCGCGGCGATGATGTGGGCGTGGCAGACGACGACGACTTTGACGTGGCGGACGCCGACCTTGCGTTTGATTTCATCGAGGAGGAAGACGTCGGCGGGGTCGACCATGCCGAGGGTGAGGAAGCCGCCGGGTCCGTCTTCGCGGCGGAGTCCGCAGCAGCCGCGGGATTTCATGAAATCGGCAGGGAGGGCGTCGAAGGCGCGGCGGTCGAGGATTTTGGGGTTGATGGCTTCGAAGGGGAGGTTGAGGAGTTCGGCGAGGGCTTGCTGGAGGTGTTCTTCGGGGACGGCGCCCATTTCGAGGAGGATTTGCGAGAGCTTTTTGCCGCGGGTGGTGGTGAGGACGGATTTGGCCTGGAGGAGCTTGTCGGCGTCGAGGAGGCCCTTGGCGGTGAGGAGGTCTTCGAGGGTTTTGCGGGCGCGGGGGGCGGCGGGCGCGGGGGTCCAGAGGGCGCGCAGGAGGTCATCGCCGGCGGCGTCGGCGGGGGCGGGAGAGGGGGGGCTGTCCTGGGTTTCCACGGGCATGGCGCTTCCTGCAACTGGGGTTCGGGGTCAGTGGAGGGCGGGGGTGGAGCGATCGAGCTTGAGTTCGAATTTGCTGGTGTTGTAGGAGAGGATGACGCGGTCGTTCTGGATGTCGGAGACGGTGAACTCGCCGATGCGGCCGCCGACGGTGACCATGTTGTTGTTGATCATGGCGGCGGGCCTGCGGCCGAGCATGACGGTCTGGAGCTTGAGGGAGGAGAAGGTTTCGGCGACCTTGCGGAGTTTTTCGGCTTCGACGGCGTCGGTGGTGACGATGGCGACGGCTTCGGCGCCGGGGGTGGGAGGCGGGGCGGCGTGGACTTCCTCGTTGGCGAAGGGGTCGTGGGGGAGCTCGGGGCGTTTGGCGTGGTCGGTGCCGAGGTAGGCGTAGAACATGGCGACGAGCTTGTCGGTATCGCGGAGGAGACCGGCGATTTGCGCGGCCTTGCCGTTTTTCTGGAGGAGCTCGGTGATGGCGGACTGGACTTCCTGCTGCTTGGCGACGGTTTCGGCGGAGGCGGCGCGGGGCATGGCGTGCATGCCCAGGCCGTAGATGACGGCGAGTCCGAGTGCGAAGGCGCCGACGAGCGCGAGGGTGCTGCCGCCGATTTTGGGCTTGGTGGAGGCGGGGACGTAATCACCGCCCTCATTGGAGACGCCCAGGGGCATCTGGACGTCGTCGTCGCCGGGAGTATCCATATTCCATTGCTGGGTCATTGGGCCACCGCCACTTTCGCGTTACCGGGTTCGAAGTAGATGGTGAGTGTCATTTCGACGGAGACGACGCCGGGATTTTTTTCATCGGCGGTGATGGTCATTTCGCCAATTTTGGTGAGGCGGTTGAGACCTTCGAGGTCGCAGATGAAGGGGTAGAAGCCTTTGGCCATGGGGCCGGTAATGACCATTTTGATGGGCTGTTCGGAGTAACCGGGGCCGTCGATGATTTTGAGGAGGCGGACGGATTTGGTGGTCAGGCCGTCTTTCTCGGCGAGCTGGGTGGTCTTGAGGAGGACCTTGTCCATCTCCATTTCCTTGGGGAGCTTGTTTTCGATGAAGGCGACGGCTTTGCGGAGCTCGTCGATCTGGGCGGCGACGTTCTTGTCGCCGGAGGTCGCCTTGGCGAGGTCGTCAAGCTGCTTGCGTTTGTCCTTGATGTCCTCGATGGCGGCGGCCTTCTGCTCGTTGAGCGGCTTGAACATGCGCCAGTAGGACACCGCGGGCATGGCCAGCAGGAGGATGAAGAAGATCAGCGTGCGTGGACCGAACTGCATAAGATCACCTCAGGGCGGCGCTGGGCCGTGGGGTTAGGGATTACTGGGTGGCGGCGGCTTCGGGGCTGACGGCGGTGGGTGTGCGAAGGTCGGCGTCGGGGTTGACCTTCATCTGGACGTGGAATTTGCGGAGCATTTCACTGTTGTTGTCGCGGGTGCGTTTGTATTCCTCGGAGAAGAGCAGGTTGACGTCGGAGAGGAGCTTGGATTTGGAGAGGGCGGCGATGTACTGGGCGACCTGGCTGTCGGTGGGAGCGGTGCCGACGAGATCGATGGTGACTTCCACCTGGGGGCGCTTGATGGCGGGCAGATCGCCGGCGGCGGCCTTGGCCTGGTCGATGGCGGGAGCGGGGCCGGCGGGAGGCTGGATGTCGTGGCTCGCGAGATCGAGGGAGAGCATGTTGACGCCCTTGGGCTGCAGGGTGGTGAGCTCGGCGAGGAGTGCGGAGCGGCGGACGCGCTCCATGAGGGTGGTGGTGAGCTCGAACTTGGCGACCATGGAGGCTTTTTCCTGCTCCATTTCCTGGGATTTGGTGATGGCGTTGGAGGCGTTTTCATATTCGGCGAGGACGCGGTCGCGCTCGTCGAAGACGGAGCGGCAATCGTACTGCTGGTAGACGTAGGCCCCGATGATGCCCACGATGACCACGACGAGCAGCCCGATGAAGAGGTACGCGGCGCGGGTGGCCTGGCGGCGCTCGACGTAGTCTTCGGGGAGGAAGTTCATGTTGGCGGCGGGTACTTGGCTCATACGGCGTTCCAGAAGTCAGTAGTCAGAAGTCAGGAGACAGAAGACGGAAATCAGGAGGCCTCTCTTTCGGCGGTGGGCTGGGCGTGGGCGAGGCCGACGGCGAGGCCGGAGGCGATGGCCCATCCGGGCTGGGGCTGGCGCAGATCGATGGAGGTTTTGGTGGCGGCGTCTTTGAGGAGGCGGGCGAGGGGATCGCCGAGGGTGGCGGGGAGTCCGAGGTTTTCGGCGATGGTTTTGCAGATGGCGATGTAGCGGGATTCGCCGCCGACGAAGATGGCGCGGTCGATGGGGGCCTGCGTTGCGGCGCGGTTGGGGTAGATGGATTCGTAGTAGCCGATGCAGAGGCGCAGATCGCTGGTGAGGTGATCGAGGGGCTCGGCGAGGGCTTTGGCGAGCTTGTCGAGGGTGTCGGCGTCGACGACGGGGGCGGCGTTGTTGCGGCCGAGGGCGTGGCCGTCGGCGTCTGTGTTGATGGACAGGACGCCGGCGGGGAGGCGTGCGGCCTTGGCGTGCTCGGCGGCTTTGACGCGGAGCTCGCGGGCGGCGGCGAGATCGATTTTGAAGGCGTCTGCGACTTTGCGGTTGAAGGTGTCGCCCCCGATGGGGATGTGCTTGGCGAAGGCGAGGGCTTTGCCATGGGCGATGACGACGTGGGTGGCGGCGGCGCCGATGTCGATGTAGAGGGTGGCGATGTTTTCGTCGCCTTTGCGGCGGGAGAGGTGGGCGAAGCATTCGATGAGGGCAGTGGGCTCGACGTGGATGCCGACGACTTCGAGCTTGGCCTTGGAGAGGAGCGCGAGGTGGCGGTCGACGGCGTCGCGCGGGGCGGCCATCACGATGATTTCCTGCTTGGCTTCCTGGTGCTGGTAGACTTCGCCGGCGACGGTGTGGCGGAGGACGGCGCGGTGGGGATCGAAGGGGAGTTTGCCGGCGGCTTCGAAGGGGAGGGCCTTGGCGAGTTCGTCGGTGGACATTTTGCCGACGCGAATGTGCTGGACGGCCATGTGGGAGGCGGGGAGGCAGGTGACGACCTGGCGGCCTTTGAAGCCGTCGGCGAGGAGTTTTTTGAGGGCGTCGGCGACGAAGGCGTCGCGGTCGGCGGGCTTGGCGCGGAGCTCGTCGGGGATGGTTTCGGAGGCGGCGGCGACGAGGCGGTACTGGTTGTCGCGCGGTTCGACCTGGAGGAGCTTGAGCGTGTCGGAGCCGATGTCGACGGCGATGGGGCTGACGCGACCTTGGAACCAGGAGAGGACCATGTGGAGGACTCCGACCGGGGGCTGGATCGTGATGCCGCGCGACAGGGGCGCGGATATCTCCGGTCGTTATCGACTGAGGGGGATGGGGGGTTTAGGGTGGGGAGGGAACGTAAATGGCCACGAAAAACACGAAAGACACGAAAGGGATCTGTTGCGAAAAGCTTTTGCGAAGAGTCCGGTAAGAGAGTGGCGTGCAATGTTGATGGAAGCATGCGCAGAGTGAGCATGTGAGCGGCACACGTGCGGGTTTGGTCTGCGGCTCGGTGACTTTAATGGGCGGGGGTAGTGGCGGGAGGGTTATCGGGCAGGGCAGGCGCTGCGGCGATTTGTTGGACCTGCGGCACATACCACGCCGCGGCGGGGTCGGGGTGGAGGGCTTTGAGGCCGGAGATGACGGTTTCGGCGTTGAGGACGGCGCCGGTCCAGCTTGTGTGGGGGGAGCCGGCGAAGAGGGCGTCGACCTGAACTTTGGGGAGGGCATCATATTTTTCGGCGATGAGTTCGTTGAGGTCGATGAAGCCGACGTGCTGTTCGGCGGCGACCTGTCGGGCCCAACCGGCCTGGGAGTCGGCGCTGCGTTTGATTTTGCCGGCGTCGTCGCGGGAGTTGCGGGGGATGAGGGAGCAGATGATGGGGGTGGCGCCTTTGGATTGGGTGTCGTGGATGAACTGGCGGAGGAACCAGCCGAAGGAGTGGCCGGTGATGGTTTGGCCATTGCGGCCGGTGAGAGTTTGGGGTTCATCGCCGATGCCACGGGTTTCGGGGGCGCCGGAGTTGGTGCCGAATTGCATGAGGACGACGTCGCCTTTTTTGATGAGGGGGAGGAGTGCGGGCCATTGGGCGTTGTAGAAGCTGCCGGAGGTGGTGCCGCCGACGGCGCGGTTGACGACGTTGACCTTGGCGGGGTCGAAGTAGCCGACGAGGGGGCAGCCCCAGCCCCATTGGCCGGGGCGATCGTCGCCGGTGCCGTTGACGCCGGTGCGGACGGTGGAGTCGCCGATGGTCCAGAGGGTGGGGAGGTTGGGGTTGTGGGGGACGGGTGGGATGACGAAGTGGCGAGCGGGGGGCGGATCGGGGAGGGGGCCGGTCTGGGTGTAGCGGGGGATGTCCTGGGCGGAGAGGTTGAGGATGCCGGCGTGGGGGGTGACGATGGATTGGGGGGTGGTGGGATAGAGGCGCGGGGTGCCGTGTTCGTCGGGGAGGGTGACGGCGTCGGGGGTTGCGGGGGCGGTTGTGGCGGTGGTGGGAGGGGTTTGCGCGAGGGTCGTGAGGGCGAGGAGGGGGAGGAGGGCGAAGGGGAGGAGACGGTGCATGGTGGACCTCGGTTCGGGTGGGAGGGATGAGAGGTTCAACGGCGGGGAGGGGCGGTGTGTTGCGTGGGGGGGGGGGGCG
>DASZTO010000048.1:0-20205 GCA_035548175.1 Phycisphaerae bacterium | reverse complement strand
AAAGGGAGACTAAAAAGGGGCAGAAATTTATATTTACAATAGCAGATTTGTACAATATCTACATACGTCCATATAATATGGACATGGATTGGGATGTGGGAATGTGGTGGTTTCTTTTTGTGGGGGCGGGGAGGGGGGGCGGGGGTGGGGGGGTTGGGGGGAGAGGGGGGAGGCGAGGGCGGGCGGTGGGGGGTACGGGGCGGCGGGTGGGGGTGGGGTTGGGCGCGAGGGAGTGGGAAGTTGGGGAGGGGGCGGGAGCGCGGGGACGAGGACTGAGTGCTAAGGACTGAGTGGGGAAGGGTGGGGGTGGTGGTGGTTTTCCCCCCCGGTGTGGTTGCTCTATTAGGTAAACGTAAGGGATGGGGGAAGGTTCCTAGAAAGTGGGAATTTTGCTTTAAAGAGGCTGCGCCTGCTTACGAACCTGTTGCGAGGGTCCTTCCTTAACCGAATAGGTCGGGCTGGTCGGGCCTTATGACACTGATCTGCCAAGTCAGATTGAGGTGTCGTTTCTCCGCACCAACCTGGCGTGCCCAGACTCTCAGAGGCTGCCCATCGTTGAAGGCTCGCGTATAAGCATTCGGAGGGGTGTGGATTGCAGGGTCGACAATGCGCATGAATTCGGGGGCACGGCGCGGGGCGATCGGAGACTCCGTCAGATAACCCATCGCTCTGCCGGTCTTGACGTTAATGCGCTCAAATTCGACAAAAACTTGTCGCCAAATCCCTTCAGGCGGGGGCAAGGTGATGTGACGGTGCAACGCGTAGTAGTCGTCTATGTCGAAGGACAGGAGCGTTCCCGAGCCAGGCTCTACGATCTCGATGAATTTACAATCCTTCTCGAGAAGGGTTGTTATGTTTTGAATTGCCAAGTCCAGCTTTTCGATAAGCAACCGCAGTTTGTTTAACCGTCGCGCGAACTCTTCGTCGTTGTCGTCGTCCTCAATATTTTCGAGAGCTTCGACAAGTTCGGCATCTGACGGACGAATCGGAATTCCTTCTCTTTTGCCGAATTCCTCTATGGAGGCCGTGATTCGTTCAATGTTTGTCGACTGTGTCTTGGCCTTGCGGTATGTGTCCAAGAATGAGATGCACCAGCGCTTTAGCCTCTTGGCGGTCCAGCGGGTTAGTGCATGCGCCTCGTTCCCGACGATCCCGGATAGCATGTCGGCCAAGACAATCCCAATTAACACCTCAAAGGAACCCGACCGCTCGGCGATTATTTCGAGCGTGAAACTGGTTGGAAGCGGCGTGCCGTCGTCTGCCTTAATGGATTGCTGGTAGAGTCCCCCAGTTGTGCGGAAAAAGGTGTACAACCCTTGAAGGGTGAGGGAGTAGCGGTGTAAATCGAGAGTGGATGTATCGGCGTGTAACCCTACGAAGCGGAGTAAGAGTCCTCCCCTCTGGTCGGAGGGAGCTCGATTTTCGCTCTCTTGATTTGGCACCATTTTCTCCTACACGCGGCGCGCCAGGCCATCAGGGCTGAATGCAGTCATGGGTGACGAGTGGCACCGCGTCGCCGTACAGCGATGGAACGCCCGGGGCGGTGACGGCTTGGCCCGTATCGATTTTGGCTGCGACTTCGAGGTTGAGGGCGAGGAGTTGGGTGAGGAGGTCGTCCTTTTCGGGGAAGTTGTAGGCGGCGAGGACGGCTTTATCGAGTTGGGCGTGGGCGTCTTTGAGGGGGTTTTTTCCAGGGAGTTCGAGGGTGCGGTAGAGGGCGCGGAGACCGCCGGTGATTTTCTGGAGGGCGTCGGCGCGGACTTTTCGGATAAGACGGCCGGCGTCCGCGATGGCGTCGATTTGTTTTTTGGTGGGGGATTGGGGCCAGGGGAAGGTGTCGAAGATGGAGTCGGTTGAATAGTTATAGTCGGCTTCATTTTTGAGGCGCGATGCCTTCGCCTGATACCAGGAGCAGTGGGCGGAGGAATGAAGGATGCCAAAAGAGTAATCGTCGTCAAACGCGAATAGTTGGAGCTTGTCGCCCGGAAGAATATCAGTAGAAATGAACTGGAAGACAAACGGAATCCGCTGCGTTCTCGACCCAGCGATTATCCGGTCATGCTTTGAAGACCATGCGCGCAATTTCGTTCGGCGGGCCCAGAATGTCCACCATCGTTGGAGATGGTCCTCTCGCGCACCGACCATGTCGGCGTTTTTATCTTTGGTCTCATCAATTTTTTTGCGTACATCGGGTAACACATGCTCTTGAAGGTGCTTGAAGACCTCGGGATATCGGGGGAGGTTGGTCAGGTTGAGGTCATCGGTATCAATGATGAATCGTTGCGGGGTTCCATCACCCGACACAAGTTCTCTGCCAATGAGGTAAGGCTTGATAATTTTACGAGAGAGTTTTGATTTGCGAAAGAATGCCTCTGCTTCGTTAGGTTGAAGGATGAAGCCGTCGTAGCCGGGTGTCATTCCTTGAAAGACTCGCTGAGGGGCAGTGTTGACAGACAATTCCTTTGCGAATGAGGCGTCGATTTTGTCCGAGAGCGTGGAGGTGATGGCGTCTGTCAGGCGGTAGTCGAGCTCGTACGACTTATCCTGACGAACTTTTCCGCGTTTGCCGGTGGTGGTGACGACCGCTCCCGGGCGGTCGCGACTCCGATCGGTCTGACTGAAGAGGGCGAGTCTGGGGTCGATTTTGAACCAGAGCTTTTTCTTGTTGGGGATGAGGAGTTTGCTGGGGCCGGGCGGGGCAGCGTCCCGTTGGGACGGCGCTACACGGGGGGCGCTCCGTGGGGAAGGTGGATCATGGGAATCGCCGGTTTTGACCCAATTGGCGATGGAGACGTGGACGTTGGCTTCGCCGGACCAGGGTTGATTGTCGACGGCTTCGATGATGGTTCCGGATTTGACGATGTGGTCGAGGCCGCCGACGCGGGACTGGTTGTTGCGGATGTTCTGGGTGCCGACGAGGCCGGCGCGGCCGGATTCGGGCCGGTCCGGGGTGCATGGGGGGAGGTGGTCGTGGGCGCGGCGGAACCAGTAGACGCAGTAGTCGGCCATGCCGGGGACTTCGGGGTAAAGTTTGCGCAGAGCGTTGACGTAATCGGGGCCGCGTTCGGGTTTGAGGCGCTTTGCGCCGAGGAAGGGGGGGTTGCCGATGATGGCGTCGGCGGTGGGCCAACGGTTTACAAAACCGTTTGTGTCAACGAGCGCGTCTGTGCATAGAAAATTCTGGTCGAGGTTGTCGAGGGGGAGCGGGGGTTCGTCGGCGATGTGGAGTTCGTCGATGGCAAGTTTACGGGCGATCATCATGGTGACTTTGGCGAGCTCGATGGCGAAAGGGAGGATGTCCATGCCGAAAAACTGGCGGGCGGTGACATGGTGGAGGGTAGCTTGAAAATCGGGGAATTCGGAGCGGAGGCGGTCGCGGATTTTGGATTCGAGACGTTTGAGTTCGCGGTAGGCGATGTAGAGGAAGTTGCCGGAACCGCAGGCGGGGTCGAGGACTTTGTAAAGGGAGAGGCGTTCGAGGAGGTCGGCAAGTTTTTTCGGGGTTTTGGCGTTGTCGATTAATTGGGTCCAAGGTTCGACGATGGTGGGGCGGACGATTTTCATGATGTCGATGGGGGCGGTGTAATGGGCGCCGTAGGCGTGGCGTTCGCCGGAGTCCATGGAGTGCTGGAAGAGGGTGCCGAAGATTTCGGGGGAGACCTTGGACCAGTTTTCCTTGGCGGCGCTGCGGATGTGGTTTAGTTCGATGTTGTCTTTGTCGAGGGCGAGTCGGGCGGGTTCGCGGAAGAGTCCGCCGTTGAAATAGCGGATGCCCTTGAAGCGGCCGGCGGGTGTGCCGTCCTTGCGGTTCATGGCTTCGAAGAGGCTGCCGAGGAGGTCGTAGGAGTCTTCGGGTGTCTTGATATCGGCAAGGAGGTTGGCCACGAAGTATTTGGGGAGGAGGTCGATGTCTTCGGCGAAGAGGGCGACGAGGAGTTGCAGGATAAAGCGCTGGGCGAGGTCGCGGTCCACTTTGCGGACATGAGTCATATGGAAGAAGGCTGCGGCGAGGCGGTCGGCGGCTTTGCGCGTGACTTCGATGCGGTCGTTTTCGAAGGTGGGGCGGTCGTTGGTTGGGAAGAGGAAAGCAAGGGGGCCGTAACGGTCGGGGAGTTGCCGAAGGGAGAGTTTGTCCAGAGGTTCGTCGAGATCTACGTTGAAGTCGTAGATCCAGAATTCGTCGAAGTTGCAGAGGATGGTGTACTGAGGGCGGTTGGGGACGAGTTTGATCCAGTAGTTGAAGGCTTGCTGGCGGGTTTTGGCGAGATCGACACCGCGTTTTTTCATTTCGATGAGGACGCCGGGTCGGTCCTTTGCTTTCCAGACGTAGTCGGCGAAGGAGGTGCCGCGGTCGTCTTCCTTGCCGGGTTTGATGCGGAATTCGGGGGTGCCACCAACGTCGCGGGAGCCAGGTTGACCGAAGGCCTGGAAGAGGCGGTCGAGAAAGATTTGGGCTTCGCCTTTTTCGTCACCCTGGATGTTTTCGGTACACCATTCGACGAACTGGCGGAGGCGTGCGGAGCGGTCGTTGTCGGTCATCGGTCCTTCTCGGAGATTTGGGTGATGGTGAGAGATTAACGCGCGCGGCAGGCAGTGGGAAGTGGAACGCCCATGTTTAGCGAGCCTGCGCGTTGCAGCGGCGTTACGGGGGCGGTGCGCGTGGCGTGGGAGTGGTGGGCGTTGCGTAGTTAGCCTTGCGCCAATGCCGCGAGGCGTTCGGATTGGGCGTGTTGTTGGAGGGCGGAGAGGAGGGGGGAGAGGTTTCCTTGGAGGATGGGGGTGAGGGGGAAGTTTTGGTTGAGGCGGTGGTCGGTGCAGCGGTTTTGGGGGTAGTTGTAGGTGCGGATGCGGGCGTTGCGGTCGCCGGTGCCGATGAGAGATTTGCGGGTGTTGGCGCGCTGGGCGCGGCGTTGGGAGTCGAAGTATTCGAAGACGCGGGAGCGGAGGAGGCGCCAGGCTTTTTCGCGGTTTTTGTGCTGGGAGCGTTCTTCGCGCATGCGGACGACGATGTTGGTGGGGAGGTGGGTGAGTTGGACGGCGGATTCGATTTTGTTGACGCCCTGGCCGCCGGGGCCACCGGAGCGGGAGACGTCTTCGCGGACGTCGGCGGGGTTGATGGTGATGTCGGATTCGTCGGGTTCTGGGAGGACGGCGACGGTGGCGGCGGAGGTTTGGCGTCGGCCCTGGGTTTCGGTTTCGGGGATGCGCTGGACGCGGTGTCCACCGGATTCGAAGGCGAGTGCGGCGTAGGCGCCTGGGCCGCGGATGGAGACGATGACGTCGCGGAAGCCGCCGACGTTACCGGGGGAGAAGTCGAGGGTTTCGAATTTCCATCCCGCGCCCCATTCGCCCCCGGGCCCGGACTGGGTTTCCACAAAGCGGCGGTACATATCGAGGAGGTCGCCGGCGAAGAGGGCGGCTTCGTCGCCACCGGTGCCGGCGCGGATTTCGAGGATGAGTGCGTCGACGGCGAGTTCGTCAGCGGCGAGGAAGGAGGAGATGAGGGCGTCGAGGGCGGCGTCGCGCTGGGCGGTGAGGGTGGGGAGTTCGGCGTGGGCGAGGTCGCGGAGGTCGGGGTCGTCGCCTTGGGTGAGGGCGGTGGTGTCGTCGAGGGATTTCTGGGCGGCGAGGTAGGCGTGGTAGGGGGCGAGCTGGCGTTGGAGTTTGCCATGGGCTTTAGCGAGGGGGATGAGGGCCGCGGGGTCTTGCGCGAGTGCGGGGTCATTGAGTTGGGAAGTGAGTGCGCGGAGGTGGGCGTCGTCGGCGGCGAGGCGGGAGAGGATGGGGGAGTAGAGGGACATGGGGCTCAAAAGGCAAAAGGCAAAACGGGGTGGGGAAGGGGGCGTTAAATCGTCACGTCGTTGAGTCGTCAAGCCGTGGAGTTTGGGGGGTTGCGAGGGGAAAGGAAAACGCCGTGCGGGCTGGGGGGCGCGCACGGCGTTTTTGGGGTTGTGGGGAGGGGATGCTATTTGGAGGCGGTGGCGCCGCCAGCGCCGCCGGCCTGGGCGGAGGCGAATTTGGCGTACTTCTTCTGGAAGCGTTCGACGCGGCCGGCGGTATCGACGAATTTTTGCTTGCCGGTGTAGAAGGGGTGGCAGACGCCGCAGATTTCGACTTCGATGTGTTTGGCGGCGGAGCCAGTTTCGAAGGTGTTACCGCAGGCGCAGCGGACTTTGGCGTAATTGTATTGGGGGTGGGTTTTTTCTTTCATGGGGGCCTCTGAGAGGGCAAGGGGTTGAGCCTTCGCCGTGGCGCGCCAGGGCGTCGGATCGGGCGAAGGCAGATTGGTAATGATAGCGAAATGAATGTTAGAATCAATGGGTTGGGAAAGTGAATCTGGAGGGGGGTGGTCGTTGGCGGGCGAGGAATGAAGGAGGTTGGGATGAGAGAGCGCCGGCGGACGTAAGGATGAAGGGGGTGCGGATTTTGATGCGTTGGGATTCGTTTGAGGATGAGGGGCTTGTGCGGAAGGTGAGCGCGGAGGAGGGTTTTTCAGGCGATCAGGGGTTGAAAAAGTATGTCGCGGAGCTGGATCGGCGAAAGGCGGAAATCG
The DNA here is from genome assembly GCA_035548175.1 of Phycisphaerae bacterium. GTDB lineage: Bacteria > Planctomycetota > Phycisphaerae > WQYP01 > WQYP01 > CALCHA01. The sequence continues at coordinate 13,652 of DASZTO010000048.1, read as the reverse complement.
GGAAGGAGGGGTTTTTGAAGTAGCAGCGCCCGGATTCGAACCGGGGACCTAGGGCTTATGAATCCCTCGCTCTAACCAACTGAGCTACGCTGCCGGCAGAGCGAGGGATTATAGCGGGGTTGCTGGGGGAATCGCAACGGCGCGGGAGGTTTTGGGGGTTGGGGGTTGCTGGGTGCGGGGATCATTTGTGGCATTGGCGTCGCGCCGGTGTTCGGCCGGAGGCCGATCCGCTGAGGTCGCGCGCATCTATCTTGCGGACGGAGGGGCCTGTGGGCCGCCATTGGCGGGGAGCCAATGCCACGAGTCAGGGCCACAAACGATGGCCGCAACTGCGCGAGATCGCAGAATTGTGCAGGCTTGACACTTGGGGGTTGCGGGGAGTAAAAAGTGGGTCTCGCGAATGGGGGCGTAGCTCAATTGGTTAGAGTACCGGATTGTCGATCCGGTGGTTGCGGGTTCGAGCCCCGTCGCCCTCGCGTGCCAAGGCCTTGCGGAAGTGCAGGGCCTTGTGTGTTTTTGCAAGGTGGAGATCAGAGGGTGGCGAGGGGGACGTTCATGTGGACGAGCTCAGAATGGCCACAGGCTTCGCACTCGCGGTGGAACTTGAGGGCGGCTTTGCGGATGCGGGCCTTCTTGCCGCAACGTGAGCAGTTTGCGTCCATGGGGCTATTTTCGGTGCAATCAATACAGCGATAAAAGTAGCCGAAGCGGCCGTGTTGTGCGTGGAGGCGAAGGCTTCCGCAATGGCGGCAGGCGGGCGAAGGCGACGCAGCGGACTGAGGCGCGATGATGGGAGGCACCCGCACGGGATTTGGCGACGGCGCGTTTGCGGCGGATTCGGGCGGGCGCGGGTTGGGGACGGCGGGGTGCGCCAGGGCGCTTCGCGCGGCGATGGATTCCTGGAGGAGGGTCGCACCGGGTTGCAGTGTTCCGGAGACGTAGAGCAGGAGCCTGGCACGCGTCGCGCCGACGTAAAAGCTGGCGCGTCCTTTCTCATCGTTGCTGAGTTCGTCGACGCCGAGCAGAAAGACGATGGGGGCGTCGTAGCCTTTAGCGCTGGCGATGGTGCTGAGGGTGAGTGCGCCTTCTTCGATGAGCGGCTGATTTTTGGCGGCGTGATGGGCGGCGTCGACGAAGCGGAGGGATGCGAGTGAGCCCAGGATGGGCTTGAGTTTTTCGGTGAGGCGGTCGCGATGTGAGTGGTGGCTTTTGTATAGGATGAGGATGTCGCTGGGAAGCACTTTTTGGTCGTGGATGAGTGTTTTTATCGTTTCGGCGGTGGCGTCGGTCTCGGCGTTGCGGTGGGGATACGCGGTGACCGTGGGCAGAGGGCCGTGACGTTTGGAGAAGTGGATGTCGTAGCGGTCGCCGTTTTCGGTGATGAGGCCACGTTGTTTGAGGCTGCCGACGTCGGCGAATTGGCGTGTGGCGACCTTCTGGCCCTCGGTGGCGAAGGAACCGACGAGGATGTTGAATGCGAAGGCGAGCGTCTCAATGGTGTTGCGGAGGCAGAGGTCAAGAAAGACGGTGCGGCCAATGATATTGATGCCGAGGTCGGCCCAGGTGGGTTGTGAGACACCGTAGATGTTCTGGGCGTTGTCGTAGAAGAGGACGAGAGTGTGGCTGCCGTCCTTTTCGGGGCGGGCGAGGCGGCGTAGGAATTCGATTTCGGCGGGCAGCAGGTCCTGGGCCTCGTCAACGTAGACAGCATCGAAGAGAAGGGGCTCGCGGCTTTTTTCATCGAGTTTGTCGAAGGCGGCGCAGAGGCCTTTGGCGCGTTCCTCCTTGTGCTCCCAGGTGAGGCCGGTGGCGAGGGGGGCGTGCCTGGCTTCGAGTTCGCGGATGAGACCTTCGAAGTGGGTGACGGTGAGGCGGTCGTCGGCGGGGGCTTCCCAGGCGATGCGTCCATAGCGGTCTTCAATTTTGTGGCGGAGGTAGTGGACGAGGGTGCGGTTGTAACAGACGACGAGGGCGCGGCGTGTGGGGAGGGCCGGGCCGAAGAGATCGGGGGGTTCTTGTTGGAAGGCGAGGAGTGTTTGGGCGACGCTGAGGGCGAGCATGATGCTTTTGCCGCTGCCGGCGACGCCGCGGAAGAGGCGGTGGGCCCCCCGGAGGTCGGCTTTGCCGAGGTCGATCTGCTGCTGCGTGGGTTCTTTAAGGGCGAGTTCCATTTCCTGGATCTGCACGCCGAGGAGACGCTCGTCGGAGTCGTCGATAAAAGTGCGTCGCGGTGCGTAGAAGAGAGCGGTGCCTTTGAGGATGGTCATGACCTGGCCTGCGGCGCGTTTGGAGAGGCGCATGGATTTGTGGGCGGTGCGCTGGCCGGCGTTAGCGTAGGCGAGGACCTGTGTGCGGAATTCGTCGGGAGAGGTGCAGGCGTCGGCGAAGAGGGTTTCGGGCGGGAGATGGCAGAGGTAGCGCATTTCGAACTCGCCGCGGCGGATACGCGGGAAGGCGGCGGTGCGCAGGAAGAGTGCATCCTGAAGATCGAAGCGTTGTTTGCACAAGTCGCGCAGGCGGAACATCACGCGCTCGGCTTGATGGAAGGGGTCTTCTTCCTTGAGAAAGCCATTGCGCGTGAGGGTGAGGCAGGTGGCGTCGACGCGGTGGATGTCGCGGAGTTCGATGCCTTTGTTCTCAATGACGAGCACGCCGATCTCCGGGTGAAGGAGGATGAGGTCGGGGCGCGGGATATCGCCCAAGGGGGGCTGTACCTCGACGTAAAACGTGGCGCGGGCGTCATCACCGAAGGCTCTTAGGGCGGTGGTGACGAGAATGGCGTGCTGGACGTGGCGAATGAGTTTGCAGCCGAACATCTCCGCGCGGGCGTGGCGGGCGGCTTGTTCCAGGGCGGATTTCCAATCGGTCACGTAATGATCCCTCTTGCTGTTGTGTAGTCCAGGGGTGTTGTGTCCTTGCTGGGGAGCGGACTGCTTGAGGGATTGTAAACGTCGGGTGGACGCGCGTGGAAATGGAGAGATTCCCGGTTGGAGGCGGGTGAGGTAATATTCCGGCGGCGTCTGAGGGACGCCATTGGTTCGCGGCTGCGGAGGTTTGGTCGATGAGCGGGTTCTATCGTCGTGCGATTGTTGTGATGTTGGTTGCTGCGGGAGCCGCTGCCGCGGCGGGGGCGCCGGGGACGCAGCCTCATGGGGATGGGCCGGCGAAGGTGTTTCCGGGGGATGCGCCGGCGCCGATTTTGGGGGATCGGTTTACGGCGGATCCGGATGCGCATGTGTTTGGGGATCGGTATTACGTGTATCCGACGGTGGATCGGGATCAGTGGAAGACGACGGAGTTTCGGGTGTGGTCGTCGCCGGACTTGATTCATTGGACGGATGATGGGGTGGTGCTGGATCTGGCGAAGGGGGAAGTGTCGTGGGCGAATTTGTATGCGTGGGCGCCGGGGGTGACGACGCGCGGGGGGAAGTATTACATGTATTTTTGTGCGGACAAGAAGATCGGGGTGGCGGTGGCGGATAAGCCGACGGGGCCGTTCAAGGATGCGCTGGGGCATCCGCTGGTGGCGCCGGGCGATCCGCCGGCGCTGCGGGGGCAGCAGATTGATCCCTGTCCGTTCGTCGACAATGCGGGGGGAAAGGAGGAGGCGTATTTGTATTGGGGCAATGGGCACATGTATGTGCGGAAGCTGGGGGCGGACATGATTTCGTTTGATGGGGAGTTGAAGGACATCACGCCGAAGTTCAGTGGCGGGAGGTACAACGAGGGGACGTTCGTGATCAAGCGGAAAGGGGTGTATTACTTCATGTGGTCGGAGAATGATGCGCGGTCGCCGGATTATCGGGTGGCGTATGGGACGTCGGATTCACCGTTCGGGCCGATCAAGGTGCCGGAGAATCGGATTATTCTGTCGAAGTCGGGGAGCGTGGTGGGGACGGGGCACAACAGCGTGATCAACATTCCGGGAACGGATCGGTGGTACATGATTTATCACCGGCACGCGATTCCCGGCGGGAATGGGTTTATCCGGGAGACGTGTTTGTCGCCGCTGCATTTCCGCGACGATGGGAGCATTGAGCCGGTGGACGTGAATCATCCGGCCTTCGCGGCAGGCTCGCCTGGGGAACCGCTGGGGAAGTGACGGTTTCCCTGCTGTCCCCCCCCAACGCCCCCCACGCTCCCTCACGGTCGCGTCTCGGAATCTTCTCTGGATCGGACGGAGCGTCAGTGGTTGACGGCGCCGGGGAACATTTCGTCGCCGCCAGTGGGGCGGGGAACGGAGGTGGTTCCGGAGGAGCGGGGCGTGGTGCCAGTTGAGCGGGCGGGGGTGCGGGAGTTGGAGCGAGGGGCGGCGGGGGCGCGGGCGGGGGTGGGGCGGAGGTTGGGGAAGGAGGCGGGGCTGACGAGTTCGGGTTTGAGGAAGAAGTAGTAGAGGCGGCCCTGGGCGAATTCGCGGCCGGCGAGTTGTCCGGCGGCGTCGCCGATGCCCATGTACATGTCAGCGCGGCCTGCGGCGCGGATGGCGCCGCCGGTGTCCTGGTCGAGGAAGAAGCCCTGGTAGGGGACGTTGTCGCCGGCGGCGGTGGGCTTGGGGACGTCGATGAAGGTGAGGCTGGCGCGGGGGAAGATGGTTTTGTCGGTGGCGAGCGAGCGTTCGGGGGTGACCTGGACACCGAGGGAGCCGGAGGGCCATTCTTCGGAGGTGTAGGGTTTGAGGAAGGTGAAGCGGTCATCGCGCATCACGTAGCGATCGAGTTCATCGGGGTGGGCGTCGAAGTAGGCGAGGACGGAGGGGAGGGAGAGGTGCTTTTTGTCGATTTTGCCTTCTTTGACGAGCTCGGAGCCGAGGCCTTTGTGTTCGCGGCCGTTGGAGCCGGCGTAGCCGAGGAAGACGCGCTGGCCGTTGGGTTCGATGACTTCGGCGGAGCCCTGGACCTGGATGATGAAGGGCTCGATGGGCTTGCGGAAGTACATGATTTCGAGGCCGCGGAGTTTGCCGGACTGCATGAGTTCGGCGCGGGTGGGGTAGGTGCCCTGGACCTGTCCGGTGATGGGATCGGAGACAAGGTCTGAGGGGCGGCCATAGACGGGGTATTTGAATTCGGCGGTGGGGGTGGGGGAGCCGTAGTAGATGGGGGTGTAGTAGCCGGTGAACCAGACGGAGCCTTTGTCGTCGAAGCCGATGGAGGTGTAGACGTCGTAGCGGGAGAGGAGTTGCTGCTGGAACTGGTCGGCGGAGATGTTCTGGTGGAGGAGGTTTTTGAAATCGAGGAGGGAGGCGAGGACCTGGTCGTGGGTGATGGTGTCGCCGGGGAGGCCGGAGGGATAGAAGCGGTTGGAGGAGGGGGCGTTGAGGAACTTGATGGATTTGTCGACGGCGTGTTCGAGGTTGGTTTTGTCGTTCCAGGCGGCGCGCATGTCGGGGTAGTCTTTGGTGTCGAGCTTGCGGAGTCCCCAGCCGTTGGTGGGGTGATCGACGTCGGGTTCGAAGGGGGGGATGATGGTGGCCTGCTGGGATTTGCAGCCGGCGAGGATGAGGATGGCGGCGGCGAGGGAGGCGGAGAGGACTTTTGTGAGGTGAGACATGAGAGGTTCCTGAGAGTGGTTGCGGAGTGGTAGGGGGACTATGGGGGAGATTATCGGCGGTGGCAAGGGTGGGGGAATAGTAAATGGTGGAGGGGGGAGCGGTAGGCGTTAAATCGTCAAGTCGTGGAGTCGTCAAGTCGCGGGCGGGCGGGGGATGGGAGGCGATGGAGGGTTTGGGAAATTTCAGGGGAGTGGTGGGGAAGCGCTTGTCAGGCGTCGCGCCAGGTGTGGCTGATCCAGGGGATGTCGAGGTTGTGGTTGAGGCGGAGGCGGAGGGAGAGTTGGGCGGCGTGGTGTTGGATGTGGCGGATGTTGTAGAGGTGGAGTTCGGCGCGGGAGCAGTTGCGGCGGCGGAAGCCGGAGGCGCCGGCGAGGGTTTCGGGGGATTCGGCGGGGAGGGTGCGGTGGGCTTTGCGGCGGACGTGCTGGATGTAGGCGAGGATGAAGGGCTTTTCGTAGAGGAGGACTTGCGGGCGATCTTCGAGTTCTTCGTAGTCTCGGAAGTCCGCGGGGTGGTCGAGGTGGAAGGGCTGGTGCTTGAGGGCGTCGATGTCGTCGGTGGGTTGGAGGTAGATGTCGGCGAAGAAGGTGACGTGGAAGGCGGCCTGGCAGAATTTCCAGTTGGCGACGGGCTGGTTCCAGAGCGGGTCGGGGCAGCGGACGACGGCGAGGTTGAGGGTGGCGAGGGCGGCCTCGAATTGGTGGAGGAGGATGTCGGGGAGGGCGTCGGGCATGGTGGGCGACTATACGGAGAAGAGGGGCGAGGGGGAAGACGAAAGACAAAAGGCGAAAGACGAAAGACGAAAGACGAAAGACGAAAGGCGAAGGAGAAGCTTGGTTGTGGGGCGCGACGGGGGGGGTTAGCGGGGGATGGTGCGGCGGAAGTCGACGACCCATTGGGGGGTGGAGGCGAGGAAGTCGTCGATGAGGTGGGCGCGGGAGAGGTAGTAGGCGGCGGTGAGGCCCTGGGTGAGGACGGAGCCGAGGATGACGAGGGCGTAGAAGCCCATGGTGTATTCGCGGATTTTGGGTGCGATGTCGGCGGGAGCGACGCCGTATTGAGCGAGTGCGTCGGAGAGGTCTGGGGAGACCGGGGCGGTGCTCCAGAGGGCGGCGAGCATTTGGAAGATGCAGTAGGCGGTGATGATGGCGAGGAGGAGGAGCTGGTTGAGTGCGAGGCGTTTGGGGGCTTTGGTGTCGAACTGGCGGATGGCGCGAGCGTTTTTGAAGGCGATGAAGGCGACGATGGCGAAGGCGATTCCGAGGACGAGGTTGATCCATCCGAGGCAGACGCAGCAGAAGCAGCAGAAGGCGAAGAAGGCGGTGGTGGTGGCGTCGCCCATGGCGACGCCGGCGAGGCGGCGGATTTTTTTAGCGCGGACGTCGGCGATTTTGATGGCGGTGATCTGGTCGAGGGTCATGCCGGCGGTGTCGACGGGGGAGGCTTTGGGGTGGCCGGGGAGAGGGGTGCGGTAGTCTGGGGTTTGTGGGCGGGGAGGTTTGGGAGGGGGCGTGTCGGAGGGATCGGAAGGCATGAGGGGGATTATGGGGGAAGGGGGCGTCGCGGTCGATAGTGGTTTGGGGTATCCTTTTTTTAGTAGTCAGAAGTCAGTAGTCAGTAGTCAGAAGACAGTAGTCAGAAGTCAGTAGTCAGTCGATGGAAGACGGAAGATGGTTGCGCGTGATGAGGGTTGCATGGTGAATGAGCGGGACATGGTTGCGGGGACTTGGCTGGTGACGGGGGGGTGTGGGTTTATTGGGTCGGAGTTTTTGCGGCAGGCGCATCGGATGTATCCGGAGGTGCGGCTGGTGAATGTGGATTCGCTGTCGTATGCGGCGAGTCCGGAGCGGGTGGCGGAGCTGGAGGGGTCGCCGCGGTATCGGTTTGTGAAGTGCAACATTGCGCATGCGGATGAAGTGCGTCGGGCGATGGAGGTGTGCGGGGAGCTGGGCGGGAGCGGGGGGCCGACGGCGGTGGTGAATTTTGCGGCGGAGAGTCATGTGGACCGGTCGCTGTTCACGGGGCTGCCGTTTGTGATGGCGAACACGGTGGGGGTGCAGGTGCTGTTGGAGGCGGGGCGGCCGTATGTGGAGAGGGGGGTATTGAAGCGATTTTTGCAGGTGTCAACGGACGAAGTGTATGGGGATGTGGAGGAGCCGCACCGGTCGGTGGAGGGGGATCCGATACGGACGAGCAGTCCGTACTCGGCGTCGAAGGCGGGCGGGGAGCTTTTGGTGCAGGCGTTTGTGCGGTCGTTCAGGTATCCGGCGGTGATCACGAGGTGCTCGAACAATTACGGGCCATGGCATTGGCCGGAGAAGATGATCCCGCTGTTCATCATGCGGCTTTTGGCGGGGAAGAAGGTGCCGGTGTATGGGGACGGGATGCAGAAGCGGGACTGGATACATGTGGAGGACCACGCGGGGGGGATCCTGGCGGCGTTGCTGCGTGGGCAAGATGGGGAGGTTTATAATTTTGATGGGGAGGTGGAAATCGATAACCTGAGTCTGACGCGCAAGTTATTGGACCTGGCGGGGAGGGATGAAAGTTTCATCGAATACGTCAAGGACCGACCGGGGCACGATCGGCGGTATGCGTTGGATTCGGGGAAGGCGCAGCGGGAGCTGGGGTGGAAGCAGAAGTGGGATTTGGAGAGGGGGCTGAAGCAGACGTTCGATTGGTTTGTGGCGCATAAGGCGTGGTTGGACAAGGTGTTGACGGACGAGTATCAGGCGTATTACCGGCAGCAGTATGAGGCGCGGTGAGGGGGGGGGAGGGGGATGGGGCGGGGTGTGGGCGGCGGGGGCATGAGGGGGGTGTGAGGAGGTGGCAGATCGGCGATTTTTGCGCGGGAAGTAAGGAAAAGTGAGGGGGTTATATAAATTGAGGGGGCTCCATCTATTTATTTGACAGAGCCCCCATTTATAAGGTAGGACATAGGAATCACTCTCGCAGAATTCCCGAGGGACGGGCAGCCGGTCTACGGTTAAGAAGATGTACGGTTGTCCGATAATCGTCTGGAAGCTGACGGTGTCAGCGCAGGCGTACGGAGGAGTTGGCGCTTGAGGGGACCGGATCGCGATGGTTCCCGGAGGCGGCGGCGGAGAGTGCGGGCAGGCCGGTGCAGTTCTTGGGCCGGCGGTGGCAAGGTGGAAGAGCGGTGAGCGGCGTGCGCCGCCGGCCCCCCGGGTGGGGGTCTGGGCAGCGCGCGTCCCATGTCTTTTGTGGGAAGCAGGTCCAGTGGGCAAGCGTGGGCAAAGCGTAGGGAATGAGGAAGGAAGACAGATGAGCGAAGTGCAGGTCGTTGCGCGGGCGAGACGAATGAAGAGGCAAGGTTACAGGGCGGCGCTGGTGGCGACGGGGGTGGCCGGTGTGTTTTGGTGGGGTGGAGGGGGCGGGGCGTTTGGGCAGGCGGGAGGTCGTGCGGTGACGCCTGTGGATGTTGGGAGCGGCGGGGGAACGCCGGCGGCGCCTGGGGCAGCGGTACCGGCGGCACCGGAGAATCCGACGAACAATCCGCCGGCGGCGGCATCGCCGGCAGCGGGTGTTGGGAGCGAGGCCCCTGCGCCGGCGGTGAATGCGCAAGCAGCGGCAGCGACGGAGAATGCGCCGATTTCGGCGGGTGCGACGGATGCGACGGGCGCGGCGGCGGCGGGAGGTCGTGCGGTGACGCCGGAGAACGTGGCGGCGCCGGGATCACCGCCGTCGGCAGGCAGCACGCCGGAGATTGCGCCGGCACCGCCGGTGGGCGTGGGAGCGACCCCGGGTGCGACGACGATGCCGGAGACGGCGTCGGCGGCGACGGGACCAGCGACGACGCAGGGGGCGGGGTATGTGTACCCGATCACGGGGATCAAGGTGAATTACCTGAAGGAGAGCGCGCAGCAGCCGGCGATCGACCAGTTGTTGAACACGGAAGTGGAGATGGGGGTGAAGGACGGGGTGTACGTGGCGCCGAGCCAGGGGACGGAGCGGGTGAAGGTGCGGCTGGGGGATGTCGGGCATGGGGAGGTGCAGAAGATCGGGCGGAGCGGGATCACGACGATTTACGGGCAGATCGTGCATTTCTTTACGGCGCGGGGGCTGATCGGGGTGTACGTGGTGGTGGATGCGAAGGATATCGATGCGAACGACCGGGACATCCGGCCTGCGGATCGGACGACGCTGCAATTTATAGTGGTGACGAGCACGGTGAAGGAGGTGCGGACGGTGCTGACGGGGGACAAGGTGCCGGAGGGGGAGCGGGTGGACGATCCGAAGCATGCGTGGATACGGGAGGATTCGCCGCTGAAGGCGAACGGTTCGACGAGCCTGCTGAACAAGGATGCGCTGGACGAGTATGTGATGCGTCTGAACCGGCAGCCGGGGCGTCGTGTGGACGTGGCGGTATCGGCGGCGGGGGAGATCGGGGGCGTGACGCTGGATTACCTGATTTCGGAAAACAAGCCGTGGTATGTGTACGCGCAGGTGTCGAACACGGGGACGAAGCAGACGAACGAATGGCGAGAGCGTTTCGGGGGCGTGGACAACCAGTTGACGGGGCATGACGACATTCTGTCGATCGATTACACGACGGCGGGATTCGAGGCGTCGCACGCGGTGATCGGGTCGTACGACATACCGCTGTTCAGCATGGATCGGCTGCGGTACAAGATTTATGCGTCGTACAACGAGTTCACGGCGTCGGACGTGGGGCAGGGTGCGGAGAAGTTTTCGGGGGACCAGTGGGTGGTGGGCAATGAGCTGGTGTGGAATATCTTCCAGCACCGGGAGCTGTTCATCGACGCGGTGGGCGGTGTGCGGGGGCAGGGGGTATCGACGAACAACATCACGGCGCAGACGACGGGTCGTGCGACGTATGTGGCGCCGTACCTGGGGCTGCGGCTGGATCGGACGACGGATCTGGCGTCGACGACGGGGGATGTGACGGTGATCGGGTATTACACGGGGGACGATTTGAAGCAGGTGGAGGCGTTGGGGCGAGCGCAGCCGACGCGGAGCCCGGTGATTCTGCAGTGGGATTTTGCGCAATCGGCGTATCTGGAGCCGCTGCTGGATCCGAACCATTTTGCGACGGGGGACAGCACGCTGGCGCACGAGGTGTACGTGGGGTTCCGGGGGCAGTATTCGCCGAACCGGCTGTTCCCGCAGGTGGAGGAGGTGGCGGGGGGATTCTATTCGGTTCGCGGGTATCCGGAATCGATCTCGGCGGGTGACACGGTGCTGGTGGGTTCGGCGGAGTATCGGTTTCATTTTCCGCGGATTTTGCCGGTGCAGGCGGATCCGGGGAAGACGCCGTTTTTGTGGGACAAGCGGTTCCGGTTTTCGCCGCAGCAGGTGTACGGGCGTCCGGACTGGGATTTGATAGCGCGGGCGTTTTTTGATGTGGGGCAGGTGTGGAATTCGGACAAGCTGCAGTTTGAGCAGGACCAGACGCTGGCGGGGACGGGGGTGGGGATCGAGCTGCAGTACAAGCAGAATTTCAATGTGCGTGTGGACTGGGGGTTTGCGTTGATTGATGTGCCGGACCAGGTGCAGGCGGGGGATAACCGGGTGCATATATCGGCGACGTTTTTGTATTGAGGTAAATGGCCACGAAAGGCACGAAACGACGGTGAATTTTTTGAAATGGCCCTTGAATGAAGAGGGTTGGCAACAGGACGAGACGACGGGTTTGAGTTGATGAATTGCAGGATGTGGATGTACGCCGCAGGGAAGCGATGATTTTTGAGGCGCCACGGGCAGACACCAGGGTGCGGCCCCTCGTAGGCCGCGAGTGGAGATAGATCATGGTTCGGAAGATGAATGGCGGCAAGGTTCAGGCGAAGCGGTCGGGCGTTGGGGGCTCGCGGGGTCGTGTGGCGAAGGGGACGCTGCAGGCGGCGGTGGTGGTGGCGGTGGCGACGACGGTGCCTGCCGCGCTGGGGGCTGGGAACGGGATCCAGGTGAACAATGTGGCGGCGGGGTCGGCGTCGTTCGTGCAGCGCGGCGCGGTGACGACGGTGACGACGGGGAGCCAGAACACGATCATCAATTACGATCATTTGAGCGTGTATGCGGGGCAGACGCTGAACTTCGTGCAGCCGACGGCGACGAGCCGGGTGCTGAACCGGATCGAGGGGCCTTCGCCGACGCGGATCGACGGGAGTTTGCTGTCGAACGGGGCGGTGTACCTTGTGAACCCGGCGGGGATCATGTTCGGCCAGGGGGCGGTGATCAACGTGGGGCGGTTCTATGCGGCGGCGGGGCATCTGAGCGATTCGGACTTCATGGCGGGCAGGGATCATTTCACGAACGTTTCGAGCGGGGTGATGAACGTCGGGAAGATCCAGGCGGGGGAGGTGCATCTGGTGGGGACGCGGGTGGCGAATTTCGGGGTCATTGTGACGGGACCGCAGGGGATCGTGACGATGACGGCGGGGAAGGATGTGTATCTGGGGGAACCGGACGGTCCGGCGAGCATGCCGCACGTGATGGTGAAGGTGAGCGGGGAGACGACGAGCAAGAACGCGGGGACGGGGGTGACGAACGCGGGGACGATTCATTCGGGGACGGTGCAGCTGGGCGCGGGCGACGTGTATGCGGCGGGGATTTACGCGGGCGGGGAGATCAAAGCGCTGTCGGTGGAGATGGACGGCGGGAAGAACACGACGGTGGCGGCGGGGAAGATCGACGCGAGCAACCGGGCGGGCGCGGGCGGGAATGTGACGATCACGGGGGACAAGGTGGGGTTGGATCATGCGAAGATCGACGTCTCGGGGACGGGCGGCGGCGGGACGGTGAAGGTGGGCGGGGACTTCCACGGGGCGGGAGATACGCCGACGAGCAGCGAGACGGTGGTGAGCACGGGGACGGTGATCAACGCGAACGGAGTGGGGAACGCGGATGGCGGGAAGGTGGCGGTGTGGTCGGATGGGACGACGAAGTTTGCGGGGGTGATCACGGCGCAGGGCGGAGCGCAGGGCGGGAACGGCGGGCTGGTGGAGGTGTCGGGCAAGCAGCACCTGGCGTTCGGGGGCGTGGTGAACACGCTGGCACCGAAGGGGACGACGGGGACGCTGCTGATGGATCCGGCGAACCTGACGCTGACGCTGGGCGGGGTGGACTTGAGCGTGCTGGGCTCGGGGGTGAGCTTTGGGGACCTGGACGTGGGCGGTGACACGCTGGACGTGGGGCTGGTGACGGGGTTGACGACGGTGGTGCTGCAGGCGACGAACAACGTGGAGATCGCCACGAATGTGGCGTTGACGACGGCGAACGCGGGGTTTGAGGTGGATGCGGGGAAGGACGTGTTCGTGGACGACGGGGTGACGATCGCGACGAAGGGCGGGGCGATTCTGCTGAGCGCCGGGAGCCAGTTGCCGGGCGCGGGCGGCGGGGTGTTGCCGGGGGATCCGACGGGCGCGTTGCACATCGGGAAGAACGTGGTGCTGGACACGACGGTGGGCGGGGGGAGCGCGAACATCACGCTGCGCGCGGGCGGCCTGGCGTTTGCGGACGCATCGGCGCAGTTGAAGGCGGGGACGGGGACGGTGACATTTGCGACGAGCGACGGGCTGCGGACGATCGGGGTGGGGACGGCGACGGGTCAGGATGTGGTGGTGGATGGCAATGCGCTGGGATCGATCCAGAGCGCGGGGACGGTGGTGATCGGGGACAGCGGGCAGGTGGGGAACATCACGGTGCAGGGGGCGGATTTGAGCGGGCTGGCGGCGAACGTGTCGATCGTGCAGCAGGCGGCGGGAGCGGGCGGGGTGACGCTGGACGACACCGCGGGAACGGCGCTGAAGGCGAACGGGACGGTGACGGTGCCGGCGGGGACGGGCGGGATTGCGGCGAACGCGACGAATGGGACGGCGGAGATCACGACGGGCGGGCAGGCGGTGAGCTTGAGCTCGGGGGCGGATATTGGAAGCACGAGCAATCGGATCGAGATGGGCAGCGGGACGGGAGCGGTGACGGCTTCGGCGGCGAGCACGGGGACGGTGGCGCTGGCGGGGATCGGGGACCTGGCGCTGGTGACGGTGAACGGCGGGACGGTGGATGTGACGTCGGGCGGGGCGCTCACGGCGAGCGGGACGGTGACGGGGACGACGGTGACGTT
>DASZTO010000047.1:0-11110 GCA_035548175.1 Phycisphaerae bacterium | reverse complement strand
GGCGCAAGAGTCTGCTTGAACTTCACGAGCTGCATTTCAAAATCCCGAAAGACTTTGCCTTTCATGGGCTGCGCCGCATCCGGCGGAATCATCCGATCCAGCTCCGCCTCAAAAAGCTTCCGCAACCGTTCTCGAGCCTGCCCACGCGTACGTTTGGCCGCCATCATCCGCTTCCTTCCATGAAGCTGTGCCCTACCGCCGATCCCACTGATCGACACGCTCCACTATAGTCCAGCCAAACCCGCCTAAAGTGTCATGCACCCCTTTCCTTTTCCGCACAAACTAAAAAAAAGCCCGGGCGTTCGCCCGGGCGCTGCACTTGCGTTTCGTCCAATACTCGGAGGGGTCAGTTCACCCGCCCCAGGTATTCCCCCGTCCGCGTGTCCACCTTCACCACCGTGCCCTGCTCGATGAAGTCCGGCACGTTGATCACCAGCCCCGTCTCCAGCTTCGCGTCCTTCCCCACGTTGCTCACCGTCGCCCCCTTGATGCTCGGCGGGCAATCCACGATCTCCAGCTCCACCGTGTTCGGCAGCTCCACCGAGAACGGCTTGCCCTGGTACATCGTGATCTGCACCTGCGTGTTGGGCTTCAGATATTGCACCGCTTCGCCCACCACATCGCCCGAAAGCTCGATCTGGTCGTAATCTTCCAGGTTCATGAAATGGTGCTTGGCCCCTTCCGAATACAGATATTCCATCGGCTTCTGATCCAGAAACGCCTGCTGCAGCTCGTCATCCACACGGAACCGCTGCTCGATGATCGACCCCGTCCCCGTGTCCCGCAGCTTCACCTGCATGAACGACCGCCAGTTCCCCTTCGAGACCTTGGCGAAATCGTGCACCGTGTACAGCTTGTTGTTCCATTCCACGGCAACGCCGCGCCGCAGATCGATCGCTTTGATACCCATGGGAATCCTTAGTGGTCAGTGGCCAGTGGTCAGTGGCCGGAAGGAAGTTGAAGGCGGTGCTGACCACTGACAACTGTCCACTGACCACTCCTACTGCCCCCATGGGGATTCGAACCCCAGTTACAGGCGTGAAAAGCCCGTGTCCTAGGCCTCTAGACGATGGGGGCGGCAGCCGAGCAAAGCAGTATAACGGCTGCCGCCAACCTTGACAAATGAGCCGGAAAATGTCGAGGCACGCCCTCGCTCATCCCCCAAAAAATCGCACTTTCCCCCCCGCAAACCCTTCCGCCCCCCCTTACGCCCGGCGACGCCGCCGACCCATCAGCAGCCCCGCGCCCATCCCCAGAATCGCCAGGCTCGCCGGCTCCGGAACCGTCGTCAGCCGCGCGATCTCCCCCTCGATCGTCGCCGCATCCGGCGCAATCTGCGACGCGTACCCGTGCTCGAAACCCGTCGCCGGCACGAACTGGCTGTTGTCATCGAGCGTGAAAAGATTCGCCCCCGGAACATCGTAAATCGCGGCCACCGCATCCGGGGCGCGATTGGGATCGCCCGAACCCTGCGTGAAATAGCCGTCCACCGACCAGGCGACGCCCGCAAGTTTCCACGTCCCGTTGTCATCGACGAACATGCCCCCGCCCGAATCCCCGCCGCTGTAGATCGAGCTGCCATCGACCGGCTTAAACGCGTAGCCGAGGTAGGTCGCGTTGTTGCCGTCGGCATAAACGGTGGCGTCCGTGGTGGTAGTCCCCCAGGTCTGGTTGGCTGTGCCGCCGGTCCAGTTGAAGCCATGCTGCGTCGCCGAGTTGCCGTCGAACGCCGTTCCCGCGGGCCCGCCATAGCCCACCAGGATGGCGGATTGCGCCACGCCCGGATCCGAGCTGTACAGCTGCGCCCCCGCCGAACTCGTCGGCGTCGACAGGTGCATCAGCGCGATCTGCGTGTTGCCGATCTGCTCCGCGAAATCCACGTTGTAGCTCTGACCCTGATACACAAACGTGCCCCCAGCGGCCGGCCCGAGGTGCAGCGTCGTCAGCACCACGTCCGGCGCCACCAGCACGCCCCCGCCGCCATTGTAATTGCCCACGAACGAGCCAACGCCATCGGGCGCAGCCGACGTGTTCTGAACCCCCGCGGGGCTCCCGCCGGTGTCGTCATACACAATAATCGCACGCGCCGGCAGCGCCATCGCGGCGATCACGGCGGCGCATGCAGCCGACAGCATCCACCGGAACTGAGAACCAAACCGATCGCACATCATGCGCATGCCTCCGGGAAGTGGGGGGGGAGAAGCCTTTACCTGGACATCCAAATATGCCCTCAGTTTTCAGAAAATCAACCGTAAGCGATTGTGAAATCGTTAATTCTGATAAAAACGCGCCGCAAAGGCGGATGCTCCCCGGCCACACGCGACTCATCCGCTTTCTCGGTCCTCCACCGCCCCGCCCAGTGGACGCCGAACCGCACCCCGCGCATCATGCTCCCGACCAGCCCGGGTGGCGGAACGGCAGACGCTGAGGACTTAAAATCCTTTGGGGAGCAATCCCCGTGTGGGTTCGACTCCCATCCCGGGCATCCCGGGGGGGGGGGGGCGGCGGCGGGCACGGGGGGGAGCGTGGAACCGTAACCCATCCACAAATAACCACAAATCCACACACATCGCTTTGCACAAATTTGTACAGATTCGCATCACCATCGCGCCCCCGTCTTCCCCCCAATAACAAGATTTGCAAATCACAACTTTCGTGTCCTTCGTGCCTTTCGTGGCCAATCTACGTCGTCGTGCGTCGTCGTCGTCGTCGTCCTTCCTCCGTGCCCTCCGTGTGCTCCGTGGTTAACCTCGATCGCGCCTCGCCGCGCTGTGCCGAATTTGTGCCCATGTGCGGACGTCTTCTCCGTCAGAACAGCGACAACTGATCCGGATCACCCGAACGCTCCGCCCGCTTCTCCCCCTCCAGCTCCACCGCCAAATTATCCGGACTCCGATAAATCTCCTCCACCCGCGCCAGCGTGTCGATCTCCGCCACCCTCTTGTCCGTACGTATCCGCGCAATCCGCGGAAACCGCAACGCATACCCCGAATCGTGTCGCTCCGATTTTGTGATCTGATCGAACGCCACCTCCAGCACCACCGCCGGCCGCACCACCCGCACCCGCCCCCGCTCCTCGATCGTCTCCTCCACAAACCGCGCCGTCAGCTCCGCGATCTCCGCATCCGTCAGCCCCGTGTACGCCTTCCCGATCGTCGCCAGCTCAAACCCGCCCTCCACCCCCTCCATCGGCCGCCGCACCGCGAACGTCACATCCGACAGCACATCCCGCCGCTTCCCATGCCCACGCTCCGCCGCCACCACCACCACATCCAGCGTCGGCAAATGCCCCTTCAACTTCAACCACGCATCCCCGCGCCGCCCCGGTGTGTACGCCGAATCCAGCCGCTTCACCACCAACCCCTCATTGCGCCGCCCCCGCGCGGCTGCGAACTGCACATCCAGCGCTTCCGCAGTCGTAACCTCCGACCACGGCCCGATCACAAACGGTGGGGGGGTAGAAGAACCACTGTCGGCCGCATCCAAAAGCCGGCGCAGTTTCCCGCGCCGCTCCGCCAGCGGCCGATCCAGCAGCAACTCCCCATCCACCCACAACAAATCAAACGCCACGAACGCGCACGGATTCTCCCGCAGTTGCCGCCCCGTGAGCTGCTTCCGCCGCAACCGCCGCTGCAAAATCGAAAACGGCAACGTCACCGGCTCGCTCCCCGCCGCCACCTTCATCGGCACAATCTCGCCATCGAGCACGAACCGCCGCCCCCCCGCCCGCGCAAACGCCCGCACCGGTTCCACAATGTCCGGAAACGAATACCCCACCGCCCCCGACCCCCGCGAAAACAACTCCACGCGCACCGCCCGGTCCCCGCCGCCCTCCTCCAGCCCCGCATGAAGCTGCGCCCGAATCCCATCGTACTTGTCCTCCGCAATCGCCGCCCGCCCCGCCACCGTCGCTATCATCTCCTCCGCACTCAAAATCGGCTGCGCCAGCATGTATCCCAGCGGCACAAAAGGCCGAAATTCCGCCCGATCCAGCGCATTCTTGAACGCCAGCACCGCCACCGCATCCAGATCCCCCACCAGCAACCGTGCCCCCCGCACCGCCGCCACCTTCACCCCAAACGCCTCCGCCAGCGCCATCTCAATCACCCCCTCCGACACCCCCGTCCGCATATCTCCCAGGATGATCTTCGTCAGATACACCGCCTCCCGGCTCGCACAGCGCCGCAGCAGCGACACCACCAGTTGCCGCTTCGCATCCTGCGCCCCCGTCGCCGCCATCGCATGAAACGCCGCCTGCACCTCCTCCAACCGCAGCGGCTCGCCACGCACCTTCGCATCCGGCCACAACGGCGAAATCGCCTCCCCAATCTCCCCATGCTCCCGAAATGCCTGATTCAGCGTCTGCCAATCCACCCCCGCCACCTGCCGAATCGCCTCCACCACGATCGCCCCGCCCACTTGCAACGACTTGGAATTCGAAGGCGCAAACGGCTGCGCCGCCAGAAATCGCGCCGCAATCCCGACATCCCCCTCCCCCAGCGTCCGCAGATACCCCGCCAGCACCGCCGTCTTCTGCAGCTTCGACGCCGTCCCCTTCGCCGCATCGCACGCCCCCGCAAAAAACCGAAACTCATCCGGCAACTCGCTCATCCCAAAATTCTAGCCCGGCAAAAGCCTTCGCACGCTCATTGTAAAACCACAGAGAACACACAGAACACAGAGAACACAGAGGACAACGACGCCGAAAAAACTCCCCACAACGTCCTCTCTCTGTACGACCATCGCGCCCATTCTTCCCGCCGCAAAGAATTTCAGATCACACCCTTCGTGTCCTTCGTGCCTTTCGTGGCCAATTTACGTCGTCGTCGGGGGGGGACCGTCGTCCCCTTCCTCCGTGCCCTCCGTGTGCTCCGTGGTTAACTTCGCCCGCCATGTCCTCTGTGCCCTCTGTTTCCTCTGTGGTTGATTCCGTCGCAATCTCATAGCGACCCCGCGCCCACCCACCTATAATTCGCCTCTCGTTTTCCCGGAGACCCCCATGCCCACCCCCGACAAATTCACCGTCGGCATCATCCAGATGTCCTGCTCCCCCGACCTCCACGCCAACATGGAAAAAGCCGTCGCCAAAATCCGCGAAGCCGCCAAGCTCGGTGCCAACGTCATCTGCACCCAGGAACTCTTCCGCTCCCAATACTTCTGCCAGCTCGAAGACCCCGACATCTTCAATCTCGCCGAAGCCATCCCCGGCCCCTCCACCGAAACCCTCGGCAAACTCGCCAAAGAACTCAACGTCGCCATCGTCGCCTCCCTCTTCGAACGCCGCGCCGCAGGCCTCTACCACAACACCGCCGCCATCCTCGACGCCACCGGCGATCTCCTCGGCATCTACCGCAAAATGCACATCCCCGACGACCCCCTCTACTACGAAAAATATTACTTCACCCCCGGAGACCTCGGCTTCAAAGTCTGGCAAACCAAATTCGCCCGCATCGGCGTCCTCGTCTGCTGGGACCAGTGGTACCCCGAAGCCGCCCGCCTCACCGCCATGCAGGATTGCTCCATCCTCTTCTACCCCACCGCCATCGGCTGGCACCCCAGGGAAAAAGCCCACTTCGGCGACACCCAGGCCAGCGCCTGGGAAACCATCCAACGCTCCCACGCCATCGCCAACGGCGTCTACGTCGCCTCCCCCAACCGCATCGGCCTCGAAAAAATCCCCGGCGGCGGCGCCGGGGGGGGGGATGGCATCGAATTCTTCGGCGGCTCCTTCATCAGCGACCCCTTCGGCAAACTCCTCAAAAAAGCCTCCCGCGACAAAGAAGAAATCCTCATCGAAACCATCGACCCCAAACTCCAGGAAGAAACCCGCCGCAACTGGCCCTTCTTCCGCGACCGCCGCATCGACGCCTACCAACCCCTCCTCAACCGCTTCAGCAAATAAGTGCCATCGGCGTCCCGCCGATGTCCATACGCCGTGCCATCGGCGTCCACATAGCCCCCGGCTTGCCGAGGATAACGCCCCGCCTCCCCCATAAACCACCGATCCCCACGCCACGCACCCGCCCAACAACGCCCCCCAAAAAAAAATCCCTTTCAAACCCTCCACTCAATCCCACCACCCCCATTCGTGTAAATTTGTGGACAATTCCCGTCATCACCTTTCGTGTCCTTCGTGCCTTTCGTGGCCAATTTACGTCGTCGTCGTTGGGGAGCCGGGGGGGGGGGGACCGTCGTCTCCTTCCTCCGTGCTCTCCGTGTACTCCGTGGTTTTTTGATTGCCGCCCCGCCGCGCCACGCTTTTCCTGGCCACCCTGCGTCGTCATCCCCCGTCGGTTTTTTTCCCTTGCAATCCCGCCCCCCCCTCCCTAAACTGCATACCTAACAAAAAGCAAACAAATCGGAGGACCCCATCATGCTACCCACCCCCTCCGTACACCCCGACTTCCACCTCCCCCTCTCCCAGCGCACCCTCCTCCCCCAATCCCACCTCTGGTTCCCCTACATCCCCCGTGGACAGCTCACACTCCTCGCCGCTCCCGACCCCGCCGCCGCCACCGCCCTCGCCCTCCACTTCGCCGCTCAAACCTCCCGCCAACTCCCCCTCGGCCCAGATCCCGACAACCGCTACACCCTCCCCGCTTCCCACGCCAACGCCCTCGGCTCTACCGACGGCCCTGCTTCCCCCCTTCTGGTCACCTTCCTCCTCTCCTGTCTACCCCCCGTGATCCTCACCGACCGCCTCCGCGATCTCCATGCCGACCTCGATCTCATCCACGCCCTCCAGCCCTCCTCCAGCTTCTACAGCCAGCTCGTCCCATCCCTCGATTCCCTCCTCTTCGGCCCCAGTCCCGATCTCCTCATCATCGATCCGCTCCTCCCCACCTGCTCCGCCCTCCAGCTCGCGGATCTCGCCGCCTGGGCCGAATCCATCCACGCCGCCGTCCTTCTCGTCACCCCCTGCCACAAAAAGTTCCCCACCAATCTCCCACTCTCCCGCCTCCGCGATCGCGCCCGCCGTGCCCTCCCACCCGCCCTCCTCTGCCCCAATGCCCACCTCCTCCTCCCCGCCCCCGCTGCTGCACCCGACGCCCCCGCCACCCACCTCTTCCTCCCCCTCCAATCCTCCGCCCAAACCTTCCCGCCGCCCCTCGCCCTCCACCTTCCACCACCCCTCGCTTGGCACACTCCCGCCGACCTCCCGCCCGCATCCGCCTCCTCCCTCCAGAACGCCGCCCGCTTCCTCCTGGACGCTCTCGCCGCCGGCCCCCTCCCCGCCGCCGACCTCCGTCGTCGCGGTGCCGTCAACGCCATCCCCTACCGCACCCTCCAACGCGCCAAGGCCCTCCTTTCCATCCACTCCTCTCGTCCCGCCCCCCACGCCCCCTGGCGCTGGTCCCTCCCCAATCCTCCCGCCCCGCCCCCTCACGCGCCGCCATCCCAACCGCCCCCAAAATTCCCTGGCGCTCTGGGCGCTCTGGCCGATTCCATTAC
This sequence comes from Phycisphaerae bacterium, assembly GCA_035548175.1. Taxonomy (GTDB): domain Bacteria; phylum Planctomycetota; class Phycisphaerae; order WQYP01; family WQYP01; genus CALCHA01. Next base: position 3,658 of record DASZTO010000047.1, on the reverse strand, counting down.
ACTTCCCCCACACCGCCACCCCAATGCTCCCACCAACCCCTTCACCCCCGCGGAGGCCACGTGAAAACTCCTTCCCATCACCACCTTCGCCTCGACCCCGACGCCACCCCCGCCTCCCGCGGCTACGCCATGCCCGCCGAATGGGCTCCCCACGCCGCCACCTGGATCGCCTGGCCCCAAAACGAAGAAGACTGGCCCGGCAAATTCCAACCCATCCCCTGGATCTACGCCGAAATCGTCCGCCTCCTCGCACAAAAAGTGGGGGGGGAACACGTCCACATCTTCGTCCAACCCTCCCAGCGCGGCCGCTTCAAATCCGAAGTCCAAAAAATCCTCCAACGCAACGCCGTCAACCTCGCCAACGTCTCCCTCCACACCCAACCCACCGACCGCGTCTGGACCCGCGACTCCGGCCCCATCTTCGTCAAAAAACCAATCGGCAATCGCCAATCGGCAATCGGCAATCCCCTCGCCCTCGTCGACTTCAAATTCAACGCCTGGGCCAAATACGACAACAACGCCCTCGATGACCAACTCCCCTCCGCCGTCGCCGACCAACTCGACCTCCCCCGCTTCACCGCCTTCGGCGAAAACGATACCCAGGAACTCCAACGCTTCGTCCTCGAAGGCGGCTCCATCGACGTCAACGGCGCAGGCTGCGTCTTAACCACCGAGGAATGCCTCCTCTCCACAATCCAGCAACGCAACCCCGGCTTCTCCCGCGACCGCATCGAAAAAGCACTCGCCGATTACCTCGGCATCCGGAAGGTCCTCTGGCTCGACAAAGGCATCGCCGGCGACGACACCCACGGCCACATCGACGACACCGCCCGCTTCGTCAACCAATCCACCATCGTCGCCTGCGTCGAACCCAACAAAACCGACGCCAACCACGCCCCCATGAAAGAAAACTGGAAACGCCTCCAGAAAATGCGCGACACGCGAGAAAAACAATTCACCCTCGCCGAACTCCCCCTGCCCGCGCCCGTTTACTTCAACAACCAGCGCCTCCCCGCCAGCTACGCCAACTTCTACATCGCCAACACCGGCGTGCTCGTCCCCGTCTTCAACGACAAAAACGACACCGCCGCCCTCAAAATCCTCGAACAATGCTTCAAAGACCGCCCGGTGATCCCCGTCTACTGCCGCGACCTCGTCTGGGGCCTCGGCACCCTCCACTGCATGACCCAGCAACAACCCGCATGATCGCCCCCCATAACCGCCCCGTTTCGTTGGAGTTTCGCGTGTCGCCTTTTCCCGCTAACCTTTCCCCCATGCAAACCCTCATGGACGCACCCCGCGTCGAAGAAACGATCCGCCACCTCGTCGATCGCCTCCTCGCCGATCCCACTCTCCGTTCCACGCCCGACGCCCCCCTCGCCCTCGTCGGCATCCGTTCCCGCGGCGAACTCCTTGCCCAGCGCATCGCCGCCCAACTCGCCGCCCGCACGCACGAGCCCCTCGATGTCGGCGCCCTCGACATCACCATGTACCGCGACGATCTGGATTCCCGCCGCTCCATCCTCATCCCTCAGGGCACCGACATGAACTTCCGTCTCGATGGCCGCCCCGTCGTGCTCATCGACGACGTCATGGAAACCGGCCGCACCATCCGCGCCGCCCTCGACGCCCTCGTCGATTTCGGCCGGCCGCGCTTCATCCGCCTCGCCGTCCTCGTCGATCGCCAGCGCCACGAATTCCCCATCGCCGCCGATTACGCCGGCCTCACCATCGCCGACGCCGACCCCCGCCAGCGCGTCATCGTCACCCTCCAGCCCACCGACCCCCAAGATGCGGTGTACCTCAAATGAATGATGAACAATCCACAATAAATAATCCCGCTCGCACCTGGACGCGCCCCCACCTCCTCGACCTCGAATCCCTCTCCGCCGCCGAAATCCTCGCCATCCTCGACACCGCCAAATCCCTCAAGGAAGTCTCCACCCGCTCGATCAAAAAAGTCCCCGCCCTCCGCGGCAAAGTCGTCGTCAACCTCTTCTTCGAAGATTCCACCCGCACCAAAACCTCCTTCTCCCTCGCCGCCCAGCGACTCTCCGCCGACGTCCTCGATTTCTCCGTCTCCACCTCCTCGGTCTCCAAGGGCGAAACCCTCCGCGACACCGCCCGCACCATCGAAGCCATGGGCGTCGATGTCATGATCGTCCGGCACAAATCCTCCGGTGCCCCGCACCTGCTCTCGCGCTCCGTCAATTGCGCCGTCATCAACGCCGGCGACGGCTCCCACGAACATCCCACCCAGGGCCTCCTCGACCTTTTCACCATCCGCGAACACCTCGCCGGCAAAGGAAATCTGACCACTGACCACTGGCGACTGACCACTTTCTCCGGCCTTCACGTCGCCATCGTCGGCGACATCGCCAACTCCCGCGTCGCACGCTCCAACCTCCACGGCCTCATCAAGCTTGGCGCCAAAGTCACCCTCATTGGCCCCAGCACCCTCGTGCCCGGCGACCTCCGCAAGCTCTACCCCCAAATCTCCATCTCCCACGACCTCGACGCCGTCCTCCCCACCCTCGACGTCATCAACATGCTCCGCATCCAGTTCGAACGCCTCTCCTCGTCGGCCTTCCCTAGCGTCCGCGAATACTCCCGCTTCTTCGGACTCACCAAAGACCGTCTTCAGAAAGCCAAGCCCGAACTCCTCGTCCTTCACCCCGGCCCCATGAATCGCGGCCTCGAAATCACCACCGACGTCGCCGACGGAACCCACTCCGCCATCCTCAACCAGGTCTCCAACGGCCTCGCCGTCCGCATGGCCGTCCTCTACCTCTGCGTCGGCGCCAACGCCCTCCAACGCCGCACCGAATCCTCCGCGCCCGCCCCCCCGAATTGAACGAGTTGAACCCAATTTTTCCAATTTTTCCCGGAGCCGCCATGACACTCCCCCGCTCTCTCCTGCTCGCCACCCTCACCCTCACCCTGACCGCCGCCGCCGGCTGCGCCAACACTTCCCTCGACGACGCCTCCCCCGACGGCCGCCTCTTCGTTCAACCCAAGAAAACCATCGTCCTCGTCCACGGCGCCTGGGGCGGCTCCTGGGCCTTCCGCGAAACCGACCGCCTCCTCACCAACGACGGCTGGAAAGTCTACCGCCCCTCCCTCACCGGCCAGGGCGAACGCGTCCACCTCGCCTCGCCCGACATCGACCTCTCCACCCACATCCAGGATGTCGTCAACGAAATCCTCTATGAAGACCTCCACAACGTTGTGCTCGTCGGACACAGCTACGGCGGCATGGTCATCACCGGCGTCGCCGACCGGGCGACCGAGCGCATCGGGAAAGTGGTCTATCTCGACGCGGCGAACCCGGTGAACGGCCAATCGCTGGTCGACGTGTCCGGTCCGATCATCGAAGCCGTCCGGCCGATGGGCGAGACGGTGGACGGCGTCGAACTCGTGCTGCTACCGGCGCCCGGCGCGGCCGCGTTCTACGGCGTGACCGATCCGGACGACACGGCCTGGATGGACGCGCGGCTCACCGGACATCCGTGGAGATGCTTCGATACCCCGTTACGGCTGACGAACGAGGAGGTGGCGTCGGCCATCCCGCACTTCCACATCGTCTGCACCTCAACCCTCGCGACGCGCGACAAAACCCTGATGGCACAGGCGCGTGCCGCCGGGCGGCTGTGGGACA
>DASZTO010000046.1:0-23351 GCA_035548175.1 Phycisphaerae bacterium | reverse complement strand
CGCTGCGCGCTGGAGCGGGAGCCGGGCCGCGCCATGCGCTTGCCACGCCGCTACCACTCCCTTTGCCGCGCATCACCTTCTTTAAACCTGCTCTTGCCTGCACAGCTTCCAAAACCCTCCCTTAAGTTCCGGACGGTACTGCAAAAACCCCAAACTTGCAAAAACACAACGGCAAAAACTCAACCTTTTTTGCAAAACACCCCCGACACATCGAAGAAAACCCACAAAACCCCCCGCCACTCCCCCACTCCTCCACATTCGCGAACCCAGACTTCGCTCCAATCGCCGCGTCCCCGCGCCGCCTCGCCGCCCACTCGCATCCAACCGCCCCGCCGACTAAGGTATCCACTCACCCCTTTTACCGGGAACCGCTCATGACCACCGCCACCACCCAGGACGTTCAATACAAAGTCCTCATCGGCATGGAAATCCACGTCCAGCTCGCCACCAAATCCAAAATGTTCACCGCCGTCGCCAACGGCGCCCATCCCGATCACTTCGGCGCACCGCCCAACTCCCTCGTCGACCCCGTCGTCCTCGGACTCCCCGGCGTCCTGCCCGTCATCAACAAACGCGCCGTCGAAATGGCCATGATGGTCGGCCTCGCCCTGGGCTGCCGCATCGCCTCCTTCACCAAATGGGACCGCAAGTCCTACTACTACCCAGACCTCCCCAAAAACTACCAGATCTCCCAATACGACCTCCCCCTCTGCGGCGAAGGCTCCATCGAACTCCCCCTCGCCGACGGCAGCTACAAAACGATCCGCATCCGCCGCGCACACCTCGAAGAAGACGCCGGCAAACTCCTCCACGAGGGCAGCGACCAATGGTCCCAGGTCGACCTCAACCGCGCCGGCACCCCCCTGCTCGAAATCGTCACCGAGCCCGACCTCAGCTCCCCCGAAGAAGCCCGCCTCTTCGGCGAAGAACTCCGCCGCATCTGCCGCTACCTCGGCGTCACCGAAGGCATCATGCAGCAGGGCCACATGCGCTTCGAACCCAACATCAACCTCCACATCATGCACAATGGTAAGACCTGGAAAACCCCGATCAGCGAACTCAAAAACCTCAACAGCTTCCGTGCCGTCGAACGCTCCTGCGCCTACGAAATCCAACGCCAGCTCACCGAGTGGCATTCCAACGGCGGCCCGAATCAGGAACCCACCAAACGCGTCCCCAAATTCACCCGCGGCTGGGATGATGTCAAAGGCGTCACCGTCGTCCAGCGCTCCAAGGAAGAAGCCGAGGACTACCGCTACTTCCCCGATCCCGACCTCGTCCCCATCACCGTCAGCGACCAATGGCGCGACACGATCCACAAGGATGTCGTCGAGCTCCCCATCGCCCGCCGCCAGCGCTACGAAAAAGACTTCGGCCTCACCCCCAAGGAATCCACCGCCCTCATCGACGAACGCCCCAACGCCGAACTCTTCGAAGCCGCCCTCGCCAATGGCGCCAGCCCGCGCCGCGTCGTCAACCTCCTCCTCGGCGTCGCCACCAAAACCGCCAACGAACGCGGCATCCTCCTCCCCGATCTCGGCATCCCCGCCAAAACCTACGCCGCACTCGCCAGGCTTACCGACGACGGCACCCTCTCCGCCACCGCCGCCACGCAAGTCTTCGAAGAACTCCTCGCCACTCCGAATGGCGATCCCAAACTGATCGCCGAAGCCAAAGGATTGGTGCAGGTGCGCGATGCCGGCGCCACCGAAAAGTGGGTCGATGAAGCCCTCGCCGCCAATCCCAGGGCCGTCGAAGATTACAAGAACAACCCCAGGAAAAAGCAGGCCTCGCTGGGCTTCCTCCGCGGCGCTGTCATGAAAGCCAGCGCCGGCAAAGCCGATCCCAAAATGGTCGGCGAACTCCTCGAAAAGAAACTCAACGCCTGAGAGGAACGCCATGCGCCGCCGACTCCTCACCGCCTGCATCGCCTTCCCGCTCCTCCCGCTGCTTCTGGCCGGCTGCGTCCGCACCGTCACCATCAACGGCCAGCCGCAGGGCAAATCCAACGTCAACGCCGTCGACGCCACCATCCTCCGCGCCCTCCAGGGCCGCGACCTCACCGTCTTCACCTCCCAATTCCCCGAAACCAAGGCCCCCGACAAAAAGCTCATCGACAGCCGCTTCGACGTCACCTCCGCCAGCGCCGCCCAGGGCGACCCCAACACCTACATCGTGCTCATCCACCGCAAAAACCACGAAATCTGGATCCAACGCACCGGTCCCGACGGCGTACAGGTCTTCGGCCCCGCCGTCATGTCCACCGGTAACCCGTGAGAACCCCCATGCAGCGATTTCCCCGGGCCTGGTTCCCGCCGATCATCCTGCTCCTGACGCTCGCCACCTACCTCCCCGCCCTCCGCGCCGGCTACATCTGGGACGACGATAGCTACCTCACCGACAACCCCACGCTCCTCCAGCCCGACGCCCTCCGCCGCATCTGGTTTTCCCCCGACGATTCGCCCCAGTATTACCCGATGGTCTTCACGACGCTCTACCTGGAAAAATCGCTATGGGGCCTGCGACCGTTCGGCTACCACCTCGTCAACGTGCTGCTGCACGCCGGCTCCGCAATGCTCCTCTGGCTGGTCCTGCTGCGGCTGCGCGTGCCCGGCGCGGCATTGGCCGCGGCGATTTTCGCGGTGCATCCGCTGGCCGTCGAATCGGTCGCCTGGGTGACGGAGCTGAAAAACACGCAGGCCGGATTCTTCGCGCTGCTCAGCGTGCTGATCTATCTGCCGCTGATCCACGACGAGAAACCCTTCGGGCGCGGCGAATGGCGGCGTTACGGCGGATCGCTGCTGCCGTTCGTGCTGGCGATGCTAAGCAAAACCGTCGCCTGCGGCGTGGCGCCGGTGCTGCTGGCGATCGTCTGGTGGAAACGCGGCGGCGTGAGCCGGCGGGAGTGGCTGCTGCTGGCGCCCTTCTTCGTGATCGGGGCGGCCCTGGGCCTGATGACGGCACGGCTGGAAATGGCGCATGTCGGTGCGGTGGGCCCCGACTTCAACTTCAACTGGGGCGATCGGATTCTGATTGCCGGCCGGGCGATCTGGTTTTATGCCGGCAAGACAATCTGGCCGTTCGATCTGGCGTTTTTCTACCGCCGGTGGGGCATCGACGTGCGCGTGTGGTGGCAGTGGCTCTTCCCGCTGGCGGCGATCGCGGCGTTCGCGGTTCTGTGGCGGCTGCGCGCCAGGATGGGACGCGGCGTCGTGGCGGCGGCGGCGGCGTTTGTCGCGCTCCTCTTCCCGGCGCTGGGCTTCTTCAACGTCTACCCGATGCTCTTTTCCTTCGTCGCGGATCACTTTGCGTACCTGGCGCTGATGGTGGGCGTTCCGCTGGCGGTAGTTGTTGTGGACGCGGCGCTGCGGCGGTGGGCGCCGGAGAAACGGACGGCGGCGGGGACGGTGCTGGGCATTACGGTAATCGCGGCATTTGCGGGGCAAAGCTATGCGACGGCGCGGAATTACAAGGATGAACGCACCCTGTGGACCGCGCTGGAAAAACGGAACCAGCATTGGATGGCTTATGCGCGGCTGGCGTGGCTCGACGTGCGCGAGGCGGCCGCGGCATCCAGCGCCGGCGACACCGCCCGGATGCGCCGCCTGGCCCAACAGGTGTTCGCGCTCGATGCGCTGGTGCGCCGCCAGAAGCCCGACCGCACCGATCCATACGACGACGACGCGGCGGCGGCGTGGCTCCTTGGCGATTTGCCGCGGGCGGAGGCGGAAGCTCGAACGAGCATCGCGATCGGGCCGACGCTGAGCAACGGCTACATGATGCTGGCCCAGGTGCTCGCCCAGGAGGGCAAGAGGCAGGAGGCGGTGGCGGTGTTGGGACGGGCGCTGCAGGTGGTCTCGGTGCGGTCTCCGGTGTTTCGGCCGCACGCGGAGTTGGAACTGGGAACGATACTGATGGACATGGGGCGTGACGAGGAAGCGGCGAAGGCGTTCGAGGCGTCGGCGGCGCTGGGCGAAGGCGCGGGGGCATGGCGGAATCTGGGAACCGTGCGGGCGATGGACGATCAGTATGGGCCGGCGCGGGTGGCGTTTCGGCGGGCCATCGCGCTCAAGCCGGATGACCGCGACGCGCTCGAAGGCTTGGCGCGGGCGGCGGCGATCGATCCGCAGGCGACGCAGGCCGATCTGGCCGAGGGATTGCGCGCGGCGCAGGCGGCCTGCGGAGCGAGTCCCACGGCGCGGCAACTCGATGCCCTGGGCATGGTGAAATTCCGTCTGGGCGACCGGGACGCAGCGCGAACGGCCGGCGAACAGGCCCTGCGGCGGGCGACGCCCGACGAACGGGCCTTGATCCAGCGGCATCTGGAGATGTACGCCAAACCCTGACGCCGCCCCCGGCCGCAAACTCCGGCTTCCGTTTCCCCAAGGATCGGCTACATTACCGTGCAGCGGAGGTTGCATGTCCAATTCATCTTCCCCCCCCACTCCAGCCGCGGTCGCAGCCGAAGCGCCGCATCTGCGGAAGCGGCGCATGCCGCAGATGCAGGAACTGGGCCTGGTGGTGGTGGTGCTGCTGCTGGGATTGATTCTGTGGTTCGCCAGCCCGGCGGTCGCGGTGAAGGTGCATGCGGGCGCGGTGACGGTCAACGGCGTCAAGACCATGCAGCCGGCCTATACGGTGCAGGAGAACGGCTTCCTGCGGATCGCCAATCTCGTGCCCAGCGTCTTCACCGTCATGAGCTGGATGGCGGTGATGGCCATCGGGCAGACGATCGTCATCATCTCCGGCGGCATCGATATCTCCGTCGGATCGATCATGGGACTGTCCGGCTTCGTCACGGCCCTGGTGCTGCAGGGAGCATCGACGATCGACGACTCGGGCAACGTGGTCTGGCACGGATATGACTGGCTCAATAGCACGCCGCTGTGGATGCATGGCTTTCTGATGGCGCCGGTGATGCAGGCGGTGATCGGGGCGGGGGTGGCGATGGGGGTGGGATTGATCTGCGGGCTGATCAACGGGGGGCTGGTGGTGGGGCTGCGGATGCATCCGTTCATCGTGACGCTGGCGACGCTGAGTATTTTCCGGTGGGGATCGGAAAAGATCGGGTTTCTGCTGGGCAACAACATGACCTTGCCGTGGGGGGATCGCTCGCTGGCGCCGGGATTCACGGACGATTTTATCGCGCTGGAGTATCACCGGATGCGGTTCGGGGGGCGGTCGATCGAGATTCTGCAATTCGTGCCGATCGTCATCATGCTGGTGTGCCTGGCGCTGGGATGGATTTACCTGCGCTACACGGTGTGGGGGCGGGAGACCTATGCGCTGGGCGGGAACGAGGAGGCGGCGCGCTACAGCGGCATTCGACTGTCGTGGGTGAAGATGCGGGTGTACGCGCTCAGCGGGTTGTCGGCGGGGATCGCGGGGATGCTGGCCTGCGGCTATGGGCGTGCGGCGTCGGCGAACCTGGGGACTGGCGACGAGCTGATGGTGATCGCCGCGGCGGTGGTGGGCGGGGCGAGCCTGACCGGCGGGCGCGGCACGGCGCTGGGGGCGTTCCTGGGGATGCTGGTGCTGGAACTGGTGGCGGACGGGATCGCGGTGCTGGGGAAAGTGAACGTGGGGCTGTTTTCTTTCCGGGTGGTGACGCAGGATGAGAAGCTGATTCTGGGGCTGGCGATCCTGGTGGCGGTGGCGGTGGACAACCTGAGCATGTACATTTCGAGGCGGCGATCGGCCCTTTCGGGCGCGGCGCATTAGCGGGATTTTTTTGCGGGAGGATTTTCATGCGCATGGGAGCATTTTTACTGGCGGCGGCGGCGTCTCTGGCGCTGACCTCCGGGGCCTTCGCGCAGGCGAAGCAGAAGTTCACCTTCGGCATCGTCGCCAAAAGCCAGAGCAACCCGGTGTTCCAGGCGGCGCACCAGGGGGCGAAGGATGCGGCCAAGGAGCTGGGCGAGAAGTACAACGTGGACATCACGATCAACATCCAGACGCCGCCGGACGAAGACGCGCAGAAAGAGGCGCAGGCCGTGGAGCAGCTGGCCAACGCCCAGGTGGACGGGATCGCCGTCTCCTGCTCGAACGCCAACACGCTGGTTCCGGCGATCAACAAGGCGGTGGAGCTGGGCGTTCCGGTGATGTGTTTCGATTCCGATTCTCCCAAGAGCAAGCGGTTCGCCTATTACGGAACGGACGATGCGGTGTGCGGGCGCGAGGTGGCGGAGAACCTGGCGAAGTTCATGGGCAACAAGGGGAATGTGGCGATCCTGGCGGGGAACCAGTCGGCGCCCAACCTTCAGGCGCGGGCGCAGGCGGTGAAGGAGACGCTGGCGAAATATCCGGACATCAAAATCATCGACACCGTCTATCACGAGGAGACGCCGGACAAGGCGGCCCTGGCGGTGCAGCGCGAGCAGACGGCGCATCCGGAGATCAACGGGTGGGCGATGATCGGGGGCTGGCCGCTGTTCACCCAGGACGCGCTCAAATGGGAGCCGGGGACCGTGAAAGTGGTGAGCGTGGACGCCCTGCCGCCGGAACTGGCCTATCTCAAGAGCGGGCACGTGCAGTTGCTGCTGGCGCAGGATTGCTATGGCTGGGGGTACAAATCCGTGGAAATCCTGCTGGCCAAGGCCAAGGACGGGAAGGACCCGGCGAATCCGAAGGTGATCGATCCGCTGACGCCGGTGACGAAGGAAAACGCCGACGAGTTCGCCAAGAAGTGGGACAAGTGGCTGGGCAAATGAGCTGGAAAAATTGGGAAACGGGTTCAACTCGTTCAATTGGGCGCCTGTGCGAGGCGCGGAGTGATGTGCGGGGTGTTGCGTGACGGTGGCGTTTCGGGGGATCGTCAAGACGTTCGGCGGCGTTACGGCGCTCGATGACGTGTCGTTGACGATCGAAACGGGCGACTGTCATGCGCTGATGGGGGAGAACGGGGCGGGGAAGTCGACGCTGGGCAAGATTCTCGCCGGCATCCATCGCGCGGATGCCGGCGAGATTTTACTGGATGGCCAGGCGGTGCGGATCGGCTCTCCCGGCGAGGCGGGTGCGCTGGGGATCGGGATGGTGCATCAGGAGCTGGCGTTCTGCCCGGATTTGTCGGTGGCGGAGAACCTGGCGCTGGGTCATTACCCGCGGCGTGCGGGGATGATGTACAGCCGGTCGATGGCGATCCGGCGGGCGGAAGAATTGCTGGGCAAGATCGGAGTCGAGCTGGACGTTTGCCGGACGATGCGGAGTCTGTCGACGGCCCAGGAGCAGATGGTGCAGATCGGGGCGGCGATCGGGACGGGGGCGAAGGTGCTGGTGTTCGATGAGCCGACAAGCTCGCTGTCGGAGCGGGAGGCGCAGCAGCTATTTGCGTTGATCGATGAATTGAAGGGTCGCGGGGTGACGATCGTGTACGTGTCGCATCGGATGCCGGAGGTGTTCCGGTTGTGCAATGCGATCAGTGTGCTGCGGGATGGGAAATACGTGGGAACGCTGCGGCGGGGGGCGGAGGAGAAGGCGTGGCCGGAGGGGACGCAGGACAAAGTGGTGCAGATGATGATCGGGCGTGCGGTGGCGGATTATCTGCCGAAGTTCGAGGGAGCGCCGGGCAGGCCGCTGCTGGAGGTGAAGGGGTTGTCGAGCCCGGGGAAGTTTGAGGATGTGTCGTTCGTGGCGCGGGCGGGGGAGATCGTGGGGTTCGCGGGACTGGTGGGCGCGGGGCGCAGCCAGGTGGCGGAGGCGATTTTCGGCCTGGACAAACAGGCCAAGGGGGAAGTGCTGGTGGAGGGGACGGCGCTCAAGCTGGGGCGGATTCGGGAGGCGATGCGGCGGGGCGTGGGTCTGGTGCCGGAGGATCGCAAGCGGCAGGGGCTGGTGCTGATGATGGGGGGTCGGGAGAACATGTCGTTGCCGCTGCTGGGGCGGTTGCGGCGGTTCGGGTTTTTGCGGCAGTCGCAGGAGCGGCGGATCACGGTGGATTATTTTGGGCGGCTGCGGGTGAAGACGTCGAGCATCGCGGCGCCGGTGTCGAGCATGTCGGGCGGGAATCAGCAGAAGGTGGTGATCGCCAAGTGGCTGGCGCGCGGGGGGCGGGTGTTGCTCGTGGATGAGCCGACGCGCGGGGTGGATGTGGGGGCGAAGGCCGCGATTCATAAATTGCTGGATGAGCTGGCGGTTTCGGGGGTGGCGGTGATCGTGATTTCGTCGGAGTTGCCGGAGGTGCTGGGGATATCGAGCCGGGTGATCGTAATGCGTGAGGGGCGGATCGTGGGGGAATTGCCGCGCGCGGAGGCGACGCAGGAGAATGCGATGCGGCTGATGGCCGGGGTGGAGGGAAGCGCGAAACTTAAAACGCAAAATTCAAAACCGGCGGCGTGATGTGGCCAGGGGTCGGAGGCGTGGATAGACTTCGCGGCATGAGCGCGAAAGAAACAATCACGTATCGGAGCGCGGGGGTGGACATGGAGGCGGGGGATACCATGGTGGACCGCATCCGGCATCTGTGCCAGCGGACGCACTCGACGCGGGTGCTCGGCGGGTATGGCGGTTTCGCGGGACTGTTCCGGCTGGACTACAACGAAAAGCTGTTTGCCCGGAATTACAAGGAACCGGTGCTGGTGGCGTGCACCGACGGGGTGGGCACGAAGGTGAAGATCGCGGCGGCGATGAAGAAGTATGACACGGTGGGCATCGACCTGGTGGCGATGAACGTGAACGATTTGATCGTGCAGGGCGGGGAGCCGCTGTTTTTTCTGGATTATCTGGCGGTGCACAAGCTGGATCCGGAAATCACGGCGGCGATGGTGAAGGGGGTTTCGGATGGGTGCATGGAGGCGGGGTGCGCGCTGCTGGGTGGGGAGACGGCGGAGATGCCGGCGGTGTATGGGCCGGGGGAATTCGACATGGCGGGGTTCGCGGTGGGCGTGGTGGAGAAGAAGAAGATGCTGGATGCGGAGGATGTGGAAGCGGGGGATTCGGTGATCGGGCTGGCGTCGAGCGGGCTGCATTCGAATGGGTATGCGCTGGTGCGGGAGGTGATGAAGAAGGTGGGCGCAGGGCTGGAGGAGTTTTTGCCGGAGCTTCGGTGCACGCTGGGCGAGGAATTGCTGCGGCCGACGCGAATTTACGCGAAATCGATCGGGCTGCTGCTGAAGAAGTATCGGGTGAAGCGGGTGATCAAGGCGATGGCGCACATCACGGGCGGCGGGCTGGAGGGGAACGTGCCGCGCGTGCTGCCGGAAGGGATGTCGGTGCGGATCAAGCGGGACGCCTGGGAAGTGCCGGCGATTTTTTTGTGGCTGCAGAAGAACGGCCCGGTGGATTCGGAGGAGATGTGGCGGGTGTTCAACATGGGGATCGGGTTCGTGCTGATCGTGCGGCCGGCGTTCACGAAGCCGATGATGGCGCACCTGCGGACGCTGGGGGAGCGGGCGTTTTTTCTGGGGAAGGTGAAGCGCGGGGGCGGCGGGTCGGTGGGGGTGGAGTGGTCGTAGGGCGGCTAATGGGGGCGCGGGCGGGGGACCGATAAGAGGGGGATGAACGCGGTGATCGATGAGATTTATCGGGAGGAGCGGGTGGTGCTGGCCGATGGGCGGGAGGTGAATCCGTTTCCGGTGGCGATCAAGCGGGCGGAGGGGGAAATGCTGCATCGGCTGGTGCGGGCGGTGCGTCCGGCGGCGACGCTGGAGGTGGGGATGGCGTGGGGACTCTCGGCGATGTTCATGTGCCAGGCGCTGAAGGACAACGGCGGCGGGCGGCATACGGCGATCGATCCGTTCCAGGGGAAGTTTCATTACGCGGGCGTGGGGAATGTGCAGAAGGCGGGGTTGGGAGGTTATCTGCGGTTCATCGAGAAGAGTTCGCAGTTCGCGTTGCCGGGGCTGGTGGAGGCGGGGGAAAAGTTTGAGGTGGTGTTTGTGGACGGGGGGCATTTGTTCGATCTGGCGTTTGTGGATTTTTTCTTTGTGGACCTGCTGCTGCCGGTGGGTGGGTATGTGGTGTTCGACGATTTGTGGATGCCGGCGGTGCGGAAGGTGCTGCGGTTCATTCTGCGGAACAAGGGGTATGTGATTGCGGAGGAAATGATGGGGGACCGCGGGCCGTTCGTGCGGCGGCACCTGCAGAATTTGCGGTATCAGGCGAAGAAGCGGATCAAGGGGCGGCGGAGCTTGGGGACGGGGAGCGAGATGGACTTTCACGGGGGGCGGAATGTGAACTGGTGCGTGCTGCGGAAGGTGGGGGAGGAGGAGCGGGAGTGGGACCATTTCGCGGGGTTTTGAAGGAGCGAATTGGTTATAATACGTAAAAATGAGGTGTCCTGAGTGTAAAAGCTGTGGAAGGATTTGTTGCTGCTTGGGCGTGGCAAAATTTCCGGGAAGGTCAGTTTCGCTGGATCAACGCGAGCCGCCAGTAACCAGACCATTGATGGCTCTGCTTCATCGCTTCGAGCGCCATCAGCGATTCGGCGTTGTCTGAGTCCCAGCGACTGCCGGAGCGCTTGATCCTTGCCGGCACCTGGCCGCACTTGCTTTCCGTCGGGCCGCTGCCGATCTGCCAGCCTTTGGCGATGAACTCCGGATAGCGGATCATCTCCCGCCGGTCCGTCAGGTAATCAATCATGCGGTCCGCTTCCCGACGTTTGACGCCGCGGCCACCTGCCGCAGCCGGCTCTCGACCTGCTCCCGCATCGCTACCACATACGCTTCCACATCCATCTTTGAGGCGCTTTCCATCGCCCTTCTCCTTTCGACCCGTCCCACGGATCATCAGAGAAACCTCCAATTCTGCTAACCCCATCATCCTAACGACATTTACACCCCGCCCGGAAAATTTGCCACGCCCGGCTGCTTGATGCGGCCGTCGGCGAGGTGGATGGTGCGGTCGGCGAGGGCGGCGACGTGGGGGTCGTGAGTGACCAGGAGGATGGTCTGGCCTTTTTGTTTGTGGAGGGTGAGGAGGACGTCGAGGATGGTCTGTCCGGTTTTGGCGTCGAGGTTGCCGGTGGGTTCGTCGGCGAGGAGCAGGGGCGGATTGTTGATGAGGGCGCGAGCGATGGCGACGCGCTGGCGTTCGCCGCCGGAGAGCTGTGAGGGGCGGTGTTTGAGGCGGTTGGCGAGGCCGAAGGATTCGATGAGATCGAGGGCTTCGTTTTTGCGTGGTCGTGCGCGGAAGAGAGCGAGGTAGGCGGGGGCGTCGATCATGGCGGGGAGGAGGACGTTTTCGAGGACGTTGAGTTCGGGGACGAGGTGGTAGAACTGGAAGACGAAACCGAAGTCGTGGGTGCGGAGGTGGTCGCGTCCGCCGGCGCCCATGGTGGAGAGGGGCTGGTCGCGGAAGAAGACTTCGGGGGCGGTGGAGGCGGGGACGACTTTGCCTTCGGGTCCGATGGGTCCGAGGTCGGGGGTATCGAGAGCGCCGGCGATGTGGAGGAGGGTGGATTTGCCGGAGCCGGAGGCGCCCATGATGGCGACGAACTCGCCTTCGCGGACGGAGAGATCGACGCCGCGGAGGACGGAGACGCGGTCGGGCCCCATCCAATAGGCCTTGTGGATATTCTGGAGGCGGATGAGGTCACTCATAGCGCACCGCCTTGACGGGGTCTTCGAGGGCGGCGACCCAGGCGGGGATGAGGGCGCCGACGACGCCGGCGACAAGTGCGAGGAGGAAGTACATGAGGACTTCCCAGGGGTTGTATTCGTCGGGGATGCGGTCGAAGAGGTAGACGGAGCGGTCCCAGATCATGTGTCCGGTCATGTGGTAGATCCATTCGTGGATCTGGTTGGTGTGGGTGACGAAGAGGACGCCGGAGATGACGCCGAGGACGCCGCCGACGAGTCCGACGCAGAGGCCGTAGTTGAGGAAGATGAGGGCGACGCCGGAGGTGGACCCGCCGACGGCCTTGATGATGCCGATATCGCGGGTTTTTTCGAGGACGATCATGTAGAAGATAAGGAAGATGACGACGAGGACGACGAGGGACATGAGTCCGAGGATGACGGTGATCATGGTTTTTTCGTTTTGGACGGCGCCGATGTATCGGGCCTGTTTTTCGTCCCAGGTCTGGACCTTGAGGCCGAGGCCGGGGCGTGTCATGCCGGGGTGGTGGGTGACGAAATCCTGGACGAAGTCGTCCATTTGTTTGCGGATGAGGCGGGTGTCGTTGGCGGGGGTTCCGGGCTTGAGGCGGACGAGGACTTCGTTGCAGCGCGGTGGGAACCACTCGGGGTCGGTCTGGGGCTTGTCGGTGCGCATGCCGGCCATGTACTGAACTTTTTCGAAGGGAGCGTAGACGTAGGTGGAATCGACGTCGTAGACGCCGGTGTAGGAGTCATCGACGATGACGAAGCGGGCGCTGTTGACGTTGCGGGTTTCGATGGATCCGCGGCCGCTGATGGGGACGATGGTGAGGAGCGCGGGCATGTCGCCGGTGTCGAGGGAGCGGTCGAAGTTGCCGCGTTTGTCGCGCGAGAAGAGTGGGAACTGGATGCCGACGATGCAGCCGTCGGGAGCGTCGTCGGGATCGGCGCCGGGGGGAACGGCGGTGGGGGGCACGGCGAAGGAGGGGATTTTGGGGACGAGGATGGCGGCGAGCTGATCGGGGGCGGTGAATTTGCCGCCGGGGGGGAGCTTGGCGAGTGCGGTGTTGTAGGTGATGCGTGCGCGGTTGGCGTCGTTGGTGGCGCGTTCGACGGCATCTTCGGTGAGGATGAAGGTGCGGGGGAACATGACGGGCCAGCAGAAGCCCAGGGAGAGGACAGCCAGTCCGCCGAGGAGGATGAGGACAGTGAAGAAGCCGTGGAGAACGCTGCGTGGGGGCCGTCCGCGGCGGCGGCGGCGGAGGAAGACGATGAGGGCGAGGACAGGGAGCCCGAGGAGCCACCAGAAATTGGGCCAGGGATGCTCGGTGGGCGGGGTATCGGAGGTGAGGTCTGAGTAGAGGGAGTTGAACTGGTGATAGGCCTGGGTTTCCTGCTGCTCGGCGGCGTCGGCGCGTTGTCGGGCGTAAGCCTGGAGTTCTTCGGTGGTGGCGGGGAGTCGCGGGGTGAGATCCTGGACGGTGTTTTCGGGGGAGATGTACTGGCGGAAGAGGGTTTGCCGGAAGCGGGAGACTTCGGAGCGGGTCTTGGGATCGATGCCGGTGATCTGGGCGAAGAAGGTCTGGTTGAAGTCGGGAAGATTCATGAGGCCGTAGCCGCGGACGACGGGGGTGGTGGCGGCGATTTTGTCGCTGAACTGTTTTTTGAGGGCGTCCTGGAGTTCGTCGTAATAGGCCCAGCCGGAACCGGCGTCGTTGTAGATGATGATGTCGCCTTCGAGATCGCGGTTGGCTTCACGGACGCGGGTGACGAAGCCGCCCATGATGGAGGTGACGATGATCATCATCATGAGGCAGAGCCAGACGACGAGGATCGGGAAGACGACGATCTTTTTGCGGGTGAGGAAGCGGAGGGTGAGGAAGAGTTTGTACATGCGGGGGGGGAGGTCCGAAGTCGGTGGTCAGTGGTCAGTGGTCAGTAGAAGAGTGGCGTTAGAGATCGACGGCGCGGAGGGAGCCATCGGGTTGTTGCACGAAGATGACGGGGATTTTGTTGAGGGCGTGGGCTTTGGCGATGTCGCGTTCGATGTGCCTGGTGTCGCGTTCCAAGCGTTCTTCCTCCACGTCGGCGAGGGTTTCCTGAGTGGGCTTGAGGAGGGGGAAGAGGACGACGTCGCGTATGGAGGGTTTGTTGGTCATCATCATGACGAGGCGGTCGATGCCGATGCCCAGCCCCCCCGCCGGGGGCATGCCGTAGCGGAGGGCGTTGATGAAGTCGTGGTCCATTTTGGCCATGGAGTCTTCTTCCTTCTGGCCATCGAGCTGCCTGGAGAAGGTTTCTTCCTGGATGAAGGGGTCGTTGAGTTCGGTGTAGGCGTTGGCCAGCTCGATGCCGACGATGTAGAGCTCGAAGCGTTCGGCGATTCGCGGGTCGCTGGTTTTGCGCTTGGTGAGAGGGCAGAGGGCGGCGGGGTAGTCGTAGACAAAGATGGGATGATCGAGGGCGGTGAGGGCGGGCTCGACGAGGTGCTCGAAGAGTTCGCCGACGAGGACGTCGTGGCTTTTGTGCTGGATGTCCGGGATGCCGCGATCGGTGGCGAGGCGGCGGACGGCGTCGGCGTCGAACATGTCGGCGCCGGCGTGCTGGCGGAAGAGGTCGGCGTAGGCGGCGCGTGCGAAAGGGGGCTGGTAATCGATGACGCGGTCGCCGAAGGGGAGGCGGAAACCGCCATCATCTGGAGATGCGCCGTTGCCGGCCAGGAGCGTGCGGCGTTGTTTGACGATTCGCACGATCAGGGATTCGGTGAGCTCCATCATGCCGGCGAGGTCGGAGTAGGCTTGATAGCACTCGAGCATGGTGAATTCGGGGTTGTGGGTGGTATCGATGCCTTCGTTGCGGAAGTTGCGGTTGATGTCGAAGACGCGTTCCATGCCGCCGACGAGGAGGCGTTTGAGGTAAAGCTCGGGGGAGATGCGGAGGAAGAGGTCGATGTCGAGGGCGTTGTGATGGGTGACGAAGGGGCGCGCGGCGGCGCCGCCGGCGATGGCCTGCATCAACGGGGTTTCGACTTCCACGTAGTGGCGCTCTTTGAGGAAGGTGCGGACGGTGTCGACGATCTGCGAGCGGAAGAGGAAGGTATCCATGGAATCGGGGTTGGCGAAGAGATCGACATAGCGCTGGCGGTAGCGGAGTTCGGTGTCGGAGAGGCCGTGGAATTTGTCGGGGGGGGGAAGGAGGGCCTTGGAGAGGAGGGAGAAATCGTTTGCCCAGAGGGTGATTTCGCCGGTTTTGGTGTGGCCGATTTTGCCGGAGAAGGCGGCGATGTCGCCGAGTTCGAGAAGCTTGGCGTGGGGCCAGCGCGTATCGGGGGTGGGGATGGCTTGTTTGGCCAGGCCGATCTGGATGCGGCCGGTCCAGTCCTGGATGGTCAGGAAGATGAGTTTGCCGATGTCGCGGAAGAGGACGATGCGTCCGGCGACTTTGGCGGGGGCTTCGCCGTCGTGAGGGGTGGCGTCGACGCCCTTGTGCAGGGCGCGGGCGGATTCGATGGGGATCAGGTCGTCGGTGCGTTGTCCGTAAGGATCGATGCCGGCGGCTTTCCACTTTTGGAGACGGGCGAGGCGGTCTTTGAACTGGGGATTGTCGGGAGTGCTCATGATGGTCCTAAGGGGGCGGGGAAAAAACGCAAGAGGCGTATTGTAGCGTGGCGGGCGCGGGACGCGAACGATGCGCGGAACGGTGGAAGGGGCGGCCGCGGTGATGGCGGGCTGCCGGGGGAGAGCATACTCAGGCGGCGGCGGCGGGAGAGGCCATGGGAGAGTCGGGGGCGACGGGGGAAGGCCGGCGGGCGCGGGCGAGCGTTCCCAGGACGAGTGCGGCGCTGCCGTAGAGGAGGGCGACGATCCACCAGCGTGGGAGCTGGGCGGGAATGCTTTGGCCAAGGCCGGAGTAGCGGTACATAAGGGGGAGAGTGCCCCAGTCGAGATGAGGGCTGGCGGGGTTTGGACCGGCGGCGCCCAGGGCGTCGATGGCGGCGAGCATGGGGCAGGCGTGGGTGGTCAGCGCGATCAGGTGCGGCTGGCTGAGCGGGCCGGCGGCGGGTGCGGCGTGGATGGCGGGCATGGCGGCGACGGGGGCGGCCATGCAGAGGCCGGCGAGGGTGAGCGGGAGGGCGGCGCTCCATCCGGCGCCCCAGCGGCGCAGGAACGCCGCCAGTGCGGCGCAGGCGCCGATCCACGCGGCCAGGAGCAGATAGAGGGCTCCGACATCTGCCAGGGGCACGCGCGCTTCGCCGGCGCCGATCGCGAGGAGCAAGAGGCCGGCGACATCCACGAGCAGGACGTAGGCAAACGAAATGCGCGGCACGGGAAAGACCAGGGGCGGAGCGGCGGCGATCCACAGGACGAGAAGCGTCGGCGCGATGACGAACAGGGCCATCAGCCAGCCGACCAGTGCTCCGGGAGGGTAGCCCCCCCCGCCGGAGGGGAGCGCCGCCGCGGCGGTGGCGGGTGTTGCCCCCGAAGCGTACACCGACCGGCTATAGGCCCAGAGCGCGATGGCCAGGAGGACCGTCAGGAGCGCCGGCAAGGTGGCGCCGGCAAATTTTCGCCAGGCAGGACCCATCATTCCGTGATCATACCCGCGAGGTCACCGGGTATTCGCGCAGGAGGTGTCGCTTCTCAGGATTTTTCCCGCATCACGCCGTGGAGGATGGTTTTCCCGGCTGGCGGCGTTGGCGACGGAGGAGGGCGGCGGCGGGGCTCGACAAAAAAAAAGCGGCGTGACCGGGGAGGTCACGCCGCCAGGATGAACCGGGGAAGTTGCGGGGTGTTAGAACGTGAAGATCACGTCCATAGCCGCGGTCCACTGATCGCGATAAACCGCGCCGCTGCCGACCGGGTAGACGTGGTCTTCGGAGACGTCGTACCGGATTTCGGGGCGGAGCATGAGGTTCTGACCGATGGGATCCTTGGGCATCGGCTTGACGGTAACGCCGAGGGTGAGCTCGTAGGCGTTGAGCGTCGGGGCGGAGGTGCTGAAGAAGCTGACGGGGGCGGAGAGGCCGCCGAGGGAGCCGAGGTAACCATGGGCCCATTCGAGGCGGGCGTTGGCAGTGACATAATCGTTGATCATGTAGCTGCCATAGAGGGCGATGCCGTAGTCATCGCCATAGGCATGGGAGAAGCCGGCGGGGGCGAAGCCGTTGAAGCCGCCATCATAATTGTAGAGGCCTTCGGCATTGAGCTTGAGCTGGTCGGTGACCTTCCAGACGACGATGGGGTCGATGGTGGTGCGGTAGTGGCTGGTATCGCCGGTGTCTTCGGGGCCGACGTTGAAGTTCAGCAGGAACTGGAGCTGCTTGCTCATGGTGTAGCCGATCTGGCCGGTGACGTCGGGGGAGCCGTTGTTATCTTCGGTGGCCTGGTCCCAGCCGCGGGTGATGCCGCCGATGACGGACCAGTTGTCGTTGATCTGGTAGAAGCCCAGGACGCCGGTCTGGGTGAAGGGGATCAAGTTGAAGAGGTAGCTGTGGGTGTAGAAGGCGTTGCCACGGGGATCGATGGTTTCGGTGCCCAGGAGGGTGGCAAACTTACCGGCGCGAACCTTGAGGCCCTTGCCGACGGGGACGTTGACGTCGACATAGGCCTGGGGGATTTCGAACTGGGGGACTTCGCCGGGGTTATCGCCGAAGGTCTGGTATTCGATGCCGTTGGAGCGGATGTAGTTGGAGTCGGTGCCGAAGAGGACTTCGACGAGGCCGCCGACATCCCACTTGGTGGGGTCAACGATTTTTTCGAGGCGGAGGTCGACCTGGTTGAGTTCGACGTGGTTACCGGGTTCCTGGGTGAAGGGACCGGGGAGGATGCGGACATTACCCTGCTGCTGGCGCAGGTTGAGGGTATAGCCGGCCTCGACCCAGCCGTAGAGGTTCAAGCCCAGGTTGGTGAGGGGCTTGGCGGCTCCGATTTTATCCAGTCCCTGCATGAGGGGGGTGCTGGGTGCCGCATCGACATCAGCGTTGAGGACGCTGGGGTCAAGGGACAGGGAGGAGGTTTTCACTTGTGTGGTGTCGGCCATCGCGAACCCAGTGCTCGCAAGCAGGGCGACCACAGCCATGGAAACTGCGTCCTTCCGGTAAAACATGCTCACTCCTTCGAAAAGCGGGGATTTCATTTTGCAGGTCGGGGCCGCCTGGGTGGGCGGGGTTTTCCGACGTTATCGGCCCGGAGGCCGGACTATCAGCAATCGGACAACGAGCCGCGATTGCTTGAGGGAAAACGCCCGTGGGGGGCAAGACCCTGCTGAAAAGCGCCGATGGAGGATCTGGATCCGCATGCTGTTGAGCATGCGCCCTACGTCCAGTTTCCGATGGCGCGGCCCGTTCCACGAGGCCCGCCCTGCTGATTTCGGCGCGGATCGACCGCGACCGGTAACTTCGCCGGGCAAACCGGGCGCTAAGAATACGTAAATTCGCACCCCTGTCAACAGGGAGATAGCGGAAAATTTCGGCATTTTCCGGGGGGCGGGGATGTCCCATAATCAGGCGTAAAAGCGGGAAAAAACCGGGCTGGGCCAATCCCGGGCCGGGAAACTCGCGTTTATGCCGGGGTTCCTTATATGATGGCGGAACATTCCTGGCGGAGAATTGCATGGCCACACAAAACCTTAAAGATACGGTGCAAAAGCAGATGGTGGCGGCGATGAAAGGCGGCGACAAGCCGCGCACGCAGGTGCTGCGGATGGTGTTGTCAGAGATCAAAAAGGTGGAAGCGGACAAGCCGGACGCGGATCCGCAGGGGGCAGTGTCGAGCTATGCCAAAACGCTGCGGAAAACAATGGCCGAAATGGAGCGGTTGAACCAGCCGGAGCGGGTGGCGCAGTTGCAGTCAGAGATCACGATTGTCGAGGAGTTTTTGCCCCGGCAGATGGACGATGCGGCGCTGGAAAAGCTGGTGGAGCAGACCTTGGCGGGGATGGGCCCGCTGACGGCGAAGGACCTGGGAAGAGCGACGGGCGCGGTGATGAAGGCGGCGGCCGGAGCGGGAGCGGGGGCGGACCCCGGTAAAGTGCGGGCGATTCTTCAGTCGAAGATTCCTCAGTGAACGAGCTGTCGGCATCATCTTCCCCGCCCGATGCGGGCGGCGGCACGGAGTCGCGTGCGGTCGAGGGGCCGGGGGCGTCCAGCGCCGCTCAGGCAGAGGCCGCGGCACGGAGGGTGTCCGCGGCAACGACTGGATGGAAGATTCGGCGGGTGGTCTGGGCGGCGGTGGAAAGCACGATTTTTCGCTATTCGTTCCATACGATGTACGGCTGGCGGGCGATGCTGCTGCGGATGTTTGGAGCGAAGATCGGGCCGCGGTGCCGCATCCGGCGAACGGTGCGCGTGTATTATCCGTGGAATCTGCGGATGGGGAGCATGTGCATCGTGGGAGATGAAGCGGAGCTGTATTCGCTGGCGAGGATCACGCTGGCGGACCGGGTGATGATTTCGCAGGAGGCATATGTGTGCGCGGGGACGCACGATTACACGGATGTGAGCTTGCCGCTGGTGACGAGGCCGATTGAGATCGGACCGGACGCGTGGGTGTGCGCCCGGGCATTCGTCGGGCCGGGGGTCAAGATCGGGGAGGGGGCGGTCGTGGCGGCATGCGGGGTGGTGACGAAAGAGGTTCGGTCGTGGATGATCGTGGGGGGAAATCCGGCGCGGGAGATCAAGCAGCGGCAGCTCAGGAGCGCCGCCCCGGTGCGTGGGGGACCGCAGTTATCCGGGGAAGCAGCCGATTAGGAACGGGGAGGAGTGTCCGTTTCGGGCTTGGAGGTATTTTGATGCGCGTGTTGGTGACTGGCAGCAGCGGGTTGATCGGGTCGGAGGCGGTCGCGTTTTTTGACCGGATGGGCTTTGATATCCTGGGTGTTGACAACAACATGCGCGCGGATTTCTTCGGGCCTAAGGGGGATACGACGTGGAATCGGCAGCGGTTGGAGCGGCAGTGCAAGCGGTTCCGGCATCAGACGCTGGATATTCGTGATCGGGCGGCGGTGGCGGATTTGTTCCGGAACGGCGGCGGGGATGGGGGGAAGTTTGAGATGATCGTGCATGCGGCAGCTCAGCCGAGCCATGATCTGGCGGCGCAGCGGCCGTTCGATGATTTTGATGTGAATGCGGTGGGGACGCTGAACCTTTTGGAAGCGACGCGGCAGCATTGCCCGGAGGCGGTGTTCTGCCACATGTCGACCAACAAGGTGTATGGCGATGGGCCGAACTTCATCAAGTTGAAGGAGCTCGAGACGCGGTGGGACTACGATGATCCGGCGTACGTGAATGGGATTCCGGAGACGTTTTCGATTGACCGGTGCCTGCATTCGCTGTTTGGGGCATCGAAGGTGGCGGGGGATGTGCTGGCGCAGGAGTATGGGAAGTATTTTGGGATCAAGACGGGGATTTTCCGGGGGGGATGCCTGACGGGGCCGCAGCATTCGGGGGTGGAGCTGCACGGGTTTTTGAATTACCTGGTGATGGTGGCGTTGCGGGAGGGGCCGTATACGATTTTTGGGTACAAAGGCAAACAGGTGCGCGACCAGATTCACTCGCACGATGTGATCAATCTGTTCTGGAATTTCGCGCAGAATCCCAAGCCCGGCGAGGTGTATAACCTGGGCGGCGGGAAGGGGAATGCGGGCAGCCTGCTGGAGTGCGTGGAGCTGATCGCCAGGATCACGGGCAAGCGGCCGAAGCTGACGTACAAGGAGCAGGCGCGGATCGGGGATCACATCTGCTATTACAGCGATCTGCGGAAGATCCAGCGGGATTTTCCGAACTGGAAACTGACGCGGAACCTGGAGCAGATCACGGAGGAGATCGTGAATGCGGCGGTGGATCAGCACCGGGTGTGAGTCACGAGGGATGGCCTGATTTACGACAGCCGGGATTTTCTTTGCGCATCACGTTGATCAATCAGTTTTACGTACCGGACATCAGTCCGACGGCGCATTTGTCGGCGTCGCTGGCGGAGGGATTGGCGGCGCGCGGGCATACGGTGTCGGTGGTGACGAGCCGGGGTGGGTATGTGGAAGCGTCGCGGGTGGAGACGCATGCGGGGGAGAATCCGCGCGTGTATCGGCTGTGGACGCCGCGGCTGGGGAAGAAGACGATTTTGAAGCGGTGCATCGATTACGCGAGCTTTTACGTGGCGGCGGCGTGGCGGATGGTGCGGCTGCCGCGGCAGGATGTGGTGATTTCGCTGACCACGCCGCCATACATCGCGTGGACGTGGGTGGTGCATCGGTGGGTGCATCCGTTTCGGCGTCCGCGGCTGATTTTGTGGAACATGGATTGTTATCCGGATGCGGCGGAGCGTGCGGGGGTGATTCGGAAGGGCCGGATGATGAGCCGGGCGATGCGGTGGCTGAACCGGCGGCTGTTCAAGCGGCTGGATCATCTGGTATGCCTGGACGGGGCGATGGTGGAATTGCTGATGTCGCAGTATGGGCCGCGGAAGCGGGCGCTGCCGGTGACGGTGATTCCGAATTGGGAAAAGGCGACGTTCTTTCCGCGGCCGAGCGCGGAGAACGCGCCGGCGCGGTGGGAGGCGGCGGAGAGACTGGGACTGGCGGGGAAGTTTGTCGTGTTGTATCTGGGGAACACGGGCGTGGGGCATCCGTTTGAGACGGTGATCGAGGCGGCGAAGCGGTTGCGGGATAAGCCGGTGGTATTTCTGTTTGTGGGCGGGGGCAAGCGGTGGAGCTGGCTGGAGGAGGCGAAGAAGCGGGAGGGGCTGGAGAATGTGGTGCTGCATCCGTATGTGCAGAAGGAATTCACGGCCGGCGTGATGGCGTCGGCACAGGCGGCGTTGATCACGCTGGGCGATGACATGGCGGGGGTGATGAGCCCGAGCAAGCTGCATGCGAACCTGGCGATGGGGTTGCCGGTGGCGTATGTGGGGCCGGAGGGCAGCAATGTGGATGAGGCGATCGAGCGGTTTGGGTGTGGGGTGAGCGTGCGGCAGGGGGATGTGGCGGGGGTGGTAAAGTTTGTGGAGGAGGCGATGGGGGATCGGGAGCGGCTGGCGGGGCTGCAGGGGAAGGCACGGGGGGCGTTTGAGGCGGCGTATTGCGATGAGCGGACGCTGCCGCAGTTTGAGCAGGTGCTGAGGGCGGTGACGGGGGGGCGGGCGGGGCGAGAGGGAGCGGCGGATACGGTCGGGGCAAGGCCGCAGGCAAACACGGGGCGATGAACGCCGATGAATTGGGGGAGGCGTGTGACAACAGGGTAGAAGGCAGGGAGTCTAGGATAAACCGTAAGATGGATTGCGAAAGAGTCGCGCAACGGTAGCATCTCTCATTCGTAATTAATTTTTTGTGGCGGATGGAACGATGCGAAAGACCGGCATACTGGGAATATTGCTGTGTGCTCTGGCGGCGGTGGGCGCGGCGCCTGTGACGAGTGGGCAGAGCGCTGACGACATGATGAATCAGATCAAGGCGGTAAAAACGCCGGATTTGGATCCGTCAAAAGTGGACGATCCCGCGTATAAGGCGCAATTCGAACAAGCGAAGGCGGCCTATCAAGAAAAAACGATGGGCATGGTCAAGGCCTTTTTCGACAGCTATCCCGACGACACTCGGGCGAAACACATGATGCTGCAACGCTGGTTGATCATGGCGGAGGAGGGCAAGGCCGATCGGGTGATGACGGAGACGGACGCAGTGTTGGCCAAGGCGAAGGAAGGCAACAAAAACGATCCCCTTTATGTGCGGGCGGTCGTGAAGATTCTGGGCGATGATCGGGAAGCGGCGGAGAAAGGGATAGATGCATTCATAGCGGCAGCGCCGAAAGAGTCGCGAGGGGCGGGCTTGCTTTTTGCGGAGGCGGGTCAAGAGATCGACGGCGCGAAGCAACGGGCGCTGTATCAGCGGATCGTCGACGGCTATGGACAATCGAAGGAGGCGGGGGCCGTGAAGGGGCGATTGCAACAGATCAATGGGCTCGGCAAACCATTCGAGTTGACGTTCACGGATGCGGTCAGCGGCAAAGAGATTTCGTTGCAGAAGGATTTGAAGGGGAAGGTGGTGGTGGTGGATTTCTGGGCGACCTGGTGCATGCCGTGCGTGGCGGAGATGCCAGCGAACAAGGCGATTTATGAAAAGTTCAAGGGGAAGGGAGTGGAGTTTGTCGGGGTAAGCTTGGATCTGCCCGGGGACGGGCTGCAGAAGCTGAAGGATTTCGTGGCAGACAAGGAATTACCGTGGCCGCAATATTATGAAGGAAAGGGATGGGAGAGTGATTTTTCGAAGGGGTGGGGAATCGACTCGGTCCCGACGATATTCGTGGTGGACAAGAAGGGCAATCTTGCGAGTGTTAGCGGGGAAGGGAAGTTGGAAGAGTTAATACCGAAGCTGTTGGCGGAGTAAAGCAGAAGCCGAGGGGGAAGGCCGATGGGGGATGTTCGACCCGGAGACACGAAGACACGGTGCGGGTGTAGTTCAAATTCCGGGTAACGATCGACCATGGCGGTATTTCCCCCCACCCCTCACGCTCCCTCACGGTCGCGTCTCGGCAGTTTACCCGGATCAGAACTACACCCCAACGGCGCCAGGGTGCATGACACTTTAGGCGGGTTTGGCTGGACTATAGTGGAGCGTGTCGATCAATGGGATCGGCGGTAGGGCACAGCTTCATGGAAGGAAGCGGATGATGGCGGCCAAACGTACGCGTGAGCAGGCTCGAGAACGGTTGCGGAAGCTTTTTGAGGCGGAGCTGGATCGGATGATTCCGCCGGATGCGGCGCAGCCCATGAAAGGCAAAGTCTTTCGGGATTTTGAAATGCAGCTCGTGAAGTTCAAGCAGACTCTTGCGCC
>DASZTO010000045.1:0-11309 GCA_035548175.1 Phycisphaerae bacterium | reverse complement strand
ACTGACTACTGACTACTGACTACTGACTACTGACTACTGACTACTGACTACTGACTACTGACTACTGACTACTGACTACTGACTACTGACTACTGACTACTGACTACTGACTACTGACTACTGACTACTGACTACTAAATACTGACCACTGACCACTGGTGCAATGAAATCCCTCCGCCAAATCCTCTGGAAAGTCCTCACCACTCGCGTGGCCTGGCCCATCCTGCTGACCATTGCGCTCCTGTGCACCGCCTCCATCCTCGCCCTCGAACTCTCCAGCCCCGAAAACGCCGACCGCCAGCAAATCCATATCCTCATCGCCTCCATCGCCATGGTCCTCATGCTCCTCCCCCATTTCCAGATGGTCGGCCGCCTCGGTTACGCCCTCTATGGCGGGGGGGTCCTGCTCCTTGTCGCCGTGCTCCTCGCGCCCGTCCAGCAGAAAACCCACCGCTGGTTCGTCCTCCCGCATGATGTCGAAATCCAGCCCTCCGAAATCATGAAGATCGCCTACGTCATCGCCCTCGCCTGGTACTTCCGCCTCCGCAAAGACGTCCGTGAACTCCGCGGCCTCCTCATCCCCTTCGCCCTCACCGCCATCCCCTTCGGACTCATCCTCATCGAGCCCGACCTCGGCACCGCGCTGCTCTTCCCCATGGTCCTCTACGCCATGCTCGTCGCCGCCGGCGCACGCTTCCGCCACCTCCTGGCCATCCTCCTGCTGGCCATCATCGCCATCCCCGGCAGCTTCCCCTTCCTCAAGCCCTACCAGCAGCAACGCGTCATTTCCATCTACAAGCAATGGACCGGCACCGCCGACGAATCCCACTACCAGAAGGAGGGTTTCCAGCAGCGCCAGTCCGAAATCGCCATCGGCGCCGGCGGCCTCACCGGACAGGGCGCCCAGGCCGCACAGCACATCCGCCAGGGACTCCTCTGGGCCGCCTACACCGACTTCGTCTTCGCCGTCATCGGCTCCCAGTGGGGCTTCGTCGGATGCCTCCTCGTCCTCGTCCTCTACCTGGCCTTCTTCGCCGCTTCCATGGAAATCGCCGGCAGCACCAAGGACCCCTTTGCGCGCCTGCTCGTCGTCGGACTCGCCTCCATGATCCTCTTCCAGGCCATGATCAATATGTACATGGCCTCCGGCATGGCGCCGGTCGTCGGCATCGCGCTGCCCTTCATCTCCTACGGCGGAAGCTCCCTGCTCACCAACATGATCGCCGCCGGCCTCATCCTCAGCGTCTCCGTCCGCCGCTCCACCTACTCCGTCGCCGCCATGCGCTACGCCGTCGCCGCGCGCGCGTAGCCGACCGGAATTGTCCACAAATACACACACATCGTCACAAATACGTCGAGCCTGATCGCACGTCCCCGCCGCCCAACAGCGCTTTTTAGCAGACCGAATTTTTGTCTTCAATTTCCCCGCGCCCCCGCAGGGACCATGCTGCCAGTCTCACCGCATTCGTGCGGATTTGTGTGAATTTGTGGACAATTCCCGTCGTCGTCTCGTGTCTTTCGTGCCCTTCGTGGCCATTTACCGGCTCTGTCCGACCGTCACCAGCAGCGCCGTCAGATCATCCGGCTGGTGCAGCGATCCCTGCTCCGCATCCAGCGCCGCCGCCATCCGCGCAAAACCCCCGCGCGGATCCGCTCCCGCCAGCTTCGCAAACTCCTCCCGATACCGCTCGCTCACCGGCGCCGAATGCCGCCCCGCACCCGCCGCCGCAGCCCCCGCCTCCGCAAACGCCGACTCAAATCCATCCGTGTACAGCAGCACCGCATCTCCCGGATGCAGCTGCACGCGCCGCGCTGGAAACGCCTCCCCCGGAAATATCCCCAGCAGCGCGCCCTCCCCTTCCAGCTCCGACGCCGTCCCATCCGCCCGCAAAAGCATCGGCAACGGATGCCCCGCCCGCGCCCACTCCAGCTCCAGCGTGCGCGTATTCAAAATCGCATACACCATCGTCACGAACTGCGAGTGCGACAGCTCCTGCGCCACCAGTTCATCGTTCAACCGCGCCAGCGCCTCATCCGGCGGAATCAGCCGATAGCCCCCCGGCAGAATCTCCTTCGTCGTCAGCGTCCGCTTCACGAAAATCGTCAGCAGCGCCGCCGGCATGCCGTGCCCCACCGCATCCGCCACCAGGAATCCCACGTGCTGTTCATCCAGCCGGAACACATCGTAAATGTCCCCCGACACATACCCCGCCGGACGGAAAAACACATCAAACGCCGCCGGTCCCACCGCACTCATCGTCCGCGGCAGAAAATCCGATTGCAGCCGCGCCGCCAGCCGCAGCTCCTCATCAAACTGCGACAGCCGCGCCGTCAGCCCGTTATCGCATTGCCGCAGCGCCGCATTCTCCGCCTGCAGCGCCGCCACCACCGGCCGCGCCGCGATCAACCCCGCCAGCCGCCCCGCCAGTTCCTCCGCCCCGCACGCCGTCGTCACCGCCATGATCCCATCCGCCGCGCACAATTCCTCCGCCACCCGCCGATCCCCCTCCGTGTACGTCACCACCACCGCCGGCAGATGGTGCTCCACCAGCGCATCGAGCACCCGCACCAGCGTCAGCGAATGCCCATGCAGCACGTCCGGCGGCGCCAGCAGCACCGCCGCCGCAAACAGGTCCCCCGCCTTCCCCGGCGCATCCCCAGGCGGACACAACACAAACTTGAATTCCCCGCGCCCCAGCAATCCCGCCAGCGAAGGCACATCGTGCGGTAAATGCTCCGTGATCAACAGCACCCGCGCCGCCGGCGCTACCCGCAGCGCCGCCGCCGGCGCACGCCGCGACTCAAACACGCCCACCGCCGCGCCCCCGGGCAACCTGCTCTCTCGAAGCGTTTCGTTCATGCTTTCCCAATGCGAAATGCCCTGGCACAGGCGTCCACGTGGCACGGGCGTCCCGCCCATGTCCGCGGCACAGAGGTCCACGCGCCACGGGCGTCCCGCCCGTGTTTCCCTCCCAAACACCGGCAGACCGCCCACGCCAGCCTTGAACCCAAACGCCAGGCTCTCTTTTATTTGTCGTTTCGTTCCGACCCCGGCTTAAGATACTTCTCCGGCAACGACACCTTGTCCCCCACCTTCAGCCCCACCGCCGCCGCACGCCCCGCATTGATCTCGATCACAAGCAACGCCGGCGACGGCGGTCCCATCCCCGTCTCATCGTGCGGCTCCCTCCGCTGAATCGCCAGCACTTTACCGGACGCATCCAGAAAAATGATGTCCAGCGGTATCTCCGTGTTCTTCATCCAGAACGACACCGTGTCTGGCTTGTCGAACACAAACAGCATCCCCGACGTCGCCGGCATCGACGGCCGGAACATCAGCCCCTTTTCCTGCTTCTCCGGCGTGTCCGCGATCTCCAGCGAAAAATTCGTGTCCCCGATCTTCACCGTCTCCAGCGGCACCGATGGTATCGTCGCCGGCGCGCTCGCGGGACCCGCCGCCTCGCTCCGTCCGCACGCCGCCACCGCGCCCATCACCAGCGCCCCCATCGCCGCCGCCGCCATCCGACGCCGCATCACCATCGCTTCATTCCTTCGCAAAACTCGCCAGCTCGCGCTTCAACAATTCTACCGGCAACCCGATCACCGTGTCCGCTTCCCCCGCCTCCAGCACCGCAAACGGATCCTTCATGGCATCCTGCAGCCCATACGCCCCCGCCTTCCCGCGCCACAGCCCCGTCTCCAGATACTCCTCCAACTCCCGCTCCGTCAATTTCTTCAGCCGGCACACCGCCTCCGCATACGTCATCCGCACCCGAACCCGCCCGCCCGCGCCGCCCCCCATCAGGCACAACCCCGTGATCACCCGATGCCGCTTCCCCGAAAGCCCCAAAAGCATCCGCCGCGCATGCCCCCGATCCGCCGCCTTGTTCAATATCTCCCCACCCTCGCCCACCACAATCGTGTCCGCCCCCACAATCACCGCCCCCGCGCCCTTCTTCCCAATCGCCGCACGCACCGCCGACGCCTTCCCATACGCCAGCAACGCCGGCCACACCTCCACCGCCACCACCGCCGGCTTCCGCGCAGGCTCCTCTGCCGGCGACACCCGCACCTCAAAATCGAAACCCGCCGCCCGCAAAAGCTCCGCTCGCCGCGGCGACGCCGACGCCAGAATGATCCGCCGCTCCTTCATCGCCCCTTCTCCCCTCCCCCCGTTCCCGCCGGCAACATCCCCCTCGCCTTCTCCCACACCAGCTCCACCGTCACCCCCTGCATGCACGAATGATGCCCGCACGTCTTGTTCCGGCACGGAAAGCACGGCACCTCATGCCGAATCACATTCTCCATCTGCCCATACGGTCCCACAAACGCCGGATCCGTTGGCCCATACAACCCCACCACGCGCACCCCGAGCGCCGTCGCCACATGCAGCGGCCCCGAATCATTCCCAATCACCAGCCGCGCCCTCGCAATCACCGCCACCATCTCCCGCACCCCCGTCTCCCCCGCCAGATTCACCACGCGCGATCCCGCCCCCACCGCTTCTTCAATCTGATCGCACAACCCCTTCTCCCCCGCGCTCCCCATCAGCACCAGCCCCTCCCCCTGCCCCACCAATCGCCGCGCCACCTCCGCAAACCGCTCCACCGGCCACCGCTTGGTATCCCACCGCGCCCCCGGAATCATCACCACATATCCGCCCAGCGCCGCCACCTGCGCCGCCTCCCCCGTCAACGCCGCCACCGGCACGCCAAACTCCGCCGGCACCCCCACGTCCGTCCCCAGCGGCTTGCCCAACGCCCGCATCCGCTCCACCGCCAGCATCTTCTTCCCCCCTTCCGGCAACCACACCTTGTGCGTATACGCCACCGGCGCCCCCTCCCGCGCATCGGCAAACCCCACCCGCACCGGCGCACCCGTCAGCCGCGTAAAAATCGCCGACCGCAACAACCCCTGCGCATCGATCACCACATCATACCGCCGCCGACGCAGCTTCCGGATCAACCCCACCAGACCCGCAAACGCCGTCGGCCGCCACCACCACGCCCCCAGTTTCTTCCGATCAAACTCCACAATCCCGCTCACCCCCTCATGCCCCTCCACCACCCCGCGCAACCCCGGATGCAAAAACCAATCAATCTCCACCCCCGGCCTCGCCCGCCGCAAATCCCCCACCAACGGCAACGCCGTCACCACATCCCCCAAAGAACTCGGCTTGATAATCAATATCCGCTCAGCCATGACAACCGATAAATGGCCACGAAAAACACAAAAGACACGAAAAACGCACTACTACCTGTTAGATCGGCTGCGCGCACCGTTCATACGCTTCTCCAACAAACCGCTTGATCTGCAAAGTGCGCCGTCCGAAGTTCAGCAGCAGACACACCGGCAGATTCGTCGCCTGCAGATAATTCATGCAGCACGCCGTGTGCTCATCACAAAACGCGCGAATCGCCTTCAACTCAATAATCAGCGTGTTCTCAACAATGATGTCTGCCACGTAATCCCCCACATTTTCATCCTCATACCATACCGGCACCGGCTTCTGCTGCTCCGCGCGTATCCCCTGCCTCCGAAATTCCACCATCAACGCATTCTCATACACCTTCTCCAGAAACCCCACCCCCAGTGTCTTGTGAACCTTCACCGCCGCCGCCAACACCCGATCCGACAACGTACCGTTACCCTTTTCCACAGAACTTCCTTTCTCAAAAGCCTTTCGTGTCCTTCGTGCCTTTCGTGGCCAATTTACGTCGTCGTCGCCTCGCACGTCACCTTGCACACGTCCTCCGCGTCCGCCACCGATCCCAGCACCACCCCCGGCCCATCCTCCGTGTAATGCCGCGCCAGCACTTCATCCCACTCCCGCTGGTTCTTCACCGCGATGAACTCCCGCCACACCGCCGGCCCGTTCGGATGCAGCTTCGAATACTTGATCGCTATCTTCCGCATCTGCCGGCTCGCCAGCTCCTCCCCATAAATCTCCACCGCCATCGAAAAATGCTCCAGCAACGCCTCCCGCTGTTCATGCACCGTCGGCGGCGCCGGCAACGCCTCCCCGCGCAACAACGCCCCAAACTCCCGGAAAATCCACGGATTCCCAATCGCCCCGCGCCCGATCCACACCCCGTCCAGCCCCGTCTCCTCATACATCTTCAGCGCATCCGCCGCACAAAAAACATCCCCCGATCCAAACAACGTCGGCCGCCGCTGCCCAGGACGAAACCGCCCCAGCAACCCCGCCAGAAATCCCCGGTTCGCACGCCCCACATATTTCTGCTCCACCGTCCGCCCATGCACCGCGATCGCCGCGAACTCCAGCGCCACCGCCTCCGCAAACACCACCTCAAACCACTCCGCCGCCTGCGCCGTCTCGTTGAGCGCACGCCGCAATTTCACCGACAGCAGCACCCCCGGCAGCTTCTCCCGCACCCGCCGCAAAATCCCCACCGCCGTCTCCGGATCCGACAGCAAATATCCCCCGCGGCACCGTCCCATCACCTTCTTCACCGGGCACGCGAAATTCAAATCGATCACATCAAACCCCGCCTCCACCAATATCTTTCCCGCCGCCGCGAGTTCATCCCCATCCGACCCCATCAACTGCCCCGCCACCGGATGATCCGCCTCGCACAGCACCGCCCCCTTCTCCCGCCCGCGTCCCCCGCGCAGCAGCACCTGGTCCAGCAGCGCTTCCGTCACCGCATACGGACAGCCCCGACGCCGCGCCACCACCCGCATCGCCATGTCCGAATACCCCGCCAGCCCCGCCTGCATCGCCGGCAACCCCAGCTCAAACGGCCCCACCCGGCACCCACGCCCCCGAAACCTTTCCCCCGGCGTAACGCCCTCCTCCCGACAGGTGGGGGGGGGGGATTGTGACGAAACCTCTTCCACGGCATCATACCTATATCAGAACCTCCACCCGCGGTGGACAGCTTCGTAATTCTACCAGAAATAACGCCCCGGTCGCCTCGCCCCGCAAGACCTCGCACCGCCGCTCGCCTACCATTGCCCGACGTTTCTGCGAATCGCCCGAGCCCATCGCTCGCTTTGCAAAGGAACTCCCCATGGCCATCTCCCGCCGCCTCTCCGCAGCCCTCCTCGCCGCCGCCCTCTCCACCTCCCTCATCGCCGGCTTCCTCCCCTCCGTCTGGGGACAGGCCGCCACCCAGCCCGCCGCCCGCGACGCCCACACCCTCGTCACCGAACTCAAAGCCGCCGATGAAGCACTCCGCGACGTCATGCCCTCACTCGACGCCGTCGCCGATCCCACCTTCCGCTCCACCGACGGCCAAAAAGCGCTCCCCATCCTTAAAAAAATCACCGGCCTCTTCGGCGAAATCGCCCAGACCCAGGCCGGAACCCCCGACCAGCGAGCCACCATCCGCTGCCAGTACCAATACTGGGGCGTCATGACCGCTCTCGGTGACGCTGACGCCCTCAAAAACCTCCAATCCGCCGCCAGTGGCTCCGACCCCAATCTCACCTCGGCCGCCAAGTCCTGGCTCGCCCTCGGCCAATGGTGGGCCCACTCCACCGACGCCCCCGCACAAACCAAAATCCTCGACTCCCTCACCACCGAAGCCCACGCCAACCCCGCCTCCGACGACATCGCCGGCGCCCTCCTCGCCATGGCCAACAGCGGCGCCGCCAACGACGACCTCCGCACCAAGGCCATCGACACCATCAAAAACTGCCTCACAGGTCCCCTCGCCAAATCCACCGTCGACGCTCTCGCCTCCCTCCAGGGCCAGCAGCAAATGGAAGCCGACGCCGAAAAAGCCCAGGCCGACGCCCTCGGCAAACCCCTCGACATCAAAGGCCGCACCTCCACCGACGGCCAGTTCGACACCGCCTCCCTCAAAGGCAAAGTCGTCATGATCGACTTCTGGGCCACCTGGTGCGGTCCCTGCCGCGCAGAACTCCCCAACGTCAAAGCCGCCTATCAGAAATACCACGACAAGGGCTTCGACATCGTCGGCGTGAGCTGCGACATGGACGACAAAGGCCTCAACGACTTCACCAGCGACAACGACATGCCCTGGGTCCAGCTCCGCGATTCCTCCCAAACCTCCGCCGAAACCGAATGGAATCCCATCGCCAAGCAGTACGGCGTCCTGGGAATCCCCACCATGTTCCTCATCGATAAAAAAGGCGTCCTCCGCTACATCGACGCCCGCGATAACCTCGACGCCAAAGTCGCCAAACTCCTCGCCGAACCCGATGCCCCCGCCACCGCCCCCGCCCAGTAAAAAAATCGCCGCACCCTCTCGAACAATCTATGTGCACCCGACAACGCTTGCGTCGTCGCGACCCGTGCCCATCACATATTGCACCCGCCCTCGGACACCTGCCCCCCGGAGTCCCCCATGCGTCGCACCCTCCTCGTCATCCCCCTCGCCCTCGCCTGCCTCGCCGCCACCCCCAAGTCCGACCTCGCCAAACAAAAAGCCGCCCTCGAAGCCACCTTCCTCAACAAACCCGTCGTCCTCGCCGGCCGCACCTCCACCGGCGGAAAATTCTCCACCGCCGACCTCAAAGGTAAAATCATCCTCGTCGAATTCTGGGGTGCCTGGTGCCCCGACTGCCAGGCCGCCGCCCCCACCATGCGCGACCTCTACGCCAAATATCACGACAAAGCGGGGGGGGGCGTCGAATTCGTCGGCGTCAACTGCGACAAATCCGACGCCGCCTGCAACGACTTCACCACCAAACAAAAACTCCCCTGGGTCGAACTCCGCGAAGACAAGGAAGTCACCATGCACCCCCTCGCCGACCACTTCGGCGTCTGGTGGGTCCCCACTATCTGGATCATCGACAAAGACGGCATCCTCCGCGCCATCGACACCGACACCAACCCCGGCCCTGCACTCGACAAACTCCTCCAGTAACCCCGCCACACCCCGCCGGCCCCAAACCGCCCGCTCACCGCCCCCCGCCATCCCACCCCCCACCGAAGCGCCCCTTCCCCCCCGCATGACTTTCCACCGCGCCTACGATACAACCACGCCATCTCTCAAGGAGCACCGGCATGGCACCACGCGGCGCACCCCTCCTCCTCCTCTTCCCCGCACTCCTCCTCCCCGCCTGCTGCAACTGCGGACCACGCCGGCAACCCCTCTCCAAAAAACACCCCACCACCCTCCCCGCACCCATCTCCCTCGACCAGCAAATCCACCAACTCAACGACCGCGCACGCAAAATGCCCATGCTCAGCGCCGCCGCCCCCATCGGCGGCGTCGTCGTCTTCTACCTCGACGACAAGGGCAAATCCCACCGCGAAGCTCTCGACGGTCACCTCTGGATCCGCCAGCACTTCAACGCCAATCCACCCTCCGCCGACGTCGCCCTCTTCGGCACCGTCGCCAACCAGACCGTCCTCGACGCAGGCGCCAACCACTCCGACTGGTGGTGCATCCTCAACGCCGACCCAAAACGCGCCTGGACCGGCAAAATCTCCCCCGGCCGCTCCCCCGACACCGACTCCCCCGCCGCCAACGCCGTCCTCCTCCGCGCTGACAAAGTCCTCGACGTCCTCGCCATCACCCTCATCCGGCCCACCCCCCAGCTCCAGGTCACCATGCACCCCTCCGACGACGACTCCGCCAACATCCTCCTCTTCACCCGCTGCCCCCCCGGCGGCCAGCCCTGCATCGAACGTGAACTCACCGTCGACCGCGCCACCGGACTCCCCACCGACGTCCGCCTCTTCGCCCCCGACTCAACACTCCTCGTCCGCGCCCACCTCGATACCTACCGCGACGTCTCCTACGACAACCCCGCCGCCGCCCCCAAACACGACCCGCCCCCCATGATGCCACACCACATCATCGTCGAATACCCCGCCGCCAAATCCTCCGTCGAACTCCACTTCAGCAACGTCTCCGTCCCCAAATCCATCCGCGACGCCGCCTTCGAAACCCGCGACTGGCAAGACCTCAACATCACCCCCCAGGTGGTCAACTAACCCAACCATAAATGGCCACGAAAACCACGAAAACCACGAAACCGACGGACACCTCCACAAATACCCACAAATCGACACAAATACTCATCACTTCCCGCACATCAATCTGCAACTAATAAATATTAAAAGATTAATTTATAAATATATCAAAAATATAAGGGAGCACTCGATCCCCTCACACCCCATTCGTGCCAATTGTGTGTATTCGTGTCCTTCGTGCCTTTCGTGGCCAATTTACGTCGTCGTCTTGGGGGGGGGGGGGGGACCGGCGTCCCGTCCCTCCGTGCCCTCCGTGTACTCCGTGGTTGTTTTGGGGTTGCAGCTTCGCCGCGCCATGCCTTTCGTGGCCATTTACGTCGCCATCCCTCGCCACAATCCCACAGCCCGCCGCTCCTCCCACCGCTCGTCCCCCGCCAACTCCATCCCCCTCAAAAAGCCCAGCCGAAACGCCAGCCTCTTCAGCGGCACATGCATCTGATACACCGTCTCCAACACCCGCCGCCGCCCCTCCCCAGCCCCCAGCACCCCCTCCTCCAATCCCTCCCACCCCTTCATCCTCTCATATATCCACCGCTGCATCCCTCCATCCATCCCCGTCCACACCCGATACTCCCGTGCCAACTCCTCCACCCCCTTCCCCCCGAACAGCTTCGCAAAAACTTCCGGACACACCCGCCCCACCACCGGCGCCATCAACCCCAACAGCTCCTCCCGATCCAGATACTGCTCCAACGTCGTCGGATGCCGATGCACCACCCGCGCCCCAGGCTCATACAAAATCCCCTGCCGCTCCCCCAGCATCTTCCACCCCAACGCAATGTCCTCGTAATACACCGGCCGCAACCGCTCCTCAAAACCCCCGCCCCCCCCCGCGCGCAGAAAATCCTCCCGCCTCACCGATAAATTCAACGTCCACGCATGCCGCCAGTCATACCACTCCCCGCCCTTCATCCCCCCATAAAAAAATACCGCCGCCGTCTCCGCCAGCAGCGCCTCAAACACCGTCGGCCGCGCACTCTTCTCCCACGGCGCAGCCCCCAGCACCATCCGCGCCGGCCCTTCCCCCATCCGCCGATGCGCCCCCACATGCCCCGCCACCATCCCCCCCTCAGGCCGCGCATCCGCATTCCCAAACACCACCAGCTCCCCCGTCGCCCGCTCCACCAGCCGATTCCGCACCCCCGCCGCACCCATCCGCGAAAACCCCATCACCCGCACCCCCTCCCCCATCTCCTTCGATACTCCCACCTCCCCGCCATCCAACCCCACCAACACCTCCATCTCATCCCCCGCCTCCAACCTCTGCCCCCCATACCCCTCCAGCACCCACGGCAACGTCCCCTCCCCCCACCCCTCGCCCCGACAAGCAATCACC
>DASZTO010000044.1:0-74159 GCA_035548175.1 Phycisphaerae bacterium | reverse complement strand
ACACCGGGGGCCAGGGGAAACTCCCCCGGATCAGCAATCCCTCTGGCGTGATGCGCTTGGCCCATGCCAGAAACTATGCCATCTTTAGGGCGAGAGCGCAAGTTAACGTTTTGTTAAGAAAAATCCCGGACGGTACTGGGGAATTTTCGGGGGGGCGTGGGGGGTTAGGGGGTGCGGAGGAAATGGGTGAGGCGGCGGGTGAGGCGGGGGAGGTTGTGGAGTTGGCATTCGTAGAGGGTGAGGGTGGAGAAGCCGAGGGAGCGGAGTTGGCGTTGGGTGCGGCGGTCGCGTGCGAGGTTGCGGGAGCGTTTGGCGCGCCAGTAGGGGCGGTTGGATTTGGGGAGGCGGTTGCCGCGGGGGCAGGGGTGGGCGTGCCAGAAGCAGCCGTTGACGAGGATGATTTTTTTGTATTTGGGGAGGAGGATGTCGGGGGTACCGGGGAGGGATTTGACGTGGAGGCGGAAGCGGAAGCCGAGGGAGTGGAGGAGGCGGCGGACGAGGAGTTCGGGGGAGGTGTTACTCGCTAGCGACGTGGGGCTCAAGATTTTGGAGGCACTCATTTGCGCGCTCGATAAGAGTGCGGAGGCAACAAACGTGATCGTAGCGGCTTAGGCCCGACATGAGTGCCAATCCGGTGGTAATCCAGTCAGGAACGGTGCGAGCGCTGGCCCGGTTGCGTGACTTTGGCGGCCACGTCTTAATGCGTGCGCACCAGCTTTCATGGAGGTGGCGATCTGTCATGATATAAGCTTCGCACAACGGAGAGCGGAGCGCAGCCCGCAATTCACCGACTGGTCGCAGCGGGGGCGCGGAAAAATCGATGAGGAAGATTGCGTCGACGATAGTCACATAAAATTTCGCATCGGGCTCTCCCGCGAAATGCGACGGGGCAGGCGAAATCCGGCAATTGGGTAAGCGCACCGACATGTAGCCGTAAAACAGAGCATACGCAACCAATTCCTTTCCCGCAGGGGGTGTGCTGTCAATGATTGATTGCAGCGAGCGTTCCGTGTGACCGAACGATTGAGCATGTTTGACATCGGCAGAAATGCGGTATTGCGATGTAAGGCCAGCCGGCACAGAAAATTCCTTCAAGGGGTGTCAACGGGGCGCCAGGACAGAAGACCAAGGGTAGTGTACCGATTTTGGGAGCATAGAGGCAATGCTCCCAGAATAGGGTCATGACGAGGTCGGTGCACAGATCGGCGTATGAAAGTTTACGCGCCAAGCTGCGGGCGATGAGGCTCGATGCCGGGCTGTCGCAACGGGCGTTGGCCAAGATTCTGAAAGTGCCGCATAGCTGGGTGGCGAAGGTGGAGTCGGGGGAGCGCCGGCTGGATGTGATCGAGTTTAAGGAATTTGCGGAGGCGTGCGGGGCGGACCCACGGGATGCCTTTTTACCCAGTCCAAAGTCTATGCAAGCGAAGCGGACCGCCCGCAAGGACGCGTCCTTGGGTAAAGGGGCGCGACAGAGGGGCGGGACATAATGCGGTACACCAGCATCAAGGATCATCTGAAGGTCTATTCGATTGTGGCGAAGCGCACAACCACGATCAATCATGCGTTTGCGGCGGCGGTTGCGCCGCATGATGAGTTTGATGATGGGCGAGTGCGGGAGGCGATGCGGGTGCTGGGGCAAGACCCGGACGGGGAGATTTTGTGTGCGTATTGCGGGGGCACGGCGGAGACGTGGGATCATGTGCGGGCGACGGTGGCGAAGAAGGAGTTCAGCGGGCATGGACATCGGCTGGGGAACTTGTTGCCGTGCTGTAAGGCGTGTAACTCGAAGAAGGGGAACAAGGATTGGCAGGCGTATCTGGGGCAGATGAAGTTGACCGAGGCGGTGCGGGCGGAACGGGTGGAGCGGATTGCAGGGTATTTGGAGAAGTATGGGGTGGTGGATGCGGTTCTGGAGGCGAGTGAGGAGTACCGTGAGTTGGTCAAGTTGCGGGAGGAGATATTGGAGCGGTTCAAGAGGGCGGATGAATTGGCGGAGAAAATACGGAAGAAGGCGCAGGCGATGCGGGAGCGATGATGTCGGGTTATGGATGTTCGGGGGGCAACGGGTCGTCCATGGCGTGGACAATGCCGTGGGCGACGTAGATGCGGTTACGCTTTCGGCCGGTGACTTCGCGAAGGATCTTCGCCTTGATGAGTTTGTCAATGAGGCTTTGGGCTGAGGCCGGGGTAATGCGCAGGGCCTGGCCGGCGCGTTTTGTCGTGATGGCGGGGTTGAGGAAGAGTTGATCGATGAGTTTGGGGAGGAGGGCCGAGGATCTTGCGGATTGCACGCGCGAATAGTATTTGGCGCGAATCTGCATCAAGTGAGCTGCGCGACTGACGGCGTCGGTGGATTCGGTTGCGACACCTTGGAGGAAAAAGACGATCCAGTCGTTCCAGGCACCGCGGAGGCTGATGGCGAGAAGTTTATCGTAGTAGGATTGCCGGTGCTTTTCGAAATAGGCGCTAAGGTAGAGCATTGGGAGGGGGAGTAGTTTCTCACGGCAAAGCAGGAGCGTCATGAGCAGGCGGCCGATGCGACCATTTCCGTCCTGGAAGGGATGAATGGCTTCGAACTGGTAATGAAGCAGGGCGAGACGCACGAGCGGCGGGATGGGAGGAGGCGATTGGATGAATTGTTCGAGCGATTGCATGGCGGAAGGAACTTCGAGAGGCGGCGGGGGCACATATCGGGCGTCATCGATGTGCTGAGATTTGCCGAGGAAAACTTGGATGGTACGGAACGCGCCAGGAGTTGAATCGCCACCACGAACGGTTTGCATGAGCAGCCGGTGCATTTCGCGAAGGAGGGAGAGGGACAATGCTCGGTGGCGCAGACTATCGAGCCCAAATTCGAGGGTTCGGAGGTAGTTGTGCACTTCGCGAACATCCGGCGCACTTTTTTCAGTTTCATCGGATTCTTCGAACAGAACGAGGTCAGAAATGTTGGCGCGCGTACCTTCGATCCTGCTGGAGAGCACAGCCTCTCGCTGGCTGAAGGGCCGGATCAGGAGATCAGGGTTGATACCTCCAAAATCACCGGTGGCGACGCCAGCGAGGCGTCCGAGGGCGTGGTCTGCTGCCGAAAGGGCGTTTACCGTCGGCTCGTCCCACAGGAGTTTTGGAGGAAGCGGCCCAGGAATGAAGGCGTAGTGGCCGTCCAAATTTCGGACCAGTTCGCCAGGCATATCTGCCGCAAATTGAGATGGTTGCATTAGTCCAGCCGTTCTTGTTATAGGTGAGTGACACAGTGAGTCGGCCTATTATACTTTTCCCCATAAAACTATAATAGCGTGTGCGATGTTAAGGTGAGGGACGGGTGGCGGCAGGGTTCGCGACAATACCTTCTATTCGCAACGGATGTCGATGAGGCCCCAGAAGGCGGAGGATTCTTTGCCGTTGAGGCCGGCCATGGCGCCGGCGATGGAGAGGTCCTGGCAGGGGAAGGAGGCGGTGTAGAGGGTGGCGTCGGGGATGGAGGCGGGGTCGAGGTTGTGGATGTCGCCGACGACGAGGTCTTTGTCGCCGAAGTTGAGGCGGTACATTTCGGCTTTGTCTTCGTCGATGTCGTTGGCCCAGAGGACTTTCCAGTTTTGTTTTTCGAGGGCGAGGCGGACGAGGCCGATGCCGGCGAAGAATTCGCAGGCGGTGAGGGGGAGGGAGGTGCGGGATTTTTTGGATTTGGATTTGCGGGAGGGCGGGGGCGGGGCGAGGGTCATGGGGCGGGTCCGTGGTAGTCGGCATCCGTGCCGGGGGTTTTGGCGGAGCGTGAACGGCGTTGCTCCGATTTTGGGAGCAGTTTAGTTTGCTCCTGATTTGGAAGCAAAGGTGGGGCGGAGGCGGCGAAGATTCGGGAGAAGGCGCGGGTGATGGGCGAGCGGTAGGGGAAGGTGGGCGAGCGGGTCGCGACGGACGCAAGCGTTGGCGGGGGCGGAGGCAGGGAGCGAGCGATTTTTCGAGCGGGAGCAGTAACCCGGGGAAGCCGGGGCTATATGGCGTACGGAGGGATGGTCGATGGGGGGGGTGAGAACTCGCGGGTTGGGGTGCTTCCCAATTGGGAGCATACGGATGGCAACGGGGCAAATCGACGAGTATGGAATAGATACGGGTTGTTTGCGCACCCACGAAAAAAAGTGGTGGCACTCCTGGGGCGTATGGAGAGGGTGGGGGGGCGTGGGTGTAGTTCATATTCCGGGTAACACTCCACCATGGCGGCGGTCCCCCCTCCCCCCCCCCCCCCCAACGCTCCCTCACGGTCGCGTCTCGGAGGTTTTACCCGGATCGAGAACTACACGCGGGGGCGTTGCCGCGGGAATGGATGAGTTGACGAAGAAGGGGAGGGGGGATAAGAATTTGGGGCGAGATCACTTTTTTTCGGGAGAGTTTTCGATGGCGCAGGATCCAAGCGTGGTGACGTACATCAAGACGGTGAAATCGGCGCGGAAGTTTTTTCAGGATGAGGAGGCGAAGTTCTATCAGAAGTTTGTGAAGGAAAACCATGTGCCGACGCCGGCGGATGTGGAGAAG
The DNA here is from genome assembly GCA_035548175.1 of Phycisphaerae bacterium. GTDB lineage: Bacteria > Planctomycetota > Phycisphaerae > WQYP01 > WQYP01 > CALCHA01. The sequence goes on along the minus strand of DASZTO010000044.1, from coordinate 69,632 downwards.
CTGAAGAAGCTGATTACGACGATGAAGACGGCGTCGAACATCATGTTGCAGGATGCGCTGGAGATCCACCAAGCGCTTCAGGGATTTGGCGGCCCGTCGGATACGGTGTTTCACGGCATCAACACGTTGCTGGCCACTATGGAGAAGCATGTGGCGCATCATTGATGCGACGTCGGGGGCGTGTGGGAGGGGGCGTGCTGGGGGTGTGGGGGGGGTTAGCGTTCGGAGGCGGTTTTGTTGGGGGATTTGGCGGGGGCGAGGGAGATGGGTTGGAAGGAGCCGGTGGTGGATTGGGTTTCGAGGGAGGTGGGGGAGAGGGTGTTATTGGCGGCGAGGGTACCGGAGGCGCGGACGGTTTGGCCGGCGTATTGGGCGAGTTGTTTGGGGTCGCAGTCGAGGGTGTAGGCGTGGCCGTTGGCGAGGATGGCTGCGCGGACGCCGTTGGCGAGGTGCTGTCGGATGGAGGCGTCGGTGGCGACGTGGGGGGCGTTGTGGGTGTTTCCGGGGGCGAGGGTGTTGGGTTGACCGGAACCGCCGGCGGCGACGGAGGCGGTGCCTGTGCCGGTGGCGTCATCGGCGGGAGTCATGCCTTGTCGGACGGCGATGGGTTTATTGGGGGAGATACCCTGCCCGACGACGCCGGACTGGAGCGCGGAGGTGCCGACGCCGGCGGTAGCGCCGGGGTGGTTGTAGGTGCCGAAGGAGGAGTTGGTGTTGCCTGGGGCGACGCCGACGGAGGTGCCGTTGTTGGCGTTGGTGTCGTCGGGGTGGAGGGGCACGAGCGTGCCTGTGGAGCCGGACATGCCGGCACCTTTTCCATTGATAGCGCCGGTGCCTGTGTTGTGCTGGAGGTTGTTGGGAGCGAGGCCGGCGGCGGCGGCGGAACCTCCGGTGCCGGTGGCTTCGGGACCGGTGGGGGGCAGGATGTCGCCATTGGCGAGGGAGTCGACGTCGACGAGTCGGCCTTCGATTTGGGTTTGGCCGTTGGCGGAGGTGACGCCGTTCATTTTGACGACGATGCCGGCGGAGTTGGCGTCTTTGGCGGGTGCGCTATTGATGTTGCCGCCGGGGATGGGGGCGGGGGTAGCGTTGTTGTTGGAGGAGGAGTTGGGGGAGCTGGTGTTGGAGGATGAGCCGGTGGTCATGGGGGAGGGGTTGGCGGGGGCGTTGTTTTGAGCGAAGGCGGAGGCAGTGGAAGCGAGGACAGCGGCGGAGAGCAGTGAGGCGAGCAGGTGACGAGACATGTGGGGCTCCTCAGGTGAACAGTGCCGGAGGGGCGGGGTGCGGCAGCGAGCCGCGGCGCCGATCCGGAGAGGGATCATGGAGGGGGGGTAGTGCAAAGTTGGGGCCAGTGAGTTTGAGGGGTGGGAGGCGTGGGGCGGGGAGAAGGAGGGGAGGCACGCTGAAGCGTGAACTCCGGGCGCGCACGGAACTTCGGGCGCGTAAGGGGGGAACTGGGGGTGGAAAAGGGTGTTGACAAGAAGGAGGGGGCGGGCCATGTTACCCGCACGAAGCCGGGCGTTATCTCGATGCGAGGTGTCATGTCTGCCCGAGCGAGGAAGAAAAGAAGAGCCAGAGAGCAGCGGGTGCTGCGTATTTGGAGGAGCGTATGACCAAAGGTAAAGCGCCGGTGGTACGTACTCGGGAGTCTGGGGTTGCGCGAGGGGCGGGCGGCGGGTGGCTGGGGTTATGGCGGCGGGTGCTGGGCCAGCCGCGGTTATTGATGCTGAGCGTGGCGTTTGTGGGGGCGTATTTGGGGTTGCCGTGGATGCAGCGTGCGATGGGTGCGGCGGCGGCGGGGCGGTCGGTGGGTGCGGGGACGGTGGTGGAGAGTGGGACGGCGGGAGCTGGTGGGGCGGCGCCGGGATTTCAGCCGTTTGGCTTTTTGACGGATGCATCGTTTTCGGGCGGGGAGAAGGTGGCGCTGTTCGTGGTGCTGGGGATATCGATATTGGGGTTGCTGTACGCGCTGTTTCTGGTGGGGCAGATCAACCGTGCGGACAAGGGGACCGCGAAGATGCAGGAGGTGGCGGCGGCGATCAAGGATGGTGCGAAGGCGTATTTGCGGAGGCAGCGGAACACGCTGTTGCCGCTGATCGTGATCATTACGATCGTGCTGATGGCGGCGGCGTATCCGTGGAGCGGGGCGACGGGGGGCGAGAATCTGACGGCGCTGTATCACATAGCGTTCGGGCGCGGGTTCGCGTTTTTGATGGGGTCGATATTTTCGCTGACGGTGGGGACGGCGGGGATGTCGATGGCGACGCGCGGGAACCTGGCGGTGGCGGCGGCGGCGCCGCGGGGGTTCGGCGGGGCGCTGCAACTGGGGTATCGGTCGGGGACGGTGACGGGGATGCTGACGGATGGACTGGGGTTGCTGGGGGGGACGCTGATTTTCATGTATTTCGGGGAGCGGGCGCCGGAGGCATTGCTGGGGTTCGGGTTTGGCGGGACGCTGCTGGCGCTGTTCATGCGGGTGGGCGGGGGCATCTATACGAAGGCGGCGGACGTGGGGGCGGACCTGGTGGGCAAGATTGAGAAGGACATTCCGGAGGATGATCCGCGGAACGCGGCGACGATCGCGGACAACGTGGGGGACAACGTCGGCGATTGCGCGGGGATGGCGGCGGATATTTTTGAGTCATACGAAGTGACGATGGTGGCGGCGATGATCCTGGGAGGGGCGTCGTTCGGGCATAAGGGGGTGATATTTCCGCTGCTGGTGCGCGGGATCGGGTGCGTGTCGGACATGATTTCGACGTTCAGCGTGCGGGCGGCGAACAAGGGGGGCGTGAAGGAGGCGATGGGGAGTTTGAACTTCGGGTTTCGGCTGGGGGCGGTGCTGAGCACCGTGGGATTTCTGGTGACGGGGTTTTTGTACCTGCGGTTTGGGGGCACGGGCGGGGCGGGGAGTTCGGTGGCGGGGGCGGCGGGGGATCATCCGACGAACTGGTGGGTGACGCTGAATCAGACGGGGCTGGACATGAGGCCGGCGTGGGCGTGTTTCGTGGGGATCATTCTGGCGCTGGTGTTGAACTGGTGCACGGAGTATTTCACGAGCACGGAGTATGCGCCGGTGAAGGGGCTGGTGAAGGCGTGCGGGACGGGGCATGCGACGAACATCATTCAGGGGCTGGCGGTGGGGTATGAGAGCAGCGTGTGGGCGGTGATCATCATTGCGGGGGCGATTTTTTCGTCGATCCTGCTGTTCACGGGGGCGTCGCCGATATTCGCGGCGTATGGGGTGGCGATGACGGGGATCGGGATGCTGACGCTGACGGGGAACACGATATCGATGGATGTGTTCGGGCCGATCGCGGACAACGCGAACGGGATCGGGGAGATGGGGTATGACCCGGCGGCGATGGACGCGAAGGAGCCGGGATCGAACAAGCGGGCGCGGCAGATTCTGGCGGACCTGGACGCGGTGGGGAACACGACGAAGGCGGTGACGAAGGGGATAGCGATCGGGTCGGCGGTGATCGCGGCGGTGTCGCTGTTTGCGAGCTTCATCACGGTGATGGCGACGGGGCGGGAGCACGGGCAGATCAATGAGGGGGTGTATCGGACGGTGGCGGGATTTTTGAGTCTGGCGGAGCCGCGGTTGTTTATTGGATTGCTGCTGGGCGGGGCGGCGCCGCTGCTGTTTTCGTCGATGACGATTCGTGCGGTGGGGCGTGCGGCGTTTTTGATTGTGAAAGAATGCCGGGTGCAATTCCGTGATCCGGAGATCTGGAAGGGGACGAAGCGGCCGGATTATGGAAGGGTGGTGGGGATTTGCACGCAGACGGCGCAGCGGGAACTGATTGGGCCGGGGCTGCTGGCGATCTTGACGCCGATGCTGGTGGGGTTTGCGTTTGGGACGCTGGCGCTGGCGGGGTTCCTGGCGGGGTCGATCGTGAGCGGGCAGCTCCTGGCGGTGTTCATGGCGAATGCGGGGGGTGCGTGGGACAACGCGAAGAAGCTGGTGGAGGATGAGCCGCGGGATCCGGCGAGGAACCTGGGGAAGGGGTCGGAGCGGCACAAGGCGTCGGTGACGGGGGACACGGTGGGCGATCCGCTGAAGGACACGGCGGGTCCGGCGCTCAATCCGCTAATCAAGGTGATGAACATGGTGGCGTTGCTGTGCGTGCCGCTGGTGATGCCGTTCGATCGGCCGTTGATCGAGCGCGGGGTGATGAACGATCTGCCGTATTTCAAGCAGTTGGCGCAGCATGTGCCGGCGATGGGGGTGAGGTGGGTGGTGGTGGCGGTATGCCTGGTGGCGTTGCTGTGGGCGGTGTGGCGGAGCAAGACGGAGACGGAGGACATGAAGGCGATCGACGACGAGTTGACGGGAGCGGAGCCGGAGCCGGATCCGCAGCCGGTGATGCATAAGGCGTAAATGGGCGACGACGTGAATGGCCACGAAAGGCGCGAAAAGTACGAAAGACGACGGACGGGAATTGTCCACAAATGGACACTAATTGGCACGAATGGGTTGGGGGTTGTGGCGCGAGCCGGTCGGGGGCGGACGGTCATTTTTTTTCCTAAGTTGTAAGAAGTGACTGATGGACTGAGCGTGAATGGATCGGGAGGCGGTTGAGCGGCGGGTTTTGGAGATTGTCGCGGAGCAGTTGGGGCGCGATGTGGGGGAATTATCGCGCGACACGAGATTGGATGAGTTGGGGGTGGACAGTGTCGATGTCGTGGAGCTGGTGATGGCGGTTGAAGACGCTTTTGAGGTGTCGATATCCGACGAGACGGCCGATGGGTGGCGGACGATCGGGGATGTGGTGCAGTGGATCATCGATCGCGGGGATGGTGGGGCGGGTGTCACCGCGAAGCTGCGGCCGCGGCCGTTGCCGCCGGGGGAAGGGCGCGCTTCGATTGATTGATCGGTGCTGTTTCGGATAAGGCGACCGGCGGGGGAATAGTTTGCCGAGATGGCGTGATCTGCGCTGGGCGAGTTAGTGCGCGGCGGGGTGGGTGGATGTGGGTTTTTGGAGGAGGAGCAGGAGGGGGAGGGAGGCGAGGAAGGAATAGGCCATGAAGCGGAAGACGTCGATGTAGGCGAGCATGGTGGCTTGCTGACCGAGCTGCTGGTAGAGGATGGCCTGGGCGCGGTGGAGGGCGTCGGCGGCGGCGACGCCCTGGTGGTTGAGAAGGGCGGCGAGGTTGGCGATGGCGCCGCGGTAGGCGGGGCTGGAGGAGGTGACGTGTGCGGCGAGGTAGGTTTGGTGGAGCTGGGTGTGGCGGGAGACGAGGGTCTGGGAGATGGAGATGCCGACGGAGCCGCCGAGGTTGCGTGCGAGGTTGATGAGTCCGGAGGCGGCGGTGTTCTGGTTTTTTTTGAGGGTGGAGTAGCTGAGGGTGGAGATGGGGATGAAGAGGAAGGCGATGCCAGAGGCCTGGACGACGCGGCCGATGGCGACATGTCGGTAATCGACATCGGTGGCGAAGTGGGTCATGAGGAAGAGGCCGACGGCGCTGGTGACGAGACCGATGGCGATGATGACGCGGACGTCGAGGCGAGATTCGAGGAAACCGACGAGGGGCATGAGGGCCATGACGGCGAGGCCGCCCGGGGAGATGACGAGTCCGGCGAGGGTGGCGGTGTAACCGAGGACCTGCTGGGTGAGCAGGGGAATGAGGGCGGTGGAGCCCAGGAGGACGAAGCCGAGGATGAGCATGAGGATATTGGCGATGGCGAAGTTGCGATTTTTGAGGAGACGGAGTTCGACGATGGGGTCCTTGACGGAGAGCTCCCAGACGACGGCGGAGATGAGTGCGAGGGCGGAGATGATGGAGCAGACGAGGATGGTGGGGGAGCCGAACCAGTCTTTGATGTTGCCTTTATCGAGGACGTATTGGAGCAGACCGAGGCCGATGGCGATGAGGCCGAGGCCGGTGTAATCCATGGAGAAGCCTTTTTTCATGCGTGAGCGGCGTTCTTTTTCGAGGTGTGCGGGGTCGTGGATGAGGAAGGTGGTGAGGATGAGGGAGACGATGCCGACGGGGATGTTGATGAAGAAGATCCATCGCCAGGTGTAGTTGTCGGTGACCCAGCCGCCGAGGGTGGGGCCGATGGCGGGAGCGGCGACGATGGCGAAGCCGTAGAAGGCGAAGGCCATGCCGCGTTTTTTGGGGGGGAAGGTGTCTGCGAGGATGGCCTGCTCGGAGGGCTGGAGCCCGCCGCCGCCGACGCCCTGGAGGACGCGGAAGAAGATGAGGGTGGCGAGGTTGGGGGCGAGTCCGCAGAGGAAGGAGGAGATGGTGAAGAGGGCGACGCAGGCCATATAGAAGCGTTTGCGGCCGATGAGGAGGGACATCCATCCGGCGAGCGGGAGGACGATGGCGTTGGCGACGAGGTAGGAGGTGAGGACCCAGGTGGATTCTTCCTGTCCGGCGCCGAGGTTACCGGCGATGTGGGGGAGTGCGACGTTGGCGATGGAGGTGTCGAGGACTTCCATGAAGGTGGCGAGGGTGACGGTGGCGGCGATGAGCCAGGGGGAGTGGCCGCGGAGGAAAGCGGGTTGGGATGCGTCGCCGCTGGCACGCGCGGGGCGCTGCTGCAGGCGCGGGCGTTCGGCGGCGGTGGCGCTCATCGGATATGGACCTTGGGGGTGACGGAGAGTCCGACTCCGAGGAAGGGTTGGCGTGTGGGGTCGTAATCATCGAAGACGATTTTGACGGGGACGCGCTGGACGACTTTGACGAAGTTGCCGGTGGCGTTTTCGGCGGGGAGGAGGGAGAAGACGGCGCCGGAACCGGGCTGGAGGGAATCGACGTGGCCGTGGAGTTTTAGGCCGGGGTAGGCGTCGATGGTGATGATGACTTGATCGCCGGGATGCATGTAGGTGAGCTGGGTTTCCTTGAAGTTGGCGGTGACCCAGACGTGGGGATCGACGAGGCTGCACATGGTTTGGCCGGGGGTGACGTAGGCGCCGGGTTCAATTTGTTTGCGGGCGATGCGGCCGGAAAAGGGGGCGACGATGGTGGTGTAGGAGAGCTTGAGGTCTGCGGCGTTGAGGTCGGCCTGTGCCTGGACGACCTGGGCGTTGGCTTTGCGAGCGGCGGCGACGACCTCGTCGAGGTCCTGCGGGGAGACGGCATTTGGTCCGGTGGCCGCGACGTGTTGGTAGCGGGCGAGTTCGGCGTTGGCGCGGGCGGCTTCGGCCTGGGCGACGCCGAGGGCGGCTTCGGACTGGGCGCGCTGGGCCTGGTAGTCTCGTGGATCGAGCTCGATGAGGTGCTGTCCGGCGACGACGTCCTGGTTGTCGGTGAAGAGGACTTTTTCGACGCGGCCGGAGACTTTGGAGGAGATTTCGACGTAGTGGCCGTCGGTCTGGGCGTCGTCGGTGGATTGCCAGTGGCGGTGGTGAATGTAGAGGGCGATGGCGGTGATGATGGCGGCGAGGAGGATGATGCCGGCGGTGATGAGGAAGGCGGGGCGCTTGTAGAGGGGTTTTTTGGGGGGCTCGCTTTGCTGGTCGTCGGCGTCTTGAGATGGGGTGTCGTTTTGCTGGTCGGATTTTTCTTCATCTTTGGGCGGGGCTTTTTTGGGGCGGGGGTGGTGGGCGACGCCGAAGGCTTCGGGTTGGTTGGGGCGGCCCCAGGCTTCGGCGGGGGCAGGGGGAGGGTTGGGCGCGGGGGGCAGGGCGGGGCGCTGGCGCTGCTCGGGAGCGGGAGGGAGGGGAGGGAAATCGTTGGGTGAGTTCACGGGGGCCTCGGCAGAGGAGTGGTTCTGCTTGTGGCCGTAGCAAGGGGCTTGCCAGAAGTGGACTGTTTGTGGAGGGAGGCGGGAAGGAGGCTCAGCGCGAGTGGGGGGGGGAGGCGAGCCGATGGCGTCGCGCGTGGCAGGGCGGCGATCTGGAGGTGAATGTCGTTGCGGTGTGTTCGCCCTGCGGGGCGATGCGGGCGGGACGCCCGCGTTACGTGGCGATGCGGGCGGGACGTCCGCGTTGCGGGGCGATGCGGGCGGGACGCCCGCGTTACATTTCGTTGTCGGATTCGGCGGTGTAGTAGTTGGGGGCTTCGCGGGTGATCTGGATGTCGTGGGGGTGGGATTCGATCATGGAGGCGGCGGTGACCTTGACGAAGCGGGCTTTGTGGCGGAGTTCGTCGATGGTGCGGGCGCCGCAGTAGCCCATGCCGGCGCGCAGGCCGCCGACCATCTGGTAGACGAAATCGCCGAGGGGTCCGCGGTAATGGACGAGGCCTTCGACGCCTTCGGGGACGAGCTTGGAGGATTCCTTGACTTTGGCCTGGCCGTAGCGATCGGCGGAGCCCTGGATCATGGCGCCGGTGGATCCCATGCCGCGGTAGGACTTGAAGCGTTTGCCGCGGCGGATGACCAGTTCGCCGGGGGATTCGTCGAGGCCGGCGAAGAGGGAGCCCATCATGACGCAGTGGGCGCCGGCGGCGATGGCCTTGGTGATGTCGCCGGAGTGGCGGATGCCGCCGTCGGCGATGATGGGGACGCCGGCGGGAGCGGCGGCCTTGATGGCGTTGAAGATGGCGGTGATCTGCGGGACGCCGACGCCGGAGACGATGCGGGTGGTGCAGATGGAATTGTGCACGATGGCGTTGTCGGCGATGAAGGAGTGCGTGGGGCAGTCGACCTCGATGTCGTAAACGGGGACGGCCAGGCCGGTGGATTCCGCTTTGAGGCGTTTGAGGACCTGGTGATCTGCGGTGTGGCGGCAGGCGTGGTGGGCGTCGAGGCGGGAGCGCATCGAGGGCCGGCAGTTTTCGAGGCGGGCATTTTTCAGGCCGCCGACGGATGCGGCTTCAGTGGCGCAAGCGGGGAAGCTGCCATGGATTTCGTGGCAGAGGACATTGAAGAGTTCGACGAGCTGGCGGGAGGTATTGCGGAAGGAGAGGCGGCCATCGGTGGTGATGTGGCCGTCGCTATCCAAAAGGCCGTCGAGAAGACCGCGGCGATACTCGGGATTGGCGGCGAAGTATGGAGAGGGCAGGTGCTTGAGATCGCGGGAGCCGAACTGCTTGAGAAGGCGAGCCCATTGCAGGGAATAGAAGTGGATGTGGATGACCTTGGCGGTGGGGGCGATGGAGGGGTTGACGCCGGAGACATGGCGGAGGCACTGGGCGAGTTTGACGGCGATGGCCTGCTCGTTTGGCCCGAAGGCCCAGGAAACGCGGCCGATGACGGAGTTTCGCGATTTGGCGATGAAGGCGGTGCCGTCGCCAAGGAAGGTTCCGAAGACGTAGCCCAGTTCGTAGGAATCTGCGATGGCGGTGTTGTAACGGTCGAGTTGTTTGTGCTTGCGGAGGGCGAAGTCGCGCAGATCGATGAGGAAATGGTCGGGGCGTTCGAAGCGGATTTGGCGGGGCAGGAGCAAGACATCGCGGTCGAGTTCGCCGATGGGTTTCCATTTCAGCTTGGTGTCGCCCGTGCGGGTAGGCTGTTCGAGAATGGAAGCAAAGCCGCGTGAGGCGACGGAGAGGGCGCTGGTGCTGTTCAGGTCGCCGACGAAATAGCGGTGGTCGGGGGTGACGAAGGTGGTGCGGGTGGAGGCGGTGTGACGGAGGGCGATGACGTCGCGGACGCCGGTGCACCAGGCTTTGAGGACGGTGACGGGCCGGCCGTGCATATTGATGACGCGGTCGCCGGGCTGGACATTTTCGATATTGCGGTAGGTGGCGTCGGCCATGAGGACGCGGGTGCCGGCGGCGAAGCAGCCGGGGCCGATGCCGACCTTGATGGCGTCGGCGCCGGCGTCGATGAGGTCTTTGGCGCCTTCGGCGGTGGCGATGTTTCCGGCGACGACCTGGATGTCGAATTTCTTTTTGATGTCGCGGACGGTGTCGATGACGTTGGAGGAGTGGCCGTGGGCGGTGTCGACGACGAGGACGTCGACGCCTTTTTCGATGAGGGCGGCGACGCGGTCGAAGTGTTTGACGCCGACGGCGGCGCCGACGCGCAGGCGACCGCGGGCATCTTTGCAGGCGCGGGGGAACTGGTGGGTTTTGTCGATGTCGCGCATGGTGATCATGCCGACGAGGCGGCGGCGGCCGGTGGGGGATTCATCGACGAGGAGGAGCTTTTCGACGCGGGCGGAGTTGAGGATGTGCTCGGCCTGTTCGAGGGTGGTGTCGGCGCGGGCGGTGACGAGGTTGGATTTGGTCATCATTTCGCGCACGGGCAGGTTGCCATCGCCTTCGTGGAACTTGAGATCGCGGCGCGTCAGGATGCCGACAAGTTCGGAATCTTTGTCGTTGTTGACGATGGGGATGCCGGAGATATTTTGTTCGCGCATGATCTGTCGGGCGCGGTCGACGGAGGCGTCGGGGGCGAGGGTGACGGGGTCGAAGATGATGCCGTTTTCGGAGCGTTTGACCTTTTCGACTTCGCGGCACTGGACGTCGATGGGGAGGTTTTTGTGGATAAAGCCGATGCCGCCTTCCTGGGCGAGTGCGATGGCGAGTGCGGACTCTGTGACGGTGTCCATGGGTGCGGAGATCAGGGGGATGTTGAGCTCGATGGCGCGGGTAAGGCGGGTGCGGACGTCGGCTTCGCCGGGGACGAAGTCGGAGCGCTGGGGGATGAGCAGGACGTCGTCGAAGGTGATGGCTTCGGCGATGATTTTCGTGAGGGGGCTGAAGGGATCGGCGGGAATCGACGGTTGGGCGGCAGTACGGTTTTCCATGTGACAATGATGGTGAGGGGGCGGGCGGGTGTCAAGATGAGGCGGTCGGGGGAGCGACCTGGGGCTGGGGGCGTCGGTTTTTGCCGCGCGTGGGCGGGATGCCGCGGCCGGGGTCAATTGAGGGAGGGTTCCATGAGGCCGCGGAAAGGGGTGACGTGGGCGAGGGGCGTTCCGCAGGGGACGCGGCGTTGCCAGGCGTGTTGGGCGACGCGCTGGAGGGCGGAGTCGTCGAAATAGTTACGGATGGCCATGCGGAAGCCGGAGAAAGCGTCGCGGGAGCGGAGGGTGACGCGGAGGGCGTCGCGGCCATCGGGGGCGTGGTCGAGGTCGATGTGGATGGTGAGGGAGGAGCAGAGGTCGCAGGCGCGGCGGATGGTGGCTTCGCCGATGCTGATGGCGGTGCGGAGGAGGGGATTGTTGATGTTACGTCCATATTCCATGAGCAGAAAGTCCTGTGTTGAGGCCGCGGCGGGCAGGAAGCCGGCGGGCGGGTTTCGGAGTTTTTTTAGCAATCGACGCGCCGCGCGGAGGGCAGACGGGGCAGGCGTGGGCGGGGTGTGAAAAAAATGAAGAGGGGATGCGCCTCACCTCTTCGATAAATCCGCACGCTTGCGATGAAAAATCGCAATGCATGCCGGATAGGAAAAAACGAATCAGGGCGGTAAGGTGCCGGATAAACCGAAGTGCGAAAGACGCGTATGTGCCGGCCGTGCGATGCCTGGGCCGGTGCGTGTCCCGGTGGCCCGGCACTGCTGGAGGTTTCATGCCCTTTCTTAACTATCATCACCTGATGTATTTCTGGACGGTGGCCCGGGAGGGAGGCGTGGCGCGGGCGGCGGAGAAGCTGCATCTGTCGAGCCCGACGATCTCGGCGCAGATTCACGAGCTCGAGGACATGCTGGGCGACAAGCTCTTCGAGCGGCGGGGGCGATCGCTGGTGCTGACCGAGATCGGGCAGATGGCCTATAAGTATGCGGACGATATTTTCATGCTGGGGCGCGAGCTGCTGGATGCGGTGAAGGTGGGGCCCGAAGCGCGGCCGCGGAAGCTGGCGGCGGGGATCGCCGATGCGATGCCGAAGCTGGTGTCGGTGGCGCTGCTGGAGCCGGCGTTGGCGCTGGAGCCGGCGTGCGCGGTGGTGGCGACGGAGGACAAGATCGACGCATTGCTGGTGGAGCTGGCGACGTATCGGATTGACTTGATTCTGTCGGACACGCCCATCGGCGCGGGGGCACAGTTACGCGCGTACAACCATTTGCTGGGGGAATCAGGGGTGACCTTCTTTGGCGGGAAGAATCTGGTGGCGAAGTACAGCAAGGATTTTCCGCGCTGCCTGGATGGGGCGCCGCTGTTTTTGCCGACGCGGAACACGTCGCTGCGGCGGTCATTGGATCAGTATTTCGACGCCAACGGGATTCATCCGCGGGTTCTCGGCGAGTTTGAGGATGCGGCGCTGTTGCAGGCGTTTGGACAGACGGGGCGGGCGCTGTTTCCGGCGTCGGCGCTGGTGGAGGAGGAAGTGTGCCGGCAGAATGCGGTGAAGGTGATCGGCCGGCTGGAGGGAGTGCGGGAGCGGTTTTACGCGATCAGCCCGGAGCGGAAGCTGAAGCATCCGGCGGTGGTGGCGATTTGTGCGGCGGCGCGCGGGGATTTTTTCCGGTAAGGGTAGCGTGTCGGGACGAGGATGGACGGTTTGGCGATTTGCTGCGAGGATGCCGCGTGAATCGGCAGCGGCGCTTTCGCAGTCCGGTGCTGATTGTTCCATTTCGCATGCTGTTGGAGCCGTGCCATGGCCGCACTTGATGCTTTTCTCGCTCGCATTCATGACGTACACAATTTGAACATGGCGAATGCGGTGTTGAATTGGGATCAGCGGACGTATATGCCGACGCGGGGGGTCGAGGCGCGGGCGAAGCAGCTGGGGACGCTGGCGAAGTTGTCGCATGAGCTGTTTGTCAGCAGAGAGACGCAGGATTTGCTGGCGGCGGCGGAGGGGGAGATGGGGAGTTATCCGGAAGATTCGCCGCAGCGGGCGATGGTGCGGGTGTCGCGGCGGGATATGGATCGGGCGACGAAGGTGCCGACGGAACTGGTGGTGCGGATGACCGAGACCTGCGCGGTCTCGGAGGAGGTGTGGCAGAAGGCGCGGGCGGACGATGATTATGCGAGCTTTGCGCCGTGGCTGGAGAAGGTGCTGGGATTGAAGCGGGAGGTGGCGGCGGCGATCGACGCGAGCAAGCCGATTTATGATGTGCTGCTGGATGATTTCGAACCGGACATGACCGGGGCGCTGCTCGATCCGCTGTTCACGCAGTTGAAGAAATTCACGGCCCCGCTGGTGGCGCAGATCGTGGAGCGGGCGGATCGCGTCTCCGATGAAGTGCTGACGCGCGATTACGATGAGGCGGCGCAGCAGGCGTTCGGGCGCAAGATTCTGACGGCATGCGGTTTTCCGTGGGACCGGGGGCGGCTGGATGTCTCGGTGCATCCGTTCTGCACGAACTTTTCGCCCAACGATGTGCGCATCACGACGCGCTATGAACGGAACTGGATGCCGGGATCGCTCTTTGGCTGCATGCATGAAATGGGGCATGCGTTTTATGAGCTGAATGTGGATCCGAGTTATGAGGGCACGCCGCTGGGCGGGGGCGTGTCGCTGGGCGTGCACGAGAGCCAGAGTCGGCTGTGGGAGAACATGGTGGGGCGGAGCGTGGAATTCTGGGAGCGGTATTATCCGGAGTTGCAGAGCGCATTTCCGGGGCAGCTTCGGGATGTGCCGCTGGATGTTTTCTATCGGGCGATCAATCGGGTGACGCCGTCGCTGATTCGGGTGGAGGCGGATGAAGTGACGTACAACCTGCACATCATTCTGCGGTATGAAATGGAGCAGGATCTGCTGAACAAGCGGATTTCGGTGAAGGATGCGCCGGGGGCGTGGAAGCGGAAGATGAAGGAATCTGTGGGGATTGAGCCGGAAACGGATCGCGAGGGGATTCTGCAGGATGTGCATTGGTCGGGCGGCGGGGTGGGATATTTTCCGACGTACACGCTGGGGAACATTCTGTCGGCGCAGTTATTTGAAGCGGCGACGGCGGCGGTTCCGACGATTCGCAGCGACATTCGGGCGGGGCGGTTTGATGCGTTGTATGAGTGGCTGCGCATGAACGTGCATCAGCACGGGCGGCGGTATCAGCCGGCGGAGTTGATCCAGCGGGCGACGGGCAAGGCGTTGTCGCTGGAGCCGTATTTGAATTATCTCAAGGTGAAGTTCAGCCGGGTGTATGGGCTGTAGGCGAGGCGCGCGGGCGTAAGGGCCTTGCGTTTCCACGCAAGGCTATTTAATGGGCCAATGGGCGCGGGCCTCGTGCGGCAGGTGCGCGGGCGGTTCGAGGGGGGGGCGTTCGGGGACGTAACCACCGGTGCGTTGGGCGAGGCCCATGGCGTCGAAGGGGGCGCGGACTTTGACGTCGTTATCGAAGTACATGTAGACGTCGCGGTGTTTGCGTTTTTTGGCGGGCTTTGGGGAAGCATGCATCGCTTCGGGGGTTTCGGCGCCGGCGATCCAGGCGTTGACGCGTCCGGCCCATGTATCGAGGGCCTTGGGCGTGTAGCCCGAGGTGTAAAGCTGCTGGTCGCCGTGGAGGCGGGCGTAGACGAAATCGCTGGTGAGGTCTTCGAGAAACGGCCATTTGCGGGCGGTATCGGCGACGACGAGGGCGACATCGTGCTTCCGCAGAAGCGTGATGAACTCGGGGCACTTGAAAGAATCGTGGCGGACTTCCATGGCGTGGCGCAGGGGGCGGTTGTCGCGCGCTTTGAAGAAGGTGCGGCCCTTCATCAGGGCGGTGTGCTTTTCGGCGAGTTTTTCGGCTTCTTTGGCGTCGCGCGGCAGCAGGTCGAAGAAGTTGCCGAGCCTTTCGGGATCAAACCGAAAGATGGGCGGGAATTGCCAGAGGATCGGGCCGAGCTTTTCCCCCAGCGCCAGCAGCCCCTGCGAAAAGAAGTTCGCCAGCGGCCCGGCGACGCCTTTGAGCTTGAGCATGTGGGTGATGTAGCGGCTGCCTTTGATGGAGAAGACGAAATCGTCGGGCGTCTGCTCGTACCAGGACTTCCAGGAGCTGGGCCGCTGGAGGGAGTAAAAGGAGCCGTTGATTTCGATGGAATTGAGCTGGCGGGAGGCGTATGCGAGTTCGCGTTTCTGGGCGAGGTCTTCGGGATAGAAGGTTCCGCGCCAGGGCTTGTAGCGCCAGCCGGAGATGCCGATGCGGGGAAGATGCGTCGCGCCCACGGGATCCCTCTCAGCGGCGTTTTCCGGGGGCGGCATAGGCGGCGGTGACGATCGAATGCAGCCCGCCGCGCGGCGTCCATTCGGTGGTGACGGTCATCGACCGCGGCTTGAGGGCGCGCACGAGATCGTCAAGAAGGCGGTTGGTGACATCCTCGTAAAAGATTCCGCACTGGCGGAAGGATTGCAGGTACATTTTGTAAGATTTGAGCTCGACGCAGAGTTTGTCGGGAACGTAGGAAAGTTTGATGGTTCCGAAGTCGGGCTGGCCGGTCTTGGGGCAGACGGAGGTGAATTCGGGGGCGACGTGGAGGATGGAATAGTCGCGGTTGGGATGGGGGTTGGGGAAGGTTTCGAGGAGCGAGGGTTGGGGTTGGGGCGTAGGGGTCATAGACAACTTCTCTCGACAAACGGCGCTGACTGACAAGGGGCTCGGCGATGCCGCGGAAGTGCAGAGCCTTTTTGGTTTTCATTCTATGACAAAGATTGTTGCAGGTCAGGTGCCCTTGGTGTTTCCCCATAAATGAACGTGCAGGCGCGGGGAGAGGCGATAGTTTTTGGCGAGGCACAGGGGGGCGAGGTCGCGGGAGCGGGCGGCGAGGGTGTGGGCGTCGGTGGCCTCGGGCATCAGGAGCACGTCGGTGGGGGGGATGCGCTGGGCGGCCGGGAGGCGCTCGTTCAGGGTGGCGAGGAGTTCCTCGGCCTCGGCGACATCGTCGGTGCGCGTGATCACGAATTTCCATTGGCGGTCGCGGATGGCCTCCTCGCGCGCGAACCTGGCAAGCACCTCGAGGTTGAGGCGCCGGCGTTCGTGGAGTTCGGCGAAGCGGCCGTTTTCCCGCCGCCAGGGTGTCGCATTGGAGAGCTTCGGCGAAATGCTGGCGAGGTCGATGGCGGCTGGCTCCAGACCCTCCGGCCAGAGCGTCCCGGCGGTTTCGACGGTGACGTGTTTGCCGGCGCGTTTGAGGGCGTGGATGAGGTCGGGAATTTCTTTGAACATGAGCGGCTCGCCGCCGGTGAGGACGACATGGTCGGTGGGATATGCCTGGACGCGTGCGAGGATTTGTGCGATGGGCAGGTCGTCGCCTTCGGGGGCCCACGAGGCGTAGGGCGTGTCGCACCAGGTGCAGCGGAGGTTGCATCCCGAGGTGCGCACGAAGACCGAAGGCACCCCGGTGAGCTTGCCCTCGCCCTGAAGCGAATGAAAGATTTCCGCGATGCGCATCGGCCCATTGTAGCGGCGGGGAAACGGCTTGGCGTATACTGCGCGGCTTTGTTCCCCGGGAAGTACGCACAGGAGAGTCGTGATGTCTGGCAATGCGGTGATCGGGCAATCGGGCGGGCCGACGGTGGTGATCAATCAGAGCCTGGTGGGTGCGATCGAGGCGCTCACCGGGGCCCAGGCGAAGGGGCGCATCGGAAAAATTCTCGGCGCCAAGCATGGGGTGCGCGGCATCATCCAGAATGAATTTGTGTCGCTGGACGGTTTGTCGAAAGACCTGCTGGAGCGGGTGGCGGCGACGCCTTCGTCGGCGCTGGGCTCGACGCGCGACAAGCCCGATGAGGAGTATTGCCGGAAAATTTTCGAGTCCTTCAAGAAAAACAACGTCTCGCACTTTTTTTACATCGGCGGAAACGATTCGGCGGACACGGCGCGCATCACCGCCGAAATGGCGGCCGCGGACGGCGTCCATCTCCGCGTGTATCACATTCCCAAAACCATCGATAACGATTTACGCACCACGGATCACTGCCCCGGCTATGGCAGCGCGGCGCGCTTCGTGGCGCTGGCGCACCAGGGAGACGATGCGGACAATCGCTCGCTCAAAGGAATCAAGATCAACATCGTCATGGGACGCGATGCGGGCTGGCTGACGGCGGCGTCGGCGCTGGGGCGGTGGGATGAATCGGACGGGCCGCACTTGATTTATGTGCCGGAGGTCGATTTCAGCGAGGATCAGTTCATCGGCGACGTGGACCGGGTGTATACGAAGCTGGGGCGGTGCGTGATCGCCGTGTCGGAAGGCGTGCGCTATGCGGCGGGGGACAAGAAGTCGCTGCTGGCGGAGAAGATCATGACCGGCGGCGAGGTGGATGCGCATGGCAATCGACAACTCTCGGGGTCGGGGGCGCTGGGGGATTATCTGGCGGACCTGGTGAAGTCGAAGCTCGGGAAGATCGTGGCCGGCCGGACGGGCGGCGGTGCAGGGGGCGGCAAGCTGCGGGTGCGGGCGGATACGTTCGGCTATTTGCAGCGGAGTTTTCCGACGATCGTCTCCGAGAGCGATGCGGCCGAGGCGCGCGAGTGCGGCCGGCGGGCGGTGAGCTATGCCCTCGACGCGCCGGAGGGTCTGGCGAGCGGGTCGGTGGCGATGCGCCGCACCAGCGACATGCCCTATGCGGTCGAATTCTTTGCGACGCCCCTGGCCAGCGTGGCCCGGCAGACCAAGTCGCTGCCGGTGGAATGGGTGACGGGTGGGTGCGGGGTGTCGGAACAGTATCTGCGTTACGCCCGCCCGCTGGCGGGAGCGCTGCCCAAGCCGGGGCGGCTGATCTGACGCGGATCGTGCCGCTTCATCGCGTGCAACTCATGCGCAGCAGGCAGGCCGGACGTCGGCGACGTCCGGCCTGCGAGTTTTTTCAGACAAGAGAAGCTCAGCGGCCGCTGCCGACGCCGCCGCTCATGCCGCCGCCCATGGCGCCATTGGTGCCGCCGGCGCCGTTGCCGTTGGTGCCGGTGGTGCCGTTGGCGGCGCCGTTGCCGTAGCCGCCGTTGCTGCCCAGGCCGCCGCTGCCCATGCCAGTGCCGGCGGTGCCGTTGGCGCCGACGGAACCTGCGCCGGCGTTGCCGCTGCTCATGCCGCCGCTGGTGGCGCCGGTGCCGCCGTTGTAAGCGCCGTTGGTGTTGGTGCCGTTCATGGAACCGTTGGCGGAAGAGCCGGTCATGCCGTTGCTGCCGTTGGAATAGCCGCCATTGGAATAGGAGCTGCCATTGGCCGGTGGGGTGGTGTCGCCGTAAGCGCCCGCGCCATAGCTGGGCGAGTTGGGCGGATTGTCGGCGGTGTTGGTGGACTGACAGGCTGCCATAAGCATGGCCGCGCTGGCGACGCCGGCCAGAGTGATGAGACGAAACTGCATAGATGATCCTCCAGAAAAAGGCCTGCCGCGAAAGAAGCAAGGCCCATTCCAAGGGGGTGCGAAAAACTCTCCCTGCCCCCGGAGCGCTCGAGGCGCTCACTGAATCGGCGAGAGCAGCCGGGCCACCTGCACCGCCGCCCGGAACACCACGTTGCGCCGCCCACGCTTGCCCAGCTCCGCTTTGTCCGCACGCACGCAGCGCCCAAAATCCTCCTCCAGCATCCGGCTCACCTGGGCTGCGAACGCCCCGTCCGCCACCAGCACCGTCAGCTCAAAGTTCAGCCGCATCGACCGGTTGTCGAGGTTCGCCGTCCCCACCGCCGCCAGATCGTCATCCACCAGAAACACCTTCTGGTGCAGGAAGCCGGCGCGATAGCGATAGAACTTCACGCCCACGCTTTCGCCGCTGGCCAGGTACGAGAAGCTGGAGAGATACACCAGCAGATGATCGGGACGCGCCGGCAGCATGATGCGCACGTCCACGCCGCGCATGGCCGCAAGCTGCAGGGCGTCGTAGACGGTTTCATCGGGAACGAAATAGGGGCTGGTGATCCACACGCGCCGCCGCGCCGCCGAAATCGCCGCCAGCAGCATCAGGCTGCAGATGCTCACATCCAGCGCTGGACTCGTCGGCAGCACCATCGCCTTGCCGCCCGCCGGCGCCGGGGAATCCCGCTCCGGCCGCGCCGTGCAGACTCCCGGCGGCTGCAGAATCTCGTCGGTCGCCCAGTGCCAGTCCTGCACGAAAGACCACTGAATCGCCGCCACCGCCGGACCGCGCACCTCGATGTGCGTGTCGCGCCAATGTCCGAAGCGTTTGCTTTGGCCCAGATATTCGACGCCGACGTTGTGCCCGCCCACGAAGGCGACCTGCCCGTCGACCAGTACGATTTTGCGGTGATTGCGGAAGTTGATCTGAAAGGGATTGAGCCAGCCACGCCGGGTGTTGAAAGGCTTGGCGCTCACGCCGGCGGCGCGGAGTTCGGCGATGTAGCGCTTGGGCAGCCACAGCGAACCGATCTCGTCGAAGAGGAAATAGACCTTGACGCCGCTCCTGGCCTTGCGAATCAGGCGATCGCGCAGGGCGTCTCCCAGCGCATCGTTGCGCACGATGAAAAACTGCACGAGGATGCACTCGGTGGCCGCGTCGATGGCCGCGAAGATGGCGTCAAAAGTGGCGTCGCCGTCGATCAGGAGGCGCGTGGCGTTCCCCGCGGTGAACGGAAAAAGGCCCAGACTCTCGAAGACCGCAAAGCGTTCGTCCGCCCCGGCAAGCTCGGCCCGGTGCTGCTGCAGCCGGTTCCGCAGGTCGGCCGCCAGATGATCGAGCGTCGAGTTGCCCCGGCGATGCGCTTCGACATACCCATGAAACTTGGTGCGTCCGAAGACCAGGTAAAGGATGACCGAGACGTAAGGAAAGAAGACCAGTGAAAGCGCCCATGCGATAGCGCCCTGGGAGGTGCGGGTGGTCAGGATCGCATGAATAGCCAGCGCCAGGCCCAGAAGATGAAGGGCGGGGATCAGCGCGCCCAGGATCCAGAGAATGGCGGTGGAGGACATGGGAGGCATCATAGCCGGGATTAAGAATCAGCCGCGGGCGTAATCGCGAATAGGAATTATCGGTTTTGCGATATCCATGAATATCACATCCCATGTGAGAGCGATATTGCGTAGATTTACAGGTGTGAAAAGCGAGGAATTATCCATGTAACGAGTTGCAGCTTCGTCAAACTGTGGTAAGTTTCTCGGGCTGTTCACATCTTGTTCAGCCATGACCTTACAGGTGGAGTCGGAGCGCACATGATACTTTCCCCTCGCGGTACGTCCATGAAATGGAGCGCCCTTGCCGCTGCTATCGCGGCCAGCGCTGTCCTAGGTCAGATCGGCTCCCCTGCCGCCCGCGCCGCCACCGGCACCTGGACCGGTGCGACCGACAATACCTGGGCCAACAGCAACAACTGGACGGCTTCGCCTCCCCCGGGCTCCGGCGACACCGCCACCTTCAGTTCCTCCGCCGCCAGCGTCAACAACAACACCACGATCGACCTGGGCGCGGGCCAGACGGTCAGTTCGCTGGTCTTCGATACGACCGGCGCCGCCGCCTACACGATCGGCGCCGGCGGGGCGGGTGCTCAGACGCTGACGATCACCGACCTGGGCCCCGGCGGGACGGGCAACCCGAGCATCACGATGGGCCTCGCCGCCGCGAGCGCTCCCACCGTGAACGAAATCATCAATGCGAACCTGCTCCTGGGTGATGCGGCGGTCAGCACGACGACGATCACCAACAACGCGACGGCGGCCAGCGGCCTGTCGCTCACGGTCAACGGCACCGTCCAGGGAGGCACCGGCGGCACGGCCGGCGCCAAGACCGTGAACACAGCGGGGACCGGGGCCGTTAACTTCACCAATGCCTTCACGCCCGGCGGCGCGTCCTCCATCAGCCTCGCCAATACCGGCACCGGCACCACCACCCTCAGCGGCAACGTTGCCAGCACCTTCAGCACCCTCCGGGCAAGTGGCAGCGGCGGCGTGATGATCGTCAACGGCCAGACCGTCACGGTGACGTTGTCCTCCCAATACGGCACGGGCTCACTGAGCAGCAAGTTTGTCCTGCAATCCGGCAGCGTCAGCTTCAACGGCGGCATCCAGTCCTCCACCTCCAGCGGCCAGCTCGCGGGCGCTGACGGTCTGGGCGTTATCGTCAACGGAGGCACCTTCAGTGCTTCCACCGTCGCCCTCGGTCGCTCCTTCAACTTTTCGACCACTTCGGGCGCCAGCGTCTCCACCGCTCAGAACATGGGCACCAGCGGCTTTCAGGTCAACGCCGGCACCGCCAACGTCACGGGCGCGGTGAATCTTGCCGGATCCAACTCCGCCGCCAGCGGCCAGGTCAGCGGGACCGGCAGCCTGACGGTCGGCGGCGAGTTGACCGTCGGCGGCCAGGGAAGCGGCGGCACTACCCGCACCACCCTCCTCCAGGTGACCGGCGGTACCCTGACCGACACGGACACCGTCGGTAACGGCATCGTGATCGGCAGGGGAAACACGACCGCCGCCTCCGGCGAACTGCTCCTCACCGGCGGTACGACCACCACCGAAAAAGTCACTTTTGGCCTTAGCGGCGGCCTCGCCGGCTCCTTCGGTTATCTCACCGTCAACGGCGCCTCGGCTAACCTGTATGTCGGCGGCGGCGGTATTGGCCTGGCTGCTACCAACGCCTTTACCAGCGCGATCAATTTGAACAACGGCACCCTTGGCGCCAAGGCCGACTGGTCCTCCGCCATGAACATGAACCTGAACGGCTCGGCCGGCACGCCCTTCACCTTCCAGGCCGCCGACGCCGCCAACACCGCCCACAACATCACTCTCAACGGCGTCCTGGGCGGCGCCGGCAGTTTCAATAAAACCGGCGGCGGAGTCCTCACCCTGACCGGCGGCGCCACCGGCAACACCTACTCCGGTGGAACCACCCTCACCGCCGGCACCCTGAACATCAACGGCATCTACGCCCTCGGCGGCGGTAACTTCGGCGGCCTCAATATGGCCGGCGGCACGTTGCAGTTCGCCTCCGGCACCACCGGCGGCAGCTACGGCGGCGCGGACATTTCCTTCGGCGCGCCCTCCTCCAAGTTTGTCACCATCTCCGGCAACACCGCCATGGACGCCAACGGCAACGCCGTCACTTTCGCCAATGCCATCGGCAACGGCGGCGCGGGCGGCCTCACCCTCACCGATTCCGCCTCCGGCGGCTCTTTCACCTTCAACGGCGCCGGCAACAATTACTCCGGCCCAACGGCCGTCAACAACACCACCCTCGCCGTCAACGGAACCCTCACCAACAGCGCCGTCTCCGTCAACAGCGCAGGCCGACTCAACGGCACCGGCACCATCAGCCAGGCCGTCTCCGTCAGCGGAACCGTCGGGGCCGCAACCGCCGGCACCATCGGAACGCTCTCCTTCGGCAACGGGCTCTCGCTCAACAGCGGCGCCACCTACAACGCCGATTTCAACGATACCACCAGCGACCTCCTGGCCATCACCGGCGGCCTGTCGCTTACGAACGACACGCTGAACCTCAACCAGCTCGCCACCCCCACAGCCTCCTCCTACACACTTGCCACCTTCACCGGTTCGCTCCTGGGAACATTTACCACCGTCAACAACCTCCCGACAGGTTACGTGGTGGACTACAACGCCAGCAGTATCACGCTCGACAAGTCCGCTCCCGTCCCCGAACCCGCTTCCCTCGGCCTGCTCGCTCTCGGCGGGGCAAGCCTCCTCGTCCGTCGCCGCCGGCGCTAACCGACTTTCATGTCATTCAGGAGCAACGCCCCGGTCTGCGGTCCGGGGCGTTCTCGTTTTTGCAGTCCCGCGAAATGGGGCGGTGAACATCAGCGGCCCGTGGCTGTGCCTTCGGAAGCTGCCGATGCCGGTCGGGGGGATGCCCCGCGAACGTAGATGGCCACGGCGGTGTTGCTCATCCAGTAGCTTTGTATCTGCTCGGTCACAAAGCCGCTGCCAGGCGCTTGCAGCACACGGTTGACCGCTTCGGTGATCCCCGGGCTCTCATATCCGTCGCGCGTCCACAGCGACGGCTTCGCCGGATCCAGCGGGGTGATCACAACGGCGGCACCGTCGCGCGTGGTGCGCAGCCACTCCCTGGTGGCGGCGGCCGCCTGCGCGGGCGTCTCGTCCCCCGGCCAGCGGATCATCTCCAGCTTCGTCCCGCCGCGCCCATCGCCGAAATGTTCGAGGAACGTCCATTCCACCACCGGCCAGCCGCTGGGCGCGAAGATCGCCACGCGCGGCACGCCCTCCACCAGCGGAAGATACGCGTCGGTCGCCTCCAACAGCGTCCCCGTCGGATGGTACTGGGCCATCTCGTCGTGCCCCGTCGGCTCGCGCAGGATCGACCGCCCGAACCACACGGCGATGCCCGCGGCGGCCACGACCGCCACCGCGATCCCCGCCGCGCGCCACCGCCGTTCGAGCGCCCCCAGCAGCGCCGCCCCTCCCACCCCCGAGAGAATCCACAGCGCCGGAATCCACGAGTGCAAATACCGCCCCTGCTTGTTGGGATGCAGCCCCGCCAGCAGCGCTCCCACCACCAGCACCGCCAGCACGCCCCGAGCGCCCCGCCCCCTGCGAACCGCCACAATCCCGCCGGCGACCGCCAGAACCGCCGCCGGCGCAAGGCCCCACCACCCCACCGCGTATTGCTCGGCCAGGCATTGCGCGTAATAACGCAACCCCGCAAGTCCCGGATAACGGGCGTCGCCCGCATTCGACGTGCTGACAAAAAATAAAATCGTCCACAGGCGTGCCGGCAGCATCAGCCAGATCAACAGCGGCAATCCGTGCCAGCTCCACAGCTCCCGCAGCCACGCAGGCGCCCCACGCCAGCGCTCCCGGCCGAAGCGGAAAAACTCCAGGCCGATCTGCCCGGCGATCAGCCAGACCGCGGCCGTGAGCAGCCCGCGCGGCGGATACAGCGACAGACCGCCGATCGCCGTCTCGCCGCGCCGCGCAATCACGAGCGTGCCGATGAGCACCGCCAGGGCGCCCCACAGAAGCGGTTGTCTGAGCAGGTGGCGGACGATCGCCGCGCCGTTGCGGCGGGCGAAGGCGACGAGCCACGCCCGTATCGCCGCATCGGCCAGCACATCGACGCACAGGCCGATCACCACCAGCAGCCAGTAGTTGTACTTTTCGAAAAACAGCAGCGTGAGGGCGATCGCGAGCCAGCGCAGGCGGCCCGGCTCCGCTCGCTCGCGCACCAGCACATAGCAAAAAAGCACCGCCGCCGTGAGTCCGGCGCCGAGGCTTTCCAGCATCGTGTCGGTGGCGTAAAAACGGTCGGCCGGGCTGGCGACCATGAACGCGGCGACGATGAAACCGGCCAACAGCCGCGTGCTTGGCCGGGCGATGCGATAGGCAATGCCGCACCCGCAAACGATCATCAGCATCCACCCCAACAGGCTCGGCAGCGCGACGATCCGGTAGTGCGGCCCCGCGATCACGGCGGCCAGCCCCCCCAGAATCGCCTGCAGCGGCGGATAAAGTTTGGGCTTGAGCAGCTCGCTGAAAAAAGTCGCCAAATCCCCGCCCCGCAGCGACGTCGCGATCTTGATGGCCGCCAGCGCATGCACCCCCCGATCGTGCATCGCCCAGGCCCAGCGCGAACGGGCCGTCGGGAGAAACGCCCCGTAAAGCCCCACGCCCATCGCCAGCACGAACAGAAGAAAAAAACTGCGGACGGGCTCCGGGCCCCGGGGGCGCGTGCTGCCGGTGCCGGGCCGGATCGCGGAAACGAGTCGCGGGGTTTGTGAGGGGGGCCTTTGCCGGGCCACGGACGCTCCTCAGCAAAATAGCCGCTCACCCGCGCAGGGTATGACCGGCAAGGATATGCGTGCTCTCCGGGGCATCAGGCGATAGAGCGGACCGGCGCGTCAAATTCGAGATTCATCAGCGAGGCGGCCTGTTCCTGCGGCGTAAGCAGGAGCAGGATTGTGACCTGCTGGAGCACCTCTTCGTCCAGTCGCTCCAGGTAGGTCCAGAGCTCATTGTCCCTGGCGGTAAGAGACATACCGCGAAAATGCGGACTGACAATGCGGATGCGGATCAGGGTATTTCCACGGCGATAAAGCTCCGCGCGGGCCCCTGGATGGTCGGCCTCGTAGCTTTCGAGTACCGTGCGGATCGCCTTGAGATCGGCATCCCATCGTCCGCGGACGAGCTTGGCCATTACCCGATCCTTGCATCAAAGAAAGTCACCAGCCGTTCGACGGCGGCGATAAATTCACGGGCGTCCTCGCGCTTCACCGCGCCGGCATTATAGCGCAAATCAACCGACCAAGTCGATACGATGCGCACGTCCCGGCTGATCGGTCTCGGGAAGGAACCACGCCCGCTGTGCGGCAACGCGTCAATCAGCCACTCGAAGTCATGGCCGCGGCCGCCCCGACGGAACGCCACAAGCAGGGCGGATTGCCGACGCCGCGGGCTGTGTTCGAGAAGGATCGCCTTGAGGATGCACTCCACCGAATAGCCCGCGAGGTAAACAGCGGAACCATAGCGAACCCGCTCGAAGAGGAGTTTGGCGTCTTCCAGCCGCTGCTGCGCGACAAAATAGTACCGCCGAGCCTCTATGGACCTTGGAACCATCAATCTTCCGTCTCAGCGAGCTGTCCGCCTCCTTACAGCATCCCCTTGACCATCTCCCGCTCCTCCACCAGCTCCTTGTTCGTCGCCGCGATCTTCTCCTTCGCAAAATCGTCCAGCGGCAGACCCTTGATCACTTCATAACTGCCCGGCGACGTCGTCTTCACCGGCATCCCCGCCCACACGTTCGGATCGAACCCATACTCGCCGTTCGACTTCACCGCCACCGAGTGAATCTTCCCCGGCGTCACCAGATCGTGCACGTGATCCACCAGCGCGTTCGCCGCCGATGCCGCCGACGACGCCCCGCGCGCCGCAATGATCGCCGCGCCACGCTTCCCCACCGTCTCCTGGAACTCCTTCCGCAGCCATTCCGCGTGGCCTATCACCTGCGGCACCGGCCGCCCCTGAATCTTCGCCAGATGAAACGCCGAAAACATCGTCGGCGAGTGATTCCCGAAAATAAACACGTCGCTCACCGCCGTCGTCGCCACGTTCGCCTTCCTGGCAAGCTGCGTCGTCGCCCGGTTCTGGTCCAGACGCACCATCGCCGTGAACCGATCCGCCGGCAGACGCTTCGCCTGGCTCGCCGCGATCATCGCGTTCGTGTTCGCTGGGTTCCCCACCACCGCCACCCGGCAATCATCCGCCGCCACCTTGTCGATCACCCGCCCCTGCTCGATGAATATCTTCCCATTGTCCTTCAACAAATCCGCCCGCTCCATCCCCGGGCCGCGCGGCTTGGCGCCCACCAGGCAGCACCAGTTGGCGTCCTTGAACCCCACGTTCGGATCCGACGTCAGCACCATCCCCTGAAGCAGCGGAAACGCGCAGTCGTCCAGCTCCATCGACACCCCCTCAAGCGCCTTCATCGCCTTCTCCACCGGCACCTCCAGAAGCTGCAGGATCACCGGCTGGTCGGCTCCAAACATCTGCCCCGACGCGATCCGAAACAGGAGTGCGTATCCGATTTGTCCCGCCGGTCCGGTCACCGCCACACGAATCGCGTTTTTCATGCCGAGTCTCTTTCCCTATTCAAGGTTGCCCAGGAAACCATCACGCACAGGCCGCGGACTGGGAAAATGCGGCGTTTGCGAGCACGTTACATTAAGGCAAAGCCCACGCGCGGACAACTTGCAATCGCGCTCGGCGATCTTTCCGCCCACTTGCGTGATTTTTTCAGATTGCGCCGCACACTTGCTGTTTTGCGCAACGCCGGCCCCGGCCGCCCCCCGACCACTTCTGCAAAAAGTCGCGCAATTCCTGCCTCCGCCCCGCCCCGGTCCCCTCCGATCCCCTGATTTTCCGTGCATTTTTTCAACCCGATTCCCCACGCCTCTTGCAAGCTGCAATGTTCATCCCCTCTTTAGAGGGGCCTCCCCACCACCGAACGCGTCCCTGACGCACAATTTTTTTTGTGGGCCTTTTCCCGATGTTTTACCGCATTTGTCCACCCCCGACGCCATGCCCGCGCCCCGCTTGGCATGCGCCTCGCTATAGCGTGTCGCGTCCAGATGACACCGTGGGATCTGAGGAATCATGAAATTCTTTAAAAATTTCTGGAACCTTCTCGGACCTCCCCTCCGTTTTCGATAGTGTGGGAACTCATCTCTCCCTGTTGCTGGTAAAAATCTGACCGCAGTCTCTCGCCGACTCTGAACTCCCCGACGGCCAAGGATGGTCTGTCGTCGCCCCCAGTCTGCCCCGGTGGTTGGCATGGATGTCGCCCCGGCAAGCTTACAAGAAGGAATGGATTCCTATGGTCACCCTTGCAGCCCCCCCCGTTTCCCCCCGCACGGACGCTTCCCCCGCCGGCGACGCCGCCGCGCAACTCTCCGCTCTCTGGGAAAGTTACACCCTCACGCGCGATGAATCGCTCCGCAACCGCCTCCTCCTCCATTACCTCTACATCGCCAAGGTCATCGCACGCCGCATGCGCTCCCGCCTCCCCGCCGGCGCCGACATCGACGATCTCACTCAGGCCGCCACCCTCGGCCTCCGTGAGGCCATCGCCACCTTCGACGCCTCCCGCGGCGTCAAGTTCGAGCATTACTGCGGCTCACGCGTCCGCGGCGCCGCCCTCGACTACCTGCGATCCCTCGACTGGGCCCCCCGCATGCTCCGTGCCCGCATGCAGCGCGTCCAGGAAACCGCCCTGCAACTCGAAATGCAGTCCGGCCAAGCCCCCTCGGATGAACAACTCTCGGAGGCCATGAACATGCCCCTGCACGAACTCCAGTCCGTACGCCGCGAAACCGCCGCCCCGCTCCGTCTCCGCCTCACCACCGACGACGACTCCGACGCCCCAGGCGCCTCCGGCGGCGTCAACCTCAACTGCCTCCCCGATGACAATCCCGTCGATCCCGTCCGCGAGGCGCAACGCTCCGATCTCCGCGAATTCCTCGCCCGGGGCCTCTCCGCCGTCGAACGCCAGGTCGTCATCCTCTATTACTACGAAAACTTCTCCTTCAAGGAAATCGGCGCCACCCTCGACCTCTGCGAGTCACGCGTCTCCCAAATCCATCACGCCGTCATGGTCCGCCTCCGCGAACGCGTCCACCGCATCGGCGGCACCTCCATCGACGACTGAATCCGCCCCGCTCTCCCCCTCCCACTGCAACACGACCCCATCACCCGAAAGATGGCGTGCCCCACGCGCCGTCTTTCCTCTTTTTTGCCCCGTCTTTCCGGAGCGATCGCTTGGTCTTTGCCGCTGACTGTTCCATAATGCCCCCATGACCCGCCGGCAGTCCAATCTCGTCCTGGGCCTCGCTTTCATCCTGGCGCTCTTTGGCGTCACCGCTGCCATCCTCGCCGTCCGCTTCCTCACGCCCCCGCAGGTCGACACCCTCATCGCCTCCTCCGACCGCCAGACCGCCGCCATCTCCATGCCGACCCTCGCCGGCTCCACCTTCTCCTCCACCGCCTGCAAGGGCCACGTCCTCCTCGTCAATTACTTCGCCACCTGGTGCCCGCCCTGCGTCGCCGAAATGCCCGACCTCGTCAAAATCGCCGCCGATTACCAGCCCAAAGGCCTCGTGGTCGCCGGCGTCTCCGTCGACGCCCCCAACGGCGATCGCGAAAAGCTCCTCCGCGGTTTCGTCGCCGATCACGCACTCACCTACCCCATCCTCCTCCCCGGTCCCGGCTCCCCCGTCTATGACACCGACATGACCATCCCCCAGACCTTCCTCATCGACAAGCAGGGCCGCACCGCCTATCACCTCACCGGCGAACTCGACGCCCACGAACTCCGCCCCCTCATCGACCGCCTCATCGCCGAGCCCTGACCCCGCCCCACCCCCCTCCTCCCCCGCAGCTACCCCTGCCGCGCCCGCAACTCCGCAAACCGCTCCAGAAACGCCCGCTCCGCTCGCTGCCACTCCCATGGCTCGATGCGCTCTTCCAGCGCCGCCTCACCCACCCCCCACGCATGCGCATCGATGCCAAACAGGTCCCGCGCCTCCGTCGCCAGCAACGCCATGTCCGCCCAGCGCACCTCCTCATAATCGATCCGCGGAAACCCCAGCGCCTCGGCGATCACCCCCAGCAGCCGCTCCTCGGCATCGCCAAACGATTCCACCTCGCCCCGCGCTCCCGTCTCCCGCCGCATCACAAAAAAACGCCCCTTGATCGGGCCCCCCACATCCGACAAATACGCCTCCGCCGCATCATGCATCAGCCCCGCGATCACCAGCCCCGCCGACGCCCCCCGCGCCTCGAGCGCCCGGCTCACACGCACGCTGTGCTCCGCCACCGAATAAAACACCCGGCAATGCCCCTTGAACCGGCACGTCAGCGCCAGCGCATGGGCGATGTCCACAAGCTCAATATCGCCAACCCCCGCCGCCAGCGGATCGATCCGCCGCCCACAAAAAGTCGTGATGCACCCGCCATTCATCACCGCAGTATAGCTCTCGCGCCGGCCAACCGCTCGACCTGCTACAATGACCCGTGTCAGACCGATGTTGCGGGAGCCCGTATGATCACCATTACTTTCCCCAACCGCTCGACCGAGAAAAAGGCCCTGGCGTTCTTGCTGGGCCGATTTTCCGGCACGGTCCTGCGCAGCGGCGAACACCTGATTCCCGAGCCCGCCGTCGAAGCGCTGGCCGCCGAGGGTATTCCCTTCACCGTCAAAGGAAAGAGCACGTATGCCCAGCAAGTGGCGGCGATTCGAAGTGCTGTTCCCCCTCCAGTTCAACGACGGTCGCGACGTACCCGGAGAGTGGTTGGCTGATGCGCTCCTGGAGATCGTCGAACACTTTGGCGCCGCCAGTTATGAAACCCAAAAAGTGGAAGGGCATTGGCGCCACGGCGGCACGATTTATCGTGACACGCTCGTGCGCCTGGTCGTTGACGCCCCCGACACCGCTCCCCATACGCGCTGGATGAAGCAGTTCAAATCGCGCTGGAAACAGCGGCTCGATCAACTCGAGCTGTGGATGATCAGTTACCGCATCTCAGTGGATTAGCCGCCGCACCCAACAGCCCACACCCCATCACTTCGGAAGCACCACCACCGGCCGCTCCGCAGAGCCCGTGATCCCCACCTGCGCAGTCCCCGCCGACAGCCCCTGACCAGGCGCCAGCGGCACCGTCGCCGATAGCTCCATTTCCCCAGCTCCATCCACCTGCCCCCCGAACACCATCCGTTCCCGCACCGGCGGCGGCGGAAACGTCAGCACAAAATTCGTGTACGAAACCCCGCCCCCGCCCACCTCCAGCCGCAGCGGTGACGCCTCCGCCACGATCGCCGCCGATGTCCCTCCCGCATCCTCCGCCACCCCCGCCACATCCAACAGCTGCTTCAGCACCCCCGTCCGATCCAGGTGCACCTGCGGAAACGTCACCCGCACCTCCCCCGTCGCCACCGCCTCCTTCCCGCCCACCGCCGCCCGCAATCCCTCCACCTCCGCCTCAATCGTCCCGTCCGCCCCATGCAGCGAGCCAAACACCGGATTCACCCGCCCCAGCAGCCGATCCAGCGGCGGCGACGCCATCAACGCCGCACCGCCGCTCCCCACCGCCATCTCCATCCGCTCCCCGGATACCCGCAGCGTCCCCCGCCCCTGCACAAACGTCCGCCCATCCGAGCCCCGCACCACCAGCGTCGCATCCCCGCTTTCCCCGCTCGCCGCATGATGCACCAGCGACAACGTCGCAATCGCCGGCCCCAGCGACTGCTGCCACCGCGGATCCATCCCCAGCCAATCGCACAGCAAGCCCGTCGGCATGTTCGTCGCCGATATGTCCACATCCTGCAGCAACGCCCACGGCCGCGGCGGCCAACTCGCCGGCGCCGGCAACACCGCGTTCACCGACAAATCCCGCCCCGGTCCCGACGCCGTCAACGCCAGATGAAACGGCGCATCCGCCGACGCTATCGTCACCGCCGCACGCACATCCGTATACGTCACCGATTCCCCCACACCGCCTCCCGCCCGCGCCGAATTCACCGTCACCACCGCCGACTGCACCTGCAACGACCCCCGCAACGACCGCAACCGCTCCAGCAACCCCGTCCCGCGCGCCGCCCGCCCGCCACCGCCCCCGGTAGGGGGGGTAGAATTGGGGGGGGAAATGGGGGGGGGGGCCCGCGCATCCAGCGACGTCGTCCCATCCGCATACTTCGTCAGATTCACCTGCAGCGTCTCCACCGTCGTCGCCCCCAGGTCATAATTCCCCAGCAGAATCCCCCACAGCGTCAACTCCGTCTTCACATGCGGGCAAAACAGCAGCCGGCTATTGTCCGGCAACGTGATCGCCAGGTTCTTGATCCGCGTCCCCTTGAACCACGACAGCGACCAGTCATCACACGAAATCCGCGCCCCTCCTCCCCCCGCATTCAGCCGCTCCAGCACCCACGCCCGCCCCTGCGCATTGGACATCCACACCGGCAACAAGAAAAACACCACCACCCCCATCCCCACAAACCCCAACCCAATCCATCCCACCCGCTTCATCCGCTTCTTCCACCGCTTCCCCGGAGGAAGCACCGGAGCGGGCACGGGCGTTTTCAACGTCGTCGGCATAGCGCTGGCATCACCAAAAGCCGCCCCCATCATAGGTTAAACCCCCCGCCCCAGCCATCCACTCAATCCTACTCAATCCGCCCCTGCCGCCACCCTTCACCCCCCGCGGCAATACTGAAAATGCCCCTCTCCCACCGAAAACCTCCCGAAAACTTCAAGCGCAACCCCCTCCCCCTCCGATGATGCCTGAAATGCTCCCGGGCGCCCATTGGCCGTGGTATTGTAGCGGCGAAGGCGATGCCCAGGGACGGGGGCCGCGCTGGAAGCGCGACCGTGATGCCGGGAGCCCGTGCAGATGCAAGGATGCATACCCATGAGAACCATTTCCCTTATCAACCAAAAAGGTGGCTGCGGAAAAACCACCTGCTCCATCAACCTCGCCGCCTGCCTCGCCCACATGGGCCAACGCACCCTCCTCGTCGATATGGACCCCCAGGGCCACTGCGCCGTCGGACTCGCCGTCCCCGATCAGCAGATCGAACGCTCCGTCTACGACATCCTCCGCGCCCCCGGCGCCTCCGCCACCCTCAAAGACATCACCTGGCAGATCGCCACCAACTTCGACCTCGCCCCCTCCATGATCTCCCTCGCCGCCCTCGAAACCGAACTCCACGGGCTCGCCGGCCGCCAGGACCGCCTCTCCGACGCCCTCGCCCGCGTCGCCGCCGATTACGATTTCTGCATCATCGACTGCCCCCCCAACGTCGGCCTGCTCACCTTCAACGCCATGCGCGCCTCCTCCGACGTCCTCATCCCCGTCGAGACCGGCTACTTCTCCCTCCATGGCCTCGCCAAGCAGCTCGAACTTCTCGAACAGCTCCGCAAGCAGTGCCGCCACGACCTCCGCATCCGCATCCTCGCCACCCTTTACGACATCCGCACCAAGCTCGCCCGCGAAGTCCTCGCCGAGCTCCGCGACGGCTTCGGCGAACTGCTCATGGAATCCACCATCAACTTCAACACGAAACTCAAAGAAGCCGCCAGCTTCGGCCAGCCCATCACCGAGTACGACCCCGCCAGCAAAGGCTTCAAGGACTTCCAGAAGCTCGCCCGCGAGCTCATGGGCCCCGCCCCGCGGATGACCATCGACGTCGCCCGCGCCGTCGAAGCCATCGAAGCACCGCGCGAAGCCGCCACCCTCGAAACCGCCCTCTTCGCCGCCCAAGCCACCCTCGAAGAAACCATGGAAGCGGTGCAGGAAGGCATCGAGCTCGGCGACGCCCTTCCCCCGCTCGGCAACGTCAATCCCAACGCTCCTTTCCGCCGCAGCCAGCGCGCCGTCGGACAGGAACTAGCCGCCCAGGCCGGCGTCCTCGCCCGCCGCGCCGATGAAGTTCGCGCCGCCGCACAACGCGGCATGGGCATCGTCTCCGCCCCGCGCGAAGCCACCCTCGGACAGAAACTCGAAGCCTTCTACGGCGTCCGCCAGGTCCCCGAAGGCCTCATGTTCGTCGCCCACTTCCCCAGCGCCCGCGACGTCGCCATCGCCGGCGACTTCAACAACTGGAACCCCGTCCGCATGGCCGGCGCAGGCGACGACACCTTCCGCGCCGTCGTCAGCATCAAGCCCGGCAAGTACCGCTACCGCCTCGTCGTCGATGGCCGCTGGCAGGCCGACCCCCACAACCGCTTCGCCGAACCCAATCCCTTCGGCGAACTCGACAGCGTCGTGGAAGTCGTGTGAACAGAGAAGGAATTGCCCATTGCCAATGGCCCATTGCCAATTGGGAGCACCCTCAGCAATCGGCAATGGGCGATGGTAATCGGCAATGATCTGGAGATCGCGGGAATGAGCGACACCCAACACCCAGAAGAATCCACCGGCCAACCGCCCCATTCCCCCCCCGCGCGCAACATGGCCGACATCGCCCGCCTCTTCCTCGACGGCGCCCGCCCCACCGGCCCCGGCGCTCCCCGCCGCACGCCGCCGACCGCTCCCGCTCGTCGCCAGCCGCCCAGCGCCCAGCCGCAAAAATCCCCCACCGACAAAGCCCTCCTCCATCTCGCCATCGGCGGCGCCATCGCCCAGGGCGACACCGGTTGGCATGGCCTGCGCGCCGCCGCCGCCGCCCTCGCCCACGAGCACGCCACCACCGTCGCCATCCTCGGTTTCCATTCCCGCCAGTGGATCATCGAAATCGCCGGCGCTGACTCCGTCGACGATCTTCCCACCGTTCGCCCGGAACCCACTGGCAACGTCGATCTCCAGATCGCCCGCGCCCTCTTCACCCTCCGTCCCGCCGTCGGACTCTGGCTCATCGCCGCGCCCGCCGCCGGCACTTCCGAATTCACCGCCCTCGCCGCCCGTATCCCCCAATGGCTCGTCGTCTGCCCCACCGACAACGACGGCCTCGTCGCCACCTACCAGCAACTCAAACGCGCTGCCGTCATCCCCCCAGCCCCTTCCGAAAAACGCTCCGTCCATGCCTTCATGGCGCCAGGACCCGCCGCCGACCCCGCCGCCGTCCACGCCCGCCTCAACCGCGCCGCACGTGAATTCCTCGGCACCGAACTCCCCCTCCTCCGCCCCTCCCCCGATCCCGCCGAACCACGCCGCGTCGCCGCCTTCCCCGCCGCCAACATCCCCGCCATCTGGACCGCCCTCCTCGACGAACTCGCCCCCGGCGCCCTCGACCCCGAAACCGATCCCGAAATCGCATCCGAATCCCTCCCCCGCCCCGCCGCCCCCCTCGACCCCCGCCCCGTCGAAGACGCCCTCCAGCAGGTCTCCCACCACGTCAGCGAAATCGCCCGCACCGTCAACGTCCCCTTTGATCATCTCGGCCACGTCCTCGACGCCGAGGAACGCCAGGCACTCGCCGCCGCCTTCGACCCCCTCCCCGAACCGCCCGCCCCCATCCGGCCCGCGCGCCCGGCGACTCCGCCCACGCCCCTCCCTCAAAACCCCGCCCGCTCCGCCCCCGTCGCAGCCCCCCCCAAACCCGCTCCCGCCGATCTCATCCCCTCCGCCGGCACGCTCGTCCTCCGCGCCTTCGACCTCCTCGAAGCCGAGGCCGCCGACCGCGCCGCCCAATGGCAAGCCGTCGAACGCTCCATCCGCGATTTCGTTCCCAACGCCACCCTGCTCGAAGCGCGCCCGCCGATGTCCTGGGCCGGCGAATCCACCCTGGCCGTCGACACCGACGGCCGCCTGCACGTCTGGACGCTCTTCCGCGATGGCGCCTCCTGGTTCGCTCTCCGTGAATGGGCCACCGAACACCGAGGCATCCTCGCACTCACCCGCCGCGACCTCATCCTCAACCACGACGCACAGGTCGCCGTCCACATCGTCATGCCCCTCGACTCCCCCTCCGCAACTCCCGCCGCCGACACCGCGCTCCCCCGCGCCGCCGCACCGCACGTCTCCTGGTACCGCCTCCGCGCCATCCAATGGGCCGGCCGCCGCGGCGCCCTGGTCGTCCCGGCGCAATAACGCCCCCGACCCTTACCCCGCCTCCACGGGGCGTATACAATTCCGCGTCTCTCTCTCGCGGAGTTCCCCATGGCCTTCGGGTTCATCAAAAAAGCCTTCTCCAAAACCGCCGAGGCCGTCCAGGCCAGCGTCGATAAACTTAAATCCGGCCTCAGCAAAACCCGCAACGCCTTCGTCGGCGGACTCCGCTCCCTCCTCCGCGGCCGCAAGCTCGACCAGCAGCTCCTCGACGAACTCGAACAACGCCTCATCAAATCCGACCTCGGCGTCAAAGCCACCGACAAAATCATGGCCGACCTCCACGCCGCCTGGAAAGACGCCAAAATCGCCAGCGGCGACGAAGTCCTCGACTTCCTCAAAGCCGAAATGAAATCCTACTGGCCGCCCGAATCCCGCGAACTCCGCTTCGCCGAAAAGGCGCCCACCGTCATCCTCGTCTCCGGAATCAACGGCGCCGGCAAAACCACCTCCATCGCCAAGCTCGCCTTCTATCTCCAGTCCGAAGGCAAATCCGTCATGGTCGCCGCATGCGACACCTTCCGCGCCGCCGCCGTCCAGCAGCTCTCCGTCTGGGCCGAACGCATCGGCGTCCAGATCGTCAAGCACCAGATGGGCTCCGACCCCGCCGCCGTCGCCTTCGACGCCTGCGACGCCGCCGTCAACCGAAACATCGACGTCCTCATCGTCGATACCGCCGGACGACTCCACACCCAGGACAACCTCATGCGCGAGCTCACCAAAATCCGCCGCGTCATCGATAAACGCATCCCCGGGGCGCCCCACGAAGTCCTCCTCGTCCTCGACGCCACCACCGGACAGAACGCCATCCGACAGGCTCAGGAATTCCTCAAGGCCGTCCAGGTCACCGGCATCTTCCTCGCTAAACTCGACGGCACCGCCAAGGGCGGCATCGTCATCGCCATCCGACACCAGCTCGAACTCCCCGTCAAATTCATCGGCCTCGGCGAAAAACCCGAAGACCTCGCCCCCTTCGACCCCGACGAATTCGTCGAAGCCCTCTTCGCCGAAGACCAATCCCCCCAACCCGCCAACTCCTGAGGATTCCTCACCCATCCTCTTCCTCCACGCCGACGGCACCTCCGAAGGCAACGAAACCAGCAAACTCATCGAAAAACGCGGCCAATAACCTCCCGTGCCATTCCTTATGCCGCTTCCATCACGTCCGAGCGCGCCGCCTCACCCACACCAACTTCACCGCGGCCGCAATTCGCATCTACACCGTTGCGTCCATTCACGCCCGTCCTGGCACCGACATCCTTCCATGCCCCCTCACCAATCCCGAAATCTTCCATCCCGCCCGGCCTCAACCACCTCCGTTCCCGCCACCCCGCCCTCCCGCCAACCCAACTTAACGACTCAACGACTTCACGACTCAACGACTTCACGACTCGACGCCCCCCCTCCCCCCCGCGCGCACAAACTGGCAACCCCCGCGCCCATTCCCCGCAAAAAATTCCCTCCACAACCGCCGCACCCCCAACCCCTTACCGCCAATCTCCCCTCGTCTCTGTGCGCACAAACTGGGCGCACGCTCCCTCTATAGACAAAAGGAGCATTGCGCCATGCACCAACCCCGAAAAACCCTTCGTGGTCCTTCACCTCTTCGTGACTTCGTGTTTAAGTCGGAGGCCGTGGCTGTGTCGAATTTCCCCAAAAACCTCATACACAAGCACAAAAACCCCACGTTTGCAAAAACACAACGGCAAAAACTCAACGTTTTTTGCAAAACACCCCCGATACATCGAAGAAAACCACACATCCTTCCCCCAAATCCCGCCCCATTCCCCCCTCCGCCATGCGTCATGGGGCGGTGCTCATGCGCCCCCCTCCACCTTCTCACCTTGTCACCAAGTCACCGTGTCACGTCCCCCACTCGTCACCCCTCCCTCGTCCCCCTATACTCCCCCTTCATGCAAACCATCCTCCTCACCAACGGCACCCTCCTCGACCCCTCCCAGCAACTCCAGCGCGCCGCCGACCTCCTCATCCGCGATGGCAAAATCGCCGACACCGGCACAAACCTCCGCGCCCACCTCGGCTCCAACCCGCCACCCGACACCCTCATCCTCGACTGCTCCAACCTCTTCATCGCCCCAGGCCTCATCGACATCCACGTCCATCTCCGCGAGCCCGGACAGGAACACAAGGAAACCATCGCCACCGGCGCCGCCGCCGCCGTCGCCGGAGGCTTCACCACCATCTGCTGCATGCCCAACACCACCCCCGCTCTCGACGACGACACCCAGATCGAATTCGTCTACACCCGCGCCCGCGAAGCCGCCCTCTGCCGCGTCCTGCCCATCGGCGCCATCACCAAAGGCCGCAAAGGCCTCGAACTCGCAGAAATGGCCCTCATGCACGCCGCCAGCGCCGTCGCCTTCTCCGACGATGGCGTCGGCGTCGCCTCCGCCGCCGTCATGCTCAAAGCCCTCCAATACGCCAAAATGCTCGGCGGCGGCGCCGGCGCCCTCATCACCCAGCACTGCGAAGAGCCCTCCCTCTCCGGCGGGCCCCCCCCCGCGCCCATGAACGCCGGCCCCACCGCCGTCAAGCTCGGCCTCGCCGGACTCCCCGCCGTCGCCGAAGAACTCATGATCGCCCGCGACCTCCTCCTCAACCAACGCATCGGAGCCCGCTACCATGTCCAGCACATCTCCACCGCCGGTGCCGTCGAACTCGTCCGCAACGCCAAAAAATCCGGCCAGCCCGTCACCGCCGAAGTCGCACCCCACCACCTCCTCCTCACCGACGACCAGTGCGCCACCTACAACGGCGGCTACGATAGCTGCACCAAAATGAACCCCCCGCTCCGCTCCCAGGCCGACGTCGACGCCTGCATCGCCGGCGTCCTCGACGGCACCATCGACTGCCTCGCCACCGACCACGCACCACACGCCCGCGAAGAAAAAGAACTCGAATTCGACAAAGCCCCCTTCGGCATCCTCGGCCTCGAAACCGCGCTCCCCCTCTACGCCCGCGCACTCGTCGCCCCCGGAAAACTCTCCTGGCTCCAGCTCATCGAAAAAATGTCCACCGCCCCCGCCCGCGTCATGGGCTTCCCCGATCGCGGCACCCTCCGCAAAGGCGCCCCCGCCGACATCACCATCTTCGACCCCCACGCCCAATGGACCATCGACCCCGCCGCCTTCCTCTCCAAATCCCGCAACACTCCCTTCACCGGCTGGAACGTCACCGGCCGCGTCCGCTACACCCTCGTCGAAGGCCGCCTCGTCTTCGACGGAGCCATTCACCATGTACGTGATTGACACCTACAACCTCCTGCACGCCTCCGCCCTCCGCGGCGGCCCCGCCCCCACCAGCGTCCTTTCCCTCTGCCGCCTCCTCGCCTCCACCGGCACCCGCGCCACGCTCGTCCTCGACGGCCGCCCCAAACCCGACGAACCGTCCCCCAACGAATTCCCCTCCCTCACGCTCCTCTACTCCGGCGCCGGCATCCCCGCCGACACCGTCATCGGCCAGATTGTCGAACGCCACCCGCAGCGCAAAAAACTCACCGTCGTCACCGACGATCGCGCCGTCGCCCTTCACGCCAGCAGCCGCCTCGCCAGCGCCATCGGCTGCGATACTTTCCTCGAACGCCTCTTCTCCGGCCGCTCCGCCGCAGGTCCGGCGCTGCCGCCGAAAAAACTCACTGGCTCGCCCACCTCCGGCGAAACGCAACACTGGCTCAAAGAATTCGGCCTCGGCGCGACGCCCCCGGAGCCCACGAAGCCCGCCCCGTCAGCCGGAGACGACATCGACGGAATCGACATCGAGTCCCTGCTGGGCCCGCGCGGGGAGGATCAGAAATGAACGATATGACGGACCGTCACACTTCGCCGTGGAGCCGGCTGAGACGGGGGCTGGTCAGGAGCATCCATTGGACACGTTCGAAATGGCCGAGCCATTCGGCGAGGTTGGCGGCGAGCAGTTCGGCGGCGGGAAGGAAGAGGCCGGTGGGGCAGGAAGCGCCTTCAGTGGCCTGGAGTTTCTTGAGCGCTTTGTCGCGATAGGTGGCGAGGGTGCGTTCGCCGAAGCGTGCGCATTCGAACCAATCTTCGGAGAGGAACACGAGCATGGGAACGCGGGGCGCGCCGCAGGTCATGAGTTCGCGCGCAACGGCGACATCCCAGCTTTCGACGCTTTCGTATCCGCCCTGGGCGGCCAGCGCGCGATCGCGCTGCTCGGAGGTGATGGCGCCGGTTTCGGTCAGCACATCGCCGATGCGGACGTTGAGTCCCTGGGCTTTGCGTTCCTCCTGAACGAGGAGGGCCTTGTCGATGCGTTCGGGGGTGAGCACGCCCCATTTGACGAGGATTTTGCCGATCGGACGCGAACGGATGTCATCGGGATCGTCGGCGGTGCCGGGGCGAATGGCCGGCGTGCCGGCGCCGGCGGCGGGGCCCATGTCGAATTGCTGGACGCGGTTGACGAAGCGCAGGTCGATGAGATCCGGCCGGTCTTCGGCGATGCGCTGGAACATCGGGCAGGCGTTTACGCAGTCTCCGCACCAGGCACCTGCGAGGCACAGGATATTCATCTTGCGGCGGAATGACGCGAGAAGGGCCTGCTGTTCGGCGGTGAGACGCGCGGCGTCGTAAACGCCCGCCCAGCGCGATTGCTGCTCGGGAGTGGCATAGCTGGCGAGATAGCTGCGGTACGAGAGGGCGCGGCTGAAGACGGTATGAAAATCGAAAGGCATACGGCGGTGGCTCCAGAAAAGGCGTCAAAAGTATATTCGGTAAACCGCTCGTTCGCGCCTACAATAACGCTCATGCCCAGAAGCAAGACTTATTTTCTGTGCCGGAATTGCGGGTCGATGCATCCCAAGTGGCTGGGGAAGTGTCCGGACTGCGGGACGTGGGATTCGCTGGAAGAGGTGACGAAGGCGACGGAGGATCCGCATCGGCCGCGGGCGTTGACGGTGGCGGCGGGGACAGGCGTCGGGTCAGTTGTGGCGGAGGCGGGACCGGCGCGGGTGCAGCATTATCCGGGTCAGGAGTCGGCGCCGGTGCCGATTGCGGAGGTGCCGCCGCTGGAGATTCCGCGGATTTCGACGCGCATCTCGGAGTTTGACCGCGTGCTGGGTGGGGGAGTGGTGCCGGGGTCGGCGATTCTGCTGGGCGGGGAGCCGGGGATTGGCAAATCGACATTGTTGTTGCAGGCGTTGGCGCAGATGGCGGCCGGCGAACACGGGCGGGACGCCCGTGCCACGGAATTGCTGTATGTGACGTCGGAGGAATCGGCGCAGCAGACGCAGTTGCGCGCGCGGCGGCTGGGGTTTGGTTCTTCGCGGCTGAAGGTGCTGGCGGAAACAAACCTGGAGAAGATCACGGAATTTATCGGGCGGCTGCGGCCGGCGCTGGTGGTCGTGGATTCGGTGCAGATGATTTACAACCCGGCGAATCCGTCGGCGCCGGGATCGGTCTCGCAACTGCGCGATTGCTGCACGGAGCTGGTGTATCTCGCGAAGGCGACCGGTTCGGCGGTGTGCCTGGTGGGGCATGTGACGAAGGAGGGGACGCTGGCGGGGCCGAAGCTGGTGGAGCACATTGTCGATACGGTGCTGTATTTCGAGGGGGATCCGCACCACGATCACCGGATCGTGCGGGCGGCGAAGAATCGGTTCGGCACGACGCTGGAGATCGGCCTGTTCCGCATGACCGGCGCGGGGCTGGAGCCGATCGATGATGCGTCGACGCTGCTCTTGGAGCCGCACGAGGATCAGAGCAAGACCGCCGGCAGCGTGATCACGGCGGCGCTTCAGGGTTCGCGCGTGCTGATGGTGGAGGTGCAGGCGCTCACGACCGATGCGATGCTGGGGGCGGCGAAGCGGAAGGTCTCGGGCGCGGACTCGTCGCGCGTAGCGATGATCATCGCGGTGCTGGAGAAGCGCGCGGGGCTGCGGCTGGTGGATAAGGATGTGTTCGTGAACGTGGTGGGGGGGATCAAGCTGAGCGATCCGTCAGCGGATGCGGCGATCGCGCTAGCGATTGCGGGGGCGCACATGAACCGGCCGATGCCGGCGTCGACGCTGGTGCTGGGGGAGCTGGGGCTGCTGGGAGAATTTCGGCCGGTGACGCAGGTGGGGCAGCGGATCGCGGAGGCGCAGCGGCTGGGTTTTGCGCAGGCGATTGTGCCGGCGAGGACGAAGCTGCCGGCGAAGCGCACGTCGCTGGAGGCGCATCTGTGCCGGCGGCTGGATCAGGCGATCGAGCTGCTGGGGTAAGCGGTAGCGAGCGGGGCTTCAGCAGTGTTCGGCCATTGCATCGGGCGCAAACCGGTGGAGGCGTGATCGCCCTGGCGTTGTCGATCTCTTCCGTGCGCGATGATGGGTGCTCCTTGCCACATCAGAGAGCGTGAGGGCGACGCAATGCAATCCCGCGGACAGGGTGTCGAGGCGCCTCCCTCTGCTGAACGGCGCGATGGTGCATCCATCGGGACGTTGCGATAGAGGTATGTCCTTTGCGGGCGGTCGGGGCAGAGCATTTCCTGATCGTGGGTTAACAATTCCGGAAAGGATACAGATCATGATCACTCGTGGGTTTTCGCGCGCGGTGCTGCTGCTGGTGCCTGCATTCGCGGTTGGGCCGGCATTTGCCACCCCTCTCCCCGTTGGCTCGAATATCACCGTGCAGGGAATTGTGCTTGCGGATCATCCGGAGCTTCAGGGAACGACTATTTTTGCGGAGTCGAGCGGGTACTACGGCTCGTATCAGCTTGCCGACTCGCCACGGGTCGAGGAAGCGGGGACGTTCACGACGACGGTGGTGCGGGAGAATGCGACGGGGACCCTGGACTATTACTATCAGGCGACGCCGACCTCCGAGCCTTCGACTGCTGAGGCATTGTCGATTTCCCCGTTTGATCCGTCGCTGGTGCTGGATGCGGATTATGTACGTGCGGCAGGGACGAGTCCCAGGGATGTGGAGATCGAGCGCGACGCACGCAACATCGTCGTATCGCATGGAACCAACCTGCTGCTGCGAACGGACCTGACGCAGCTGGATAATGTGGGTGGGCAAGCGCTGGTGCTGCTTTCGGAGTTCACTCCGGCGGAGGAAACCGATCCGACGCTGGTTCCCAGTGAAAGCATCGCGGCACCCGAGCCGGCGACGGTGGCGTTGTTGCCGCTGGCGATGGGTGCGTTGTGGATGAGGGTGCGGCGGCGTCGTTGTTGAGGCGGGCCTGGAGGGCGTTTCCGCACTCCGCGTCCGCCAGAGCGGGAAGGGCCTCTGGCGGCTGTTGTGTTGCGCCTCAGCCATACCGAACATAAGGCGAAAATAGAATCATTTCCGCCTTGACTTCGGTGCGGGTGAAATCCTACTATTTACCTAACAGTATGGATCACTGTCACATTGCCGGCGGGCCTTTTTCCGACTATTGCCTGCCGGCCAACATGGGAGGTTTTCTTATGTCGTTGCGCGCCAAAAAACCGGAAGCTGTCACGAAACGCCTGAAGCTGTTCATGTATGGGCCGGCGGGGGTGGGCAAGACCACGGCGGCGATTCAGTTCCCGAATTCATACATCATCGATTGCGAGAAGGGGGCGGAGAATTATGACAAGTTGATTACGGCGTCGAACTCGGTGGTGTTCCAGACGACGGACATCAACGAGGTGATTCAGGAAGTGAAGGCGCTGCTGACGGAGAAGCACGACTTCCGCACGCTGGTGATCGATCCGATCACGACGATTTACAACGACCTGCTGGAGAAGTGCGAGCAGCAGGTGGGCTCGGATTTTGGCCGGCATTATGGGGCGGCCAACAAGATCATGAAGCGGCTGGCGAACCTGATCATGGCGCTGGACATGAACGTGGTGATCACGGCCCATGCGAAGAAGGAGTATGGACAGAACCTCTCGGTGATCGGGCAGACATTCGACGGGTGGCGGCAGCTTGATTACTGGTTCGACCTGGTGGTGGAGCTGGGCAAGAACAAGAAGAGCAAGCATCGGTTTGCCAAAGTCGTGAAGACGCGGCTGGAGCAGTTCCCCGATGAGGACACGTTTGAGTGGTCGTATGAGACGATCAAGAAGCGGTGCGATATCGGGCAGCTCGAGCGGCAGGCGCACGCGATTCGGCTGGCGACGGCGGACCAGGTGGCGGAGATTCATTCGCTGCTGTCGATCGTGCGGCTGCCGGAGAACACGGTGGACAAGTGGTTCGCCAAGGCGGGCGTGGATACGTGGGAGGATATGGCGGCGGAGACGATTCAGAAGTGCATTGATTTTGTGAAGAATCGTTTTCCGAGCGCCGCGGCGGCGTGACGTAAACGGCCACGAAAAACACAAAAGACACGAAAGCGTGGGAGGGGCAGGGGGTCGCCTTTCGGATATTCGCCGCTCGTGTTGGGCGGCGTGCTGTTACGTGATTGCTTCGGCGCTGCCGGGGCCTGGTAAAGGAGACCTGTGATGGGTTTCGTGAACAAAGTGATGTTGATGGGGAATTTGACGAGGGATCCGGAGCTGCGGCAGTTGCCGTCGGGATCGGCGGTGTGCGATTTCACGATCGCCACCAACCGGGTGTACAAGACAGCGGCGGGGGAGGAGAAGCAGGAAACGGTGTTTGCGGATTGCACGGCGTTCGGGCGGACGGGGGAGGTGATCGCGGAGTATTGCGTGCAGGGTCGGCCGCTGTTTGTGGAGGGGCGGCTGCATTATGAAACGTGGGAGGACAAGGCGGGAAGCCGGCGGAGCAAGCTGTCGGTGATCGTGGAGAGTTTTCAGTTTGTGGGTTCGCGCGAGGGCGGGGAAGCGGGGCAGCGTGCGTTGCCATTGAAGGCGGAGGCGAAGCGCGTCGCGGAGAAGGGCGAGGCGGTGCGCGGCGAGAATCGGGGGGTTGCCCGGCGGGCGGGTGCGGATCGGTTTGAGAAGGGGCAGCGTCCGGCGGAAGCGGGGCGTAAAGCCGTGAAGCAGGGCGCGGGGAAAGCGGTGGAAACGGCTGACGACCAAAGCGTGGACGACGCGGATTTGCCGTTCTGAGGGAGAGGCGAAAATCGTTCCCGGCATTTCTCGAAAGTTGCGATCTGTCCCGCGCATCCGCCCCGTGGCGTGGCGCCTATCGGAGGATTGTCGGACGGATCGTGATCACCGCGGCAGGAAGCTGACGGTTTGAATGCCCCAGACGCCGCTCGCAGGAAGCGACCGGCGTCTTTTCGTTTTTGCAGGGCGCCGGGGGAGTGCGGAATCAGATGGCGATGCGCGTGATGGCGATGTCGCCGCCGAAGCAGATGTCGATGTCGGAGCCGGGCTCGAATTCGCGGAGGTGATAGCGGCCGGCGACGTAGGCAATTCCCTCGGCGGTGCGCTCATATTTGACGGGCAGCGGGCGGCGGGAGCGTTCGCAGAATTCGATCGCGGGAGGTTGCTGGTGCGCGTGGGGTTCGGGCCAGGGGAAGTTGACGTTCCAGAATTCGCCGACGTTGAGGCGTTGAGGCGCGAGGATGTCGAGGACGTTGCGCGCCCAGGCGCCGGCCTGGAGCCATTCGCGTTCGGCGGGAACGGCGCGGCGGTATTGGGAGAGGGCGACGGCTTCGAGGCCGAAGAAGGCGGCTTCGCGCGCGGCGGCGACGGTGCCGGAGA
This sequence comes from Phycisphaerae bacterium, assembly GCA_035548175.1. Taxonomy (GTDB): domain Bacteria; phylum Planctomycetota; class Phycisphaerae; order WQYP01; family WQYP01; genus CALCHA01. Next base: position 25,321 of record DASZTO010000044.1, on the reverse strand, counting down.
TGTAGATATCGGCGCCGAGGTTGCCGCCGGCGTTGATGCCCGAGAGAACGCGGACGGTGTCGCGGCGCACTTCGATGCCGAGTTCGGGGAACAGGTGGAGCAGGGCGACGCGGACGCAGTCGGCGGGGGTGCCGTCGGTGTAACGGCGCGGGCCGCGTTGCTCGACGATGAGCGGGCGTTTGGTGGTGACGCAGTGGCTGCACTCGGACATCTGGCGGTGGGGGGCGACGATAAGGTAGTCGGCCGGGGAAACCGCATGGGCGAGCGCGGCGAGGCCCGGGGCGTCGATTCCGTCATCGTTCGTAAGCAGGAGCATGAGCATTTTTCCTACGGCGTGAATTTCGGAGGAGGTTCATCGGGGGCCAGCGCGTGGGCGAGGGGGAGCGGCGTCCTGTCAGACCGGCAGCCAGCCTGACGCGGCAAGGTGCCGCATTGTCTGGCTCAGGCGTGAGAGGGCGAGGGAGGTGTCGCGTCGGAGGCGCAAAAGCTGCGCGATGACAGTGGGGCGGCGGACGAGAAGTCGGACGACGCGCCGGAGGATGGGGTGTCCGTCGGAATCGATCAGCGACAAACAGTCGGCATCGACGTGATCGGTTGCGGCGTCGGAGATGGCGCGCACGTGAAGGAAGGGGATTCCAGCGGCCGTGGCAATCGGGGCGACGGCGGCGGCTTCCATATCGACCGCGGCGCACGCGCTGGAGCGGAAGAGCTGCTGTTTGGCTTCGGGGGTGCAGAGGAGCTCGGAGGCGGTGTGAATGCGGCCGGCGCGGGTGCCGGGCGGGATATTCAGCGGGGGCAGGGGGCTATCGATGAGGACGTCGCCGACCTTGAGCGTCGGGTCCAAGGCGCCGGCAAGTCCGGCGAGGACAATCACTTGGGGGCGATGGGCGGAGAGGAGGTCGAAGGCTCGCTGGAGATGGGCGGCGCGCAGACCGATGCCGAGGGCGATGATGCGGTCGTTTTTCCACAGTTGAGGATGTTCAGGATGCCGATGGAGGTGGAGTGCGGCAGCGAGGGCGCACGTTTCGGATTCGAGAGCGGTCAGAATGAGGACGCGCGGGGGCTGCATAGGGAGCACATGGTATGCTCCGGGGCGGGCGCGTGCACCTGTTCAGGCAATCAGGCGGGCTGAAGCATATCCGCCGGTGCGTTCGCCCAGGCATCCAGCAGTCGCTGGGTGGAGGCGGCGTCCTGCCGGGGAAAGCTGACGGTAAAGTGTGATGCCTGATACTGATAGGTGACGGAAACGCGCTGGTAGGAGAGGTACTCGACGAGTTCCCACATGCAACTGAAGGGGACTTCAGCGATGGGGACCCCGTTGGCGTCAGTGGACACGATGAGGTGCTGGCGCATGGAAAGCCTCCCGATCTTGGTCCGTCGGCAGCGCGGCGGAGGGATTGCTTGAAATGTGTGCAAATCTCATTCCTCCTCCCCGGTTGAGCCGACGTGGCGTGAGCAGGGAAGCTGTTTTGGGGCACGGTGTGGAGGCAGGGGAGGGACGAGTTTCGGGCATGGCAGCGGCGGGCGGTTTTGGCTATGATGGCGGCCCTGCGCCGCGGCAAAAAAAGGACTCCGCATGCCCGTACCGATTTCCCAGATGTGGACCGTCGCCACCTATGTGCTCAAGCAGAAACTGCGGGGACGGAAACGCTATCCGCTGGTGCTGATGCTGGAACCTCTGTTCCGGTGCAATCTTGCGTGCGCGGGGTGCGGGAAGATCCAGTATCCGCCGCACATTTTGAAGAAGAATTTGACGCCGGAACAATGCTTTCAGGCGGTGGAGGAGTGCGGGGCGCCGATGGTGAGCATTCCCGGCGGGGAGCCGTTGCTGCATCCGCAGATCAAGGAGATCGTGGAGGGGCTGGTGGAGCGGCGGAAGTATATTTATCTGTGCACCAATGCGCTGCTGCTCAGAGAGAAGATTGATCTTTTCAAGCCGAGCAAGTATCTGACGTTCAGCGTGCACATGGACGGGCAGCAGGAGCATCACGATTTCGCGGTGTGCCGGGAGGGGACGTATGAGACGGCGACGGCGGGGATCAGGGAGGCGGTGAAGCGGGGGTTCCGGGTGACGACGAACACGACGCTGTTCGATGGGGCGAACGCGAAGAGCGTGCGGGCGTTTTTCGATGAGATGATGGGGCTGGGGGTGGAGGGGATGATGATTTCGCCGGGGTATTCGTATGACAAGGCGCCGGATCAGACGAAGTTTCTGGGGCGCGCCAAGACGCGGAAGCTGTTCACGAAGATTTTGAGCAATCGCAAGAAGAGCTGGCGGTTCAACCAGAGCCCGCTGTTCCTGGAATTCCTGATGGGAGAGCGGCACTACACCTGCACGCCGTGGGGAATGCCGACGTACAACATCTTCGGCTGGCAGAAGCCCTGCTATTTGCTGCAGGATGGCTACGTCGATTCGTTTGCGGAGCTGATTGAGACGACGGAGTGGGAGCGGTATGGGACGGAGAGCGGGAATCCACGGTGCGCGAACTGCATGGTGCACAGCGGGTATGAGGCGAGCGCGGTGGATCACACGTTCGGGCGGCTGGGCGGGTTCCTGGCGACGGTGAAGGCGACACTGTTCGGGCGGCATCCGAATCGGGCGGCGCTGGAGGCGCTGGATGAGAGCGATGAGGCGTCGGCGCCGACGAGCGCGCCGATTGCGTTGACGGTGAGTGCGAAGCCGCGTGAAACGGCATCGGTGTAAAGGAGCAGACGATGCCGCAGGAAACCAAAGCGATGCCGGAGAATCCCGATGCGGTCGAGCACGCGCCGGGTTTTGTGCATGAGAAGCTGGAGGGGTGGGTTCCGACGATGGCGAGCGAGGAGGATTTGCGGCTGGCGCTGGAGAAGGCGTTCGATTATCGCGGTGATGTGACGATCACGCGGAAGGATGGCTCGACGATCGAGGGGTATATCTTCGATCGGCGGAGCGGCAAGACGCTGGCGGATTCGAGCGTGCGGCTGTTTCCGAAGGATCGGGAGGAGAAGGTGTCGATCGCGTATGGGGAGATCGCGGGGCTGTCGTTCACCGGGCGCGACACGGCGGCGGGGAAGAGCTGGGAGACGTGGGTGAAAAAGTATCAGGAGAAGAAGGCGGCGGGGGAGAAGAACATTGGGATCGAGGCGGAGAAGCTGGATTGAACGGTGCCCGAGCATCCCACTCATAAACGTCGTACGCGCGCGCACGTCATCGCGGACCTCGGCGTCAACTACGTCGAGCGTTTGGCGCTTCTGGCCGGATTCACGCTGGAACGTGTTGAACACGATTACGGCATCGACCTGCTGATGCACACGTACGCCGAATCCGGTGAGTTGGAGCCCGGCTATATCAATTTTCAGTGCAAAGCGACCGACAAACCGAATTTGCTCGCCGGTAAGCGGGCGGTGGCGGTGCGGTTGGATCGGCGCGACCTTCATTCGTGGTTGAACGAAATCTATCCCGTATATCTCATGCTTTACAATGTGCCTGCAGAGACCGCTTATTGGCTGCGAATCGATCAAGCGGCCCTTCGCAAGTTTGACCGCCGGCTAGCCCTTTCCGCGACGCTGCACGTTCCGCTCAAGAATCGCGTGACGGTGGAATCCATGTTTCAGTTTGCATCGGAAAAACGTACAATTCTTTCAAGATTCCGCGGGAGCCGGCGATGACGCGACGAAAAATTACGTATGGTGAACTGGAGGACTTGCTGATGGCGGAAGGCTTCAGCAAGACGGTTGTGCCGCGCTCTCACGTTGCGTTTGATCGCAAGGAAGCGGGGGCCTCGCTTCTCCTGCCGATCCACAAGCGGGGTGATGAGGCTCCGCCCCGGCATGTGGCGATGGTCAGGGGCACGCTGGTGGATTTTGGCGTGATGAAAAAACAGGATTTTGAACGCTGGCTTGCCGATCCGAAGAATTTCCAAGCCGCGTGATTACTCTTGTTATCTGAATTTTCGCTTCATTGCGCCGGCAGCGTAGCCGGTTGTCTCGCGCCCGTCACTGGCGGAAGCACCTCGCCCGAGGCGTTTTTGACGGTCAGGCCGCTGGTGTCGACGCGTTCGGTGTTGTTGAGGCGGAGGGGGGCGTCGGCGGTGATGTGGCAGTCGATGAAGTGGACGTCGGTGATGGGTTTGTCGGGGAGGCCCTCGAAGCCGCCGGCGCGGCGGGCGGTGCCGGAGACGTTGATCAGGTAAATATCTTTCATGGTGGTGGGGTTCTGGGCGCCGGGGTTGTTGATGCGCATGTTCCAGGCGAGGGTGAATTCGAAGGCCTGGCGGACATTGGCGATTTTGTAGTTGCGATAGACGATGTCGTCCACGGTGCCGCCGCGGGTGGGCTGGGTTTTGAGGCGTACGGGGGCCCAGTTGTCATCGTCGCAGGTGCAATCGCGCACTTCGACATGGTGGATGCCGCCGGTGACTTCGGAGCCCATCGCGACCCCGCCCTGGCCGTAGGCGAGATGGGTGTTGACGATGAGGATGTCTTCGGAGGGGCGGTTGACGCGGCGGCCGTCTTCATCCTTGCCGGACTTGATGGAAATGCAGTCGTCGTTGGCTTCGATGGTGGTGTGATCGACGCGGACGCGTTTGGAGGAATCGATGTCGATGCCGTCGGAGGAGGGGATGCGGTGGAGCGGCTCGTGGATTTGCAGATTGTCCACGAGCACGTCGGTGCAATAGAGGATATGCAGGCACCAGATGGCCTGGTTTTGCAGGTGCAGGTCCTTGATGGCGACGTTGGTGCATAGCGTGAAGTTGAACAGGCGGGGCTTCATCAGCGTGGCGCCGGGAAGGCGCTGCATGGGAGGATGATCGGGTGTGGGGGTGAGGACGGTGCGGGGGCCGTTGAAGACGGTGGCGGGCGGCGTGGGACGGGAGGCGGGGGCGGCGCCGGTCGCCGCGCCTGGGCCGCCGGCGCGTCCGCGCATGACGCGCGGAAAATTGGCCAGCCACACATCGCCGGAACCATCGATGGTGCCCTCGCCGGAGACCGTGACGCCGTTCACGCCGATCACGTTCACGAGCGCCGCCATCACGGGGCGTTCGATGCCCTCGAAGCGCGAATCGATGATGGGGTAGTCTTTGACGGCGGTGGAGCCTTTGAGGATGCCGTCCTTGTCGATGCGGAGGTTGACCGGTTTTTTGATGAAGATGGCGCCGGAGAGGAAAGCGCCTTTGGGGATGACGACGGTGCCGGCGGCGGCGGCGGCGGCGTCGATGGCTTTCTGGATGGCGTCCGTGTTGAGCGTTTTGCCGTCGCCGACGGCGCCGTAATCGGTGATGGGGAAATCCTTTCCCGCGGGCATCAGCTTCGGGGGCGGGAAATCCAACGGCGGGGGAGCGTCGGCGGCGGAAGCGGCGGCGGCGAGGAGGAGCGGGGCGAGAATGGCGATGTGGCGTAGCATGAGCGCGCGTCCTCAATAATGCGTGTGGTTGGCGACGGATTTGTAGAGATAGTCGGGATCGCGTTTGGCGGGGTGGGTCTGGGCGTTCTTGTAGCCGTAGATGCGGACTTCGGTGCCGCCGAGGGTGACGACCTGGTCGTTTCCGGAGCCCATGAAGTCGAACATGTGGAAGACTTCGTCGGGGAAGCAGAGGGTGCCCTGGCCGTCGGGATCGAGATGGAAGCGGAGCCAGAACAGCTCGATATGGCCGTCGCCTTTCCAGTCGCCCTTGACGAAGTTGGGATTGCCGGGGACGGGAACGCTGGGCCAGACGGCGAGGCGGTTGCCGGCGGTGTCGAAGTAACGGACCTGCGCTCCGAGGCCGCCGACGTAATAGCGGGAGTTGGCGACGATCTGCGGCTGCGGGCCGGAGGCGAGATAGTTGCCGGCCTCGATTTTCTGCGTGTGATTGCTGAATCGCTGCCACAGGAACTTGCCGGTCTCGGCATCATAGAGCACCGTGCCGACATCGGATTGCCCGGTGACGAGTGTCAGATGGCCGGCGCCCTGGAGATCGACGAAGCGCGCGGAATCGATGTGGTCGTGGTTGTCGGGAAAGAGGTTGTAATTGTTCCATATCTCCTTGCCGTCGGGCCCGAGCAGGACGTGGGAGAGATACACATCGTCGACGCCGGTGTGGTGGAGATCGACGGGATAGATGTAATGGCCGTAGTAATCTTTCAGGCGTTCCCTGGAGTAGGACCAGAGCGGCGTGAGATCGGGTCGGTAGGCGTTGATGTAGACCAGGCCTCCGGAATCGCTGTAGCAGATCAGGTCGTCGGGATAGCCGGGGTGGAGGCGTGCGATGGCCAGGCGGAAATTGTTGTAGACGTGCGGCAAAGGCTGCGTGGGCCAGGGGACCTGGCGGCGGATTTCGCCGGTCATGCCGTCGGCGATGACAAGGAGTTCCTTGCCGTCGACGAGGCGATAACTGGCGACGTCGGCCTTACCGCGGTGGTCGAAATCCCACACGACGCCGGGCGCTTCGAACCCGGAGCGCTGCACCGCGCCCTCTTCGGGATTGTCGAAGTGCCAGAGTTCGTGGCCATCGTTGTCATAGGCGTAGGTGGAGTAATTGGGCGTGAGGACGACGAGATCCATTTTGCCGTCGCCGTTGAGGTCGCCGAACTTGACGCCGTCGGCGCGCACGGTGTGGTAATCCTTGAGCAGCACGACATCATCGGGATATTCCAGCGATTTGAGATCGTCTTCGGTGATGGCGGGATTTCTGGAGAGCAGGATCACATCGGTGGAAGCTCCCGGGTGGATGTCGTCGAGGGTGATTGTGGCGGGGCCGGGCTGGAGGGTGAAGGTTCCGCCGGACTTGAAGGATTCGGGGGCGTTTCCGAAGGTTTCCGGGGAGACCTGGCCGTTGATGGAAACCTTGAAGGAGGAATCGGCGGCGCCTCTGCTGCGGACGAAGAGGGTGTAGGCGCCCGCATCGGGCACGTTCACGGTGGCGGAGACGGGATCGGCGGTGCGCAGGTTGATGGCGTAGTTCTCGAAGGACCAAGCATTCGCGGGGGGGACGTTCTGCGGGCCGGGAGCGGTGGTGGATTCCATGAGCGAGGTTCCGCGAGCGCCGCGTCCGCCGCGCCGCCCGCCGGCGCCGCCGCCGCGGCCTCCGCGGTTGTTGATGCCGGCGCTGTCGCCGTCGGGCAGATGTGCAAGGAAGTGCGTGGCGTCGATGACGACGACATCCTTGCGGGAGATGTCGGCGCGCGTGCCGCGGGGGGCGGCGGCGGCCATCGCCGTTGCCGCGGCGAACAGGAGAAGCGTGCGAGTGCCCATGTGATTCCTCAGCGTGAGAACCAGAAGCCGTCGACATCGGCGTGGCCGCCGCCGGCGCCCTGCGCGAAGAGGCCGACCTTGGCGCCGATCCAGCGGCCGGCGGTGGCGTGGAAAGGCGTGCCGACACTGACGGTCGTGCCGCCGGCGGTGAAGGAGAACTGGCAGCGAGCGCCGGAATCGACGGCGACGGCGAGGTCCACGACGGGCGAAGTCAGGGCGCGCGTCCATTGCTCCTTTTCGAGTTTGCCGGTGCTGGCGGTTTCATCGACGTCATAGGCGAGCCGCCAGCCGGCGGCGGTGTGCTCGATCGTCAGGCAGGCGTAATCCTGTCCGATGACGACCAGGCCGGCGCGCTCGCCGACGGCCAGACCGGCGGCGTCGATCCTGGTGGTGACGTCAAAGCGCTCGGCGGGAAGTTTTTGCAGCAGGAGGTTGGGCGCGTCCCAGAGATTTTTTCCATCGGAGGGCAGCGGCTGGGAATATAGCCGCATCCAGCCGGGACGCGCGGTCAGGGAGTAGAAGGAGGGCTGGGGATTGGCGGGCCACTGCCATTGCAGGCCCAGCCTCGGCGAGGAGAAATCGTCGGAGGTCTGCGGGGCGGCGGGGGGGTAAGAGCGGCCGACATCGGGCTTGAGGTACGTCAGCACGGGCTGACCGGTGCCGTCGCCATCGGGGTCTTCGCCAATGACGGGCCAATCATCGACCCACTTCATCGGCTCGAGCAGCACGACGCGCCCGTAGGGCCCGCGATCCTGGAAATGCATGAACCAGTTCTGGCCGGTTTGCGTCGTCACCCACCCGCCCTGGTGCGGACCGTTGATCGCCGTCTTGCCCTGCTCCATCACCTTTTTTGCTTCGTAGGGCCCGAAGATGTTTTTGGAGCGGAAGGCCATCTGGTAACCGCCGGTGACGCCGCCGGCGGGGGCGAGGATGTAGTACCAGCCGTTGCGTTTGTAGAGCTTCGGCCCTTCGACGGTGGGAAATTTTCCGTTGCGGCCATCGACGACGAGACGGCCCTCATCCAGCAGCGATTTGCCGTCGGGGGCCATGCGGCAGATGTCGAGCATGTCCTTCACGCCGGCGCGGGAGTTGGCGTACGCGTGGACGAGATACGCCTGGCCGTCGTCGTCCCAGAGCGGGCAGGTGTCGATCCAACCCTTGGATTTTTTCACCAGGTGCAGCGGCGCCCAGGGGCCGGCGGGATTTCTGGCGGTGGCCATGAAGATGCCGTTGTCGGGATCGCCGAAGTACACGTAAAAGAGGCCGTCGTGATAGCGGAGGGAAGGCGCCCACACGCCGTCGCCGTGCTGGGGTGTTTCGAAACCCGGCAGCGGGTAATGATCGAAGACATGACCGATGATGGTCCAGTTGACGAGGTCCTTCGAGTGAAGGATCGGCAGGCCGGGAATGTCGGAGAAGGAGGAGGAAGTGAGGTAATAATCGTCGCCGACGCGGATGACGTCGGGATCGGAATAGTCGGCGTTGAGGACGGGATTTTTGTAGGAGCCGTTGCCGAGATCGGGTTGCCAGACGGGCGGCAGCTTCGAAGTTTGGATCGCGGCGCTCTGGCAGGCGGCGAGGGCGGCGACAGTCATAGAGGAAGCTGCGACGACGCGAAGGGCCGCGAGGGCGGCGCATCGGCGAAAGGGGGCGGGCAGTGAAACGTTGGGCATGGTGTCCTTGTGCTCAGGGGTGGACGAGGAAAAACGTGGTCTGGTACGGGGCGAGATCGAGGGTGAAGCTGGCGTCGCCGAGGTGTTTGATCATCCCTTCCACCGGCGTCGCCTGGCCGGTGTTCAGATCGATCTGCTGGCCGTGGCCATCGCAGGCGAGTGCGACGCCGACATGCACCGGGTCGTCGCCCTCATTGAAGAATAAGTAGCCCTCGGCGTCCTGGTAGTGGCGATGCAGGTATTTGACGGCGGTGGTCGCGGTCATCAGGTGAACGTCGGAGCTGGGAGCGGCGGCGACGAAATCGGCGATCGGCTCGCGCGCGGCCCAGGAAAGATCGCCGGGCGCTGGGGCGTTGAGGAACGTTTTGTCCGGGATCATGCGCGGCAGGTCGCCCAGGAACACGACCCTTCCGCCGGCATTGTGAAATTGGTGCAGCATGTCCAGCGTGTGCTTCGAGAGTGCGGCGACGGTCGGAATGAGCACCGTGTCATACGCGCCCCCGCTCTTGTTCACGAGCGTCTTGCCGGTGAGCGTGAGATCGGCCTCTACGGACTGATCGTCGAACAGGTCGAAATCGAGCTGGTGCTCCATGAGGGACTGCATCGCGGCTTTATAGCTGGCGTTGGCGGATTGGCCATCGGCGCTGGAAAGCCACATGCTCGAGAAGGGGACGTAGAGGGCGATGCGCGCGGTCGGCCGGCCCTGCGAGAGCAGATAGGTGGCGCGGTTGACGTATGCGGCGAGAGCGGGAAATTCCGGATCGGCGATCATGCGCGCGGGCGGGTTGGGATCGACCCGCCCCAGCACGCCGCCCGGACCGGCAGCCGATGTGGTATTCGCCTGCCCGGGATTGCCGCGGCGCGCGCCCGGTCCCGTCGCGGCGATCCCTCCGGGCCCGCGCCCTCGCCCGCGTCCGGCGGCGGGCGGCGGCGGGGCGCTGGGCGGCGGCGCATTGGCGGGCCGCGCCCCTTCCGTGCCATAAAACATGATCTCCACATTGTTCACCCCCCGCACCATCTCCTGGTTCAAAATCCACCGCGCCTGGGCCATGTTCGGCTTGGGGTCATACGCCGCGAAGCTTTCCGTGAACGCCCGCGGACGCCCCGTCAGATGCGCCGCCGAACTCGCCAGCTTCGGAAAATCGCTCACCAGCCCCGGCCAGATCTGATGCCAGATCGTGTCGATCCCCGGTATCCCCACATCCCGATAATCCTTGAAATAATCGCCATCGCTGCGCGCCAGCAGCGGCAGGTTTTCCTCGTGGTTGATGTGCACCTCATACTGCACGTGGTTGGCGCTGCACCAGTCGCCGATCTTCGAAAACCAGTGATCGCGGAACATATCCGACCACACATCAAAATAATCCGCCCGCGCCCGCTTCTGCTCCTCGGTCACATCGATCGCCGTGTTGACCATCGCCCCGCGCCCGCCCGCCGGGAACATCGACGGCAAATAAGGCCTTAGATCATAGCCCTTCTTCGCCTGAAACTCGTCGAGCAGCTTCGCGGTGTAAGGCATCCACGGATTGATCGAGTAGTCCGGCTCATCGCCGCGGAAGCCCAGCACCGTGCGCCCGAACTCGTCTCCCAGAACCTTCTTGTATCCCTCGTGCGTCCAGTCGATGTACTGCTGCGTGGCCGCATCGCTCAGGTAATCCTCGAGCGACGCCGACGTGTCCTTCGCATTCACCACCGGGTTGTTCACCGACTTGGTGGGGGAGGTGTGAAAGTCGTGATAGATCAGCGTCAGCTCCCACGTGCCCTCCGCCGGCGCCGTCCACTTCAGCGTATCGCCGCGGATGGGGACCTCCACCGATTTGCCCGCCGCCGCGTCCGTCGCCACCGCATACAGCAGGTTCGCCGCCGGCTGGCTGATTTCCTGCCCCGCCGCCACCGCCATCCGCCGCGCGTTCATCCCCTGCATGCGCAGGTCCGGCCGCTCCTGCGAAAATTTCCCCCCCGCAAATCCCGACGGATATTTCCCTTCGTCCACAATGTAAACGTGCATCCCCTTTTTCTTCGCCAGCTCCACCGCCATCTTCATGGTGTCGAACCAGCCCGGCGACAGGTAGGGGGGATCGAGGTAATAGCCCGGCTCGATCGTCACGCAGCGAAACCCGCGCGACTTGATCATGTCCAGCTCGCGATCCAGCAGCTCCGGCGTGATCTTGCCCTCCCAGCCCCAGTAGAGCGACAGGCTGTACTCCGACGGCGGCTCCTTCAGGTTCGCCGTCAGCTCCGACGCCGTGGGCATCGTGATTTCCTGCCGGATCAGATCATCGCCGCGCGCCGTCCCCAGCGCACACGCCAGCACCACACCCACGCCCGCCGCAACGCGCTTCATCACCGCCTCCTCGGTAGGACTGTTCCGGATCCCGCAGATCTCCGCGCCGGTGCAAACTCACGGCGCCGGGGCCGTCGCCGGCGGCGGCGGAATGATGTGATGCTCCGGCAGCCACACGTCGAAAATCTCATGCTCCACGCCCGGCCAGGTGGCATTGCTGAAGCCATGCCCCGCGCCCGGCGCCAGGTAGATCGTCGCATCCCCGCCCTTCTCCTGGATCTCCTTCACCAGCGCCTCGTTCTCCGCCACCGGCACCGTGTTGTCGCGCGAGCCTTGCACCGTCAGCAGCGGCGGCATGTCCTTGCGCGCGTACGTCTTCGGGCTCACCCGCAACGCCAGCGCATCGTGATCCGGCGCATCGTTCGGTAGCCACTGGATCGCCCACCCCGTGTGCCGGGCGATCAGGTCCGGCAAATCCGTCGGCCCATACCCGTTCACGATCGCCGCAATCTTGAAATCCCTGGGATTCGTCGGCCCCAGCTTCGCTTCCGGCGTCGCCATCCCCACCATCAGCGCCAGGTGCCCGCCCGCCGAGCCGCCCGTCACGATGAACCGATTCTTGTCGACGTGGTAATGATCGGCGTGATCCCAGAACCACTTCGTCGCGTTGAGCGCATCTTCCACCGCCGCCGGCGCCGTCGCCCCGCCCGGATTCGCCATCCGGTATTCCACATTGCAAACAATGAACCCATGCGCCAAAAAGCGGTTGTAAAACGAACTCATCGTGGACTTATCAGTTTCAATCCACCCACCGCCGTGAAACATCACCACGCCCGGCAAATCCTCTTTCGCCTCCGGCCCGCCGCCCTTGGGATAAATCACGTCGAGCACCGTCTGCGTGTACTTGTCGTAAGGAATGTTCGCCTCGACGGTGTACTTGCTCTCATCGACCCTCGACACCGGCACATCCTTCTGCGTCGCCGCCGCCGCCACCGTCTTGCCCCCGCCCCGCGCGCCTCGTGCCCCCATGCGCCCAGGCGCTCCAGCCGGAGTCGTCTGCGCCACACACACCATCGCCCCCGCCGCCACCGCCACCATCATCGCCGCCGCTCGCATCACAACCTCACCGTCCAATCCCGCAGTTACCAATTACCAGTTACCAATTACCAATTACCACCCCGCCCCTCACCCCTTGCTCACCGTCCGCCTTGTCTCCACCGCATACACATGCTGCGCCCCATCAAAATTCCCCGTGAAAATCACATATTTCCCATCCGGCGAGAATGTCCCGTTGGGCTCCACGCCGTTCACCCCGCCCGACGCCGGCGTCACGTAATTATGCTTCTTCATGTTCACCAGCTTCTCGCGCAGCAGCGTTCCGTCCGGCTGCACGTGGAACAGGTTCATCCACATGCCATCCGGCGCAAACGCCACCTGCGCATCATCCCCGCCGTCGGAGGAAAACATCGTCCCATCCTTCGACCGGTTGTAATGCACGCCCCACGCGTTCTGATCCACCGCATAGTCCGTCTCTTTCATCGTCGCCAGATCGACCATCCCGATGAAAAACTTCTGCGACCGCGGCTTCTGGAGGTCGAAACACACGCTCTTGCCGTCCGCCGCCCACCACTCGTGGCCCGCGATCTCCATGTCCATCGTCCGCTTGTGCATCAGCACCGGCTTGGGATCGGCATCCGCCACGTTGATCGTCCACACCCGGTCCGTCTCGTGCCACGTGCCCTCGTGGCAGAACATCAACATGTGCGGGTCCGTCGGCGAAAATTGCAAATGATTCAGCCACGCATGGGCGTACCCAAACTTCTTCACCTCCCCAGTCTTCACATCCAGCGTGAACAAACACCGCGGCGGCCCCTCCACCGCCTGCCGCAGTTGCGCCGCCAGCCGATTCTCCTTGTCCGCGCTCGAACGCTGCGCCGCCGTCAGCTCCTCCGGCTTCTTCCCCGGAAACATCCGCGCATACTGGTCCTCCGCCGGAATCTTGTCCGGCGGCGCCGCCTTATCCGCCCCCTCCGGCGCATTGCCGATCACCCCCGCAAACAGCGTCGCATCGCAATTCACGCACGCCACCTGCAGCCCCTGCGGAATTTTCACCACTTCGCGCGTCTTGTGGCCATCATTGAGATCCGCCGCCATCACCGCCCCCGCTTGCCGATCCACGTAAAACACCTCATCCGCCACGCGCGACGTTTCCATCGCCCGCGCCCCCGGCGCCACCAGTTCCGCCGGCTTCGTCCCCACCGCCGTCAAATCCTGCTCCATGATCCCCTGCGGGCTGTCGAACACCAGCCACTTCCCGTCCGGCGAATACGCGTTGTAATGAAAATACAGACTCCCGCTGCCATTGGTCAGCGACAGCCGAAACACCTTGTGCCCGGTATCCTGATCGATCCATTCCTTCCGGAGCGTCTCCGCCGGCGGACCGTAATCCACCGGCGTACGCCCGCGCCCAAAGCCGCGCCCGCCGCGCCGCCCGCCCGGCCCCGCCGCGCCCGGCTGCGTCGCCGCCTGCCCAAACGCCATGGCCGCCACCGCCACACACGCCACCGTCGCCGCCGCCATCGCCATCTTCTTCATTCCCAAAACTCCATGCGCGCAAAAAGAAATGCCCCGCGCCCGTAAAAGCTTAACTCCCGCCCCCGCGCGCTATTGCCGCGAGCCCCAACGCTTTCGCCGCGGTTTTCGCGCGCTCACCCCCAGCTGCCGACGCGCGGCGCGTTGACCCTTCTCCGCACTTGATCGCCCGCCCCGGCGCGGCCGTCAGCTCTGCTTGCCGCGCTTCTTCTTGCCATACTTCTTCTTCGCCGCCTTCACTTTGTCCTTCGCAGCCATCTTCTTCGCCATAAAAACTCCTCGCCGCATGCGCGGCTTGTCTCGACCACGAGAACGGCGCACGCGCACCGACAATGCCCCGCGGCTACTCTCAGCATTCTACCGCTTCTTTTACGATCCGAAAGTCGCCCCGCGCATCACAACGCCCGCCTCCACCTCTTCCCCAATGGAACCAATGGCGCCAATTCTTCTAATTTTTCCCGCGCGCTCACACCCCGCCCAGCCGCCGATACCGCGCCAGCGCCATCAGCGGAAAGTACAACCGATACAGGTGATACTTCAGATAAAACACCCGCGGAAACCCCGTCCCCGTGAAAAACAATTCTTCCCAGTTCCCGTCCGCCCCCTGGTTCTCGATCAGCCAGCGAATCGCCTTGCCGATGTGCGGATCGTTGCCCGAACTTTCTCCCGCCGCCGCCATCAGCCCCATCGCTCCCCATGCGGTCTGCGAAGGCGTGCTGGGCCCGCGACCCTTCAGCGCCGGATTCTCATACGTGTCGCAGCTTTCGCCAAAACTCCCGTCCGGCTTCTGCACCGACCGCAGCCAGTCCACCGCCCGCCGGATGTACGCATGGTCCATCCGCTCGTTGACGCTCTTGAGCCCCGTCAGCACCTGCCAGGTGCCATAGATGTAGTTCACGCCCCACCGCCCGAACCAGCACCCCTCCTGCTCCTGCGTCTCCTTGATGAAGTCGATCCCGCGCCGCACCGCCGGATGCTCCACCGTGATCCCCGTGTGCCCCAGGAACTCCAGCGCCCGCGCCGCGATGTCCGGACATGACGGATCCTGAATCGCATTGTGATCCGCAAACGGCACATGCTCCAGCACCGGCCGATTCCGCGTCCGATCGAATGCCGCCCACCCGCCATCATCGTTCTGCATCGCCATCAGCCACGCCACCGCCCGCTTCACCGCCGGCCTGGCCACCTCCCCGCCCACGCGCTTCAGGGCCATCGCCACCATCGCCGTGTCATCCACGTCCGGATAATGCGGGTTCAGATACTCAAAATACCACCCCGATGGTTCGCAGTCCGGGCAGTTCTTCGCCCAGTCGCTCGGCGTCCGGCATTCCTTTTCCAGCAGCCACCGCGTCGTCGATGCCGCCACGGCGTGCTTCGATGACATCCCCGCCTCCGCCAGCGCGTTGAGCGCAATCCCCGTATCCCACACCGGCGAAAAACAGGGCTGAATCCGCGTCTGATCCCCCTCCCGAATGAACAAATCCTTCAAGTGCTTCTGCGCTTCGAGCACCTTCGGATGATCCTCCGGATACCCCAGCGCCTTGAACACGATCAGCACGTACACCATCGGCGGAAAAATCGCCCCCAGCCCCTCGCTCCCCTCCATGTGCTCCAGAATCCACTTCTCCGCCTCCCGGATCGCCTTGGGCCGCAGCGGCGTCACCGCCGTCTTTTCATACCGCTTGAGCGTCATGTCGATCAGCAGGAACATTTCCCGCCAGCTCTTGGGCAAACTCTTGAGCTTGCCCGCCGGGCTGTTAGCCACCGAATAATCCCGGTACAGCTCCCGAATCCCCATCTCCGCCGGCAACTGCCGCACCGGACGCAGCGTGCTCACAATCGCCAAGGGCAAAATCATCGTCCGCGACCACGCCGACACCGCATACAGATTGAAATACAAAAACTTCGGCAGCAGCACGATTTCCGGCGGAATCGACGGGCATGCGTCATACGAAATCTGCCCCAGCGCCGCAAAGTAAAACTTGGTAAACGAATTGCAATTCTCCGCCCCGCCCAACGCCAGACACACCTTCCGCGCCGCCGCCATGTGCGGAGCGTTCGGGTCATCCCCCATCATCTTCAGGGCAAAATACGCTTTTACGGTGCCCGACAGGTCGCTCGCCCCGCCCGGATACATGTTCCATCCGCCGTCCGATTGCTGGATCGACCGCAGGTAATTCGCGATCGCCGGCAGATCCGGGTCATCCTCCTGGCCCAGAATGAACTTCAGCATGATGTATTCGGATTCCAGGATCGAATCGCCCTGCAGTTCCGCGCACCAGAATCCCCCCTCGCCCTCCCGCCGATGCATGGAAATCAGGGCACTCTGCGCTCGTTCCAGGGCCGCGCCCAGTGCCGCCGCGCCCTCAACGACGAGCTCGGAAGGCGGGGCGCTCGCGGGCGATGACGCGCTGGGCAGGGGTGCCGGATGCGCCGTGATGCTGGTGCTGCCCAAGGATACTTGTGTTGGCGTGGAGGACGGCGTCGGTGGACGGAAGAAGGTGGTCACGTGTGCGTTTTTCCTAAACCCCGAATACCTGCTCGGACCCCGTCCAGCGAGGTCGTCAGGATGGGCGAAGAGGCTAACACAAACTGCGGTCCACGGGCAAGCAAATCCCCGCAAAAATTACACAAAAGCGAATTATTGGCCCTGCCCATCCATGTCCGCCGCTGCCGCCTTTGTGGGCTGCTGGACGCCGAAGGTATACTGATTCCCGCCCGCAGGTCAGGTCAGCGATAGGTGCCGTAAATGCCCGACATGTACTCCGACTTCCAAGGCTGGCTCCATCAACACGAGGGTCGCCAGTACGAGCTGCACCAGCAGCACGTCAACGCCGCCTTCGTCAAAATGCTCAAAACCATCGGCTTCGACAAAAATTACGTCCGCGGCCAGGGCCCCTACCTCTGGGACGCCGATGGCAACAAGTACCTCGACCTGCTTACCGGCTGGGGGGTCTTCGCCCTCGGTCGCAACCATCCCAAAATCAAGGCGGTGCTGGAACAGGTCCTCGCCCAGGACTTGCCTAACCTCGTCCGAATGGAATGTTCGATTCTCTCTGGCCTCGTGGCCGAAAAACTCACCCAGCACACCTCCCCCGGCCTCTCGCGCGTCTTCTTCACCAACTCCGGCACAGAGACCGTCGAAGGCGCCCTCAAGTTCGCCCGCTGCTTTACCGGCCGACAGAAAATCGTCTACTGCGACCACGCCTTCCACGGCCTCACCGCCGGCTCCCTCGCCGTCAACGGCGCCGACTTCTTCAGGGAACGCTTCGGCGAGCTCACCCCCGGCACCGTCAAAATCCCCTTCAACGACCTCGCCGCCCTCGAACAGGCCCTTGCCGCCAACGATGTCGCCGGGTTCATTGTCGAGCCCGTCCAGGGCAAGACCTGTGAAGTCGTCGCCCCCGGTTATCTCCTGGAAGCCCAGCGTCTCTGCAAAGCCGCGGGCACCGTCCTGATCCTCGACGAAGTCCAGTGCGGCCTGGGTCGCACCGGCAAATGGTTCTGCTACCACCATTTTGAAGGCGTCGAGCCCGACATCCTCTGCGTCGCCAAGGCCCTCTCCGGCGGATACGTGCCGGTCGGCGCCGTCGTCGCCCGCCCGGAGATCATGAACTGCGTGTTCAGCTCCATGGAACGCTGCGTCGTCCACTCCAATACCTACGGCCAGAACGACATGGCCATGGCCGCCGCCCTCGCGTCCCTGCACGTCATCGAGGATGAAAAGCTCGTCGAAAACGCCGCCGCCATGGGCGAGTACGTCATGTCGCGCCTCAAAGCCATCGGCGAAAAATGCCCCTTCGTCTCCGACGTCCGCGGCCAAGGCCTCATGTTCGCCATCGATTTCGCCCGCCCCAAGTCCGGCTTCCTGCTCCAGCAAAAGTGGGACGCCCTCCACAAGATGAACTTCGCCGTCTTCGGCCAGACCGTCATCGTCCCGCTGCTGCAGAAACATCGCATTCTCACGCAGGTCGCCGGCTATCACACCGAGGTCATCAAGTTCCTTCCGCCGATGACCGTCACGCGGGAAGACATGGATTGGTTCCTGAGCGCGATGGAGGACGTGCTGGAAAACACCGCCAGCACCGGCTCGACCCTCAAAACCATGTTCCGTCTCGGCGTGGGTGCGGTTCGCGCGTAGAATGGAGCAGCGAGGTGCCCGATGACCATGACCACTGTCCCCAACTCCCACATCGTCACCGACGAAACCGGCAAAGCCTTCATCGCCGGCACACGCTTCAAGGTGCGCTTTATTGCGTACGCAGCCATGGATGGCCAGACGCCGCAGCAAATGAAAGAAGCCTGGCCACAACTCACCCTCGCCCAGATACACGCGGGCATTTCCTATTACTACGACCACCAGGCCGCCTTTGACGAGGAAGCCAGGAAGTCGTCGGAACAGTACGCTCGTGATCGCGAGGAAGCCATCCGCACCGGCAAACAACCGACCCGGGAACAACTCGAGGCACGCCTCGCCAATCGAGCGGCCGGATAGTGCCCGTCCGCTTCTACATGGATCATCATGTACACGCCGCCATCGTGCAGGCGCTCGTGCGCGCCGGCATCGACGTCCTGACAGCGCAGGATGACGGTTTCGCCGCAGCTTCCGATGAAAGCGTTTTTTCACGCGCCACCGCCCTTAACCGCGTTCTCTTCACCCGTGATGAAGATTATTTTGCCATCGCAGCCGATCGCATCCGCCGAGGGATTCCTTTCGTCTCTATCGTTTACGCCCATCAGAAAAGCGCCACCATTGGTCAATGTATCGAGGGCCTTCAATACATCGCCTTGAGCGCCGCCCCCTCCGACTTGAACTCCGTCGTCTGGCGCTTGCCCTTGTGACGCTCCTCTAAAATAATTCGCTCCGTTCTCTTGCGCGGAGCGTCCATGGGGTTCGTCCAGCGGCGGCTGGTCAAAATGGTCATGAAGGTGGTCTGCTGGCCCAAGGCCACGATCGCGGTCTGCGCGGTGCTGCTGGTCGCCTCGGTCGTTTTCGCCAAGCTGCACCTCTCCCTCTCCACCGACCAGAACGCACTGCTCACTCCCAACCTCAAGTTTTTCAAGGACTATCTGCGGTACGATTCGCAGTTTCCGGAGAATGAATCGTTCGTGGTGATTGTCGAGCCGCGGGATTACGTTCATCCGCCGCCCGCCAAGCGCTGGATGGCGCTTGCCGATCGCATCAGCGCCAACCTGCGCGCCCTGACCAACGATGTGGCGCGCGTCGATGAGCGCGTGCCGCTCGACCAGCTCGGCGATCAGGCCCTCGAATTCGCGCCCTGGGATGAAGTGCGCTCGCAGAGCGCCGGCATGCAGCAGTTCTCGCAGCTGCTCACGGTCGTCGGGCAGCGCCCGGGACTCGATGCGGTGGTTCTCGGCGGCAACATGACGCAGCGGCTGTACAACGCCCTGGGCGCCGCTCCGGAGGTCACGCCCGACACCCGGCGCTTCGCCGCGCTGGTCACCCGCACGCTCGACGCCGCCGTGCACACGCCGATCGGCCAGTGGCAGCGCGGCGTCGACACGCCGGACCTCACCGAGCTGGACCCGCGCGCCGCCGCCGATCCCGAGGTCTGGGGCTACAACATGATCCCCGACCAAACCAAGCGCGGGATCGCCGCCAGGAAGAACGACAAGATTTTGGTGATCAACGTGCATCAGAAGCGCGATTACTCGTCGCTGGCGGATGTCACCCAGCCGCTGCAGCGCATGCGCGCCGCCGTCGCCGACGCGGCCCGGGGTTTCGACGATTTCTGGCCGCCGGTGATCACGGGCAGGCCTGCGCTGGAAGCCGACGAAATGGCCACCAGCGATCACGACACAAAGATGGCGGAGATTTGCGGGCTGCTGCTGGTCTTTGGCGCGCTGTGGATTTTTCTGCGGCGCTTGTGGCTGGTGATCGTCGCCGAAGCGTGCCTGGGCGTGGGCATCGGCTGGACCTTCGGCTGGGCCACCCTCTCCATCGGCCGGCTCAATCTGCTGTCGCTGGTCTTCGTGATCGCGCTGATCGGCATCGGCATGGATTACCTCATCCAGATCCTGACCCGCTACCGCTTCGAGAAAAAACGGTACGCCCGGCCGCAGGCGATCTGGGCGCGCGTGTTCCGGTATGTGAGCCCGCCGATCTCGACGGCCTGCGCGGGGGCGGCGGGGGCGTTTCTGGTTTCCGCGCTCACGCAGTTCAAAGGCGCTGCCGAACTGGGCGTCATCGCCGGCGGCGGCCTGCTGCTTTGTCTGGCCGCGGGATACACGCTGCTGCCGGCGCTGCTCACGCTCTTTCCCGCCGAGGTCGGCACCGTCGCCGAACGCTATCACGATCCGGAAACAGCGGCTCGGGGCGAGGGATGGCGGCTGATCTTTCCCGCGGTGTGGATCATCGTGGCCGTCGGCGGCCTGTGGTACAGCCTGCCGCCGACGTTCGATCCGAATCTTCTGCGGCTGCAGGCGCAGGCCCTGCCCTCGGTGCAGTCGGTTCACAAGCTGCCCACCTGGTTTGCCGCCGTCACCACGGGCAACCTCGACGCGCTGCGCCAGGCGCGGGCCGATCTCACGCCGCGCCCGGGCCAGACGAGTACGATCGAGAACACCGAGAGCATTCTCGACGCGATGGACAAGCAGGCGTGGCTGGCCCAGCACGCTGCGGCCCTCAAGCAGATCGCGTGGTACAACCCGCCGCCGCCGGATGCGGGAAACCTCCGCAACATCGCCGCGGCGGCGCGAGGTCTCGTGGAGCAGTGGGAGAAGAAAGGCGTCTCCGGGATGGCCCCCCAGCGCCGGTCGGTCGAGAGCCTTGCGGCGGCACTGGAAGCCCCCGGCGACGCCAGCGAATTGTGCAATCGCGTGGGGGCGTGGCAGCAGGCGTTCTTCACGGAATTGCGGCACCAGACGGCGCTGTTCACGCCTGGGCCGCTGGATATTGCGCGACTGCCGGCGTCGCTGCGCGAGCATTACGTGAGCTATCGTTCGCCCACCGCGACGCCGCGCAGCGAGTGGGATACCAGCGAGCCCGCCACCGCGACGGCGACTCCCACCTACGCGCTCTACGTCTACCCGAAGGCCGATCTGTGGGAGCCGGGGGAGCTCAAGAATTTCGTGGAGGAGGTGGAAACACGCGCGCCCAAGGATGTGGTGCTCACGGGCATCGCGCCGCAGCTTTATCACTCGGTTCAGGAAATCCACCGGGCGTTCAAGAATTCCACGGAGTACGCGCTGATCCTCGTATTCGTGCTGGTGCTTCTGGATCTGCGGAAGCTGGGTCAAACGCTGCTGGCGGTCTCGGTGCTGGCGCTGGGTTTGCCGATGCTGCTGCTGTGCATGTGGCTGTGGCGGTATTGGGGCGAACCGTGGGGGATTCCGGGCGGATGGAACTTCGCGAACTTTTTCGGTTTGCCGATTCTGATCGGCGCCGGGCACGAGTATGGCGTGTTCATGGTGCATCGGTATCGGGAGACGCTGCACGATCCGCGGCGCATCTGGCGGCGGTGGGATGTGTCGGACCGGGCGCTGCTGCTGTGCGCGATCGTGACCTCGTTCTCGTTTGGATTCCTGATTCTGGCCAAGCACCGCGGGCTGGCGTCGCTGGGGTGGGTGATGGCGGTGGGGACGGCGTGCATTTACCTGTCCACCGTGTTCGTGCTGCGGCCGATTCTGCAATGGCGGCTGCATCGCAAGGGCGTTTACCAGCCGCCCGAACCGGACGCGGAAGAACCTCCTGGCAAGTAGAATTTCGCAGCTCATTTCCTTCTCCATTTTTGTGACCTTCATCCCTTCGCGGCTTCGTGCTGAAACGAACTATCCGGGCTTTCGCACGGCGAGCTGCAGGTGGCTGGCGCGGGCGGCGGCGGCGGGATCGGATTGGAGGCGCGTTTCGAGGTCGACGAGGGTATCGATGGCCGCGGGGTCTTCGAAGAGTTTGCGGTTCTGGCGGGCGGGGATGACGGTTTTTCCGATTTTGCCGATGAGTTCGAAGCCTTTGGATCGCACGAGGGATTCGATCTGGGCGGGGGTGAACATGTGGACGTCGAATTGCTCGGCGACGTTTTTGGTGAGCCATTCGGTTTTGCCGGACTTGATGAAGGAGGCGAGGGCGTCGAGGTTGCCGGAGGCGATGAAGTGGTCGATGGCGGCGAGGTGGTTGTCGACGGTGAAGACGAAGACGCCGGCGGGGGCGAGGAGGCGGTGGACTTCGGAGAGGCAGCGGGCCGGATCGGAGCAGATGGAGACGACGTCGCCCATGGCGGTGATGAGGGCGAAGTCGTTTTCGGGGAAGCTGCGGAGGTCGGTGGCGTCGGCTTCCCGGACGGCGGCGCGGGCGGCTTTGGCGGCGAGGTCGGGGGTGTCGCGCCAGGTGTCGAGTTTTTTGCGGACCTCGTCGAGCATTTTGGGGGAGAGGTCGGAGAAGGTGGTGGGGTAGCCGGCCTTGAGGAGTTTGAGGCCCCACTTGCCGGTGCCGCAGCCGAGGTCGAGGACGGGGGCGGCGGGGTCGCGCGGGAGGAAGTGCTTGAGGTGATTCCAGGTGATGCGGTCGTGGAATTCCCAGAAGGGGTCGTCGTAGATTTTGTCGTATTTGGGGGCGACGCGATCGTGAAAGCGGCGGTTGGCGTCGTGATGGCGGTGGCGGGGCATGGCGGCTCGGCAGAAAAAACGGCTTGACTTCACGGGGCTCGGGAGGCGATATGCTAATCGGGCAATGTGCGGAAAGGCCAGCGGATGTGCGATGAGTGTGAGCGGGAATCGAAGCGGGTGCGGGTGTTCAGCAGGCGTGCGTGGATGGCGCTGACGGCGGGGGGACTGGGGGCGGTGGTGGGGGGGCTGTGGAGTTGCCGGAGCGAGCCCAGGGGGTCGGGGGATCGCAAGTTGCCGGTGGTGGGGACGGAGGGGGTTGTGGAGACGGGGAGCGGTCCGGCGAGCCGGGGGGTGCGCACGACGCAGGCGGCGACGACTCGGGCAGCGGCACCGGATCTGGGGGCGGCCTTGTTTCCGGATGCGGCGGGCAAGCCGATCGCGGAGGCGAGCGATGCGCCGGTGATCGTGATTCCGCGGAGCGATTGGACAAGGGTGGGTCCGAATCTGGATGAGATCGTGGTGATGAATGGCGTATCGCGGATGACGGTGCATCACACGGCGGGGGAGCTGTCGACGGATGCGTGGAAGGCGACGGCGGGGACGCTGGAGGCGATCCGGGATTTTCACACGGGGACGCAGCCGGAGGATCGGGGCTGGGCGGACATTGCGTATCACTTTGTGGTGGACCGGGCGGGGCGGGTATGGCAGGCGCGGCCGTTGGCGTATCAGGGGGCGCATTGCCAGGGGCATAACGAGCACAACATTGGGATCGTGCTGCTGGGGAATTTCGAGGTGCAGATGCCGGCGGCGGCGCAATTGGTGTCGCTGGCGGCGTTTATCGGATTTTTGCGGCGGTTGTACGGGATTCCGGTGGCGGAGATTTTCACGCATCGGGAGCTGCGGATGACGGTGTGTCCGGGGAAGAATTTGCAGGCGTATATGGACCGGGAGCGGCGGAGGTGGAAGGCGGAGGAGGGGGGGTAGGGGACGGGGTGACAAGTTGACACGGTGACAAGGCGAGGGGATGTTTTGGGGCGGGGGAATGTGGGGTTTTGCAGGTAGATTTTGAGGTTTTTGCAAAAAACGTTGAGTTTTTGCCGTTGTGTATTTTGCGGATTGAGGTTTTTGTGCTTGTGTATGAGGTTTTTTGGGAAATTGGACACAGCTTTCCCCCGCCCGCCCCAGACGACGGAAACACGAAGACACGAAGGGATGAAGCCCCCCCCGACCGCGAAGGTTTTTTGGGGTGGTTTGGGTCATGGCGCAGTGCTCCTTATTGTCTATAGAGGGGTGGTGCGCCCAGTTTGTGCGCACAGAGACGGGGGGTGATTTGGGGTAAGGGGTTGGGGTTGTTGGGGTTGGGGCGGGGATTTTTTGCGGGGAATGCTTTTGCGGCGTGCCAAGTTGTGCGCGCGGGGAGGATTGACATGGTGACAAGGTGGCAAGGTGACAAGGTGAAACGCGGGGGGACGCGGAGACAAGGAGACAAGGAGACAAGGGGACAAGGGGACAGGGGGACAGGGGGAGAAGGTGGGCATGGGAGCGGGTTTGGGAGGTGCGGATTTTCGTGGATGTTGGGGTCGGGGCGGGGTAAGGTGAGGGGGAAGGAGCTTCCGTGATGGGAACGGGTTTGCGGAGAGATGACGGGCATTGGCAAGGGGGCGAGGGTTGGGGGCGATTTACATTTAAGGGTTTAAATGATTATTTATCTGCATGTCGCTGGAGGCGGGGCAGAATATTTGACCCCTTCAATCGTGCTGCGCCAGGAAGGGGACGTAAAATGACTCCTGACCTCCTGACCCCTTATTTCGCCCAAATCACCGTTAGCCGAGGAGTTACCTGAAATGAGAAACTTAATGTACCCCATTTCCGGAATCGCACTACTTGTGTGTGTGAATGGAAGATTATGCTTTTCAGAAACTCCGTCGTCGCCTGTAACCTGGTCTCAAGCCCTGCATTCCGTCGCAAAGAAGCTTGATTTGCGATTTAGCTTGGAATTTCGAGTCAAAGAAGAGGAAACGACTAATCCGTTGGCTAATCCAATAATAATTCCCGATACGATTCAAACAAAAGACGACCTTATGGAATTCCTCCGCACAAGTTTGCCAACGGCTGATATTTTGGTGGATCAAGATGCTCCACGATTTATACACATTGTAGAAAAGGGTCTTTCAAACGATGGTAATTACTCTTTAAACAAAAAGGCCACCTTGGACGTTAAAGGACAACTGGGTAATTTCATCCAGATGGTTACCCAAAAGTCGCAAGGTGCAATTAACTTTGATACCTCCTCAAGCCTATCAAACCCGGTTTTTATCGACAAGATTCCCGCCGCCGCAGTTCATGCAAAGGATATTTCATACCGTTCGATACTTTCTTTAGCTGTGGAACCAGACGTTGAGGACGCACTAGCCTGGAGCGCAGAGCGGCTAATAATCAAGGGAAAAGTGGACGAGGTGTGGGTTCATTATAATAGCTTGCCCAAAACGGGGCACTAATGAGGAGGGACATCGCCAGGAGGGCCGTCGCCATGCCGATCCAGAGCCAGCGCCGGCGAAAGACGCCTGGGCCGGCAGTGATGAAGGCCATCAAAGGATACAGCCCCAGCAGCATCAACTGGGAGCCTTTGGCAAAGTAGGCCCATGCGAGAAACAGCCCCGCCAGGATGTGCAGCCTGGGACGGTCCTTGGCGGCGTGACACATAAGCATGCGTGTATGAATGACGGGCTGCCTACTGCTCTTTGAAAAAATAATGTAACTCAATCGCACGCCGCCTACGATGACTTGTCTCCAGGACAGGAGTCTGCGATGAGGCCGAAAGGATCTTCGGCGGCATTGGAGCAGCGTCGCCGGTGCGCCGTGGCGATGCTGAAGCAGGGCATGGAGCCCGGTGCCGTTGCCAAGGCGGTGCATGCATCAACAGTGTCGGTCGGACGCTGGCGAAAGGCCGTTCGCGAAGGCGGCGCCAAGGCGCTCGCAGCCCGGCCCGTGCCT
>DASZTO010000043.1:0-23903 GCA_035548175.1 Phycisphaerae bacterium | reverse complement strand
CAGCAGATTCGCGCCGCGTATCTCTGCGATGACGGCCGGGCGGAAAAATACTGGAATCTCCCCCGTCCCCACCGCCACGCCGTCGGCGGCGGCCGGCTGAATTCAGCCGCCGCTTAGGGTGCAAGTACGGACATGCACCCTCCCCCCCGCCACCCCTTCGGCTTACGCCACGGCCAAAGACCATCTGGCGCAGAACAACAGGCATCTTTGCGAAAATCGGAAAAAGCTGGAACCAACCCTTGGCCGATAACGTTTATATGCGGCTGACCGGAGCCCTTCGTGCTTCTGGGCGGTGGGTCGGCAAGCATCTTTTGGCGGGTTCTGTATGTCGCCGTTGTTTCGCAAACCGGTGAAATCCGGTCCGGGGTCTCTTGCGCGCTCGGGAGAAGGGCGCGCCTCTCGTTCACGCTTGCGCCGACCTCCGCGCGCACGCCAAAAACGCCTCCACCTCGATAACCTCGAATCCCGACTCTTCCTCAGCGGCGCCCCCGTCGGCATCAACCTCGAAGCCGTCAACGACTGGAGCCGCTCCTTCATGTTCGTTGACGCCATGAAGTCCGCACGCCACTTCGGCACCGTCGCCACTCCCTGGGATGAAGCCGCCCCCGTCGACGCCAATGGCTGGCCCACCGGCGACGCCGGCGCCTGCATCATCACCGTCGGCGACAACACCGTCCCCGGTCAGGCCGTCGTCGACATCTCCGGCACCTACAAATTCTCCGCCACCGGAGACGTCAACGTCATCCCCGTCCTCTCCGCCGCCACCGTCCAGAATCGTCTCTACGATCCCGACACCAACACCACCACCGCCGACGTCGTCGTCCAGCAAGGCGCCACCCAGTTGTATCTCGACTTCACCGGCGCAGCCGGCGGCGCCAAGAACATCAGGCTCATCCGCCCCGGATACGCCCCCGACACCAGCCAGATTTTCACCAGCCAGTTCCTCAACGCCATCGCCCCCTTCCAAACCCTCCGCCTGATGGATTTCCTCCAGACCAACAACAACCCCGTCGTCAACTGGTCCGACCGCTCCCACATCACCGATGCCGAGCAAACCTCCAGCAAAGGCGCCGCCTGGGAATACGCCATCGATCTGGCCAACGAAACCCACAAGGACCTCTGGATCAACGTCCCCGAAGGTGCCACCGACGATTACGTCACCCAGCTCGCCACCCTTTTCAAGAATACTCTCGATCCCACCCTGCACGTCTACGTCGAGTACTCCAACGAAGTCTGGAACAGCTCCTTCCTCCAGAACAGCGCCAACCAGGCCAATGCCCTCCAGGTCGAAGCGCAGGACCCCTCCAACCTCAACTACGACAACTCCGACAACATCTACTACTGGGGCTGGCGCCAGGTCGCCAACCGCCTGATTCAGATTCGCGACGACTTCTCCGCCGTCTACGGCGAATCCGCCATCAACACCACCGTCCGCCCCGTCCTCGCCAGCCAGATCGGCTGGTCCTATGTCCTCCAGAATCAGCTCGAATACCTCGAAAATCGCTTCGGCACCGACCTCAGCAACGAAATCTACGCCGTCGCCGGCGCCCCCTACATGTCCATCGGCGATCTCACCTGGTCCGCCACACTCACCTCCGACCAGGTCCTCTCCGCGCTCAGCCAGAACCTCGCCCAGATTCAGACCGGCATTCAGAAATACCGCGCCCTCGCCGGCTTTTACAACGTCAAAGACCTCTACTACGAGGGCGGCGTCGACCTCACCGAAAACGCCTGGGGTAACATCGCCGCCAAAATCGGCGCCAACTACGCCGCCGGCATGGAAAACCTCATCTACAATTACCTCGAAAACGCCACCCAGAACGGCGTCGAGCAGGTCATGTTCTTCGACCTCGCAGGAGCCTACAGCGCCAGCGGCACCTACGGCCTCACCGAATCCATCGCCAACCTCTCCGGCTCCAAATACCAGGGCGTCCTCGACGCCCTCAACGACAACATGCCCGCCCTCACCGCCGGCTTCACACTCCCCCCCGGCACCGGCGCCGCCACCATGAACGCCGGCAGCTTCCTCCTCGATCAGTACGGCAACTCCGGCAGCGGCGCCAATATCCCAGGCGTCTGGTCAGGACAGTACTACACCTACCTCCTCAATGTCCAAACCTCCGGCGACTACGCCCTCCGCGCCTCGGGCGCCAACGGCTCCGGCACACTCCAGATCCTCGTCGACGGCAACGTCGTCGGCAATGTCGATGTCGATGCCCCCGGCTCCGCCTACGTCAGCGAACCCGCCATCGACCTCGCCCAAAGTCTCGCCGACGCCACCCTCTCCGCCGGCATCCACACCCTCCGCGTACGCGTCCTCAGCGGACACTTCGACCTCGGCGGACTCATGTTCCTCGGCGGCGACGACGCCCTCCCCGCTCAGGAAGTCACAGGCCTCGTCGCCTCCCCCGTCGATTCCTCCTCCGTCAAACTTTCCTGGCTCGATGCCGCCGGTGAAGCCGGCTTCGTCATCGAACGATCCACCACCGGCGTCGGCGGATGGCGCCGCGTCGGCTCCGTCGCTCAGGGCGTCCTCTCCTACACCGACACCGGCCTCGCCCTGGGCACCACCTACTTCTACCGCGTCACCGCCACTGGTCTCGGCGGCGATTCCGACCAGTCCGATCCCGCCAGCACCACCACCCTCTTCCTCGCCACCCCCACCGGCCTCTCCGCCACCCAACTCGGCTCCGACTCCGTCCACATCCAGTGGAACAACGTCCACGCCGACCTCGGCTATCTCCTCGAACGCTCCCTCGACGGCCATACCGGCTGGACCGCCGTCGCCACCACCAACGCCCTCAGCTACGTCGACAATAACCTCGCCGCCGCCACCAAATACTACTACCGCGTCACCGCCCTCGGAATCCTGGGCAACTCCGCCATCTCCGCCGTCGCAGGCACCATGACCGACAATATCCCCGCTCCCACCGGGCTCGTCGTCACCGCCGTCGATGGTGCCTCCCTCCGACTCGTCTGGAACGATGTCGCCGGCGAAACCGGCTTCGTCGTCGAACGCTCGCTCGACGGCAAAGACGACTGGCTGCAGGCCGCCGCCGTAAACGCCGGCGTCACCACTTACCTCGACACCGGCCTCTCCGCCGCCACCGTCTATTACTACCGCGTCAAAGCCCAGGGTCCAGGCGGCGAATCCGGCTACTCCAACGTCGCCGGCATGACCACCCAGGTCATCGCCTCCAGCAACCCCACCGTCCCCACCGCCGACGACGGCAATGACGGCAAAACCGACACCGGCGGCGGCGGCGATATCATCGTCTCCACCCCCATCCTCTCCACCCCCGTCGTCACCACCCCCGTCGTCACCCCACCCATCACCGTCCCCATCACCGGGCCCGTTGTCCAAACCGGCCGCGGCGGAACCCTCTCCACCCCCACCCTGCCCGTCGTGCCCATCATCACCTCCCCCGCCTCGCCCACCGGCCCCGCCAAACCCACCGCCACCGCCGCTCTCTCCTCCGTCCGCCTCACCTGGAACGCTGTCGCCGGCGCCGTCACTTACATCATCGAGCGATCCTCCGCCGATGGCGCCTGGACCCAGCTCTCCCAGACCACCGATCTCCACCTCACCGACGCCAAAGTCTCCGCCAACACCGCCTACACCTACCGCATCACCGCCGTGCTCGCCGATGGCGCCCACTCCGCCGCCAGCCTCGTCACCGCGCAAACCGCCAAGCAGGTCGGCGCCTTCTGGTGGTGGTAATCCCCCTCACGGCGCAGGACGCAAACGCACCTCCGACACCGACACCGGCACGCCCGCCGGCAACGCCTCCGACGGCCGCAGCGTCACATTAAACTTCCCCGCCGGAAGCGCCAGCGTCGCCGATGTCGATGCCGAAAAACTCGTCCCCGATCGCGTCGCCTTGATCGTCACCGGCGCCGACCCCTCCCCCGCCGACAGCGTAAAACCCACCTCTTTCAGCGGCGCCGCCTCCCCCGCCGGCGCCGTCCCCGCGCCCTCAGCCCGCGCATACGACGCCTGCACCGTCGCCTCATACTTCCCCGCCGCCGGCAACCGGATCGTCCATTGCGCCTCCGCATTCGGCCCCGACCAGTCCGTCAATATCGGCTGCCGCCGCGATGTCTCCGACCGCCCTGGCTTCTCCGTCGCCATCGGCACCCGCGCATCCAGCGGCGAAAGCGACAGCGTCCCGTCCGCATTCGGCTTCTCCGGCGGATGAATCACCGTCGGCGTCCCCTCCACCTTCAGCACCACCACCGACGCCAGCGCGTCCGGCGCATCCCCCGTCACATGCACGATCGTTCCCGCTTCCTCATCCGCCGACGCCCACACCTTCCGCCCAGCATCCGCCAGCAGATGCACATCCGTCACCGCATTCGTGATCGGCACGTCCAGCTCGCCATCCTTCGGCCAATCGAACACGTGCAGATAGATCGTCGTTCCGGACTTATCCGCCGCCGCCACCTTCGTCGCACGCCCCCACGGCTGCGCCTTGAACGGACTCGCCGTCGTCCCGTATATCGCTTCCCCATTCACATCCAGCCACGTCCCCATCGCCCGCAGCCGCTCCGCCTCCGGCGCCGGAATCACCCCCTCCGACGTCGGCCCCACATTCAGCAGAAAATTCCCCCCCTTGCTCGCCGCATCGATCAAATCATGCAGCAGCGCCTCCGTCGATTTGAAATGCCCGTCATACGACTTGTACCCCCACGTGTCGTTGATCGTCATGCACGTTTCCCAATCGCGCCCGCCGGGAAAACCCGTCGGCGGGACGTACTGCTCCGGCGTCTCCGTGTCCCCCTCCGCGCCGCCGCCAAGCCGATTGTTCGTGATTACCCCCGGATCCAGCGCCAGCAACGGCGTGAACAACGCCGCCCGCGCCGGCGTCATCCATTTTGGCGTGTCCCACCACAGCACCGCCGGATGGTATTGCGTCAAAAGCTCCCGCACCTGGGGCGCCGCCACCGTCTTCAGATACTCGTCAAAATCCCCATCCTGCGCCGCGTCCCAGTGATCCGTCTTGCGATTGTTCCGCCGAATCGCATCCCCGCCCGGATGATGCCAGTCCTGATCCTGCGAGTAATACACGCCGAACTTGATCCCCTGCTTCGCCGCCGCCTCCGAAAGCTCCTTGATCGGATCGCGATGGAACGGCGTCGCATCCACAATGTTGAACGGATCCCTCGATTTGAACATCGCAAACCCGTCGTGGTGCTTCGCCGTCATGATCATGTATTTCATCCCCGCCGCCTTCGCCAGCGACACCCATTCCTCGGCGTTGAACTTCACCGGATCAAACTCCCCGGCGTACCCCGCGTACGTCGCCACCGGAATTTCCCCGTTGTTCATGATCCACTCCCCCAGCGACGGAATCTGCTTGCCGTCGTACGTCCCCGCCGGCACCGAATAAATGCCCCAGTGAATGAACATGCCGAACCGCGCCTGCCGCCACCACTGCATCCGCGCATCCTTCTGTTCCGGCGTTTCGGCAGGCGCTTGCGACACGCCCGCCGGCGCAGGTTCCGTCGCCGCCTGCCCCCACGCGCACACGCCCAATGCCGCAACAACCCCCGCCGCCAGCAGCACGCTCACACATTTCACCGATCGCATGATTTCCTCCGCATCGTTCCGCATTACCCCCCCACCGGATTCTCGATCCATTTCCGATAGCACGGCCCGCACAAATAAAACGCCACGCGCCGATGAATCGTATCCAGCAACTCCTGCTCCGAAAACTGCTCCGCATCCTCCAGCGCCTTCTTCATCTCCGCCCCATGATCCTTCTTCAAATCCTCCTCCGTGAACACCGGCGGCGAATCGTCCGCATACGCGTGAATGTGAATCACGTAAAAATGCGAACGCCCCGGCGTGAGCTCCGCACCGCACCGCTGGCAAATTGTCGGCGTATCCATGAACCCTCGTGCCCTCTTTACCGTGCCGTGCGCGAATGCAAAATCGCCCCGCACCGCACAAAATGCCGCGCCTGCTCCGCCGTATACTTCGCCCCGCGCAGGTCCACCAGATAGAAATCCGTCCCCTCCACGTTCGCACCACGCAAATCCGCCCCGCACAAATTCCCCTTCCGAATCTCCTCCGGCGGCTTGTGATCCAGGTCCAGATAATCATCCGTGTAAAACCCCGTCCGCGACCCCTCCGACGCAATCGTGCTCCCCACCAGCCCCGACCGCGAAGACCCCAGATGAAACGACGCCCCACGCAAATCCGCACCACGCAGATCCGCCTCCGGCCAGCGAATGTCCGCAAGACCGGCGTTCCTGAGATTTGCGTCTGAAAAATCGCCGCCCGCAATCTCCGAGCCGGTGAAGAACGCCCCGGCCAAATCCGCAGCCATAAAACAGGGTTCCCCGACCGTCATCCCCTCGAAATTGCATCCGCTCAACGCTGCTCCGGCAAGGATCGCCGCATCAAGGTTTACGCCGCGCCAATCACAATTCGCCGCCTTGCACGCCGTCAGGTCCGCTCCGACGAAGGATGCGCCTTCCAGCTCTGCCGACTCCAGCGACACCCGCACCAGCGACGCGTTGTGAAAGCACGCCCCGCTCAGATTCGCCTTCTCCAGGCACGCCCCCGAGAGGATCGCACGCGCAAAGTCCGCATGACTCAGCGTCGTGCCCGTCAGATTGGCGCCGGTCAAGAGCGCGTGGCGAAAATCCCCGCGCGCGAAGTTCGCTCCTTCCGCATCCAGAAGATCCAAATCCACTTTCGCCCACTGGAGCTGCGGAATGGCGATATCGCGCAGGTACGTGAGCTTGCGTCCTCCGGGATTCCACGCGGGATTGGCTGCCACCAGCATCGACACGATGTTCGCCTGATAGGGCGGATGCATCACCAGCGATTCGAGCCGCTCCACCGCGTCCGGCCGCGACCGCAGCAGCATGGCGATGTCCCTCACCAGCACCGGCGGCATGCGCCGCTGGAGCACCGTTTGGTCGCCGGAAATCAGCGCCGCAACGAAGTGGTCCGCCGCGATCAACGACCGCACGAACATCTGCCCGAGCACGCCCCGCAGGAACGCATCGTAAAATCTCCGCCCCTCCGTTCGCTGCATTGCGTCGAACGCCTGGCTCGCCAGACGCTCGTAGGTCCAGGAACCCTCCGCCGATTCGGCGATCCTCCGCCGGATCGCGGTGGGAATGTCCCTCAGAGAATCGTCCGCGGCAAAGGCATCGCACACCAGCACGCACAGACTGGGCAAACCATCCAGCGAAAAACGGTCCCGGCACCCCCGCAGCCGCCCCATCACCGACGCGCAGCGATCGCGATGGTTCGCCAGCAGATACGCAATCAGATCATCCTCCGTCCACGACGCCATCTCATACGACAGCACGATCCGCCGATCCGCCGCTTCGGATGTGTGAATCCGCACGCGCGGTGCATCAACCACGATCAGCTCGCCCCCAGCCGGCTCGTCATGCAAATCCAGCGGCGCGCCGCCAAATCGCTCCGCCAGCCACCGCAGCGCCGACGATTTCCCCGACCCGGACGGACCATGCAACTGAATAATCGCCGGCCGCCCCCGCTCCAGGAACGCCGCCACATACTCATCCAGCGGCAACGCATCCGCGCCCGGCGCCGCATGCACGCGCGGCCGAATGAGCTGGCGCGCTCCCCCCGCAGAACGTGGGATTTCCGGCATCTCGCCCATGCGTGTATTGTACAACCTGCGACTCACCTAAGGAGAACTTTCATGCCCATGCGACTGCCCGCGGCAACTGTGACCATGATGGCCCTCCTCGCGCCCCTCCGCGCCCGCGCCGCCGATGCCGACGACGTCCGCGCCGCCATGAAACACATGGATGCCCTCGTTACCGATCACAAATGGCTCGATGCCCTCGACAACTACGTCGCCGTCAACGACAGCGAACGCAACCTGGCCCGCGCCATGGTCGAAATGGACGACGCCATGGACAAATTCCAGACCGCCGTACGCGCCAAGTTCGGCGATGCCGGATGGAACACCATCGGCGCCGCCGTCCACGCCCTGCCCAAAGGCGGCGTCGACGCCGTCAACGTCACAATCACGGGCGACCTCGCCACCGTCACCTGGGCCGGCGCAACCTCCCCCGAGTTCCTCAAAAAGGTCGGCGGGGTGTGGAAAATTTCCGTGCCCGACCTGATGGCCTATAGCATGAAGGCCGCCGGCGCGACCGAAACCCAGGCCCGCGAACTCGAACCGCAAGTCCTCGAAATCTCCGTCGACCGCGTGCGCCGCATGTCCAGCGGACTCGTGTGGCTGTCCCTCGAGATCACCGCCGGCAAATACGCCACCCCCGCCGATGCCAAATCCGCCGCCGATGCGGTCATGAATCACAAAAAAACCTAACGCGGCGTCCCTGCCCTCCTTCTCCATTTCCCCGCGCCCCCGGTCAGATGTTGGCGCCCGCGTCCAGGTGAATGCCGCACTCCTTCTTGTCCGTGCCCGACCACCGCCCCGCGCGGGCGTCATCTTCCGAGCCCACCGGCCGCGTGCACGTCAGCGGGTTGCAGCCGATCGACAGATACCCCTTCTCCCACAGCGGGTGGTGCGGCAGATTGTGCTCTTTCATGTAATAGAACACGTCCCGGCTCGACCACCGCAAAATCGGCGAAATCGCATAACAGTTGTTCCGCGGCGACCATTGCACGATCTGCATCTGCGCGCGCGTCTGCGATTGATCGGCCCGCACGCCGCGGATCCATGCCTCCGGGGCGAGCGTGTGCATCGCGCGATCCATCACCTCGTTTTTGTTGGCCGCGCAGCAGGCTTCGACGTTGTGGCGGTGAGCCGGATCGGGTTCGCCGTTGATCGAGAGCCACGTGAGCGGATCGTTCCTGGTGTGAAATTCGCGGATGTTGAGCTGGAAGCGCTCCCGCATCTCGGCGAGGAACTCAAGCGTCTCGGGGAAAAGATACCCCGTGTTGATGACCACGATGGGAATGTCGGGAAACACCTGCGTGGCAAGATGAATGGAGCACAGGGAATCGGCGCCGAAGGAGGACGTCATGATCAGCCCGCCCCTCGGCTGCGCGCCGTCGGCGGCGTGCGGGGAACCAAAGGCGTCGTAAGCCCAGCGGATGATCTCGCGCGGATGCAGCGGGGCCAGGCGCGCGTTGAGGACGTCGAGGTCGGCGGACGTAAATCGAGAGGTGTTCATGGGATTCGAATGTTCCGAAGGATCCGTGAGTGCTCCATTCATTGTAGCACTCAAACCAGCTGCGCGTGGCGGCGCTGTCTCCAGCGCGCTTCCAGGGCGGGTAGGATCGAAGCCTCCACCTGCACGTTCCGCCGACCGCGCCCGAGCATCACGTCCGGCTTGGGCGAGCCGTGAAAATCAGAGCCGCCCGTCGGCAAAAGATTGTATTTCTTCGCAAGCTCGAGCATCAGCGCCGCGGCCTTTTCATCGTGGTCCGAATGCCACACTTCGATGCCGTCCAGACCCGCCTCCGCCAGATGGTTGATGATCGTGCCCAGGTGCGCCGCGTTCTCCGCCTTCAGCTGCACCGGATGCGCAACCGTCGCCAGCCCCCCCGCGCCATGGATGCACTCGATCGCCTGCCGCGGCGTCAGCCGCTCCTTCGGAAAATACGCCGAGCCCGTCGTCCCGAGATAAACATCGAACGCCTGCTTGATCGACGCAACACAGCCCGCACGCACCAGCGCCTCCGCAATGTGCGGCCGGCCGATCACCACCGCCGCGCCCGCCGCCGCCTTCTCCCGCGCGATCCCCTCCACCTGCTCCATCGTGATCTTGCACCCAAGCTCGTTCAGCCGCGCCACGATCTGCGGATTGCGCGCATTGCGCCCGTCCAGCAGGATTTTCGACATGTTCCCCAGCGCCGGAGAATCCGCGTCGATGAAGTGCCCCAGAATGTGCAGCGTCCCCGGAAGCGGAAAATCCGCCGAAATCTCGATCCCCGGGATGAACTGCAGCCCGCCCAGCCGCGCCGCCTCCGCCGCGGCTTCCTTGAGCCCGTTGCCCGTGTCGTGGTCCGTCAGCGCAATCGCCGCCAGCCCGACGGCCTTCGCCTGCCGCATCAGCTCCGTCGGAGTAAGCGTTCCATCAGAAGCCGTCGAGTGCGTGTGAAGGTCGATCAACATCAGATTCCAGCGGTCAGGGGTCGGTGGTCAGAATCAAAAAAACAGACGTTAGAGCAGATGGCCTTTTTGTTCGAGATAGATGAGGACCTCCTGCACAAGCGCCTCGGGCGGCGTGCGGTCGGAGTGGAGGTGCAGTTCCGGCGCGTGGGGCGCTTCGTAGGGCGAATCGAGGCCCGTGAATTGAAGCGGCTTGCCTGCGGCAATTCCCGCGCGGGCCTTCTTGTACAGCCCTTTCGGGTCGCGCTGTTCGCACACCTCCAGCGGAGCGTCGACGAAAATCTCGATGAACCGCTCCGGAGGAAGAAGCGCCCGCACCGCGGCGCGGTCCCCCCGGAACGGCGAGATAAACGACGTGATGGCCAGCAAACCCGCCTCGGTGAAAAGCTTCGCAACCTCCCCGATCCGCCGGATGTTTTCGCTGCGGTCCTCGGGCGAGAACGACAGATTCTTGTTCAGACCATGACGCACGTTGTCGCCGTCCAGTGTGAAAGCCAGGTGGCCCCGGGAAATCAGCGCGTGCTCGAGCGCCATCGCCAGCGTCGATTTGCCGGAGCCCGAAAGCCCCGTGAGCCACAGGACGGCAGGTCTCACGCGCGAGAGGGCGTGACGTTGTTCAGCCGTGGTCGTGGGGGGATGCCAGGTGATCATTCTGCGTCCTGAATCCGGAGTCCTGAGTGGTGCAAGCGAACCCTTGATGGTAGCGGGTTTGCTTCCGGAAAGGTAGACGGGCAAGCCGCCCATCATCTCTGCCACTGGCGTCCCCCCGATGCCGCCGGGAGTTCATGCTTCGGCATGCCCCGACTTACCAGGGGCTCGCAACGCTCATGATTCACCCTTCCCCAACACCCTCGGCCTTCCGCCAACTCCCCACGCGCTTGGTGCGAGGAGCGACCGTTCTGTACCATGCATCCCGTTTGACGCTTTTTTCCCGGGAGTGCGATATGCGGCCGATCGGATTGTGGATGGCGTTCCTCGCGCTGGTCATCGCCGCATGTGCGGCCGCCCTGGCGGCGCCGCCCGCGGCCACGAAACCTTTGACAATCGTGATCGTCGGAGATTCGACGGTCGCCAATTATCCCGAAAACCTGCCCGATCGCGGTTGGGGACAATTCATAGACGATTTTTTTGACCCCGGCGTGACCGTCGTCAACCTCGCGAAGAATGGCCGCAGTTCCAAAACCTTCATCAAGGAAGGCCTGTGGACCAAAGCACTCGCCGAAAAACCTAACTACATCCTCATTCAGTTCGGCCACAACGATTCCCACGCCGCCACGCAGCCCGAGTCCACCAACGCCGCCACCGATTACCGCGACTATCTCCGCCAATACGTCGATGATGCCCGCCACATCGGCGCCGTCCCCATACTCATCACCCCCATGCAACGCCGCACCTATGACGCATCGGGCAAGCTGGATAACTCGCTCTTGCCCTACGCCGACGCGATGAAGGCCGTGGCCAGAGAAAAGGGCGTCGATCTGAT
This sequence comes from Phycisphaerae bacterium, assembly GCA_035548175.1. Lineage (GTDB taxonomy): Bacteria > Planctomycetota > Phycisphaerae > WQYP01 > WQYP01 > CALCHA01. Next base: position 12,344 of record DASZTO010000043.1, on the reverse strand, counting down.
CGACTTGAACGCCATGAGCGGCGACCTCTACCAGCGCCTGGGAAAAGATGCGAACAAAATAGTCTCCCGCAACGGCCTCGACACCACCCACTTCAACGCCAAAGGCGCACGCTGGATGGCCGATCTCGTCATCGGACAACTGCTCAAGGACCAGCCCGAGCTTAAAGCCCGGTTGAAAAAGGGCGCCGAGATACCAAAGGCCGAGCAGGTGGGGGCGGACAAGTAAGGCACAGTTGTATCGCGCTTTCGACGGTCGATGCGGCGGCTCAGACGTTGCTTGCGCGAGGCTCAGGAGCGTGGCGGCCGAGGCGAACGATGCCCATTACGGCTGACGCCGGAGCAATGAAAGGACATGCCTCTCGCGGGGTCACTTCCTTTTGGCGGTGCGGGAGGCGAGTTCGGAGTGGAAGCCGATAGGCCGTCGGGGAGGCTCCTCGTTTCTGAAGTCTTCATCCATAAGCTGGCGGATGGCGTCCATGATGGCAAGGATTTGGCCGTCGTGCTCCTGCAGTTTGTGTGCGAGTTCGCTGAGCTTTTGGGCGAGCTTCTGATGGGTTGAGAGGAGTTCCCGGAGTTTGACGAAGGCGCGGACGACGAAGACGCTGGCGGCGATGGCGCGGTCGCTGCTGAGGACATTTGCCGCCATGATGGCGCCGTGCTCGGTGAAGGCGCGGGGAAGCTGGGAAGAGAATTTGAGGTGGCTGAGGTGGTCACAATTTGCGACCACCTCGAGAAAAACGCGCAAGCGATGAAGATGCTGCCGTCAAAGGCTCATCATGCGTGCGCGGGCAACGGTGTGCCAATAATCGCCCCTCCTTTAGATTCGTCGGTTGTGAATCCACGAAAACGCGATCGGCGGCTGCGCCCTCAGCGAGGAAGTCACCTCGTCCGCCAGCGATGCGTACCGCTCCGCCTGCCGGCACAGGTACTCCTGCGCTTTCGCCGCGGCCCCCGTCGCGTGCCGCGTGGCGATCCGCCACGTCTTCACCAGATGCTCGATGATCGCCGCGTAATCGTGAACCGTATAAATCTCGTGCCGCTGCGCAATGATCGCAAAATGGTCGAATAGGTCCGGGTCCTTTCCGTCGTACATCAGTTTGCCCGGCATCGCGATCAGCGAACGCAGCATGTTGCGGAACGCCAGCAGCGCCCCGTTCGGGTCCGCATCAAAAACATGCCCCATCATCTCCGTGTAGAACGCCTCGTGACGCGATTCGTCGCCCGCGATCCGCTGGCAGATCCGCGCCAGATACGGATCCCCCGCCGATGCCACCCGCTTGCCCACGTTCGCATGCGAAATCTTCGTCGCACGCTCCTGAAACGACGTGTAGATCAGCCCGTTGTACGGGTCCGGATACGCCCGCGGATTGAAGCCGTTGGCGATCAGGTGATGGATGGTCAGTTCGACCGCGTGCATGTCCACGCGCCCGGTCAGACGCAGATACGCGTTGAGCAGATCCCCGTGTCGATTTTCCTCCGCGGTCCATCCGCGCAGCCAGGTCGCCCACGGAGAAGCATTGGTCCCTTCCTGGTCGTTGGCGATGAGGTTCAGCGACACCGCGTACGATGGGAGCGCTTCCTCGGTGACCATGTCTCCCACCAGGATGACCAGAAGCGGATCGTCAATCTCCCGCGAGTGTTTGCGAAAATCCAGCAGCTGGTGATGCCAGTCTTCGCACCCCAGGTCGGGCAGGTAATCGGAAGGCTGCCACGCCCGGGCCGGATCGGCGAGAAACTTGAGGCTTTTGCGAACTTGAGGTTGCAGAGACTGAAGCAGGTGATAGTGATCGGCGGGATTGGGTTGATGGGCAGCCAAGCAGGGAGTCCTTTCGCGATAACCACGAACTCTCCCTTATAGCAGGGCGAGGGGTTGGGGAGCGAGCCCAACCCGGTCGTTCAACCGGAATTATCCCGCAGGTGCCCGCGGAGCGCCCCACGCAGGCAGTCACAACAGCCGCGTCAGCAGGTCCACATCGATAGGCTTGATCAGAACCACGGAGCCCGGTATCGGCGTGTTCAACGGCGGAATGCTGTCGTACGCCGTCACAAATAGGATCCGCGTATCCGGGTGCTGCGCGAGCAGCCGGCGGGCGTAGTCCGGCCCCTGTTCGCCCGGCAGACGGATGTCGATGATCGCCGCGTCGTACGGATGCCCGTTGCAACGATCAGCCTCCTCCGCCGTCGCATATCCCGCAACGTCGTAACCCCGGGATTGCAGAACCGACTGCAGCGCGAAGAGGGAGCGCGGGTCGTCTTCGATCAGCAGGATGCGCATGGCGTACTCCTTTCCGTCCTCGTGCCGTGTCCGATTGGATCACGTGCGGACAGAAGCTCATTTCGCAACGGCTGTGCCAGAGTGCGAGTGTGAACGCCCGATGAAAATTAGTGCGATGTTCATGCTTCGAGCCGCAGGTCACGCTCCCCGCCCGACTTGCGAACCGCCACTCGCTGGACAAACCCCCCCCGTTGGTGGATTCTGCCCGAATCCTGGCAAACGCCGCAAAAAAATGCTTCGCGGAGGATTCCAATGTGGACACGTCGAGATTTCATGGGAGCCATGGGACTCGCGGGCGCCGCCATCGTCGGCGGTTGCTCCGCCGACACCGCGCGCACCCAAACCGCACCCGCTCCCTCCAGCACTACGACACCCAACACCCCCGGGATTGATCGACACGCCGTCGTCAGCCGACATGCCGTACTCCTCACACAGCTCGACCCCATGGCCGTCCTCTCCCTCGGCAACGGCAACTTCGCCTTCAACGTCGATGCCACCGGATTGCAATCCCTCAACGACCTCTACACCGGACAGAAAGGCTCCATCCCCCTCTGCACGATGGCCCATTGGGGCTGGCACTCCTTCCCCGTCCCACAGGGCCTCGACCTCACCCAGGTTCGCTACAAAATGTTCGACACCTACGGCCGCGAAGTCCCCTACGCCACCGACCAGAACGTCCAGCCCAATAAATATGTCCGCGAGAATCCCCACAAGTTCCACCTCGGACGCATCGCGCTCGTCGCCCGCGGTAAGGAGATCGCGCCCGAACGAATCACACGCGTAAACCAGCGCCTCGATCTCTGGCGCGGCGTCGTCGAAAGCTCCTTTCTCCTCGATGGCGCGCCGGTGAACGTCACCACCTGCGTCCATCCCCGGCAGGATGTCCTCGCCGTCAAAATCGAGTGTCAAAAGGCGCTCGACATCGGACTCGCAGTCCGCATCTCCTTCCCCTACGCCGCCACCGGCATCACCGGCGCCGACTGGTCCCCCGAAAATGCCCCGAAACATCAGTCCACCCTCCCCGTCGCCCAGCCCGGTTTGATGCAGATCGCCCGCCAGATGGACTCAACCCGCTACTGGGTGCGCCTGCACTTTGATCCCTCCGCCGCCGATACACGCAACCCCAGCCTCCACGCCTACGACCTCCGCATGGCCAAGCCCGTCCTCGAATTGGCGGCCGCATTCGATCGGCAGGAAAATACCGGGCCCGTCCCCGCTTTTCCCCAGACCCTCGCCGCCAGCGAAAAGGGCTGGGCCGACTTCTGGCAAAGCGGCGCCGCCATCGATTTCGCCGCATCCGCCGACCCACGCGCGCACGAACTCGAACGCCGCGTCGTCCTCTCCCAATACCTCACCGCCATCCACTGTTCCGGCGAATGGCCCAGCGCCGAAACCGGCCTCCTCTGCAACAGCTGGTATGGAAAGTTCCACCTCGAAATGCACTTCTGGCACAGCGCACATTTCACCATGTGGGCTCGCCCACACTTGTTCGAACGCACCCTCGCCTTCTATGAAAAAGCCCTCCCCTCCGCCAAAGACCGCGCACAACGACAGCGATACCCCGGCGCTCGCTGGCCCAAAATGACCTCCCCTGACCTCCAGGATTCTCCCTCCTCCGTCGGTGTCCTCCTCATCTGGCAGCAGCCCCACCCGATCTTCTACGCCTCGCTCTGCCACCGCGCTCAACCCACCGACCAAACCATCCAACGCTGGAAATTGATCGTCCGCGAAACCGCCGATTTCATGGCCGGCTTCGCCCACTTCGATGGCACACGCTACGTCCTCGGACCCCCCATGAAAACCGTCTCCGAAAACGCCGACACCAACACCACCATCGATCCCACCTGGGAACTCACCGCCTGGCGCTTCGGGCTGATGACCGCCCTGTGGTGGATCGAAAAAGCCGGCGAAAAACCCAACCCCAAATGGGCCGAAGTGCTCGCCAAACTCGCCCCGCCCGCCGTCCAGGACGGCGTCTACCTCATGCAGGAAAACATGCCCGACACCTACACGCGCATGAACTACGAGCATCCCGCGCTGTGCGGAGCCCTCGGCGTCTTTCGAGGCGACGGCATCGACCCCGCCATCATGCGCGCCACCGTCCAGAAAGTGCATGACCTCTGGCAGTGGGACCGCGTCTGGGGCTGGGATTTCCCCGTCATGGCCATGTGCGCCGCGCGATCCGGATTGCCCGACCTCGCCCTCGAAATGCTCCTCAAAAAATCCACCATGAATCAATACCTCGCCAACGGCGGAAACTTCCAGCGCGACAATGTCCCCGCCTATTACCCCGGCAACGGAGGCTTGCTCCTCGCCGTGGGAATGATGGCCGGTGGATGGTCCGGCGGAGGAGCCCCCCTCGCCGGCTTCCCCAAAAACGGCTGGAACGTCCGCGCCGAAGGCTTTCCCTCCTGGGTCTGAGCCCCAGCGGCAACTCGTAAATCGCCATCCTTAACGACAGACCCGGGCGGGGAAATCCTGCGCGCCTTTCTTGCATTAACCCCCGCTTCACCGAACCCTTCTAACCTGTGCCCAGAACGTTGCATCGTGCGGCGTTGCCCAGGTTTTTCGCAAGGAGCGATCCATGGTTGCCAAATCACTGATTCTCAGTTCCGTCGCGGCCGCACTGGCGTTGGGGTTGGCCCTCTACGCCCAGGCCCAGGCAGCGCCCTCCGGTCCCACGACCGCGCCGGCCGCCGTTGCTCCCGCCGGCCCCGCAGCCGCGCCCAGCCAGGTGCCCTCCGCGAGCAAAGATGATGATGACGACGCGCAGGAGCACGCCGCCTCCGGCGACAAACATGAAAAGCACGAGGACACCGATGATGACGACAAACAGGAACAAGGCGAGCACGAGGACTAATCTCGTCTTTCCAGTGGCCCGGGCGGTAGGATGCCGCCCGGGCCGCGGGTCCGAGGCAGAAAAGATCATGCGACTCCTGGTGATCGAAGATGCGGGGCCGTTGCGCGAATCCCTGCGGGAGGGCCTCGCCGAATCCGGATACGCCGTGGATGCGTCGGCCAACGGTGCCGAAGGCCTGCGCCTCGCGCTCTCCGGCGAGTACGACGTCATCCTCCTCGACCTCATGCTCCCCGGCATCAACGGCCTCGACATCCTCCGCACCCTCCGCCGCAAAAAATCCCCCTCCTGCGTCCTCATCCTCACCGCCCGTGACGCCCGCGAAGACCGCATCCGCGGCCTCGACCTCGGCGCCGACGACTACCTCGTCAAACCCTTCGACTTCGACGAACTCCTCGCACGCATCCGCGCCCTCCTCCGCCGCAAATACGACGCCTCCCCCCTCATCACCATCGCTGATCTCACCCTCAACACCATCACCCGCGCCGTTCATCGCACCGGCCGGCCCGTCCACCTCTCCGCCCGCGAATTCGCCCTCCTCAACTTCCTCGCCCACAACGCCAACCGCTTCGTCTCCCAATCCGACATCTGGCGGCACGTCTACGACATGAACGCTTCCCTCGAATCCAATGTCGTCGCCGTCCACGTCGCCTCACTCCGCCGTAAAATCGAACGCGAAGGCCTCCCACGCCTCATCCACTCCCGCCGCGGCCAGGGCTACCTCCTCGGAGAACTCCCCGTATGACCCCCACCGCCTCAACTTCTCTCCGCACCCGGCTCATCCTCTTCACCGCCTTCACCATGGCCATCGTTCAGGGCGCCTTCGCCTTCGCCCTCTACTTCCAGATCCGTCACACCCTCCTTACCCAGTTCGACGCCGGTCTCCACGACAACGCCTCCGCCCTCGCCGCCATCGTCGATATCGATCACAACCGCCTCTCCATCGACAAGGATGCACTGCTCAACTCCTCCCTCGCTGACGCCTATTTTGAAATTCATGCACCCCCCAACCTCGCCCTCCGTTCCGCCAACCTCCGCGATTCTCACCTCCCTCCCGCCTCTGAACTCCTCGGACTCTACGACGCGCCCCTGACACTTCCCAACCACCTCACCCTCCGCGCCGTAGCCTTGGACGTTTCCCACTTTGAAGGTGGCGATTCCCTCACCCCGCGCATCTCCATCGTCGTCGCCCGTGACGATTCCGCCCTCCGGCACACCCTCAGCCACATTGCCATCCTGCTCACCCTCCTCTGCGCCGCCGCCGTCCTCATCTCCTCCCTCCTCCTCGCCATCCTCGTCCGTTACCTCCTGCGTGTCACCGATCGCCTCTCCGCACAGCTCTCCTCCCTTGACGCCGCCGACCTCTCCCGCCGCATCGATCTCCCCGACGCTCCCCGCGAATTCCAACCCGTCATCACCACCGTCAATGCCCTCCTCCACCGCCTCGCCGCCGCCTTCGAACGCGAACGCTCCTTCTCCACCGATGTCGCTCACGAACTCCGCACCCCACTCGCCAGCCTCCAGACAACCCTCGACGTCAGCCTCCGACGCCCCCGCGATCAGGCCGCCTATCGAACCTCCCTCCTCCGTTGCGACGCCATCACCCGCCAGATGCGCTCCCTCGTCGAAAATCTCCTCACCATGGCCCGCGCCGAAAGCGGTCAGCTCGGTGTCGCCTCCCACGCCCTGGATCCTTGCGAACTCCTCCGGGAAACCTGGCAGAGCTTCGAATCCCACGCCCACGCCCGCGCCCTCGATGTGCTCTGGCGCTGCCCCCCCGGCGCCTGCGTCGAAACCGACCCCGAAATCCTCCGCCTCATCGCCCGCAACCTCTTCGACAATGCCCTGAGCTACACCCCGCCCCACGGACGCATCGAAATCAGCGCCCACCCAGACGAATCCTCTTGGACCCTCCGCGTCCGCAACTCCGGTTGCCGCCTCACCCACGCCCAGGCAGCCCGCGTCTTCGATCGCTTCTGGCGCGCCGACGACGCACGCACAGACACCGAATCCCACGCCGGCCTCGGACTCTCCCTCTGCCGACGCCTCGCCCAGGCCCTCGGCGCAAAACTGCTCGCCACCGTCGACCAAACCCACTTCATCATCGAACTCCACCTCCCCACCCCCCCTCCCCTGACCACTCACTACTCACTTCTCACCACTGACCACTGACCACTGACCACTCTCAATTCTTCCTTCTCGCTTCTCAATTCCCACTCCACTTCCCCCGCAAATACTCATACGCCGCCACCGTCACCACCCCATACACCAGATGCTGCACCACCGGCCCCGTAATCTGCTTGAGCTCCTGCCTCCACACCGGCGGTATCAACTTCGCCGCCGGCAACCACCCCAGATACCCCACCGCCCACACCGCCGTCCCCAGCAACGCCCCCTCCAACAACCGCGACCGCGAGTGCCCCCGCGCCGCCGCATACAACGCCCCAAATGTCGCACCATACGCCAAACTCAGCCCAACCCCCGCCGCCGTCTCCGCCTTCGCCGGGATCCCCATCCACACCTTCCGTGGCAAATGCTTCTCCCCCTGCCACAACATAAAACTCGCCGGATCCTCCGCTTCCGGCGCATCCCACTGCGGCGCCAACCGCTGCATCCCCATCACCGTCCCCTGCAACACCAGCGTCCCCGCCACCCCCGCCGCCGCCCCCACCGCCACCCGCCTCATCAAGTCCTGCGACATAACCATCCTCCACTATCATCCACCCCACCCGCCAGCAATCCCCGCACCAACCACCCACCATGTGCCATGCGCTCCACTCCAGGCTGCCATGCCCCTTGCCCCTTCCTTATTCAAAACCGCTCGCGTTTCGTCTTGCCCCTCGCCAGACCCCAATCACACCCCCATACACCAACGAACACCCGCGCACACCTCACAGAGGTGTCCATTCTTTCACTTCCCCTCATCAATATCATCCCAACGACCCGTCCCCGGGACCACCGGAAACGCCGTCGCAGGATCCGCCGTCCTCGCCTTTCTCCAACGCCTATACAACGAAGCCATCCCCTCACGCCACGCGTTCCACAACCACACAATCCCGGCGCTTGCCAAAAGCCACCACGGAATCTCCACCCACGAATGGCCCGAAACGCCGCCGAAACTCGGCGCCGGAAACCATGGATGACCCGACGGTATCCACATCGCCCGGAATTCCCGAAGCCACAACGGAGAGTTCGGCGTCAGCCCAGACCACGCCGGCTCAAATCCAAACATGCCGTTGTATGCCCGCGCGTCCCCCACAACGCAGTTAAGTTCAAACCCGCACCCGAGCCAGTTCGGCAAAATCCACCACACCCCACAAAACGCCACAAAAATGCCCGAACCCGACCGCGACAGCACCCCCCACACCCCGCTCACACGCTTCCGCTCACGATCAACTATACGGGTAGAAACATTGTCCATCACCCCCATCATAAACCAGTCGCCCCTCGCAAATCCTCTCGAATCTCCCCAACCCATCTCGTATTATCCCCTGCATGCCCGCGCCCCCCGACCCCGCCGCCCTCGCCGCCTTTGTCCACGACTGGTCCCACGCAGGCGCCGCAGAACGCTGGGGGGGGCCAACGACCAGCTCTTCCTCGTCAAACTCTGCCAGCTTCCTCCACCTCCCCGAACCCCAACCCGCCACCCCCGACGACGCCCACAACACCTACGCCTTCGACCGCGCCATCCCCTTCTCCCATTCCGACGGCAAAATCACCACAGATTTCATCGACATCTACAAACATCCGCGCCAAATCCCAGGCCGAAAACGACGTCCGCTCCCTCCCCGACGACAATCCCCCCCTCCTTCCTCCTCGTCCTCGACGTCGGCTACTCCACCGAAACCTACGCCGACTTCTCCGCCCTCGGCAAAACCTACACCCCCTTCCCCGACAACCTCTCCCACCGCTTCAAAACTCGCCGACCTCGAACGCGCCCTCGACCACACCGAACGCCACAAGCTCGGCGCCCACTACACCCCGCGCGCCTACGTCGAACGCCTCCTCCTCCCCACCGTCATCGAACCCCTCCGCGAAGAATGGGCCGAAGCCAAAACCGCCGCCATCCAACAAGCCAACGACGGCGAACTCAAAAAAGCCGTCAAGACGTCGGCGAATTCCTCAAACACCTCTGCTCCGTCACCATCCTCGACCCCGCCTGCGGCTCCGGAAACTTCCTCTACGTCTCCCTCGAACGCCTCAAACGCCTCGAAGGCCAAGTCAACGACTTCCTCCCCCAGTTCCCCCACGCCCAGCTCCCCATCGAATACACCGGCCTCACCGTCGACCCCCACCAGCTCCGCGGCATCGAAATCAGCTCCCGCGCCGCCGCCATCACCGACCTCGTCCTCTGGATCGGCTACCTCCAATGGCACTTCCGCACCCACGGCATATCAAATCTCGATACCCCGCCCCCAAATCCCACAAGCCTGGACAGCCACAGAACCGCTTGCACGCAAAAATACGGATTTGCCCCCTTACGCCGGCAACATCTCCCACTGCTTCAAACTCACCGACCTCGCAAATTCAGCACCCGAAGGCATCGCTTCTCGCGAAGAGGCTCTAGAAACACAAGATTGGTAAGATTGAGGAATGACACCGATCTATCACATCACGCACCTCAAGAACCTCGCTGCGATCTTTGCTCGCGGTCATTTGTGCAGCGATGCGATCCGAATGCGGGACAACATTCAATGTATCAGCATCGCTCATCAGCACATCAAAGATCGCCGGGCAAAAAAAGGGGTGCCTGTAACTCCGCGCGGTTTTGTATCCAACTACGTGCCGTTCTATTTCGCTCCACGTTCTCCGATGCTTTATACTATTCATCATGGAAACGTTGCTCCATACGATGGTGGCCAAACCAAGGTGCTCCATTTGGTCTCAAGCGTCAAACGCGTCTTGGCCGACGGATATCCTTATTGCTTTACAGACGGGCACGCGGAAATGGGGCCAACTCTGTTCTACAACGACTGGAAGATGCACAAGGACAAAGTGCCTTGGTCTGTCATGACAAGCAATTGGTGGAATGACACTGCCGATCAACCCGACCGCAAGCGGCAGCGGCAGGCAGAGTTTCTGGTTCGCGATACCTTTCCTTGGGGTGCCATTGAGTCCATCGGAGTGTATGATGAAAGCGTAAGACAAGAGGTGCTGAAGATTGTGGCGGGGACGAATGCTCCGTCGGTGACTGTCCAGCGGGCGTGGTACTACTAGCGGGATGCGAATGATTCGCAAGGTCAAAGGAAATCTTTTGGATGCCGGGACAGATGCCCTGGTGAACACCGTGAACACGGTGGGCGTGATGGGCAAGGGGATCGCCCTGCAATTCATGCGGGCGTTTCCGGACAATTTCAAGGCGTACGAAAAGGCTTGCAAGAAGGGCGAGGTTCAGCCGGGGAAGATGTTCATCTTTGACCTGGGGGGACTCAACAGAACGCGGTACATCATCAATTTTCCGACGAAGCGAGACTGGAAGCACAAGTCGCGGATCGTGGATATCGAATCTGGTTTGCATGCCCTGGTCTCTGACATTCGGAAGCTGGGGATTCGATCCATCGCCCTGCCGCCGTTGGGGTGCGGCAATGGAGGATTGGACTGGAACAACGTCTATCCGCTCATTGTTGAGAAGCTGAGTTCGCTTGAAGATGTGGATATTCAAGTCTTCGAGCCTTCGGGTGCTCCCAAGCCGGAAGAAATGCTGGACAGAACGGAAAGGCCCGCGATGACGTTGGGCAGAGCCGCATTGCTCGGGCTGATGGGGCGCTACGAAGTGCCGGGTTATGACTACCTATTGTCGCTTCTGGAAATTCAAAAGCTCGCCTACTTCATGCAGGAAGCAGGCGAGCCTTTGAAATTGAATTTTGATAAGGGCACATTTGGCCCTTATGCCGACAACCTGCGGCATGTGCTCAAGCATATCGAGAGTCATTTCGTGGTTGGATTCGGTGACGGCAGGAACAAGCCTGAGACTCCGATTACGGCCAAGCCGCAGGCATTGGCCGAGGCTGAGACATTTTTGAAGAAGCATCCGAAGACTTTGGAACGCTTTGAGAAAGTCACGCGGCTCATCGAAGGATTTGAGACGCCGTTCGGAATGGAGTTGCTCAGCAGCGTCCATTGGTGTGCGATGCACGAATGGAATGGAGAAGGGACGCTTGAAAACGTGACGAATTGCGTTCGATCGTGGAATGAGCGGAAGCAGAGATTGTTTGAGCCGGAGCGAGTTCGGTTGGCATGGGACCGACTGAAAGAGGAGGGGTGGGTTTGAACGCCCAGCAAACTCGCGGGAGATCCATTGCTCCAGGAACCCCTATGCTCGGCAAACGCAAGCTCGCCAAATACCCCGACAAAAACGACCCCACCCTCACCGACATGTACAACGTCCTCGAAAAACTCCGCGCCATCGACTCAGGTAAACTCTCCGCCCCCCAATTCTCCCCCAAGGACAAACACATCCACACCCGCGACCTCATCTCCATCCTCCGCCAACTCCACGACGTCCTCGACACCGCCGTCTTCGACGCCTATGGCTGGTCCCCCACAATCTCCGACGACCACTCCTCCAAAACCTCGTCGCCGGGGGCGGGCTCAACCACCAGCGCGCCGCCGAACAAAAAAAAGGCCTCATCAAATACCTCCGCCCCCCACTTCCAAAATTCCCCCCGCTAAATCCTCTCGAACTCGCCGCCAATCCCCCTCCGCCCCCTCCGTCCTCCGCGCCCTCCGCGTCAACACCGCAACCACCCCGCACAAACGCACAGCGCCCCGCACCCCCGCCACCGCAAATCCAATACCAAACAAATTGCGAACATTTTCCTTGCCTCCCCCGACTTGCCTGCATAAAATGACTCACCATCCCAATATCCCGGACCGCCAGCACAGGGAGAAGGAACCATGCTCGCATCCGCACCCCCCACCGCCACCGGCCCGCAATTGCCATTTACAAGTCACCAATTGCCCCACGCCCCGCCAGCGCACGAACCCACCGACTTCGCCGCCACTCCCGCCGCCAAACGCGCCCGCTCCCTCCGCCCAATCTTCGACCACCTCACCGCCGCCTCCACCAGCCTCGACGACATCCTCCACACCCTCGAGCTCTCCAAAGAAGAAGCCGAAGCCCTCCTCCTCTCCCAGCAATACCAAACCCACCGCCAACTCCGCACCACCCTCCTCGCCCAGCAACTCCAACTCATCGCCCAGAACCACGCC
>DASZTO010000042.1:0-35165 GCA_035548175.1 Phycisphaerae bacterium | reverse complement strand
AGCATCGCCACGGCGCACCGGCGACGCTGCTCCAATGCCGCCGAAGATCCTTTCGGCCTCATCGCAGACTCCTGTCCTGGAGACAAGTCATCGTAGGCGGCGTGCGATTGAGTTACATTATTTTTTCAAAGAGCAGTAATTGCCAAGAATTGCTGGAGTTGGTGTAGACCATGGACTTGGCCATGGCCATGGAAAGGGGGAAGCCCCCCGACATTTCGTCCTCCAACGTGAGTGGACTATTATGGATATCGCGCGGTGGCTTCCGATGAGTTGTGCACTGACGGGAGTGGTGCGCATCCACGTTGCAATACTCGGATCTAAGAGAATGTTTTGGGAGTGCTCCCCCGGTGTACTCCGCAGCCGTTATTCGAAAAACGTGGACGACGCACTGCGGCCAGCAATAGTACTCAAGTGTGAGGCGATCGCGCAATTACAGCCTCCTAACGCCGTCACTTTAGAGCCTAAAGTGGTTTATGGTGATGATCCGTCCGTTCAATGCCTCAGAAATTTACCCTTTTTCATGGTGCTGAAGTCCATCATCGCATACTCTGCGCTCAGGCATGGGCTAGAAATATCTTGTACCCCGGCCGGCGAAGTGAAATCAAATGTAAGCGATGATTATCCCCTTCAGGGATGGTCTATTGTCGCAGCGTGGGATCAGCTATTGGCGTTGCTGTTCGCAAAAACAAATGCCGATTTTCTGCCGCTCGATGTGACACAAGAATTTATTTTGACAAATGTGACCGATGGCATCGCTACTCAGCTGACATCGCGATTAAGTGAAGTAGGCGAGTCGTTCTTATCGATGAAGCTGAAAAAGAGCGCTGAAGCTTAGAAACTATCTCAAAACGCCCGCTTGGACAGTTAGCGGCCAATTTGTGCGCGGCGATACCAGAGCAAACTGATCGCCAGTTGAATGAGCCCCAGATAGTTGGATGACTTTTTGTTCCAGCGCACCAGAATCGCGCGGCAGCCGTTGAGCCACGCCCCGGCACGCGATAACGTCCCGATTTGTCACGGGGCGAGTAAAGCGGTTCTTCCGCACTTTTGGTGAAAGCTGAACGGTGCCGCATGGGCGACGACTCTCACGACGCCAGCAGCACCCGCTTTCGCAGCAGGTCAAAGTTTGCTCTCCCGTACATCTGGCGCTTGATCAACTTGAGTCGATTAATCTGGCCCTCTACCTGCCCGGTGCTCCATGCCGACTCGAATGCGGCCTCCACGGCGGGAAGATCCTGCCGGAGACTTTCGGCGAAGGTCTGCAATTCCATGGATGCACCGGCATGCGAGGTTTTGTCCAGCCAGGCAGCAAGCCCCTTCCGATTTCGCCTGTGAATCAACCGCTGGAATTCCAGCACTAACTCCGTGGCAGCTTTGATCTCCGGACTCTGTTCCTGCACCGCGGCTACCAGTTGTTGCTCCTCGCACGAGAGATCCTGCGGTTTCTTGACCAATAGCCAGGAGACGTGACGTGAGGAAGCCCGCACCAGCTTCTTTTGCCACGATCGCGGCTCATTTTGAGGGTCCCGAACAGGTAATTCCGCGCGCCAGGGCGCCACAGTACGCTTCACTGCGCAAGATGATCCGGTAAAACCGCGTGCGGTGATTTCCCGAGCAAGTTGCCGGGCGTTGTGACATCCTTCCGGCCACCGCTGCCGCAGATAATGCAAAAATGGTTCGGTTGAACGAGCGTAGTGCCGCCTCACCCTCTCTGGGCAGTCTTCCACACGGAGGTAGCGCCTCACCGTGCCACGATCCAGTCCAAGGTCGCGGGCGATTCTGCGCTGGGATAACCCTTTCCGATGCAATGCCCATACTTTTTGGTAACGTACTTCCCGGCGCGTGCGAGCATCCTCAGATTGATTCTCGGCCTGCGATACGGGCAAACGCTCCGACGCGACCGGCCTTGGATCAGGGCTTTGCGATTCTCCGGTTGCAGGCGGTCGGCCGCCTGCCGCCTGCCGTGCTGCTTGTTGGAGGTCCTTCGCGTGGTGATCAAGACAGCGAACCAGCGCTTCGTGAAGGTTCTTGAGCAGGTGAAAACGATCCGCCACGTGGCGTGCCTGAGGAGCACCGGAGTTGGTCGCGCGAATGAGGGTACTCCCGCGGTCTCTGCTGACAGTTCGAATCTCCGGATGCTGGGCAAACCATGCACTTACGGATTCTGCCGTGTGTTCCGGCAGGAGGTCCAGAACTCGATGAGTTTCCAGATCGCAAAGGATCGTGCCGTAGCGCATACCCTTGCGAAGAGCCCAGTCAGCCTTGAGGAACAGCGCGAACTCATCCGCCATTACGTCAAGGCGGCGAAAACTGACCCCGCCAAGCAGGAAATTGAGGTATCATTCCTCCCGGCTTTGTTTAGTCGGATCGCTACAGGGGCCTACCCTGACCATGGCATACGGGGGGGGCGTTGGTGCGTTGGGCTACATTTCGTCGCCGAAGAGGTTGGTGGCGGTGCCGGTGAGTTTTTCCCAGAGGGGGCGGTGTTGCCAGAGGGGGTAGGTGATTTGTCGGGAGTGGGATTTGTCCTGTTGGAAGATGGCGGTTTGGGAGTGGGCGAAGGCGGGGTCGAGGATGTCGAGGTTGGCTTCGTCGTTGAGGCGGAAGGAGGGGTCGTCGAGGTTGGAGGAGCCGAGGGAGACCCATTGGTCGTCGACGATGAGGAGTTTGCAGTGGAACATGGAGGGTCGGTACTCGAAGATGTTGACGCCGGCGGCGAGGCGGCGAGGAGGCGGCATTCCCCCCTCCCCCCACGCTCCCTTACGGTCGCGTCTGGGAAGTTTGTCTGGATCGAGCGGTACACTTGGTTGGATGATGGGCTTCAGGGGGGGGCGTTGATGTGGGCTGGAGGGCGGGTATACTTTGGGGCATGAGGTTTTGCTTGTTCCCTGCGTTCCGTGTGCCCATCCCTATTACCTGGGGCTGACCGGTCTCGTTAGAGACTGCTTAGCCCGGGTTCCGACAATCCTCGAAACAACTTACACTAATCCGCTCGCCGGAGGGCGAGCAGCGACCCGCAGGGCCGGATTTGATGGCCGCCGGCCCGTGAATGCCAGATCACGCTTGCGGCCGATGGGCCCGACTTTCGTTCAACAAGGTGTCCGATGACCGAATCCGCCAGTTCTTACAAAGAGACGCTGAACCTTCCGAAGACGACGTTTGAGATGAAGGCGAACCTGACGCAGCGTGAGCCGGCGATGCTGAAGGGGTGGCAGGAGACGGGGTTGTATGGGCAGATTCGTGGGGCGCGGAAGGGGGCGAAGAAGTGGGTGCTGCATGATGGGCCGCCGTATGCGAATGGGGACATTCACATCGGGCATTTGATCAACAAGGTGTTGAAGGACATCGTGGTGAAGTTTCGGACGATGGAGGGTTTTGATTCGCCGTACGTGCCGGGGTGGGACTGTCATGGCTTGCCGATCGAGAGTGCGATTCAGAAGGAATTGGGGCCGAAGTTCCGGGAGTTGACGAAGGAGGAGGTGCGGAAACGGTGCGCGGCGTATGCGATGAAGTATGTGAAATTGCAGGGGGATTCGTTCCAGCGGCTGGGGGTGCTGGGGGAGTTTGCGCGGCCATATTTGACGCTGGATCCGGCGTATGAGGGGGGGATCTTGGAGGTGCTGGGGGAGCTGGTGAAGCGGGACTTGGTGTATCGGCAGAAGAAGCCGGTGCATTGGTGTGTGAATGATCGGACGGCGTTGGCGGAGGCGGAGTTGGAGTATGTGGGGAAGAGGGATACGTCGGTGTATGTGAATTTCGAGCTTGCCGATCTGGAAACCTGGTGTCCTGAAGAATGGCGAGGGCATTTGTTCGGCGCGTTCAATGCGGCGCTTTACCCGAATGGGACACCTCGCCCGTATCTTATGATTTGGACAACCACGCCATGGACTCTGCCGGCCAACCGTGCAGTGGCAATACATCCGGATCACGAATACGTGGCTGCTCGGTTTATGCGCGATAAAGGAACGAAGCCAGAAGAAGAAATCATCGCCATTGTCGCAGCGGAACTTGTAGGTCGTGTCGCCAAGACGGCGGGGTACGAAGCGTTCGGCTGGTGCGGCAAGCGGATCAAGGGAAGGGACCTCGTTGCGCGTTTGCCGAAATATCGCCATCCCCTCGATCCTTCGCGTGTTCAGCCCGTTGTTCTTGCGGATTATGTCACCCTTGAAGATGGCACCGGGTTGGTGCATACGGCGCCGGGGCATGGGAAGGAGGACTATCAGACGGGGATGAAGCATGGGTTGGAGGTTTATAATCCGGTGCTGGCGGATGGGCGATATGACGAGACGGTGCCGGAGTTTTTGCGAGGGAAGTTGATCTGGGATGCCAATGCGCTGGTGATTGAGAAGTTGCGCGAGAATGGGGCGTTGTTTCATGCGCAGGAGTTTGAGCATGAGTATCCGCATTGCTGGCGGTGTAAGAAGCCGGTGATTTTTCGGGCGACGGAGCAGTGGTTTGTGAAGGCGTCGGGGGAGCAGCAAGAAGAGAGTCACAAGAAGCAAGAACGGAACATGGGCGGGACGCCCATGCCACGATCGCCGTTGTGGGAGAATGCGAAGAAGTTTGTGGATCGGGTGACGTGGGTGCCGGGGTGGGGGAGGAATCGGATTGAGGGGATGCTGGACACGCGGCCGGACTGGTGTATTTCGCGGCAGCGGAGTTGGGGGGTGCCGATACCGGCGTTTTTTGATGGGAAGGGGAGGACGTTGTTGACGGCGGAGAGCGTGGCGCGCGTGGCGAAGTATTTTGCGAAGCATGGGGCGGATTCGTGGTATACGGATTCGGCGGCGAGGATTCTGGGGTTGGAGAAGGATGGTGGCGCCCATGGGCCCGCGCCGTCGCAGACGGCGGGCTTTGGAGAGGGATTGCGATCGCTGGGGTTTCCGGCGGATGTGGAGGTGGATACGTTGGAGAAGGGGATGGATATTCTGGATGTGTGGTTTGAATCGGGGGCGTCGCATCATGCGGTTTTGGAGTGCACGCATCCGGAGTTGGGATATCCGGCGGCGATGTATCTGGAGGGGAGCGATCAGCATCGGGGGTGGTTTCAGAGTTCCTTATTGGAGGCGGCGGGGTATAAGGCGGAGCCGCCGTTCAAGGAGGTGCTGACGCATGGTTTCGCGGTGGATGAAAAGGGGCTGAAGTATTCGAAATCGTCGGGAAATTATGTACCTTTGGAGCAATTGCTCAAGCAGCATGGGGCGGATGTTTTGCGGCTGTGGGTGTGCAGCGTGGACTATCAGAACGACATCCGGTTCGGGCCGAATTTGCTAGCAACGATCAGCGATGCGTATCGGAAGATTCGGAACACGATGCGGTATCTATTGGGGAATCTTTATGATTTTGATCCGACTGAGCACTCGGTGGATGCGGCGCCGCAGTCGATTGATTTGTGGATGAGGCAGAAGGTGGATGCGTGGGCGGCGGCGGTGCATGCGGCGTATGGGCGGTATGAATTTCACACGGCGTTCAAACTGATTTATGAGTTCTGCAACGTGGAGATCAGCGCGACGTACGCGAAGGCGATCAAGGATCGGCTGTATTGCGAGTTGCCGGACAGCGAGCGGCGGCGGGCGAGCCAGACGGTGTGCTATCGGGCGCTGCTGCGATTGATTGAGTTGTGCGCGCCGGTGCTGGTGTATACGGCGGACGAGGCGTGGGGGGCGGTGCGGAAGTTGCCGGGATGTGGGGAGCTGGAGGCGAGCGTGCATCTGGCGAAGTTTTCGTTTTTGGAGTCGGCGGAGGGGGAAGGGGCTGAGGTGGATGAGGAGGCGGCGGGGGAGGAGTTGGCGATGGAGTTGATTTCGACGCTGACGGAGGGGTTGCGCGAGACGGTGGATGCGGCGGCGGCGATGCGGCATTGGGAGGTGTTGTGGCCGCTGATTGAGAAGGGGAATAAGCAATTGGATGATTTGAAGCGGGGCGTGGGGCTGGGGAATCCGCTGGATGCGGAGGCGGTGATCGTGCTGCCGGCGGTGGCGGATGAGTTGTCGCGGGTGATCGAGGCGTATGGGCCGGAGATCGAGGATGCGCTGGGGGTGGGGTATCACCGGTTCGAGCATGGGGAGGTGTGGGATTTGAAGATCAACGACACGCGGAATGTGTATGCGAGTTGTGCGCGGAGCTGGAAGCGGCGTCCGGATGTGGGGGCGGATGGGAGGTATCCGGAGTTGAGCGCGCGGGATGCGCGGGTGGTGGCGGCGTTGCGGGAGGGGAAGTAAATGCGCGATACAATGCCGCACGCGGAGGCCCAAAGCCCAGCGTCTGCGACGCTGCGGGTGGGCGTGTTCTGATTGCTGGGAGACGTTCATGTCGCAGCCTGCTTGGCGGCATTGGTACCACTGCACCGTGGGAACCTGCGGCACATGGCTTCCAGGCGATCCGCGGGGGTGGCGAGAACGGGATCATCGCGAGCATGTGGACGGGGATTACAAGCGTCCGCCGCAACCGTCGCAATTCAACGAAGCGCGGCACCGTTATGCCAAGCGGCTGCTGCGCTTTGAACCTTATTTGATCGCCTCCAATGATCGGGCGAAGATCGGTCAACTGCTGCTTGAGAATTTCGATCACAACGCCATTCCCGTCCTGGCGCTAGCAGTTGCCACTAAAAACTTTCATGCTTTTGTCCAGGTCTGCGACGGGCGCGTGAAGAGGATTCTGGGGCTAGCCAAGCGCCACGTGACCTTCAGCTTTGGCGCCATAACGGATGATGGCCATCGGCGGACGCGCTTGTGGGAGCGTGACGGCGGTGTGAAGCCGATTGCTGACCGGGCGCACGCGATTTGCGCATTTCACTACATTTTGGATCATGTGAAGGATGGGGCGTGGGTCTGGTCTTTTCGTGATGCACTGCCAACGAGCGCTCCGATTTCCCCGCCGTCGCAGACGGCGGGCTTTGGGCGCGGTGATTTCTTCTGAGAGTACGGGAGTTTCTGATGACGACTGTTACAGCTGCTGGGCCTTTGCCGCATGCGGAGGTGTTGCCGCCGCAGGATCCGGATTCGCTGTTTGCGATGGCGGTGTCGCATGTGAACCGGGCGTGCGATGTGTTGAAGGCGACGGGGTATGTGCGGGCGATCCTGGGGCAGCCGAAGACGGAGTTGATCGTCAACTTTCCGGTGCAGATGGATAACGGTTCGTACAAACTATTCAAAGGGTATCGGATTCAGCACAACAATGTGCTGGGGCCTTATAAAGGAGGGGTTCGGTATCATCCGGAGATGTCGCTGGATGATGGCAAGGCGCTGGCGTTGTGGATGACGATGAAGTGCGGGCTGATGCGGCTGCCGTTCGGGGGGTCGAAGGGCGGGGTGAAGTTGAATCCGCGGGAGCTTTCGCCGGGGGAACTGATGCGGGTGACGCGGCGGTTCACGGCGGCGCTGGGAGACACGATCGGGCCGGAGTATGACATACCGGCGCCGGATGTGGGGACGAACGCGCAGATCATGGACTGGATGATGGACACCTATGTGAACACGCACGAAGGCGTGGGAAAACAGGGGTTGCGGAACGTGGTGACGGGGAAATCGATTCCGTGCGGGGGGTCGGAGGGGCGGGAAAAGGCGACGGGGCAGGGGATTGTGTATGTGCTTCAGGAGCTGTTGCCGGAGTTCATGATCGGGATTGAGGGGATGCGTTTTTCGACGCTGGGGTTTGGGAATGTGGCTTCACATGCGGCCATGCTTTTGCAGGGATTGGGGGCGAAACTGACGGCGGTGATGGATCATACGGGGGCGCTGCGGACGACGGATGCGGCGGGGTTCATTGATGCGGTGGAGCTGACGAAGCATGTTCAGGGGGCGGGCGGTATTCGGGGGTATATCGAGAAGTGCGCGAAAGCGCAGAGTCTTGAATA
Organism: Phycisphaerae bacterium; assembly: GCA_035548175.1. GTDB lineage: Bacteria > Planctomycetota > Phycisphaerae > WQYP01 > WQYP01 > CALCHA01. The sequence goes on along the minus strand of DASZTO010000042.1, from coordinate 27,310 downwards.
CGTGGAGGCGGAAACTTTCTATCGGACGCCGGTGGAGGTGTTCATACCGGCGGCGTTGGAGCGGATGGTGACGAAGCAGGTGGCGGAGTGGCTGAACTGCCGGGTGCTGGCGGAAGGGGGGAATGGCCCATGCACGCCGGAGGCGGATACGTTGCTGGGGTATCGGAACATCGCGGTGTTGCCGGCGATTTTGTGCAATGCGGGCGGGGTGACGGTGTCGTATCTGGAGTGGGTGCAGAACCGGGCGGGGACGCATTGGGCGCTGGCGCGGGTGGATGCGGAGTTGAAGAAGATCATTTTGAATGCGGCGCGGCGGGTGCGGCTGGCGGCGCATCAGCATGGGATCGACATGGCGACGGCGGCGTATGCGGTGGCGATCGAGCATGTGGGGAAGGCGTATGGGGCGCGGGGGATTTTTCCGTGAGGGGATTGGGGGGATGTTGGAGGGGACGGGGGTACGGTCGTTATGCGCCCTGAGGGAATCCGCTGTTCGAGAGGGGGAGTGCCGAGCATGGTCAGGGGCGCTACGCTGACCATGGCACACGCCCGAGGCGCGCGGCGGGTATTTTCGGGCTTATGGCTGGGCTTGGGGATGTATTCAGATAATTGGATTTTTTTCTTTACCTCGGCCGGTGAGGGGGGGAGAATGAGGGGGACAGATCAGAGACCCCGTCAACCTCGTTGTCCGGAGGGCCCCGCTCCGTGTACACGCTGACGTCTCGAGATGCGACACCGCAGGAACTTGCGGATATTCATCGGCACGCTCATGCGAGCGTGGGGAGCTTTCTATCGGTATCGTTTTTGTTTGGGGTGCTGCCGGTATTGATCCTGCAGTATCTGGGGGCGTGGGTGGCGATGCGGGTGAATCAGGGGGCGACGCTGGTGGGGCGGATTCTGGGGGGGGTGATGGGGGGCGGGATTTTTTTGTGGGCGGTCAATGACATGCGTCGGGCGGAGCGGCGGCACCATGATGAGGCGGTGCTGGACGAGGTGGATCACCAGGTGGAGGTGTTGACGGTTTACAATCCGCGGGTGCTGCTGCTGGCGTCGCGGGCGGATTCGGATCCGGTGCTGGCGATCGACATTGGGGACAACCAGGTGCTGCTGCTGCAGGGGTCGTGGCTGCACGACCCGCAGACGTACGGGACGCACGATCATGGGGATTGCGATGCGAACGTGGCGATTTTGAATGGGTTGCCGCATCCGTATTCGTTTCCGGCGTCGCAGTTCACGATCACGCGGATGCCGCACTCGGGGGACGTGCTGAAGATCGAGGTGGAGGGCGGGTATGTGAAGCCGATCCAGACGGTGGGTGCGTTGCCGGCGACGTACAATTTTCGGGATTCGGAGATTTTTGACGGGTCGCTGGATGATTTGCCGCACGTGCTGCATGAGGAGCATCGGCGGCGGTGTCCGGAGTACCGGCGTGCGCCGGCGGAGATGCCGGCGTTGTTGCTGAACAGGTAGGGGCATTGCCGATTGCCCATTGCCGAATGGAGGCTGCATTTGGCAATGGACAATGACCGATGGGCAATGACCGATGGGCTTCAGTGGTGGGCCCATTTGCGGAGGGCTTCGAGGGTGGCGCGGAAGTCTTTGGGGAGGTCGGCGGTGAGGGTGGTGGGGGCGGAGGTGAGGGGGTGGATGAAGGAGAGTTGGTGGGCGTGGAGGGTGAGGCGGGCGATGAGGGGGCGTTCTTCCTGGAATTTGCCGATTTTGTAGTGGCGTTTGAATTCGGAGAGGAGCAATTTTTCGCCGCCGTAGTAGGGATCGACGGCGAGTGGGTAGCCCATGGCTTTGAGGTGGACGCGGATCTGATGGCGGCGGCCGGTGACGGGGAAGACTTTGAGGAGGGTGACGCCCCCGCCCCGCCCGCCATGGCCGATGAAGCGTTCGGCGACGACCCATTTGGTGCGGGATTTTTTGGGTTGGCCGTCGCCGGTGCCCCGGATGATCATGCGGTTTTTGTTGTGGGGGTCCTGGCCGATGGGGAGGTCGGTGGAGCCGGATTCCTGGATGGGGGTTCCGCGGACGAGGGCGAGATATTCCTTGGTGACGGTGCGTGTGCGGAATTGCTCGGCGAGGTGTTTCTGGGCGGCGGCGGTTTTGGCGAAGAGGATGAGGCCGGAGGTGTCGGCGTCGATGCGGTGGACGAGGAGGGGCTTGGCTTCGGGCCAGGAGAGGGCGGGGTCGTGCCGGAGGAGGTCGAGGAGGTTTTCGGCGCGGCCGCGGCCGGGGAGGACGGCGAGTCCAGGGGGTTTGTTGACGGCGAGGAGAGCGTCGTCGGCGTGGAGGATGGCGTAGGGGGTCATCTTCATAGGGCAGCTCAATGATGGAGGGCGACGAGTTTGAGGAGCCAGTAGGCGACGGGGGCGGCGAGGAGGGGGGAATCGAGGATATCGAGGACGCCGCCGAAGCCGGGGACTGTGCCGGAGTCTTTGACGCCAGCATCGCGTTTGAGGAGTGATTCGAAGAGGTCGCCGATTTGTCCGACGGCGCCGAGGATCGCCCCGCCGATGAGGCCGTGATACCAGGCGAGGCCGAGGGAGGGGAAGAGGAGTGCGGCGGCGGCGCCGACGATTGCGGAGAAGAGGAGTCCGCCGAAGAAGCCTTCGACGGTTTTTCCGGGGGAGAGCCAGGGGATGAGTTTGTGGCGGCCGATGGCGTGGCCGGTGGTGTAGGCGCCGATGTCGGCGGATTTGACGATGGCGACGATGGCCAGGACCATCCAGGCGGAGTGGGTCATGCAGATGGGCAGGAAAAAGCCGGGAAGGACGCCGAGATAGACGATGGCCAGGAGGGTGGCGCCGGCATTGGCCATGGCGCCTTCGACGCGGTGGTGGCGGGAGTGCATGACGACGGCGGCGACGAGAGAGAGGGCGAGGATGGAGGGGACGAGGTAGTGGGGTTTGACGGTGCGGAAGGAGCGGCCGAGGGTGTACCAGGGGGAGGATTCGAGGATGGCGAGCTGTCGTGCGCGTTCCTGGCCGGAGGCGTTGCGCATGGCGGCGGGCATGGTGGCGGCGGCGTCGGGGGGCTCGAGGGAGGCGGGCTGTGAGAGGGCCTGCTGCCAGGTGTAGACGTTGTCGGCGACCTGCTCGACCCAGGGCCAGAACATGCAAAGGAGGGCGGCGGCGACGGTGATGCGCATGGAGACGATGACGTTCTGGCGGGAGAGCAGGGCGCGCATTTCGCGGATGGCGAAGGGGATGACGAAGAGGCAGACGAGGGCGACGAAGGCGCCGGGCGGGCAGGAGTAGGGGCGGACGGGCCATTGGCGGGAGGCCCAGGAATCGGCGGCGATCATGCCGAGGAAGAGGGCGCCGAAGAGGATGCCGAAGATCAGGCGGTATTTGAGCATGGGGCGAGAGTATAGCCGGAAGGTGCGTGCGACTTCTAAGGCGCCGATTCGACGACGTAAATGGCCACGAAAAACACGAAAGGCACGAAAGGTCGATCGTGTTTTGTGAAGAGGCGCTGGCGTGATCGCCTGGGCCTCTGAAAACGCGTTGGGAGCAGCGGACGCTGGAACGGCGGCGATCAGGCGATGACTTTGTTCAGGGGGTAGGAGATGATTCCGGTGGCGCCGGCGCGTTTGAGTTTGGGGATGAGGTCGCGTTCCTGCTTTTCCTCGACGATGACTTCGACGGCGGTCCAGGCGCCGTCTGCGAGGGGGGAAACGGTGGGGGATTTTTCGGCGGGGAGGAGGCTGAGGATGGCGTCGAGGGATGCGCGCGGGGCGTTGAGCTTGAGGCCGACCTTTTCGCGGGCGTTGATGGCGCCCTGGAGGAGGAGGGCGATGTTTTCGATTTTTTCGCGTTTGGCGGGGTCGTTGGCCCAGACGTTTTTGTTGGCGATGAGGCGGGTGGTGGAGGTCATGAGGGTGTCGATGATGCGGAGGTTGTTGGCGCGGATGGAGGAGCCGGTTTCGGTGACGTCGACGATGGCGTCGAGGAGGCGGGCTTTGACTTCGGTGGCGCCCCAGGAGAATTCGATTTTGACGTTGACGCCCTTGGATTCGAAATATTTTCTGGTGAAGCCGACGAGTTCGGTGGCGATGACGCCTCCGTCGAGTTGTTCGGGGGTGGTGACAGGGGATTCGTTCGGGACGCAGAGGACCCATCTGGTGGGGCGGGAGGTGGCCTTGGAGTAGACGAGTTCGAGGACTTCGTGGACGTCGGAGTTGTTTTCCTGGATCCAGTCGAAGCCGGTGAGGCCGACGTCGATGACGCCGTCTTCGACGTAGCGGGAGATTTCCTGGGCGCGGAACATGACCGCTTCGATGCCGGGGTCGTCGATGGAGGGGAAGTAGGAGCGGTCGTGGATGGAGACTTTCCAGCCGGCCTTGTTGAAGAGGTCGACGGTGGAGTCCTGGAGGGAGCCTTTGGGGATGCCGAGGCGGAGGACGTTGGGGGAGGGTTTGAGCATGGGAGGGAGTTCCAGAGTTAAGAAGGGCGTGTTGTTCAGCGAGGCGCAGAGGAATCGTTCGGAGGTGACTTTGCGGGGGGAATTGTAGCTGGCACCGTCGCGGCGAAATCGAGGATTTCATCGGGATGTTCCCAATGAACGAGGCGGTCGGCGTGTTTTTTTTGCTCTTCCATGAAAAAGAGGGTCATGCGGTGGATGTCGTTGCCGCACTTTTCCTGAATACGACGGCGTGTTTCGCGAATTTCGTGGATGATCGGGTCATCTGGTTGCATGGGCTATTCCTCGGCGGCTTCGCCAAAGAGGTTTTCGGGCGTGGTAATTGTCGGAACCGTCAGCTTCAATTTCTCGTTGATTTTGGCGATGTGCTCCTGTTTGCGCACATTCGCGAGGTGGCGACAATTCCATGTCAACAAATAGTCTACCTGATAATAGGAAGCCAAGGCCAGATGGTAAGCATCGGCGAGATTGTTGGAAGGCATAAGTTTGTGGTCGGCATAGACGGCGACGATATCGTCGATGACGGGAACGACCCGCAGGAAGGCGATGCCATCGAGCAGCCGAATTGCATCGTCCCGGAATGGATAGTCTCCATCCTCCAATTCGGTTAACACGGGCTGTAAGGTGGTGAGATCGAACCATTGCCTCTCGGTCGCCCACCACCTGCGAGTGGTTTCGCGCTGCGCGACAATTTTCGGATCCGTACGGTTCGTATGGTAAAAGCTAGGGATGGAGGTTTCGATGTAGACTTTGCGTTTCATGGGTGAATCAGTATTCGACGAAGGGGAGAGTAGCGGAGGGGGTTTCGACGTAGCCGGTTTGGACGGTTTCGGAGAGGGTGTCGTGTTTCATGCCGAGGGCTTTGAGAATGGAGGGCATGTCGTCGGCGACCTGGATGGGTTTGTTGGCGCGGCTGCCCCACGTAGGTTCAGGGGCGGGCTGCTTGGCGTCCTTGGTTTTGATGCCGGTGTGGTAATGGACGGTGGCGTCGGGGTCTTTGAGGCCGTGGCCGGTGAGGATGCAGGCGACGCGTTCGTTGCGGCCGATGGTGCCATTTTTGAGGAGCTGCTGGAGGCCGGCGACGGTGGCGGCGGAGGCGGGCTCGCAACCGAAACCGTAGCGGCCGACGAGGGCCTTGGCTTCGAGGATTTCTTCATCGGTCACCTGGGCGACGACGCCGTGCATGACGTCGAGGGCGCGGAGCGCTTTGATGAGATTGACGGGGCGCGAAATTTCGATGGCGGAGGCGACGGTGTGGGGGTGGTAGTTGGCTTCATCCATGCCGGCGTAGAGGCCTTTGATTTTGGACATGTCGGGGCGGCCGGCGTTCCATGTCATGCCCATCTGGTTGACGGCGGTGTGGAGGGTGTTGGCGCCGGTGGCGTTGATGATGGCGAGGCGCGGGGCGCGTTTCACGAGACCGAGGTGGAGGAGTTCTTCGTAGGCTTTGCCGAACGCGGAGCAGTTTCCGAGGTTGCCGCCGGGCACGATGATCCAGTCGGGCACATCCCAGTTGAGGCCTTCGAGGATGCGATACATGATCGTCTTCTGGCCTTCGAGACGGAAGGGGTTGACGGAGTTCATCAAGTAGAGATTCATCTGCTGGGAGACATCGCGGACGCGGCGGAGGCAGGCGTCGAAATCGCCTTCGATCTGGAGGGTGAGGGCGCCGTAGTCGAGGGCCTGGGAAAGTTTGCCGAAGGCGATTTTTCCGGAGCCGATGAAGACGATTCCCTGGAAGCCGTTCTGGGCTGCGTAGAGGGCGAGGGAGGCGGAGGTGTTGCCGGTGGAGGCGCAGGCGACGCGGCGTGCGCCGACGATGCGGGCGTGGGTGAAGGCGGCGGTCATGCCGTTGTCTTTGAAGGAGCCGGAGGGATTCATGCCTTCATATTGGAGGTAGAGCTGTCCGGGCCACATGCCGAGCTGGTTGCCGAGGCAGGTGGCGTTTTGGAGGAAGGTTTGTCCTTCGCCGATGGTGCAGACCATGGCGTCGGCGGCGAAGGGGAGCAGGTCGCGGAAGCGCCAGACGCCGGAGTGGTCGAGCGGGAAGCGGCGGTTGTGCCAGCGTTTTTCGAAGTCTTTGAGGGAGGCGGGGACCTGGGCTTTAGACCAGTCGTAGCGGATGTCGAGCAATTCGCCGCACCGGGTGCAGCTGGTGAGGGTCTGGGTGACGTCGAAGGTGGCGGCGCAGGCGGCGTTGGCGCACTGCTGATAGGCGATGGTTTTCATAAGACCAGCCATCATAGCTGGGGCGGCGGGGAGTCAGCAATCGCGGCGGGAAAGAGGGCGGATGAGGCGCTGGGAAAACCCGGGTCGGGCGGGAATTTTCTTGGCAGGGGCGGCGGCGGCGACTTACACTCTGACGAAACCCGGCGAAGACAGGAGTGCTGCCATGCTGTCCGGATTCGTCGCCCAACAGATCTCGCGAGCCAACCGCAACCTGCTGATTTTCAACATCGTGCTGCTGGGGGTGCTGGGGGTGATCACGCTGGCGATGGTGCCGTACATGACGGAGTGTGTGCGCGGGCCATTTCCGGCGTCGGTGGCGGATGTGGCGAAGCTGGTAAGCCCCAGCGGGGCGGCGCATCGGTTCGTGACGCTGGACATTGATCCGACGAAGGTCGACGAGAGCTACATTCATGCGACGGGCGGGGATGAGAACGCGAACGACTACTACCACTTTCTGCATCTGGATGATGACCATTTCATCGTGATCGAAAATTCGTCGGAGGATGTTCCGGCGCACGTGCAGGGGGAGATTGCGCCGTTGAATTCGGAGATCACCGAGAAAGTATTTCCGATGGAGCCGGTGCATCTGTGGGGCCAATCGGCCGAGGTGATCGTGCACGATTACAACTACCGCTGGGGCTTTTATATGTTCCTGGTGTTTGCGATACCGTGCGCGCTTTTGTTTCTGTGGAACATCGCCAGGGCGGTTGGGCGGATGAAGGATCCGTTGAAGCATCCGTTTGCCAGGCAGTTGGCGAAGATCGGGCCTCTGGAGGAAATGGCGATCGCGCTGGATGCGGAGATGCTCGGCGGGGGGCAGAAGGTCGGCAAGGTGCAGACGACGCAGTCGTGGCTGGTGCGGCGGGCGTTCCTGGGATGCACGGCGGTGTACCTGGGCGACCTGGCGTGGGCGTATCAGAAGACGACGAAGCATCGGACGAACGGGATTCCGACGGGGACGACTTATTCGATGGTGGTGCACGACATCCGGGGGAAGCGGTTCGAGTTTCGCTTGTCGCAGCAGCAGGTGCAGACGCTGCTGAAGGACCTGGCGGAGCGTGTGCCGTGGGTGGTGGTGGGATATTCGCCGGAGCTCAACACGCGGTGGACGAAGGATCGCGCGACGTTTGTGGCGACGGTGGCGGAGCGCAAGCGGCAGGTGCTGGAGGCGGCGGCGGCGCCGTCTGTTCCGCCGGTGGCTCCCCCGGCCGCGGCGGCCACTTGATGCGACCGCGCGGCGTTGGGGCGGCTATTCCGTGTTGATGACGGTGCCGATGGCTTCGCCGGCGACAGCGCGGGCGATGTTGCCGGGCTTTTTCAGGTTGAAGACGAGGATGGGGATTTTGCGTTCCATCGCGAGGGAAATGGCGGTCATGTCCATCACGCGCAGGTTGTCGGTGATGACCTGCTTGTAGGTGAGGCGCTGGAACATTTTGGCGGCGGGGTTTTTCTTGGGATCGGAATCGTAGACGCCGTCGACTTTGGTGGCCTTCATGAGGATATCGACGCCGAGCTCGGTGGCGCGCAGGGCGGCGGCGGTGTCCGTGGTGAAGAAGGGGTTGCCGGTGCCGCCGGCGAGGACGACGACGCGGCCTTTTTCGAGGTGTCGGAGGACGCGTCGGCGGATGAAGGGCTCGCAGACCTGGGAGACGTTAAGCGCGGAGGCGACGCGCGTGGGCTGCCCGAGGGTTTCGAGCATGTCCTGGAGCGCGATGCCGTTCATGACGGTGGCGAGCATGCCCATGTAATCGGCGGTGGCGCGTTGGATGTGTCCGGCGTTGGCGAGGGTGGAGCCGCGGACGAAGTTGCCGCCGCCGACGACAACGGCGACCTGCACGCCGGAGCGGGCGACCTGGACGATCTGCTCGCACATGCCGCTGAGTTCGGTGGCTTCAAGGCCGAAACCGCCTTCGCGGCAGAGGCCTTCACCGGAGATTTTCAGAAGGATGCGTTTGAAATGGGGATCGGGCATGCGTGTGCTCTCTCCAGCGGCGGATGGAAACGTTCGGAAGCGCGTGGGCATTGTAGCGGGAGATGAGACGGCTGTCCCGGAGCAAAATGGCGCCGGAATTAGCGGCCAAGACGCTCAAGAAATGCTGTCATGGCAGCGGCGGGATCGGGTTGGGCGATGATGGCGGCGCAGACGGCGGCCCGGTGAATGCCGTGAATTTGCAGCTCGTGGAAGTTTTCCAGCGTGATGCCGCCGATGGGCACGATGGGCAGGGGAATCTCGGCGGCGGCGTGGGCGGCGTAGGCGGGTCCGGCGAGGCGGGGCTTGTGCTTGGTGGTGGTGGCGAACATAGGCCCGACGCCGATGTAGGCGGCGCCGGCGCGAACGGCTTCACGCGCCTGCTCGAGGCGTTCGGTGGAGACGCCGACGATGGCGTTCGGGCCGACGATCCGCCGAATTTCGGCGGCGGGGAGATCGTCCTGGCCGACGTGCACGCCATCGGCCCGGGAAAGCAGGGCGATGTCCGGACGGTCATTCAGGATGGAGATCACGCCGGCTTGCCCGCAGCGGGCGGCGAACAGTTTTGCCCGGCGCAGCAGTTCGGCATCGGCGAGATCCTTCTCGCGCAGTTGGATCGCCACGGATCCGTCACTGGGCACGGCGGACAGGAGCGCCTCGAGCACGCGCTCCCAGCCGCCCGCTTCCGGGTGGCACAGCGCATCGGTCAGCAGGACGTAGAGGCGCACCCTGGCGAAGCGCTCGGTGGCGGGATGCAGGACAGCGATGCGCGCGAGGGACTGCTCGAGCGTGTAGCCGCGATAACGGAGTTGCTCGATGGTTTTCGCGGAATGGGCGTCGAAAGTTTTGGCGCATTCTTCGATGGAGCGGAGCGCTTCGGACAGACGCTTGCCGGCGGCGGTGGCGATCGCTGCGAGGGACTTCCGCTGCCCTTCCGCCGGGGTTGAGATGCTCGTGCCCACATCGCGCGGCGTGTCGCGGGCCAGCATCGCCTGGTCCATCGGCAGCGTGGCGAGCGCCGCGGCGAGATCGTGACGGAGACGCTTGAGGTCTTCGGAAAGCGGGGCGTCGTTGAGGGCGAAGCGGGCGACATCTTCGAGGACGCGCAGGGCTTCCCGGGCGCGATTGGCGTTGGCATCCAGCATGCGCAGAATAGAATGATCGAAAGGGGCGGCCATGGAGCATTTATACCGCATGGGGGCGGCGCGCGTCATGGCGGCCATTTATCGGCAACCCTGCGAAGGAGTGGATGATGGAAATTCTGCCCGGCGTGCATCAGATTCCGGTGAATTACAAGGGTCGGCCGCTGAAGCTGTACCTGATTCGCGGTCCGCGGATCGCGATGCTGATGGACATGGGGGAGGATGCGACGGTGCATACGGATGTGCTGCCCTATTTTGAGTCGATCGGTTTTTCGCCCAAAGAGCTGACGCACGTGATGGGGACGCATTCGGACATGGATCACGTGGGCGGGATCCACGCGATGAAGGCGGCGGCGCCGCAGGCGCGGTTCGTCTGCGGCACGGCCGATCGGACGCAGATCGAGACGCCGGAGGGGTTGGCGGACATCCGCGCGCGGGCGCACTATTACTGGCATGGGCTGGGGCCGGACGACGAGGCGCGGGAGAAATTCATCCAGCGGGCCGGCGGCCATGGCAAGCGGGTGGTGATGGATGAGACGTATCAGGGCGGGGAGACGCTGGCGTTTGATGCCGACAACCGGCTGCACATTCTGCATTTGCCGGGGCACTCGCACGGGCATCTGGGCGTTTTTTTGCCGTGGCTGAATGCGGCGTTTATCGGGGACGCGGTGCATGGGACGGCGAACCGGTTTCTCGACGGCCGGGCGGCATTCGCGCCTACGTATATGTACGTGGCGGAATACCTCGGCACGATCGGGACGTTGCGGGCGATGAAACTGGATCGGCTCTATTCATGCCACTGGCCGGACTGCACGGACAACGCGCAGGCGGAAAGCTTTCTGCAGGAATCGCGCGATTATGCGTGGCGGGCGCAGCAGGTCATCGGCGATTTTGTGAAGGCGGCGGGCGACAAGGGCGTGACGCTGCGCGACGTGTGCATGGGGGCGAAGGAATCGCTGGGGAACTGGCCGGCGGAAAAGGACAGCGAGACGCGCTCGATGGCCTGCGGACATCTGCAGCGGCTGGTGGGCCTGGGCCTGGTGCGGGAAGCGGTGGAGCGGCCGGTGCGCTACGTCTGGGAGCCGGAGTGGAAGGGGCTGCACTGAGCGCGTGTCCGGGGGCGGGGCGGGGGCGGCATCATTCCTCGGAGAGCAGCACGCCGCCGCCGCGATCAGACCAGGGGGCGAACCGGGCGACGCCGCGTTTGGTGGTGCGGACGAATTCGATCACCTCGCGGACTTCGGGCGCCGCGCGGATTTGGGGAGGCAGGTCGGCGAGCGCGGCGCCCAGGGGCCGGTTGCCGGCGCGAAATGCCAGGCGCAGCATTTCGCGCAGGGCATTGATGGATTCTCGCGGCATGCCGGAGCGCCGCAACCCCACCGCGTTCAACTGCGTCACGGTGTTGGTGATCATGGAGATGAAGAAGGGGGGCACGTCGATGTTGAAATTGGCGGCGTTGGAGAGCATGGAGAGTCGGCCGACGCGGCAGAACTGGTGGATGGCGCAATAGGAGCCGATGATCGCCCGTTCGCCGACGTGCACGTGTCCGCCCAGCGCGCCGCCGTTGACGATGGTGACGTCGTCGGCGACGGTGCAGTTGTGGCCGACGTGGGCGTTGACCATGAAGTAGCAGCGCGAGCCGATGGTGGTGCGGGCGCCGGCGCCGGTCGGCCGGTGGAGGGTGGCTCCCTCGCGGAAAACGTTGTCGTCGCCGATGACGACCTCCGACTCTTCGCCCTTGTATTTTCGATCCTGCGGCCAATCGCCGATGACGGCATGCGGATGAACGGCATTACGCGCCCCCATGCTCAGCGGACCGCGCAGCGTCGCGTGGGCGTGAACCATGCAGCCGGCGCCGAGCTTCACGGGCCCTTCAATCACCGCATAGGGACCGACCTGGACATCCGGGGCAAGCGTGGCTTCCCGCGAAATAATGGCGGTCGGGTGGATCATGGTGCAAAAATCTCCAGGGGGAGGTTGAGCAGTTTCGCGGCGATGGGAACGAGGTCGGCGCGCTGCCCGGTGAATGCCCACACCTGATTGGCGTCGGTGACGACCGGTTCGGGCATGGCGCGATTGATGCCGGGGGTGTGGAACTCCATCTCGCCGAAGCCGCCGGGACCGCTGTGGTGGTTGTAGGACTGGATGGAATCCTGCGTACCGGCGGGCGTATGCAGGGGGACGTCGGCGTAGTGGGCGGCGGGATCGTTGAGGAAGTTGCGGACCACGAGGGTGGCGGCGCCGTCCGGTGCGGGGTTGGAGAGGAAGCCCATGCGTCCGAGAGCTTCGGTTTTGCGGATGCCGATTTTGTGGCGATGGATCGAATCGAGTTTGAAGCGGGTGTGGGAATCGGTGATCAGGAGATAATCGGGGCCGGTGGATTCGTAGTAATCGGTGGCGACGGTTTTGCCGGCGGTGGGCACGTAGAGGAATCCGCCGTGGGGGACGACGAGCTGGATGAGGAACCAGAGGCCGAAGTAAAGATCGTCGCGCGGCGCTTCGAGAAGCTCGAAGCGAGAGGCGATTTCGTAGCCGGCGAAGGCGACGGGGCCGCGCGTGGAGAGGAGGTCGGGGAAATCGGCGAAGGGCGAAGGGATGGCGCGGATGGAGCGCTCGACGCGGCCGCGGACGGTGGAATGGGGAATGCGAAAAAAGGTGGCGGTAAAATCGTTGACGAAGCGGATCGAGGAGGCGGTATTTTCGGCGACGATCCAGTTGCCCGGATCGATGGAGCGTTGGGTGGTGACGCCGTCTTCGAGGCGGTCGCCGCGGAAAAACAGGCCGCGCTCGGGAGCGATCCAGAGGCGGTCGCCGCCGAGGACATGCTCACCGGCGAGGTAGCGCTGCGTGTGGGCGTGATCGGCCACTTCGGGATTGACGAAATAGGCGTTGTGGGCGTCGGGCGCGGGAAACAGCCCGAGGATGCGGGCGCCGTGGGGCGTGACCACGAAGCTGCCGCCGCCGGGGCAGGCGAAGGTGACATGTTGCAGGCCGGCCTGGGCCAGCGCGTCGATCAGTTCCTTGATCTTCATCGGACACTCCCAGCAAGAGGGAAAAGTATAGGGCGGGTCCGAATCGGGTGCCATTGCGGGGCGAGGGGAAAAGCTGCGGCTCAAGAAGGGGAGCGGCGCGGGGTCAGGAGGCGAGTTTGCCGGGGAGGGATGCGGCGCTGTCGCCGCCGGTCTGTTCCCGGGGCGGCGCCGCGACGTGCGCGGGCGTCAGTTCCTGCGGGGTGTAGCGGATGGCGCGCCTGATCATCCAGCGCACGGCGAGCAGATCGACGAAGGCGCGGATGACGCGCGAGCCGAAGCGGTATTTGGTGACGCCGGTGAGGCGTGCGTGGTGGGAGATAGGCACCTCGATCACTTTGAAGCCGCGCATTTTCACCAGGGTGGGAAAGAAGCGGTGCATGCCCTTGTAGAGGGTGAAGTGTTCGAGGCATTCGCGTTTGTAGACTTTGAGGCCGCAGGCGGAGTCCTTGATCATCGGAGGCGAATCGCCGGAGAGCCGGTTGCGGATGCCGTTGGCGATTTTCGTCTGGATGCGCCGCATGAACTTGTTTTTGTCCTGCCGGTCCTTGCGCCAGCCGTTGACCATGTCGACATCGGGCGAGAGCATCTTCATGAGGCGGAGAATTTCCGCGGGATCGTTCTGCATGTCGGCATCGAGGGTGCCCCAGACCGTGCCGCGGGCGTGGCGGAAGCCGGCGTCCATGGCGGCGGTCTGGCCGGAGTTTTTCCGCAGGCGGATGACGCGCAGCCAGGGATATTTGGCGGCGAGCTCGAGAAGTTTTTCGGTGGTCCTGTCGGTGGAGCAATCGTCGACGATCACGGTTTCGAAGGTGATGCCCGCGGGAACGAAAATCTCGCGAATGCGCTCGATCAGCGGCTCGACGTTGCCTTCCTCGTTATAGGCCGGCGCGATGATCGAGAGCTCGGGAACGGCGGGGGCGGCGGGCTGGGACACGGGGCGGCTCCGGGGAACAGAGGTAGGGGCAGTGTATGCGAAAGGGCGGAGCGCGTCATCGCCGCGCGGCGAGATGATCGGCGGGCGGGGCGGCGGGGCGCATGGTGAATTGCCTGCGGCGCGTGTTGAATCATGGCGGGCATGGTGCCACAATGAGCGCCCTTGCGGAGATTCATCCATGACCATGATCGAATTCACTTCCAACTACACCGACCACTCGACCGAGCAGGGGTTCCAGTTCGAGTTCCACTGCGATAAATGCGGCGGCGGACACATGACGCGCTTCGTGCCCAGCAAGGTGGGGGTGGCGACGGGCTTCTTCCGCGCGGCGGCGACGCTGTTCGGCAACTCGACGCTGGACCGGATGGCGTCGGCGGGCAATTACGCCAAGGACTCTTTGCGGGGTCAGGCGCGCGACGACGCCTTCGCCGCCGCCGTCGCCGAGGGCAAAACGCACTTTCACAAATGCACGCGCTGCGGCAAATGGGTATGCCCGGACTCCTGCTGGAACGCCTCGCGCGGCATGTGCGAGAGCTGCGCTCCGGACCTTCAGGAGGAAGCCGCCGCCGCGCAGGCGGAAGCGGCCAAGCAGCAGGTCTGGGAAAAGGCGGCCCAGGTGGATCAGACCGAAGGCCTGGACCTGAGCGCCAAACAGCTCGCGCTGTGCCCGGCGTGCGGCGCGAAGACCGGCCCGGGGAAATTCTGCGGCGCATGCGGGAAGGAACTGCGGCCACACGGCGCGTGCGCCAAGTGCGGCGCCAAGCTGGCGGCGGGCGCGAAATTCTGCGGCGAATGCGGGTCGAAACAGGCCTGAATCCGTCTCACCGGCATTCGCGGGATCGGGCGGGGCGGGACGAGCCTGGAGGGGATTGGTTGCGCTTTTATGACCGACTGCGGCTGTTAAGCGTGGACGTGGCGCTGGCCGCGCTGGGCGGCGGCGTGATGGCGGCGCGGGTCGTGGGCGTTACGATGCCGCGCACCTTTTACCTGCTGCTGCCGCTGAGCGTGTGGGTCGTCTACACGCTGGATCACTTGCTGGACGCCCGCCGCATGGGCGCGGCGGCGCATACGCCCAGGCATCGCTTCCACTTCCGATACCGGGCTTTTCTGTGGCCGGCCTGCACGGCGGGAGCGGTCCTGTGCGCGCTGCTGGCCTTCTGGGGACTCAGTTGGCTGGGCCTGGCTTTTGGCGCGGGCATGTGCGGGCTCGTGCTGCTGCACCTGCTGCTGGTCAAGGCGGCGGGAAGTCTGGCCTCGCCGCTTCTGGCGAAGGAGCTCGGCGTGGGCGTCATCTTCACCGCCGGCGTGTGGGGCTTGCCGCTGCTGCGCCACGGCTGGGCGCGTGGCGCGGACTGGCCGCTGGCGATCCTGATCCAGTATTTCCTGCTGGCGATGGTGAATCTGCTGACCTTCTCCCTGGCCGAAGCGCACGCCGATGCCGCCGATCATCAGACCAGCTTCGTGCTGGGCGTCGGTCCGCGCGCGGCGACCGCCGTCACATGGGCGATCCTCGCCGCCACTATCGCGCTGGGAATTGGCGTCGCGATAGCCTGGCCCACGCCGGTTCCGCTGGTTTCCGAAGGGGTTTTCGCCGCCATGTCCTTCATGCTCGCCTCCATCCTCCTCTGGCCGCGCTGGATGCATGCCCACGAACGCTACCGCGCCATCGGCGACGGCGCCTTCCTCCTGCCGCTGCTCCTGGCGCTCGTCTAGCCTACGGCTGCGTCGCCGTTAAGTTGGACACCTTGTTGGCCGCCTCGTGAATCCCCTGGCGCGCTTCCTGCCCCGCCTTCTGCAGTTCGGGCCTCAGCTCCTGGCCGGCCGTCGTCGCCGCCTGGTGCAACTCCTGCCCCGCCTGGTTCAGATCCGTCCGCACCTGTTGCGCGGCCGGCGAAGGCGCGGCGGTCTCGGTATCGCTTCGCCCGCACCCCGCCAGCGACAAAGCCGCCATGATCACTGTCAGTCCCACATACTTCATCATGCACCTCCCATCGATCAACGGGCCAACCCCAAAACGCGCCCCGGCCATTCTATGCCCAGATCGTCCACGACGACGCGCCGATCCGTCATTGCCGGCGAAAGATCGGCCAGCACCGCCTCCGCCGCCAGATAGCCGCTGCGCACCGCCCCCTCCATCGTCGCGGGCCAGTCGGTGCGCGTGTAATCCCCCGCCAGGTACAGGTTCTGGATTCCTCCCTCCGGCGGCCTCTGCTGTGGCCGCAGGAGATCCACGCCCGGCAGCGGCGCAAAGGTGGCGCGCTTCTCGATGACGATCACGCCGCGCAGCAACCGCGCTTCGCGCGCGGCGGGAAACAGCCCGCGCACCTGCGCCGCAAACCTGGCAAGCGCCTCATCCCTCGGCACCCGCTCCCACCCCCGCGCCGCGCTGATGACCCCGTGCACCACCCGGCCTTCCTGATCCTTGCGAAACAGCCATTGAAGGCCGTTTTCACCCGGCGCTTCGATCAGCGCCGCCGCCGCCAGCGGCGGACCCATCACCGGCCGGTCGAACCACAGATGCACGCCGAGAATCGGCACGCTTTCCAGTCGCTCGAGCCCGGCGAAGCGCGCATCGACCGCCTTCAGTTCCGCCGGTATCCAGCGCTGCACCGCGTGATGATTCGTCGCCAGCACCACCGCGTCCGCCCGCAGTTCCTCACCGCCCCCCCCGCCGCGCAGCCGCACCCCCACCGCCCGCGCTCCCTCGAAAATCACCTCCTCCACCCGCGTATTCAAGCGCACCTCGACGCCCGGAAGCGACCGGTACAACTCCCCCAGCGGCACATTCGGCAGGCCCACCACATACCCGCGCCGATGCGCCAGCATCGCATCCTGAAACACTTGAATTGCATACTTCGCGCTCACCTTGCGCGTTTCCTCGTTCAGCGCGCTGATCAGCACCGGATCGTAAAACTTGCGAATCAGCTCCGGCCCCTGCCCGTGATTCGCCAGCCACTCGCCGAAGGTCACGCCTTCCAGCCGTTGGCGCCCCCGCCGCCCGACCCGCAGCATCGCCAGCATGCCCCGCACGATGGCCGCGCGCTCGCCAAGCGTCAGCGCCCCGAACACCGGCATCGACAATCCCAGGTGCAGCGGCGCCGGCAGCCACCCCACGCCCCACAGCTCATGCCGCCGCCCGCGCTCATCCAGAAACGTCACCGTCCGATGAAACGTGACATCCTTCTCCACTCCCAGCCGCCGATACAGATCCAGCAGATTCGTGCAGCAACCCAGCAGCACATGCTGGCAATTGTCCAGCAGCTCCGCTTCGCCGGCGCCCTCCGCCTCGCGATTCTCGAACGAACTCGCCCGACCCCCCAGCGCAAAGCGGCTTTCCAGCAGCGTCACCCGGATGCCGCGCTCCGCCAGCGCCGCCGCACTCGCCATTCCCGCAAGGCCGCCGCCCACGACCGCCACCCTGCGGTCCGCGCCCTGCGCCGCGGGGCTTCCGGACGCCGCAGCCGCTTTCGTCATGCCTGCCGTTTCCTGCGCCATTCCCCTCACCCTCCTCGCATCGCCCGCCACCCGATCATCAGTTTTTTCATCTTCCCCAGGCTCACGCGCTCGCGCAGCACGCGCCCCGGTTCCTCGGCAATTTTCTCGAGGATTCCCCGGTAAATCGCCGTCATCGCCCCCAGCGTGGCCCGCGCATCGGGCGCCACTTTCTCGTGCAGCGGCGCGCTGCTTTCGTAATAACCCCGCGCCCGCTCAATTTGAAAACGCATCAACTCGAGAAATCCCCCCGTCGCTTCGCCCCGCGCAATCTGCTGCTCGCTCACGCCGAAGCGCGCCATCTCATCCGCCGGCAAATAGCAGCGCCCTGCCGCGCCGCCCTTCGCCGCATCCTCGCGCAGGTCCCGCAGCACGTTGGTCAACTGAAACGCAATCCCCCGCTCCACGCTCAGCTTCACCGTCGCCTCCCCGCCGTCAAAACCCCACACATACAGGCTCGCCACCCCCACCACGCTCGCCACCCGATAGCAGTACGCATGCAGATCGTCGAACGTCGCCATCCGCACCGGCTCCAGATCCTGCCGCTGCCCCGCGATCATCTCGTCAAACAATGCCACCGGCACGCGATAGCGCCGCACCATCGCCCCAAACGCCGGCCACACAATATGCCCCCGCGGCGCCGCCTCCGCCTCGGAACCCGCGGCAATCGCCTCGTGCGTCAGTGCGGCCCATTGATCCAGATCCGCCGCCCGCTGCCCCACCGTGCGCCCGTTCGATTCGTCATCCGCAATGTCGTCCACCAGCCGCATGTACGCATACAACGCATACATCGCCGACCGCTTCGGCTCCTTGAGCAGCTTCAACCCATAGTAAAAATTCTTCGCCTCGCGCCGGGTCAACTCCTGGCAATACTGCCGCGAGCGCTCCAGCAACGCCGCCGCGCCCCCTTCGCGCCCGGCCTCGATTTCCCCGCGCACTGCCGCCGTCACGCCGCCCCTCCCGTGGCTTTGCTCACCACATAGCCCGCCAGCGTCCCCAGAATCAGCCGCCCCTTCTGCCACTTCGACAACCGCGGCCGCTTCGTCAGCGTGTCAAACCCCTGCCGCCGCACCGCCGCACAAATCGCCAGCCCCCCCTTGCCAAACAGCGCAATCTGCTTGCGATACACCGGCTTCAACAGCGGCAGCAACCCCCGCCCTTCCGCGAACATCCCCTCCGTCCGCTCCACTTCGAACCGCATCATCTTGCGAAACCCCTCCGTCACCCGCCCCTCGCGCAACTGCTCCACCGTCACACCGAACCGCCGCAGGTCCTCCCCCGGCAGATACACCCGGTCGCGCTCCAGGATGTCGCGCCGCACATCCTGCCAGAAATTGATAAGTTGCAGCGCCGTGCAGGTCTTGTCGCTCAGCCGCTGCCGCTCTTCATCCCGATACCCGCACATGTACAAAACAATCCGCCCCACGGGATCGGCACTCCGCGTGCAATAATCGACCACCTGCTCAAACGTCTCGTACCGATCCACCGTCTGATCCTGCTCGAACGCGCGGATCAGATCATCGAACGGCTTCATCGGAATCTCGTGGCGCTTCACCGTCTCCCCCAGCGCCACGAACACCGCCGTCCGCGCCTCGCCCCCGTACATCCCCTCCAACTGCCCCCGAAATTCCCCCAGATACTTCAGCGCCAACTCCCGATCGCCCACCTCATCCCCCAGGTCATCCGCCACCCGGCAGAACGCATACACATTGCAGAAATCCTGCCGCAGGTGCCTGGGCAACAGCGCCGAGACCACCGAAAAATTCTCATAATGCGACCCCGTCAGCCCCCTGGTGTACGCCTCCGCCTCCGCCGCATCCCGCACCGGCGCAAACGCCGCCCGCACCGTCTCGGGTAGCCCGCCCGCTAAGCCAATCGCCTCCGCTTCCCCGCCCGCTACGTCGGGCGCTATTTGTCCCACAGCATTTGCCATCACAAATTCTTCAGCAAAACAAGGCCTGGATAGTCGCGATGCGTCGCATTGTAAAGGGGTTCATCAGCGGTCACGCCCCGACAACGGCGAACATGCATCAGTGCCACAAAAAGCGCGTCGTAGGCCGATCGGTCATATTGCATCGCGATTTCAAGGCCCTCTGCCAGTAATGAAGTGCACACCACGAACTCGGCCGGCAAACTCTTCAGCCGGGCCAAGGCAGCCCGCGCCTCCGTCCCAGTGATGTCGCGGCGCCGCTGCCGCTTCCAAATCACATTCGTCCGTTCCGCGGGAGCAATATCCAGCAAGATCAGACTTGTCCCGTCCACCGTCGCCTCTGCAATCAACGCATCCGCTTTGTGGGAGTCCGGCTCAAGGAATAACCATTTCGCCAGCACGCAACTGTCTACTACGATTTCATTCATCGCATCCGATCCGCTGCGATATCGGCCGTGCTGTCAGGCAAAACACCCGTGCGTTTGGCAATCGCCTCTCGCAACGACTGCGTCTCCTTAAACCATGTCGCCAAATCGGGTTTCAATTCCCGCTCATACCGCAGCACCACACGCTGCTCTTCCGCAAGATCCACCGGCCCCAACGGCTCAAACTTCCCCCCCCGATACACCGCCTCAACCTGCGTCATCACACGCCTCCGATCACCCTGTTTCCCCCGCCGCTTTTCTGATACAATACTCCCTCCGCTTTCCGAATGACAGCCCATCGGGGACCTCCGGATCGCGGCCTTCCTTCGGAGGCCTTCGCGGCCATGAAAATCCTGCTCGCCAACCCCCGCGGTTTCTGTGCCGGCGTCAATATGGCCATCGACTGCGTCGACCGCGTCCTCAAGCTCAAAGGCCCCCCCATCTACGTCTACCACGAAATCGTCCACAACAAGCACGTCGTCGATCGCTTCGTCCATCAGGGCGTCGTGTTCGTCAACTCCATCGATGAAGTCCCCAATGGCGCCACCGTCGTCTACTCCGCCCATGGCGTCTCCCCGGAAATCCGCCATAAATCCGAAGACCGCAACCTCATCCAGGTCGACGCCACCTGCCCGCTGGTCACCAAGGTCCACTCCGAAGCCATCCGCTTCGCCAAAAAGAAATACACCATCATCCTCATCGGCCACGAGGATCACGACGAAGTCATCGGCACCCTCGGCGAAGCTCCCGACTGCATCCGCATCGTCGAATCCCCCGAAGACGTCGAACGCCTCCAGATCGGCCCCGAGGAAAAGGTCGCTTACCTCACTCAGACCACCCTCTCCATTGATGACGCCAACCGCGTCATCCACGCCCTCAAAAAGAAGTTCCCACACATCCACACCCCCAAGAAAGAAGACATCTGCTACGCCACCACCAATCGCCAGCAGGCCGTCATGGAACTCGCCCCGCGCTCCGACCTCGTCCTGGTCGTTGGCTCGAAGAACTCCTCCAATTCCCTGCGTCTGGTCGAAATTGCCGAGAATCGCGGCGTCAAAGGCTACCTCGTCGATGATGTCTCCGAGATCAACCACGACTGGCTCCAGGGCGTCAACACCCTGCTCCTGACCGCCGGTGCTTCCGCTCCCGAACACCTGGTTCAGCACATCATCTCCATGCTCCAGGAACGCTACAGTGCGACCGTCGAGGACGCCCACGTCACCGAGGAAGACATGCACTTCGAGTTGCCTTATTCCCTCCGCCGCCTCGAAGAACACCACGAACGCGTGCAGTTGACCGTCTCCGGCCGCTGATCGCCCCCTCTCCTGTCCGACTTCCCGCACCCACGTGCGCCCCGCCGTGCCGCGCCGCAGGGAACGGATATTTCGTATCGCTTCGGCAATTATTTTTCCCGCCGCGGGCACCTCTCCTCTATAATGGGCAGTCAGTCCCGCGAACAGGTCCCTCATGTCGCAGCTTGCTCCCTCCGCTCCCGCACGGACGCCGGCACTGGTCGAGCCCTTCCCGCGCCTCGTCCTGCTGATCCACGCCGCCGCCGTGCTCGCCATGGCCGCCTTTGCGCTGGCGGAGCAGAACGGAGCGATCTTCATCGGCGGACTCGCCGCCTCCGTCATCGCCTGGCTCCTGGTCGACCACCGCCAGGGCGCCAGCATCCCCCGCATCCTCATCAACCTCGCCGTCCTCGCCGCCGCCATCAACTTCTTCTACCGCGCCTTCACCGGCGATAGCGAAGACATGCTGGTCAATCTCGGCCACTTCATGATCTTCATCCTTCTGGCCAAACTCTTCGAACGCAAAAAACCCCGCGATATCGCCCAAATCCTCGGCCTCTCCCTCCTCGTCGTCGTTACCGGAGGCATCTTCGCCACCTCCGCCGCCTTCGCCACTCTCGTCGGCCTGTATCTCCTGGTCGGCCTCTACGCCCTGCTCCTCCTGCCCATCCACATCGACTCCCTCCGCGCCTCCCGCGAGCATACCCTCCCCTCCTCAGCGCTCGCCCCCACACGCCGCCTCCGCCTTTACCGCGACCTCCGCATTCCCGCCTTCACCTCCGGACTCATCCTCGCTCTCGTCGCCTTTTCCGTTTTCCTCCTGACCCCCCGCGGCAATGGCCAGGCCTTCATGAGCCCCTGGACGCCCGGCGCCACTTTCGAAACCGGCTACACCAGCACCGTCCGTCTCTATGGCGACCAAACCCTCGCCGAGTCCGACGCCATCGTCATGCAGGTCCGCATCGAGCAGAATGGCGTCAGCCTCGGCTCGGAGATGTACCAACCCTACTTCCGCGGCGTCACCTACGATTCCTACAACCCTGTCCTCCACCAGTGGATACGCTCCATCGGCCTCGATGACGACCGCCATTTCGAATCCCGCCAGTCCGGCATCATCCACCTCGCGCCCCCGCCCAACGATGACCCCGCCACGCTCATCACCCAGACCTATTCGCTCCAGATCCTGCGCGACAATGTCCTCTTCTCCATGGACGATCCCGTCCAGATCGCCTCCGATCAGCTCTCCGGCGTCTCCTACTCCGACCGCGATTTCTCCATGCTTACCGCGGTGAATCACCGCACCCCCATTCAGTACACCGTCTCCTCCGTGGCCATCCCGCGCACCCCGCAGGACATCGCCCGCCAGTTCCCCGACCCCTTGCGCCGGCAGGATCCCGATACCCCCTTCGTCACGCCGGGCTCGCTGGGCTCCTATCGTCGGCATTTCAACGCGCTGACCCCCGCCACAGTGCCTCCCGAAATCATGAGGGAAGCCCGCAGCATCCTCGACGCACACAAAATCACCCTTCCCGCCGACGGCCAGCAGCTCGCCCCCGGCCAGGTTCGCCCCATCGCCGACATCTTCGAAAATTATCTCCAGACCACCTACCCCTATTCGCTCTCTTTCACGGCCGTCAACCCCGATATCGATCCCACCGCCGACTTCCTGCTCAACCGCAAAACCACCGGCGGACACTGCGAGTTCTTCGCTTCCGCCATGGTCATGCTCTGCCGCGCTGTCGGCATCAACGCCCGCATGGTCACCGGCTTCCACGGCGGCGACTACAACGACCTCGGCGGCTTCTACATCGTCCGCGAACTCCACGCTCATGCCTGGACCGAAGTCTTCCTCCCCAACAAAGGCTGGACTCGATACGATCCCTCCCCCGCCGGCGACGACCGTGTCGGGGCCGCCGACAGTTTCTCCCGCTGGTTCCGCGAGTTCACCCAGATCATCCAGCAAAGCTGGCTCTCCAACATCGTCTCCTTCGACAGTAGCTCACAGGCCTCCCTGCTCGCCTCCGTAATCGCCTTCGGCCGCGACTCGATTCATTCCTTCACCGATGCCGTCGGCTATATGGCCCAGGGACTTGTCGACGTGACGACTGGCGCCAAAGACGTCTCGCGCACCTCCCGCTGGCTGACCTTCCTCGGAGCGCTCGCGGCTGCCGTGCTCGGCGCGTGGGTGCTGCGCCACATCTGGCGACGCCGCACGAATCCCCTTCCCCCCACCCTCTTGCGCAACCTCGATCGCCGCTTGCAACGGCGCCTCAGCCAGGAACTGCTTTTCTTTGAGGAACTCCTCCGCCTCCTCCGGCGCACGGGCGTTTCCCGCGAGCCGGGGCAGACTCCCCGCGAGTACATCGATGGCCTCCATCCCCAGCTCGCGACCGCCCATCCCGACGCGCTTTACCTCGTTTCCACATTTTACGAGCTGAGGTTTGGCTATCTTTCCCTGACCCCCCCGGTTCGCACCCGCATTGCTTCCGCGTTACAGGCGGTTCGAGCCTCCCTCCGATAATGCCCCCCTTCGCGGCCCTCATTTGTTTGGCCGTCGTTCGCTAACCTCCGCCTTTCCCGCTTGTCTTACACCCTACCCTGCGTTAGTCTCTTTTTACGCAGTCGCGTATCCCCTCTCTCAGCCAGTCACGGATCGACTCGGCTCCCCCCCTTCGCACCGGCCCTCGCCCCCCTCAGTTCATGGATGGAACTTGCTTTGCAATTGTCCTTCCGTCGAACGGAGAACCCCCGCTATGCGGCGAGCCAGACGACTTACCTCTTCTGAACGATGGGAACTCGGGCTGTTCCTCATCATGCTCGTCGTGGGTTGCCTCTGCCTCACGGCCTTGCTCAACGGCAACAACCTTCCTCGCCTTTTCGCCTTTGCGACTCCCACCGCTGCCGATCAGCCCCCCCTCGTGCTCGATCCGCCTGCTCAGTCAACCCCCATGCCGTTGCTTCAGACCGCGCCCCCCATCAGCCTCAACCCCGTCGCACCGGCCCTTCCCGTCCTGTCCCGGCAGCCGGCCGTCGAACCGCCTCAGCCGGCGCCCCGCCTCGTCCCGGCCAAAAAAGCCGCCCCGGATGTCCGCTATTACGCCGGCCATAAGTACATCTACTCCAAGACCATCCGGCTGCGGGTCACCGCCTATGCTCCGGACATCCGCTGCACCTGGCCCTACCCCGGCACCACCACCGCTTCCGGTTTGTCCGTGAAGACCAACCGTGGCCGACTGGTTGCCGCCGATCCCCGCCTCATCCCCCTGCATTCCCTCGTCGCTGTGCCCGGATACGCCAGCGGCGCCCCCGTCCCGGTCCTCGACACGGGCGGCGCCATCAAAGGCTCGCGCCTCGACGTTCTCCTGCCCAACTTCGATCAGGCCAAGGACTGGGGCACCCAGACCCTGAGCGTCCGCGTCTACGAACCCGCGGACTGAACCCTCCTCGCAGGCCTTCGCGCCTCTGGCGTATACTCCCCCCGATGCCCACCCGCCTCATCATCAATGCCGACGATTTTGGATTTTCGCGAGCCGTTACCGACGGCATTCTCCACTGCCACACCCACGGCATCCTGACCTCGACGACCCTGATGACGACCATGCCCGACCGCGACCGGGCCATTGACCTGGCCGGTCAAACGCCCGCGCTGGGCGTCGGTATCCACCTGTCGCTCACGCAGGGGACGCCGCTCACCCCTTGCCGCCGGCTTCTCTCCCGCGCCCATGGCACGTTTTTTCGGTCGCTGCCGAAGTTGTTCTGGAAGCTGCAAAGTTCGGCGGCCAGGCAGCAGGCCGCGGCAGAACTGCGGGCGCAAATCCAGTACGCCCGGGCGCGCGGGCTTGCGCCCACGCACGTCGATTCGCATAAGCACGTCTGCCACCTGCCCCCGCTCCACCGGCCGCTGATCGACGCGTGCCGCGACTGCGGGATTTCCTGGGTGCGCACCGCCCGGGAAGCGCGCGTGCCCGGCACGCCGCCGATGTCACCCCCCTACCGGGTGCTGGCGCGCTGTGCGGCGTCGCTGGCCGGGAAAGTGCGTGCGGCGGGATTGTTCACCACGGACTGGTTTTTTGGACTGGCGAGCACCGGCCGGACGGATCGGGCCATGTGGCGGGCTCTTGCGGGCGCGGCGCCGGGAGGGCTTGGCGAGGTGATGGTGCATCCGGGTTACATTCAGGATGTGACGGGGGCGGACACGCGGCTTTTGCGGGAGCGGGTGACCGAGCTGGAGGCGTTGTGTGATCCGGCGGTGCGTGCGGCGCTCGAGGGCGCGGGCATCGTGCTCACGCAGTATGGGCAGGGTCACAAGCAGCCGTAGGTCCAGAGCTGGCGATCTCCGGGGTGGTTGTCGCGGCGTCGCTCGCCTTCGACGAAGGGCGCCAGCAGCAGCAGCGCCGTTTGCCACATGGTCCAGGTTTCGATGCCGAAGGCGATGAAGCCGATGAGACCGGGCACGGGCATTTCGAAATATTTGACGCGTTCCCAGGGGCCCAGGAAGGGGAGGTGGTAGACCCACTTGGTCCAGGACCAGTAATTCCAGAATTCCCACAGGAAGCCGCACACCAGGCCGCCGGCGCCCAGTGCGAGGGTGCGTCCCCAGCGTCCGGCGAACCAGTCGCCGATGATGGAGGGCCTGCCGCAGCGCCAGTTGATGGGATCGAGGAGCGCCCAGGTGCCGACCCAGATGGCGAGGTTGGAGGCTGGTCCGCCGACGAGAATGGGGATCGGGGAGAGCAGGAGGCCCCCGCAGAAGAGGGCGATGGCGATGCGTGCGCGTCGGGGTCCGGTGGCGGTGGGCGCGGTGGAGAGGCGCCAGAAGAAGAGGCGCTCGAGCACCTCGGCGGTGAGGAACATGCCCGGCGCGATGGCGCCGAAGGCGAAGAGGTATCCGACGAGCCGATCGCCGAACCAGGGCGGGAGGTTGATGTACTCCCAGGCGCGCAGTCCGGTGCGCGTGTCGCGCATGAAGTAAAAATTCATCCAGTCGAAATAGCACCATGCGGGGACGGACCAGAGCCAGCAGGTGAGGAAGCGGTTGGGGAAGCGGGCGAGGTAGGAGCGTCGGTCGAGGAAGGTCAGGAGGCCCAGGAGCGTGACGAGGTAGGCGCACCAGGCGAGGGGGGTGATGTTGGCGCTGACCTGCTCGGCGACGCGCGCGGTGCGGCCGGCGGCGATGATGCCCGAGACGTATCCAAAATGCAGGGTCTGTACGAGCGTCAGGAGCATCAAGCCGGCGATGAGCAGCGTGGGAAGGGGTCGTGGGAGGGAGCGATGGGGCATGGAGGATTCCTGAGGCGCGGGGAGCGGCGCGCGGCGTGTGCGCGGCTTGACGCTCCCGCACGGCGATTCTACAGTGCGGAAGCCCGCCGTGCGTGCGCGGTCGCATGCGCGTTTTTGATCCGCCCCGCCCCGGACGCCAGGTGATCGATGAGGTTTGAGGACATTCCCACGCCGGCGGTGTATCGCCTGAGTTTTTACCTGCGCCAGCTTGAAGCATTTCAGCATGCGGAGAAGCATACGATTTCCTCGCGGCAGCTTGGGGAAGCGCTGGGGTATACCGACGCGCAGGTGAGGAAGGACCTTGCGTATTTCGGGCAGTTCGGGCATCCGGGGATTGGGTATCGTGTGGAGGAGCTGATTTCGCAGCTTCGGAAGATTCTGGGGACGGACAAGGTGTGGAACGTGCTGCTGGTGGGGGCGGGGAATCTGGGGCGTGCGTTGATCGCGTACCGGGGGTTTTTGCGGAAAGGGTTTCGGCTGGCGGCGATTTTCGATGCCGATCCGCGCAAGGCGGGGCAGGCGTTTGGGGAGCTGACGATCCGCGGGATGAGCGAGTTGCCGGCGGCGACGCGGGAGCTGGGGATTCGGCTGGCGATCATGTCGGTGCCCTCGGAAGCGGCGCAGGGGGTGGCGGAGATGCTGGTGGCGGCGGGGATTCGGGGGATACTGAATTTCGCGCCGGTATCGGTGACGGTGCCGAAGGAGGTGTCGGTGCAGAGCGTGGATCTGGCGGTGCAGTTGGAGCAGCTTTCGTTCCAGATGTCGCTGGCGGACGAGCCGGTGGCGGAGTCGCCGCATCGGCCGTCGTAGGGGGCCGGGGGGTTGGAGGCTTTTTGGCGGGCGGGGGGGTTTTGGGGAGGAGAGATGTGAGTTTTCTTCGATGTGTAGGGGGTGTTTTGCAAAAAAGGGTGGGTTTTTGCCGTTGTGTTTTTGCGGATGTGGGGTTTTTGTGCTTGTGTATGAGGTTTTTGGGGAAATTTGACACAGCTTTCCCCCGCCCGTCCCAGACGACGGAAACAGGAAGACACGAAGGGATGAAGCCCCCCCCGACCACGAAGGCTTTTTGGGGTGGTTTGGGTCATGGCGCAGTGCTCCTTATTGTCTATAGAGGGGTGGTGCGCCCAGTTTGTGCGCACAGAGACGGGGGGTGATTTGGGGTA
>DASZTO010000041.1:0-56523 GCA_035548175.1 Phycisphaerae bacterium | reverse complement strand
CAGCAGATTCGCGCCGCGTATCTCTGCGATGACGGCCGCGCGGAAAAATACTGGAATCTCCCCCGTCCCCACCGCCACGCCGTCGGCGGCGGCCGGCTGAATTCAGCCGCCGCTTAGACTGCAAGTACGGACATGCACCCCATGACGGGCGGGACCTTGCGGCGGCGATCGAGACGATTCGGGAAGTGGGGACGTGGGATGCGTTCACGGGGGCGGTGGCGGAGGCATTTCCGGGATCGGCGGTGCGGGTGGCGGGGGAGGGGGGCAGGCTTGTGGTGGTGATGCAGACGCCGCCGTTTCAGAGGTGGTTTAGCGCGCGGGAGCTGTCGGACGGGACGCTGCAGTATTTGTGTTTGCTGACGGCGTTGACGTCTCCGCGTCCGCCGGGGTTGATGGCGTTGAACGAGCCGGAGACGAGCATGCATCCGGCGTTGATCGGGGCGCTGGCGAAGATGATTGTGAAGGCGGGGGAGGCGTCGCAGATCTGGCTGACAACGCATTCGGTGGCGCTGGCGGAGGAGATCGAGCGGCTGTCGGGGGTGGGGGCGGTGCGACTGGAGAAGGTGGAGGGGGAGACGCGGGTGGCGGGGCAGACGTCGATGGAGCGGATGTTTCGGGTGTGAGGGGTGGGGAGGGGACTATTCAGTGGATTATTCATTGTTCATTTGGCGGCTGGGAGGGCGAGGGTGAGGGTGGAGGTGTATGGTGAGGCGGTGGCGGGAGGGGCGGCCTGTGGGCGCGTATGTTGAGAGGCGAGCCGGCGAGAGTTTTGGGTCTCTCGCCGGCGTGATGTACGTGCGGGAGGGGATGCGGGGTTATTTTTTCTCGGATTTTTCGTCGTCTTCGTTGTCGACTTTTTTGCTGACGAGGGTGCCGTCGTCGGCGACTTTTATTTCGTAATTTTGGCCGGCGATCATGGCGTCGGCCTCGTAGATGGTTTTGCCGCCTTCGGATTCTTTGTCGACGCTGGTGATGGCGGCGCCGGGGGCCTGCTGCTGGAGGGCGGCGCGGACGGCGGGCGGGACCTGGTCGATGGGGACTTTGATTTCGTCGGCCTCGTTGTCCTCGTCGCGGTGAGTGGCGGTGCAGGCGGCGAGGGGGAGGAGGAGGGAAAGGGCGATGAGG
Organism: Phycisphaerae bacterium; assembly: GCA_035548175.1. Taxonomy (GTDB): domain Bacteria; phylum Planctomycetota; class Phycisphaerae; order WQYP01; family WQYP01; genus CALCHA01. Next base: position 55,398 of record DASZTO010000041.1, on the reverse strand, counting down.
GGGGCGATGTGGCGCATGAGGGCTCCTTGGTGAACAAAAGTGCCGCACGGAGGTGTGCGGTGCGGGGAGGGTACGGGGCGGGGATGAAGCGGGGGTGAAGGTGGGTCAGGGTGTTGGAGGGGCGGTGAGGCCGAGGGCGAGGGTGAGGGCGGTGGCGAGCCATTGGAGGTCAGCGGGGGTGCGGCCGGGGAGGAGAGTGATGGGAGCGGTGGGGGTGAGGATTTGGAGTTGTTGCGGGGGTGGGTCGTGGGATATTGGAGATGCGGGGGCGCGGATCACGGAGATGGATTGGATGGCGGAGCGCGGGAGGATGTGGTGGGCGCCGGAGGGGAGGGTGGTGATGGTGAGGGTTTGGCCGTCGAAGGTGATGTCAGCCTGCTGATCAGTGCGGGTGGTTTTGTCGAAGTCGTCGGGGGTGGCGCGGCAGTAGATGTGGGTGTGGTGTTGGTCGATCTGGCAGGTGAAGGAGCCGGGGGGAGGTTGGGGGAAATCGGGCGGGAGGAGATTGGGGGGAAAGAGCGCGGCGCGGAGGGCTTCGTAGATTTCGCCGGATTTTTGTGCGCCGTAGCGGTGGAAGATTTGGGTGTGGCGGCCGTCGCTGGAGGTGATGAAGAACTGGGCGCGTGCGAGGCCGTCGGTTGCGCCCGGGGCGATCAGGAGGGTGAGGTCGCGGAGGGCGGGGGTGTCGAAGCGTTGGGTGCGGGACGTGCCGAGGAAATGGGAGGTGAGGGTGAGACCGGAGGGATCGGCGGTGAAGGCGTAGGAGCGGAGGGTGAGATTCAGGAGGGAATAGAGGGCGCAGAGCGCGATGATTGCGAAGGGAAGGGGGAAGAGGAAGAAGACAATGGCGGGCGGGTGGCCTTGGAAAGCGGCGATGGCGGCGGCGATGAGCATGGTGAAACCGAAGCCGCCGAAGATGAGGGTGACGAGGGTGAGGAGGAGGACCATGGGGTTGAGGCGAAGCGGGGGTAAATCGAGGCGTAGGGGTGTTGGCGGGATTGTGGGCATAGGCAGGCTCGGGGACGTGATGCGGGGAGTGTAGCAGGAAAATGGGGGGCCGTTTCAGTGGCTACCTGGGGGCGGTGCTTGGAGGCCGAGGGCGAGGGTGAGGGCGTGGGCGAGGGCGTGGAGGTCGGCGGGGGGGAAGTTGTGGCAGCAGGTGTAGGGGGCGGCGGCGTGGAGGTCGAGGGTGAGGTGGATTTCGGAGCGTTCGGAGGTGGCGCGGACGGCGAGGATGTGGGAGGCTGGGAGGTCGGCGTGGTGAGAGCGGAGCGTTTTGGAGTGGATGTGGAGGGTGTCGGGGGTGAGGTCGAAGGTGGCGCTGGCGGTGGCCTGGGCGTAGGCGCGAGAGAGGAGGAAGATGGCGACGAGGATGAAGAGCGTGCTGCCGAGGATATTTTGGAGGGTGAGGTCGGAGCGGAGAATGAAGATGGGGAGCAGGATGCAGATGAGGGCGAAGGCGAAATCGGTGAAGGGATCGGAGCCGCGGGCGGTGGCGATGCGGAAGTTGCCGATGGAGATGCTGCCGAGGAGATCGGCGAAGAAATCGCGAAGGGAGGTGGCGTTGTGGAGTTGGAGGCGGAGGCCGGTGGCGGTGGGGAGGCGTCGGACGCGGGAGTTTTTGATGGCGGCGTCGATGGCGGGGAGAAGTCCTGAGTTCTGAGTGCTGAGTGCCGAGGTTTGGGTGGTGAGTGCGGGGTTTTGCAGGAGGGCGGCGCGGCGGGAGGCGGGGGTGGGCAGACCCAGGGTGGTGCAGAGGGTGATGGCGAGCCATTCGAGGTCATCTTCGTCGCGGCCGGTGAAGAGGGAGGTGGGGTCGGCGGCGCCGTCGCTGGCGATCTGAAGTTCAAAGATGGGGTGGTTGCTGATCCTGCTCCAGGAGGGGGCGACGAGGACGGAGCGGATGTTGGCGACGTGCCAGGCGAAGTGGGCGGGCGCTGGGCCGGTGAGATCGATGGAGAGTGTGGTGGGGGTGCAGGCGATGTCGGCTTGCTGTCCGGCGGAGCGGCGGGTCCGGCGGATAGTGGCGGCGCTGGTGATCGTGAGGGAGGCGGTGATGAAGAGGGCAAGGGCGATGTACAGGAAAGCGGTGAGGTCAACGCCGTGCTGGAGAACGATGGCGATGACGATCAGGCAGAAAAATGGCGGGAAAATGATGGCGAATCGTGCATTGGGGAGCAGATCTGTGCCGACCTGGCTGGCGGGTTCGGAGGCGAGGCGGAGGTGGAGGGTGTCGCCGGCGATGCGGGCGGTGAGGTAGCCGCCGGGTGGAGGGGTTGGGGCGTCGAGGGGGAATTCGGAGGCGTGCGGGTGGTCGGGGAAGAGGGCGGCGCGAAGGGCGTTGGCGAGGCGGGTGGTGGCTTGTGCGCCGTAGCGTCGGATGAGGAGGATTCGCTCGCCTGTGTCGAGGGAGGCGAGGATATCGGCGCTGGAGGCGCCGTCGGTGGAGCCGGGGTGGACGAGCAGGACGATGTCGCGGAGGGCGGGGGTGTCGAAGCGGCGGGTGCGGGAGAAGCCCAGGAGGTGAGAGGTGATGGTGATGCCGGTGGGATCGGCGGCGAGGGTGTGGCGGCGGAGGAGCATGGCGGCAGTGCAGACGAGGAAAATGGGGCCGATGATGGAGAAAGGGATGGCGAACAGGAGATACACGAGGAGGGCGTTGGGGGGGATGGCTGCGCGGAGGGCGGCGATGAGGAGTCCCCAGCCGAGGGCGGTGAAGGTGAGGCCGAAGAGTGGGAGGATGAAGAGCATGGGGCCGGAGCGGAGCGGGGGGACGTCGAGGCGGAGGGGGGTTGGCGGGGCGGGGGTCGACATCGGGTGTCCTCGCGGGCGCGACGGGACGATTTTCACCACGGAGATGGGGATGAAAGCCGGCGACGGCGTTTTTCCCCCCCCCCCATAGGGCGAGACGCTCCCTGCCCGAGGGTCCTCTTTCCCTTAGGAGCAAATGGAAGCCGGTTGCGCGGGATAATAGCCCAGCACGTGTTAGGTGTTATTCGAGCGTCTTACCAGGAGCAACCGGCAATGGCGAGTGTAACGATGTATGCGGGACTGGACTACCATCAGGATTCGATTCAGGTGTGCGTGATGGATCCGTCGGCCAAGGTGCGGGTCAACCGTGCGTGCGTCAATGAGCTCGGGGCGGTGGTCTCGATGCTCAAGGCGGCGGGGGAGGTGGGGGCGATTGCCATGGAGGCGTGTTGCGGCGCGGCGGACCTGGCGGAGGAACTGGCGGCGGCGGGTTCGTGGCGGGTGGAGCTGGCGCATGCGGGGTATGTGGCCAAGCTCAAAGGGTCGCCGGACAAGACCGATTACAGTGATGCCCGGCTGCTGGCGGATTTAACGCGTGTGGGGTATTTGCCGCGGGTATGGCTGGCGCCCCAGGCGATTCGGGACATCCGGCAACTGGTGAATCATCGTCAGCGGCTGGTGAATCAAAGGCGGGATTTGAAGCTGCGTGTGGGGGCGTGTCTGCGGGAGCAGCGGGTGAAGGTTGAAGATGCGGGGCGGTGGAGCAGGCGGTGGGTGGACAGGATCAAAGCGCACCAAAGTCTGAGCGAATCGGTGCGGTGGGTAATCGGTCAGATGTTCGAGCAGATCGAGGTGATTGGCCAGTGGGTGGATCAAGCGGAGGAGAAGTTGCGGGAAGCGACGGAGGGCAACGAGGTGATTGGCCGGCTGCGGAAGATCGAAGGCATTGGGGAGGTGACGGCGTGGTGGCTGTTGGGACAGGTGGGGCGGTTTGACAGGTTCCGGAATGGAAAGCAGTTGGCGCGGTACTGCGGGCTCTCGCCCAGGAACACTTCGAGCGGGAATCGGCAGGCGGATGGCGGGTTGATCAATGGATGCTGCAAGGGGCTGCGGGCGGTGCTGATTCAGGCGGCGCAGCGGCTGGTGCGGACGCATGCCAGGTGGAAGGCTTTGGCGGCGAAGCTGCGGTCAAAGGGCAAGGCCAAGTGCGTGGTGATAGCGGCGGTGGCGAATCGCTGGGTGCGGTCGCTGCATCATCGGATGGTTGCTCCGGCGGAACAGGCAGGTGATGTCCAAAAGTGAGCGGCGCGCCGGCGAGCGCGGGTTGCAGCAGGCGGGCTTATTGAGGAGGCAGGAGGTCCAAGGAAAGCTGAGTATTTCGCAGGAGAGGCTTTAAGATCAGAGAGGCGGCGCGCTCGACCGTGTCATGGGCCATCCCGGCTTCGCACAGAGATGGGGCAGCTGCTCTTCGATCATCGGATCATCCACATGGGCAGGCCGCGTGCCGAGCTCGGATAGAAGAATGGGCCGATCCAATGCGAAAAAAAAGCTTGACTGGACGCGGAATTTCATAGAAGGGCACGGAGGGCACGGAGTTGTTCCCCCCCACCACGGTTATAGCGCCGCTATTGGAAGTTCTCCGTGTTCTCCGTGAGCTCCGTGGTTTCAATAAGCGTCGGGGGCGTGGTAGTCGGATTTGCCGCCGGTTTTTTCGAGGAGGCGGATGCCGGTGATGATCATGGCGGGATCGATGGCTTTGAGCATGTCGATGAGGGTGAGGGCGGCGAGTGCGACGGCGGTGAGGGCTTCCATTTCGATGCCGGTTTTGGCGGTGATGGCGGCGGAGGCGAGGATGCGAACGGGGACGAGTCCTGAGTCCTGAGTCCTGAGTCCTGAGTTGAGAGGCGCGTCGAGGTCGAAGTCGACGGAGACGTGGTCGAGGGGGAGGGGGTGGCAGAGGGGGATGAGGTCGGCGGTTTTTTTGGCGGCGAGTATGCCGGCGATGCGGGCGACGGAGAGGGCTTCGCCTTTGGGTCCGGAGTGGGTGCGGAGGGCTTCGCGGGTGGCGGGCTGCATGAGGAGGAAGCCTTCGGCGAGGGCGCGGCGGGTGGTGGGGGATTTGGCGGAGACGTCGACCATGGCGGCGTCGCCGGAGGGGGTGAGGTGGGAGAGCTTTTTTTCCATGGGGGGATTGTACGGCGAGGGACGGGAAAAATTGGAAAAATTGGTTTTGGCGGTTCAATCGGGAGGCGGGGGATCAGTCGCGGCCGCCGGGGAGGGCGTTCTGGGTGGCGAAGCGGAGGAGTTCGGCGCTGGTGCGGATATTGAGTTTGTCTTTGATATGTTCGCGGTGGGATTCGACGGTTTTGACGCTGAGGAAGAGGGCGTCGGCGATTTCCTTGACGGTTTTGCCATCGCCGATGAGGCGGAAGATTTCGAGTTCGCGGTCGGTGAGGCGGTCCATGGGGAGCTGGGCGCCTGCGCGTTTTCCGCGGGCCATGCCCTGGAGGAGGTTGGCGTTCATTTTTTCGCTGACATAGACGCCGCCGGCGAGGACTTTTCGGATGGCGGCGATCAGAGTCTGGGGGGCTTCTTCCTTCATGAGGAAGCCCCGGGCGCCGGCGCGCAGGGCGCGTTCGGTGTAGAGCGCTTCATCGTGCATGGAGAGCATGAGGATGGGGAGATGAGGGAGGTGGCCCTTGAGGTCTTTGGCGAGTTCAAGGCCGTCGCTGTCTTTGAGGGAGACATCGAGGAGGGCGAGATCGGGACTGGCGTCGCGGATGGCGCGGAGGGCGTTCTGTGCGTCTTCGCCCTGGCCGCAGACTTCGAGATCGGCTTCGTTGTTGATGAGTTGGACGAGCCCGGCGCGGACGATGGGGTGGTCGTCGACGACGAAGATGCGGCGTTTGAGCGAGCGGGCGGTCGAGGGGCGGAGCGGGGGCTGGGCTTTGGGTTTGGCAGACATGGAGGGCCTTTCAGGAAAGGGGAGGCAGCGGGGCAGGCAGCTCGCAGGTGACCGCAAGGCCGCCGTGCTTGCCGGGGGCGACATGGAGGCGTGCGCCGATGACAGCGGCGCGATGGTGCATGAGCTGAGGGGTCATGTCTGGAAGTGCGTGGCCGTTGGCGTGGGCGTGGTTTCGGTTGTCGGTGATGGTGAGGCGGAGGGCGCGGGGGGTGGCGGTGAGAGCGATGCGGATGTCGGTGGCGTGGGCGTGAGCGAGGGCGTCGCGGAGGGCCTCTTGAGCGATACGGTAAAGCTGGGTGGCGATTTCCCGGTCGTGGACGTCGAGGGGGCGGGGGCAGTGGAAGGAGCAGGCGAGGCCGGGGAGTTCGGCGGTGGCGGCGGCGAGCTGATCGAGCGCGACGCGCAGGCCGTTGGGATTGGGATCGACGGGATAGAGGCTGTGGCAGAGGGTGCGTGCGTGGCGGACGGCTTTTTGGAGGAGTTCGAGGATGGGGGAGAGGTCGTCTGGGTGTATGGAGCGTGAGTCGCGGGCTTGCTGCTGGAGCGCGCGGAGGTGGAAGGCGATGCCGGCGATTTCCTGGCAGGGGCCGTCATGGAGCTCGCGTGCGATGCGTCGTTGAGCGTGTTCTGAGAATTCGAGAAGTTGGCGTTCAAGGAGTTTGCGTTGGGCGACGCGGGGAAGGCGCCGTGCACGTTGGCGCGCGGGGGGAGTGCGGCTGATGGATTTGAGCTTTGCCATGAAGGAGGAGATCTCCGCCTCGGTTTAAACAGACGATACGAAGGGAAGAGGGCGGACGCCAGCAGTGGATCGCCCATAAGGGCGTAGGAGAAACTCCTAGAGTCGCGGGAAGGGGGTGGTGGTTAGAGGATGCGTCCCCAGCGGGGATCGAGCACGGTGCCTGCGCCGAACGTCGTGGGCGGGGCGGGAACGGGCGGGATGTCCCGGGCGGGCGGAGCGGCATGTTCACCGGAGACGGGCGGCGTGGACGCGGCGTCGTGCGCGGGCGCTGGGTTGGCGGTGGGCGCAGGCTTCGCGGCTTTCGGGCAGGATTCGGCGACGGGAGCAGGTTTACGGATCATGGCAGACCCCTTTGCGTGATGTTGGGATTATCGAGCGGGGGCGGGGTCTGGTTCTATCGGGGGAGGATCGCTTTGTGGTGTGGGGATTTTCCCTAGGGGCAGGGGGCGGGCAGTCAGCGGGGGGATTGGAGGTCGGGGCGGAGGCTGACGGTGACGCGCGTTCCGCGGGGTTTTCGAGCCTCGATGGTGAAAGTTCCACCGATGACACGAGCGCGGTAATTCATGGTCTGGAGACCGATTCCCGAGGCGGGCCGGGAGGAGGAGGGGTCGGGGGAATAGAAACCACGGCGGAGCTGGTCGGTGATATTTTTGTTCAAACCGAGTCCGTCGTCGTCGATGGCCAGGGCGATGGCGGATCCGTGGTGGGAAAGGGAGATGCGGACGCGGCGGGCTTTTCCGTGTTTGATGGCGTTGCCGATGGCTTCCTGGGCGATGCGGTAGAGGTGAGTGGCGGCGGAGTCTTCGGAGAGGTCTTCGAGGCGGTCGCCGTGGAAGGAGCAATGGACGGCGAAGGATTGCGAGACCTTGCGGGCGAGGTTGTGGAGCGCGCCGGAGAGGCCGCCGGCTTTCACGTCGACGGGATTGAGTCCGTGCGAGAGGGCGCGGGCCTGAGCGGCGGCGTGGCGGAGTGACTCGGAGATATCGGCGGCGGTTTTGGCGTCGGCCAGGGATTTGAGGGCGAGCTGTTTGGCGAGGAAGTCGGCGGAGAAGGCGAGGCCGACGAGATCCTGGCAGAGTCCGTCGTGGAGGTCCTGTCCGATGCGTCGCTGTTCGTTGGCGGCGGCTTCGAGGATTTGCTTTTCGAGGCGGCGTCGTTCGGTGAGGTCGTGGAGGATGCCGGCGAAGATGCGGCGGTTGTGGAGGTAGACTTCGCTGACCGAGAGATTGAGGGGGAAGAGGGAGCCGTCCTTGCGTTGGCCGGTGACTTCGCGGCCGATGCCGATGATTTTGGCGTGTCCGGTGCGGGCGTAATTGCGGAGGTAAGCATCGTGCTCGCGGCGATAAGGCTGGGGCATGAGCATGCTGACGTTTTTCCCGAGCAGCTCGGATTGGGGATAGCCGAAGAGTTTTTCGGTGGCGGGGTTGGCGGATTCGATAAGCCCGCGTTCGTCGATGGTGATGACGGCGTCGACGGCGGCGTCGAGGAGGGCGCGGAGCTTGCGTTCGCTTTCGAAGAGGGCGTCGGTGGTGTGCTTGCGTTCGGTGACATCGTGGACAATTTTGAAGACGCCGACGACGCGTCCGCCGGGGGCGCGGACGGGCGACATGGTGATCCAGACCTCGATGATGCGGCCGTCGCTGCGGATGCGGCGGGTTTCGAAAGGGGGGATGGTTTTGCCGGCGAAGATGGCCTTGAGAGCTTTTTGTTCGTCGGGCCAGAGCTCGGGGGGGACCAGGGTGGCGACGGGTTTTCCGAGGATTTGCTCGCGGCGGTAACCGTAAACGCGTTGAGCGGCGAGGCTCCAGTGCGCGACGCGCCTGTGGCGGTCGACGACGAAGACGGCGTGTTCTTCCAGATGGTCAACGAGCTGGGAGTAGAGGACCCGGCTGTCGATGGGAGACGTGCGGCGGGCGCCGCCGGGGACACTTCGAGGCGCTGGCGCGCCGCTCTTCTGCCGTGCCATGGTCTCACGCTTGCGGAATGGAATTTGTGTCATGTTAGCGGGGGAGGGGAGGGGATCAAGCGCGTGGCACGGGGTGGACGATGGGGTGGGGGAGCTGGTCGTCGCGGAGCTGTGGGGGATAGAGGGTGAGGCGGGCGTCGATGGCGATGAGGCCATCGGGGGAGACGACCAGGGGGTTGATTTCGATTTCGCGGATGCAGGGGTGATCGAGGACGAGGTGGCTGAAATGGACGAGGGCGGCCTGGAGGGCGGGGAGGTCGAGGGGCTTGCGACCGCGGACGCCGGCGAAGGTGCGGGCGATGCGGGTGCGTTCGATCATCCGGAGGGCGAGGGTGGAATCGAGGGGGGGGAGTCCGAGGGATTTGTCGTTGAGGATTTCGGCAAGGGCGCCGCCGGCGCCGAAGAGGAGCACGGGGCCGGCCTGTGGGTCGGGCGCGCTGCCGAGGATGACTTCACAGGCGTCGTTGCGTTGGAGCATGGGCTGGACGATGGCGCCGGCGAAGGCGGCTTGGCCGGCGGCGGCGATGACGCGTTGGCGCATGTCCTCAAAGGCGCGGCGGACGGCGGCGGCGTCGGGCAGGTGGAGGGCCACGCCGCCGATGTCGGCCTTGTGGGTAACGATGCCGGAACAGAGTTTGAGGACGACGGGATAATGGAGGGCATCGGCATGTTCGACGGCTTCGCGTGAGGTGCGGGCGACCGGGCTGGGGGCGATGGGGATTCCATAGGCGGCGACGACGTCGAGGGATTGGGCGGCATCGAGCAGCAGGCAGTTCCGCGCGCGAGCGGCGTTGAGCAGATCGGCGACACGGGCCTTGTTGGCGGCGCGTTCGGGGGGGACGGGGGCGGCTGTTTCGTGCAGAGCGCGGAGGTTGGCCGCGTGCTCGGCCATGGAGCAGAAGGCGGCGGCGGCATCTTCCGGGAAGGGGAAGCAGGGAATGCCCTGGCGGGTGAGCGCGTCGATGCCGGCCTGAACATGGTCGCCGCCCATCCAGGAGGCGAGGACAGGGGGACGAGCGGCATCCAGGGAGGCGGCGATCTCGGCGGCGGTGGCGGCGGCGTTGGTGACCGCCTGCGGGGTGAGGATGGCCAGCACGCCGTCGGTTTCGGGATTTTGGGCGGCGATGCGGACGGCCTGCGCGAAACGGTGGGGATCGGCATCACCGAGGACGTCGATGGGATTGGCGTGACTCCACCAGGGCGGGAGGAGATCGTTGAGGCGCTGGATGGATTCGGGAGCGAGGGGAGCGAGGGTTCCACCGGCGGCGATGAGGGCGTCGGTGGCGAGGATTCCGGGCCCGCCGGCATTGGTGACGATGGCAAGTCGAGCCCCGTGGGCGCGAGGCTGCCGGGCGAGGAGTTCGGCGATGGAGAACAGGTGGCCAATGGAATGGGCGCGCAGGACGCCTGCGCGGCGGAAGAGGGCATCGAGCACGTCGTCGCTGCCGGTCATGGCGCCGGTGTGGGAGGCGGCGGCTCTGGAGGCTTCATGGGAGCGACCGGCCTTGAGGACGACGATGGGCTTCTTGGGTGCGACGGCGCGCGCGGCGGACATGAAGGAGGCGGCATCGCCGATGGATTCCATGTAGAGGAGAATGGCGTGGGTGTGGGGATCGTCGCCGAGGTGCCGGATCAATTCCCCCCAGCCGACATCGATCATGGCGCCGGTGGAGACGATGGCGGAAAAGCCGAGGCGTTCGCGGAGGCTCCAGTCGAGGACGGCGGTGCAGAGGGCGCCGCTCTGGCTGAGGAATGCGAGGCGGCCTGGGAGGGCTGCGCCGGCGGCGAAGGTCGCATTGAGGCCGGCGTGGGGATTCATGATGCCCAGGCAATTGGGCCCGAGGACGCGCAAGTTGGCATCCCTGGCGATGGCGCTGATGCGGTCCTGGAGGGATTTTCCGGAGGCCCCGCATTCGGCGAAACCGGCGGTGAGGATGACGGCGGCGCGAGCGCGGGCTTTGGCGCACTGGGCGATGAGCTCGGGGACGGTGGCCGCGGGAGTTGCGATGACGGCAAGGTCCACGGAGGCGGGGACGTCAGCGATGCTGGGGTACGCGGGGAGGCCCATGATGTGCGCGCGTTTGGGATTGACGGGGAAGACGTGGCCGCGGAAGGAGCCCTGAAGGAGATTGGAGAGGAGGGTTTTGCCGACGCTGCCGGGGCGATCGGTTGCGCCGATGACGGCGACGGCGCGCGGGGAAAAGAGAGCGTCCAGGGGCAAGGGGGAGGGGGCGATGGAGATGTGGGGTGCTGGTGTGTCGAGCACGCTGGTGGTCACGGCAGTCTCCTGTCGGCGGAGCGGGGCGCGGGTTAACGCGCTTTGCGTGGGCGTTTCCGGGCCTTGTGGTGGCGCGCGGGGTTTTTGGCGGGAGGGGGTACGGCAGCCGTTCGCAGGGCGTCGAGGGCGACCTGCTCTTCTTCGAGCGTGCGGATTTCGTCGGCAAGCTGTTTGGTTCGGGGGCCGATTTCATCGAACGAGAGTAAGCGTCGCATGGATTACCTTTGCATAGGGGTATATGGGAACAGTTCGTGGCGGCTTTGGGGTGACATGGTCATTCGTCGGGATTGCGTGATTTCCAGTCGCGGAGGGTTTCCTGGACGCGTTGGGGGGAGGCGCTGGCGACGTGGGCGACGAAGTTCGGGGGGGAAAAGCGGTAGGTGGCGGCCACGCGATTCTGGCCGAAGCATTCGACGCAGTCCCAGAGATGGTTGGAGGGGATGAGGACATCGACGGTGCCGTCGGGTTCGGCGGTGATTTGGACATTTTCAACGAGGGTGGCACTGGACATAAAAGCCTCCGCCTGCCGACACGACGCACTCACGGGCAGGGCCCCGAGGTGTCGACAGTCTGCGCGGGGCCGGGCGGCACAGCGGAAAGGAGTCTGTGCCATGACGGTTTGCAGATTACAGCGACGGTGCGCGCGGGGAATCGGTATTGACCGATTCGTGGGGTGAGAGGGATTCGGAATGAGGCGTAGGGGTTTTACCGGCAGAGGCGTAGGAGGCGGGAAGGCGGGGCGGCGCTGCGAAAGGAAAGGAAGCGGCGGGCGCGCGGGCCTTACGGGGCGGGGAGGTCGAAGTGCGAGGCGCCGGGATCGAGGGTCTGGGATCGGCCGTCGGTGAAGTCGATGGTGGCGGTGGTGTTCGGGGGCACGGTGACGTCGAGGGAAATTTTGGCGGCGTCACGCGTCCAGGCGCTGGAGGCCCTGCCGAAGGGCGTATCGAGTTCGGCGTGAGCGGCATTGAGCTGAGTGATGAAGAGCGGACGGATGAAGAAGTGTTTGTACCCGGGATGGTCGGGATCGGGGGCGAGGCCTGCGACGCGTTGATACATCCACTGCCCGATGGCGCCGTAAGCATAGTGGTTGAAGGAGTTCATGGAGGCGTCGCCAAATCCCTTGTCTTTGGTGTAGCTGTTCCAGCGTTCCCACATGGTGGTGGCGCCCTGGTTGATGGGATAGAACCAGGAGGGGTAGGTTTGCTGGAAAAGGAGGGTGGCGGCAAGGTCGCTGTGTCCGGTCTGGTCGAGGGCGGCGCAGAGGAAAGGCGTGCCGAGGAAGCCGGTGCGGAGGTGGTCGCCGGCGTCGTGGACCATGCGAACGAGGTTGTCGGCGGCCTTGGGGGCGAGGTCGTCGGGGAGGAGATGGAAGGCGATGGCGAGCACGTAGGCGGTCTGGGTTTCGGGGGTGATTTTTTCTGTTCCGTCGGCGTCGAAATAGGCTTTGGCGAAGGCGTCGCGGACGGAGGCGGCTTCGGCGGCGTAGCGATGGGCGTCGTCGGTTTTGCCGAGGATGCGGGCGGTGTCGGCAAGTATCTGGGCGCTGTGGGCGTAGAAAGCGGCGCCGAGGAGTGGCCGGGGCGTATCGCCGATGCGGTCGCTATGGGAATCGCCGGGGATGGGGGGCGTCTGCTGGTAGGGCTGAAGCCAGTCGCCGTAGCCTTTGATGTCGGGCAGGAGGTGGTCGGTGGATTGGGCGCGATACCAGGCGACGAGCTTTTGCATCATTTCGTAGTTCTGGGAGAGCATCTCGGTATCGCCGGTGCGGACGTAGACGTCCCACGGGATGATGGTGGCGGCATCCATCCACCCGGGGCTGCGGTTGTTGTTGGCGATGACGTTGGGGACGGTGTCGGGGATGGCCCCATCGGAGAGCTGGTCCAGGCGCATGGAGCCAAGCCAGGATTTCCAGAAGGCGTGCGCGTCGGTGTTGAACATGGCGGTGGGGCAGAAGACCTCGGCGTCGCCGGTCCAGCCGAGACGTTCGTCGCGTTGTGGGCAGTCGGTGGGGATATCGAAGGAGTTGCCCCGCCAGCCCCAGATGATGTTGGACTGGAGTTTATCGAGCATGTCGGAGGAGGAGGCGAAGGAGCCGATGGTGGGCAGATCGGAGTGGAGGACGATGCCGGTGACCCAGTCTTGGCGGGGCGTCGCGCCTTGGGGGAGGCCTGAGAGCTCGACGTAGCGGAAGCCGTGAAAGGTGAAGTGGGGTTCCCACTGGATGGCGCCGGTTTGGGCGGCGGTGTAGGTGTCGGTGGATTTGGCGGTGCGGTAGTTGTCGGTATACAGGGTGCCATCGTCCTTGAGCATTTCGGCGAAGCGGATGGTGATCGTCTTGTCCTTCTCGGCGGGCACGTTGATCCGCGCCCAGCCGACCATGTTCTGGCCGAGGTCGAAGATGAAATGTCCAGACTGCGGCTGGGTGATGTTCTGCACGGAGAGCGTGTTGGTCTGGCGGACGGGGGCGAAGGGCTTGGGCATGAGGGCCTGGGGGCCGAGGTCGGCGTCGGCGATGACGGGCTTCCAGTCGGAGGGTTGGCGGCGGGCGTCGTAGTCTTCGCCATCGTAGATGCTGGAGGAGACGATGGGGCCATCGAAGGCGCCTTGCCATTGTTCGTCGGAAACGATGGTGTCCTGAGTGCCGTCGGCGTAGGTGATTTCGAGTTGGAGGAGGAGGGCGGGATTTTTACCGAAGAAGCCCTTGGTTTTGGCGGCGAAGGGGAAACGTCCGGCGTACCAGCCATCGCCGAGGAGGGCGGAAAGGGAATTGTCACCCTGGCGGAGGAGCGAGGCGACGTCGTACGTAAGCGTGTCAATGCGTTTGAGATAAGGGGTGAAGCCGTTGGCGAAATGGTCGGAGCTGACGGGCTGTCCGTTGAGCTGGAGTTCGAACAAACCTCGAGCGGTGACGTAGAGGCGGGCCCTGGCGATGGGTTTGCTGATGGGGAAGGAACGGCGGAGGTTGGCGACCGACTCCTTCTGGGGATCGGGCGGGCCGGCGGGACGAATCCATTTGGCATGCCAGTCGGCGGCGGAGAGCAGACCTTCCTCGACGGTGGCCGGTTCGCTCCAGCCGCCTTCGTTGCCGGCTTGATCGCGGAAGTTGACGCGCCAGGTGACGCGGTCGCGCGACGCGAGAGGCGCGCCGACCCAGGGGACATAGGTGGATTGATCGGACTGGACCCAGTCGGTGGGGCGCGCCTGGCCATCGACGGAGATGTCGAGGCGATAGGCGGTTTGCTTTTTGACGCCGGGGGGGAGTTTCCAGGAGAAGACGGGGTTGGGGTTGTAATAGCCGAGGGGGTTGACGAATTCCTCACCCACGGTGAGGGAGTGGGCAGGCTGAGCGAGCGCCGATGTGCCGGTGATGAGCAAACCGGAGATGCCGGCGAGGAGGATGCGTCGGGGAGCCGTCGGATTGTTCATGAGGGTTTCCTTCCTGCGCGGTCGGGTGAGTCAGCGAGGGCTGGCGGGTGTTCAGGGGGCAGCATAGCGAAACAGAACGGGGGTGCCAGTTTTGGCGCGGGGGGTGTGCGCGGGGAGGGTGTGCGCGGGGGGGCGGAGGATTTGCGATTCCATGAAAAAGGCCGCCCATTGGCGGCCGTGGGAGGTGCTGAAGTTGCAGGCGGGGTCTCAGGCGGCTGCGGTGCCGGCGGTGTTTGGCTGAACGGACTCGGAGAGATCGGGGCTGCCATTGGAGGCGGGCACTTCGATCTTGCTGAGAGACTCGAGGGCGAAATCCGTGGGCTCGCCGCGGATCAGCCAGAGGAGAGGGGCGCCGGTAACCCGTGCGGCGCGGTCGAGCACGTCCACGGGGGGCACGCGGCCCTTTTCGTAATAGTTGTAGGTGGAGGGGGATAGATGCAACAGGGCGGCGAAATGGGACTGCCCGCGGGTGCCGCAGACCTGAACCCGCACCTGCTTGAGCCGCTCACAGATGGCGGCGGTATTGAGCGGGACTTCCTGATCGAAACGCATAGGGTGCTCCGGTGATAAAAAACGACTAGGTGTTAAACCATCGTTCGGATGAACATCTAAGTATAGATTCGCAAAAGCCGGGGACAACTCTTGAGGGGATTTTGCGAAGATAACCACATTGCACCCCTGAGGTTAGACGGGGGAGCCGACCCCGGGTGAGGGGGTTGTTGGCTGGTTGAGCAGGGGTTGCGAGGGGGCGCGGGGGCGGGAAAGTTCTCAACCTCGCGCCTGAGCTGTGAAGATGGGGAAGCTGCGCCGCTTCTTTGGGCCTTGGTGGGGGCGCGGCTAGGCCGTCGGGGCGTTGCTCTCGCCAGGCGTGAGGTCCGCGACCAGGGCGGCGCCGCGCTGCTGAATCCACCGGACCTTGCGCTCAATCATCTGGAGGAAGCCATAGCCCTCGATGCGACCGAAGGACCCCGTGGCGGCGATGGGGAGGACTGACTCGGCGACCAGGGCCTCGACCATGAGGTGGGGGATGACCTGGAGTTCGGCGGCGGAAATGATGTCGACATCGTCGTAACCGCGAAGGAAGGCGACGAAGCGGGGCTCATCGACGTGGTCGGGCCAGGCCTGGGGCTCTTCGGAGCTGCCGATGATGGAGAACTGGAGCGCCCCGTTGGCGAGGTCGATGACGCGTTGCTGGAGCCGGGCGGCGTCGTAGTCGATGACTGCGACGACGCGGCGGTTGAGGAAGAGCATGTTGCCGGGGTGCCAGTCGGAGTGAACGATCTGGATGGGCCAGTCGCGGAGACCGGCGTCGTTGACGGCGACAGCCGCCTGGATGTAGGAATCGCGGAGGAAGGCGAGGGTGGTGTCGACCTGCTCCTGGGAGATATTGGGCATGCGATCGAGGCGGTTGAAGGTGACGGGGATCTGGTCGAGGCCGGTGTTGATGGGGATGGCATCGTGGTAGGAGCCGACGGGGGGATCGAACTCGGGGGTGTAATCGCGGAGGAGGCGGTGGTAGAGGGCGAGGATTTTGCCGGCGTCCGCGGTGGCTTCGACGGAGGCGTCGTAGGGTCCGCCGCGGATGAATTCGAAGAGTTCGTAGACGTGGCCGTTGAGCTGGAGCATGGAATTGTTGTCGACGCGGGTGCCGACGAGATGGGGGAGGGGGAATTGGCGGGAGGCGAGGTAGAGCTGGAGTGCGTGTGAGAAGGCGACCTTGAAGGGGTCATCTTTACCCTTGGCGCGGCGTTTGAGAAGGAACTGTCCGTTGTGAGCGGTGACGAGGAGTTTAGGCGCGCGGCGGGAGCCACGGGGAAACTCCTTGATCGACCGGATGGGACCGACGTCGAAGTAAGAGAGGACGATGGCGAGTTCTTCCGCGCCGAGGCGTTCGCGCTGGGACATGGGCCGGGATCTCGAGAAGAGTGAGCGAGGACATGGTACCGCAAGCGGGCGATCGAAAAAGGCTTCACGTATGGGAATTTGGGGCTTTTTTTGGGGAACGGCGGGTTTGTCATTTCAGCGGGTTGCAGTAGGATGTTTTGTTTCGCCGGGGTTTTGTGCCCCCGGGCCGCGTACCCACGGTTCAGTCTTGAGGCCGAAAATGACGTCCGACCAGTCATCCAGCGAGAGCGTGCACCAGCCATCCGAAGCGGCGAAAGCCCACGGAATACCGTTTGTTCCGCCGCCGGCGCCGGGCGCGGGTGGAGAGAAATCGGACATTGAGCGGGAAGTGAACCAGGCGCTGGGGGGCTTGTCGATCGAGGAATTGATGGCGGGGTCGTCGAATGCGTTGCCGGCGGAGAGCCCCGCGCCGCAGGGGAGCGGCCCGAAGCTGGATCCGTCGCGACCGGTGCGCGGGGGCCGGCCGGGCGCGAGGCGTCACAGCCACGCGCACGAAGAGCGGATCAACCCGGACAACATCAAGCGGGGGAAGATCGTGGCGATTCAGGGGTTGAACGTGCTGGTGGACATTGGGGGCAAGAGCCAGGGCGTGGTTCCGCTGGAACAGTTCGATCAACCGACGGAATCGGAACCGGAGAAGAAGGGGATCGAGGTGGGGCAGGAATATGAGTTTATCTACAAGGGGTACGACGCGCGGGAAGGGCTGGTGATTCTGGCGAGGAAAGGGGCGATTCAGCATGGGGCGTGGGAGACGCTGTCGCCGGGGGACACGGTGGAAGCGATGGTGACGGGGGTGAACAAGGGGGGATTGGAGCTGCGGGTGGGGACGACGCGGGCGTTCATGCCCGCGGGACAGGTGGACACGAAATTTCACCAGGACCTGTCGGTGTTCCTGAACCAGAAGATGCCCGTGCGGGTGATGAAGGTGGACCGCGAGGACCACAACATCGTGCTGTCGCGGCGGGCGATCATGGAGGAAGCCGAGGCCAAGATGGCCGAGCAGACGTGGGGCGAGCTGGCCGTGGGGCAGGTGCGTGAGGGGACGGTGCGGAGCGTGCAGCCGTACGGTGCGTTCATCGATCTGGGAGGCGTGGACGGTCTGCTGCACGTGTCGGCGATGAGCCACCAGCGGGTCAGCGATCCGAAGAAGATCGTGCAGGAGGGCTCGAAGATACAGGTGATGATCATCGGGCTGGACAAGGACAAGAAGCGAGTATCGCTGTCGCTCAAGCAGCTGGCGAAGGATCCGTGGGACACGGTGGAGCAGGATTTTCCGGTGGGGACGACGGTGGATGGGACGGTGAAGAAGGTGGTGGAGTTCGGGGCGTTTGTGGAGCTGGCGCCGGGGGTGGAGGGGCTGGTGCACGTGAGCCAGCTGGCGCTCAAGCGGATCAATCGGCCAGGGGAAGTGGTGAAGGACGGGGACAAGGTGAGGGCGAAAATATTGGGGATTGACCGGGAGAAGCGGCGGATATCGCTGTCGATGGCGGAGGCGGAAAGGGACGCGAAGATCGCCAGCGGGGAATTGCCTCCGGAACCGGCGAAGCCGGCGGCCGCGGTGGGAGCGGGGGCTGGGACGGGCGCCGGCAGCGGCGGCGGATCGGCGGCCAAAGCGCCTGCCAAGCCGAAGAAGCATTTGAAGGGCGGGCTGTGAGCGAGGAGCCTGGGGAGCGATGGGCCACGGGCTAAAGCGGCGGGGGCGTGCGGTCGTCGAACTCTTTATTGTGTGGTGCGCTTCTTTTTTGCCGGCCGGGGCTTCGGAGGCTTGCGGGCTCCCGCGCCTTCTTTTTCGCGCAGGGCGATGACCTTTTCGACGATCGCCTGCAGGTCCTCTTTTCCGGGCTGATGGCTTTCCCAGACGTCGGCGTTCCTCAGGATGCCTTCGAAGTCGTGATTCGAGCGGACGGACTTGTCAAACTTGGCGGTCACATCGATGTCGCCGGCCCATTCGTCCTTGTGCTTGATGAGCAGCCATTGCTCGCGTTCGCCCGTGGGCGTGGGTCCGCGACCGTTCGGGGAGCGTGTGCGCACGAGCACCCAGGAGCCCTTGAGCTTGGCGCCGTCGAGACGAAATTTGAGCTCGCCTTTGCGCAGCGCGGCGGAGACGTCGTCGAAGCCTTCCTCCGGGGTCCAGGTTCCCTCATCCCACAACATGACGACGCCCGCGCCATAGCCCGAGGGAATGACGCCCTCGAAGGTGCGGTAGTCGTAAGGGTGATCCTCGACGCGCATCGCCAGCCGCTTGTCGCGGGGGTTCAAGCTGGGGCCCTTGGGGACGGCCCAACTGAGGAGGACGCCCCGCCACTCCAGGCGAAAGTCATAGTGGAGATGGGAGGCGAGGTGCTTCTGAACGCAATAGGCCAGGGTTTTTCCGGAAGATTTTCCGCCGGTGGGCTCGGGGGTTTTGTGGAAATCGCGCTTTTCGCGGTAGCGCGAAAGCAGGGCTTTGGCGGCGGATGTGGCGGATTTTTTCGTCGAGCTCTTGGCGGCGGACTTCCTGGTCGGCATGGCGGACCCTCCGGTGCACGTCACCGGATTATAGCCCTCCGCGAGAATTGAGGCCCGGACGAGCCGGGAATTCCGCAGCACCGCTGCGTGGCGAGGGTGTGAAAGGGCAACGTGCGAATCTCTCGGGCTTACGATCAGATTTTCGCAATCACCGCGGCGGCGACTTCGCTGCACTTGCTCTTGCCGCCGAGATCGCCGGTGAGGGTTTTGCCCTCGTTGAGCACGGCGAAGGTGGCGGCGTCGATCGCGTCGGCTTCCTTCTGAAGGCTGAAGGTGTAGCGGAGCATCATCGAGCCGGTGAGGATGGTGGCGATGGGGTTGGCGAGGTCTTTGCCGGCGATGTCGGGGGCGCTGCCGTGGATGGGTTCGTAGAACGGCGTCGTGCGCGGGAGGCCTTTGGCGGCGGGGTCGTAGGTCGCGAGGAATTCGTTGCCGAGGGAGGCGGAGGGGACGAGGCCGATGGAGCCGGCGAGCATGGAGGCTTCGTCGGAGAGGATATCGCCGAAGGTGTTTTCCGTGACGATGACGTCGAAGTCGGAGGGGCGGCGGAGGAGCTGCATGGAGGCGTTGTCGACGTACATGTGTTCGACCTGCACGTCGGGGTATTTCTTGGACATGGCGGTGGCGAGTTCGCGCCAGAGGCCGGAGGTGGCGAGGATGTTGGCCTTATCGACGGAGAGGAGTTTTTTGCGGCGTTTCATGGCGGTTTCGAAGCCGACGGTGAGGATGCGCTGAATTTCGTTTTCGGAATAGGCCATGGTGTCGACGGCTTTGCGGTTGGGGGAGGCGCCGGAGACGCCCTGGGGCTGGCCGTAGTAGAGGCCGCCGGTGAGCTCGCGGATGATCATGATGTCGATGCCCTTTTCGATGAGCGAGGGCTTGAGCGGGCAGAGGTGGGCGAGGTTTTTGGGCAGGACGACGTGGCGGAGGTTGGCGAAGAGGCCCTTGCGAAGTTCGAGGAGTGCGACGCGTTCGGGGCGTTCCTGGAGGGGCAGGGTTTTGTCCCGGTCGGGCAGGCCGACGGCGCCGAAGAAGATGGCATCGGACTTGGCGCACAGGTCCCTGGTGGCGGCGGGCAAGGCGGTTTTGTGACCATTATCGAGAGCGGCCCAACCGATGTCCCCGTGCTGGGCGTCAATGGCGTGGCCGAATTTCCCCGCCACGTGCCGCAGGACGCGCATCGCCGCCTCGATCACTTCGGTTCCGATGCCATCGCCGGGCAAGACCGCCAGTTTCATGTTCATCGCAGGCTCCAGCCAAAAATTCCGAGCCCGCTAAGGTAAGGAGAACCGAGGATGGACGCAAACGGCGGCGGGGACGTTTTGGAGGCCGGTACGGATGAGCTATTGACGCTTGCGGCGGGAGGGATGATGCTGCTGGGGTGATTCCGACTCTTCCTGAAGGAGCAAGCCATGACCGCCCGGCTCACCGCACGTCGTTTTCTGCTGGCCGCCACCTGCACCCTCGCCGCCGCCGCGTGGGGCGGATGCCAAACCGGGGGATCGGCGGGACATGAGACGGCGTCGGGCCAGGGGATGGGGATGGGCAAGAAGGACAAAGGGATGATGATGGATCACTCGATGATGTGGGGCAATGTCGACCACGCGGTGGCGGTGATTTATCCGACAAAGGGCAACAGCGTTTCGGGGACGATCAATTTTGTGACCATGGGCAAGGGGGTGCACATTCATGGGACCATCACGGGCCTGGCGCCGAATTCCACGCATGCGATCCATATCCATGAATACGGGGATCAGTCGTCGGATGACGGCACGGCGGCGGGCGGTCACTACAATCCGGAAGGCCACACGCACGGCGCTCCGACGGCGGAGATGCATCACGCGGGAGATCTGGGAAACATCACGGCGGACGGCTCGGGGACGGCGACGATCGACATGATGGACAACGGGATTTCGATCGCGGGGATGAAGGACCCGATCATCGGGCGGGGAGTGGTGATCCACGCAAAACCCGACGATTTTTCGCAGCCGGTGGGCAATGCGGGCGGTCGGATCGGCGTGGGGGTGATCGGGATCGCCAAGTCGTCGAGCCCCGCCGCGACGATGCCGATGGGCGGGATGATGCACTGAGGGAAGCGCGCCGCAGTCAGTAGACAGTAGTGAGTAGTTAGAATTCAGGGATCGAAGCGCCACAGGCGCCCGATCCCTGCTACACTTGTCACGCCAAAACTGCTGTCGTCTGACTACTGCCTTCTGACTTCTGACTGCTCGTCCATGCCCCATCTGTCGGTCAACATCAACAAAGTCGCCACGCTCCGCAACACGCGGGCGCTGGATATTCCTTCAGTGGAACGGTTGGCGCGGATCGCTCTGGAGGCGGGCGCCGCGGGGATCACGATTCATCCGCGTCCGGATCGGCGGCACATCCGGCCGGATGATGTCACCGCGCTGGCGGCGCTGTGGCGTGAGTTTCCGGGCACCGAGTTCAACATCGAAGGCAACCCGTTTATCGATTACATGCCGCACATCCGGGCCGTGAGGCCGACGCAATGCACGCTGGTGCCGGACACGACCGAGGCGTTCACGAGCGATCATGGCTGGTCGTTGACGGCGGAGGAGCAGGCGGCGCTGCGTCCGCTCGTCCGCGAGATGCGCGATCTGGGCTGCCGGGTAAGCCTGTTCATGGACGCCGATTCTCCGGCGATCGAAGCGGCGCGCGAGCTTGGGGCGGAGCGGATCGAGCTCTATACGGAGCCCTATGCCGCCGCTTTTGTCAGAGGGGGCGATGCGCTGGAGCGGTCGCTGGAGACATACGCCGCCGCCGCCCGCCGGGCGCACGCGGCCGGCCTGGCCGTCAACGCCGGCCACGACCTCAATCTGCACAACCTGCCGATCTTTGCGCGGCGGGTTCCGCACGTCGCGGAAGTATCCATCGGCCATGCGCTGATAGCCGACGCGCTTGAATTCGGCATGGCCGAGACCATACGGAAATATCTGGCGGCCTGCAGGGAGATGTGACCATGCCGAAGCGTCATGCGCGCGTGTGGATGGCGTCCCTGGCGATCGGCGCGGCATGCCGCTTCGGCGTCCCGATCGCGGCCCAGGATGAGAATACGCCGCCGGGAATCACCGAAACGCAGCGCATTCAGACCCAAATGGATGGCGATGCGATCGACCGCCTGAACAAGGCGACGGACGATGCCCTGGACGCGCCGATGGCGTCCTTCACGTTCACCGGCACGCTGGAAGAGGCGCTCAAGGCGTTCGGGACGGCGGCGAATGTTCACATGGACGTTCGGTGGAAATCGCTCGAGGCGGCGGGAATCCAGAGCAGTGCGCCGATCAGCGTCGACCTGGCGAAAATTCCGACGGCGCGGGTGCTCGCGGAAATCCTGAACGAAGCGGGCGGCGCCACCGCGACGCTGAATTTCACGGTGATGGACAACCAGGTGCTGGTCTCGACGGCCGACGACCTGACCGGCAGCCGGTATTCCGTGGTGCGCATGTATGACATCGGGCTGCTGATTCCCGATGCGGGCGACGAGGCGAGCGTGCAGGAGCTGATCGACACGATCGAGACGGTGATCGCGCCCGATACGTGGCGCGACAAGGGAGGGCAACTGGGATCGATCCGCGTGCTGGAATCGAAGCTGATCATCTCGCAGACGCGCGAGAACCATCGGGCGGTGGCGGCAATGCTCACGAAGCTCAAGGCGGACAAGCTGGACCAGACGCGCATGTATGACGTGCGCGACCTCCTGCAGCCGGAGGCGGCGCCGATCAAGTCGCCGGAGCAAAAGGAGAAGGACACGAAGGCGCTGCTTGAGGCAATCGAAACCACCTGCGGGCGCGGGACGTGGGTGGAGGCTGGGGGTACGCAATCGAGCGCGGCGATTTTCGACGGGCGACTGTACGTGAAGGCGCCGAACGGGGTGCATGAGGAGATCGAGCACCTGCTGGGACTGATGCACAAGAAGTAAGGGGCGGGAGGATTTCCGGGGAGTCTGCGCATGGAGCGATTCGAGTGGGAGCTGTCGGAAGAAGAGCTCCGGCACGGCGAGAGCATCAAATGGGGCAAGGCGCCGCCGGACGTGCTGCCGCTGTGGGTGGCGGACATGGACTTCGCGCTGGCGCCCTCGATCCGGGCGGCGCTGGCTGAGCGATTGCGCAGGACGGTGGGATATCCGCAGGTGGAAGGCGATCCGGACCTGACGGGCCCGTTGCAGAAAAAACTGGAAGGCGAAGGCTGGAGCGGGCTGGGGCGGAAGGGGTGGGTGCGGTTCTTGCCGGGGGTGGTGCCGGCGATCGGGGCGGCGATCGCCGGGCTGACGGAGCCGGGCGAAGCGGTGATGACGATGACGCCGGCCTATCCGCCGTTTCTGGAGGCGGTGAAGGACCAGCGGCGGGAGTTGCGCGAGGTTCCGCTGTCGGATGCCGGCGAACGCTGGGAGATCGACTGGGAAGCGATGGAGCGTGCGGCGCTTGTGGAGGGCCGGCGGGCGAAAGTGCTGCTGCTCTGTCATCCGCACAATCCGACGGGACGTCTGTGGACGGTCGACGAGCTGGCGCGGATTTCCGATTTTGCGCATCGGCACGAGCTGTGGGTCGTGTCGGACGAGCTGCATGCGGACCTGACGCTGCGGGGAATATTCACGGCCTTCGCCAATGTGGCCGGCGAGGCGGTGCGACAGAAAACGCTGACGCTCACCGGGCCGTGCAAAATGTACAACACGGCGGGCCTGGGCATCGGGGCGATGTTCAGTCACGATGCGGCGCTGGTGGCGCGGGTGATCAAGCCCAGCACGTGGACCGCCGGGCATCCGGGAACGATGGCCGTGGCGATGTGGAAGGCGGCGCTCCGCGATGATGGAAAGTGGCGGGCGGAGGTGCTGGAGTATCTGCGTGCGAACGGCGCGTTTGTCGAGCGCTTTGTGAGCGAGCGTCTTCCGGGCGTGCGGATGAAGCCGGTGGAGGCGACCTATCTGGCGTGGCTGGATTATCGCGCGGTGATGGGCGAAGAAGCGCCCCGGGCGGGGAAGATGCTGCTGGAGCAGGGACGGGTGATGCTCAGCGAAGGGGCGATGTTCGGCGCGGGATTCGAGGGATTTGTGCGATTGAACTTCGCCACCTCCCGCGCCATTCTCACGGAGGCCCTCGAGCGCATGGCGCGTCTCCACGGCCTCCTGCGCTCGGCGAGGCCGCCATCGGCGCAACAGAGCTTGAACGATTGAACGACCTGTGACCTGGCGGTTAGACGGTTTCGCGCGTATCAGTCATGCGCCAGCGTCCCGCGCGTCACGCCCAACTGATTCAACACGCGCAAGCTCCGCAAGGTTTGCAACGGCGGCGCCTCCCCGCGCAGCGCCGCAGCATAGTGCCGCAAAAGCTTCACCGTCTCCTCCCCACCCTCCCGCAGCATTTCCACCCGGTAATGCCGAATCCCCAGCTTCTCCATCTCCGGAATATACTCCGCCGCCGTCTGCGCCTTCGCATTGAACAGCGTATTCCGGCACCCCACATCCGGCACCAGCGGGTGCGGCTCCCCAACACGATCCGTCAAATCCACCCGGTGCTTCTCGCACGGCCGCCCGCAATCCCGGAAATCTTTCCCGCTCGACAGCGTGTGCGCGAACACGCAATGCTCCATGTGGAACATCGGCATGTGCTGGTGCACCACGCACTCAAACCGCGACGCATCAAACCGCCGCAACATCGCGCTCAACTGCACCCAGTTCAAGTCATACGACGGCACCATCCGCACCAACCCCGCATCCGCAAAAATTTTCGCCGTCAGCTCGTTCGCAATGTTCAACGCAAAATCCCCCACCAGCGGCAAATGCCCCGCCCGCTCCCGATAGTAATGAATCGCCCCCAGATGCCGCACCAGCAGCAAGTCCGGCTCACAATCCGACACCTGCTTCAAAAACCCCTCCTCCCCCGGCTTCACCACGCGCAGCGTCGCCAATCCCACCGCAATCCCCGCCTCCCGACACTTCCGAATCGCCTCCGGATACCGCCGCACATCCTC
The DNA here is from genome assembly GCA_035548175.1 of Phycisphaerae bacterium. GTDB lineage: Bacteria > Planctomycetota > Phycisphaerae > WQYP01 > WQYP01 > CALCHA01. The sequence continues at coordinate 30,872 of DASZTO010000041.1, read as the reverse complement.
AAAATCCGCATACACCGTCGCCGCCCGAACCTCCCCCCGCACCCCAATCACCCCCTCCAACTGCTCCATCGTCCGCACCAGCACGTGGAGCTGATTTTCGATTTCCGATTCCGGGTGCCCCCCTGGGTGCCATGCTTCTGCCACAACCTCGGTGGCAGAAGCATGCTGCGAGGACTCTCCCACCCGCATTGCATCCCCCCGCAACCGTTCCAACGCCCCCGCATCCCCAACCACATGCACCCGCCGCCGCTGCTCCAGCAACTTCCCCACCACCTCCCGCCGCAACTCATTCAGCACGCTCTTCGGCACCATCGCCCGCCCATCCGTCTCCACCCGCAACTCCCCCAACTCAAACGGCGTATCCCCCAGCCGCCCCAACTGCTCTCGCGCCCCCTCCTCCGAAAACGCAAACTTCCGCGCCTCCTCCAGCGCCTTCTCCTCCCACCGCGCCCGCCCCTCATGCCCCTCCGCCGCGCCCACCAACTCCAAAAACTCCCCCACCCGCGCCCGCACCGAAAAATCCACGCGCGTCCGATGCACCACCCCCTCGCGCGAATACGAATGCTCCAACCGCCGCTTCAACGCCGGATCATCCGTCTTCCACACCAGCGCCCCCGGATTGATGTACGCCAGATTCAAATCCCCCTCCCGAAACTGCAGCTCCACCCGATTCTTCCCCATCGTCCGCACCGCAAACACGCGCCCACCCTGTTCATCCTGCTCCGGATGCCCCTCATCAAACAGCACCCCATCCCCCGCCTTGAGCGCAATCGCCGAACTCGTCTCGATCACAATCGCCCGCGGCCCGCGCGAAACCACCGTCCCCACCCGCGTCCCGCGCGCCTTCGGAAACCGCGCCGCCACCAGCGCCTGGTGATTCACCCCCGACAAAAACCCATGCGTAAACCCGCGCGAAAACGTCTGCTCCAGATCATGCCGCTGCTGTTCTGAAATTTGAAATTTCAAATTCCCCCGCGCCGCATCAATCGCCGCCCGATACGTCTGCGTCGTCGCCGCCACATAATGCGCACTCTTCAACCGCCCCTCAATCTTGAACGACGCCACCCCCATCTCCGTCAATTCCCCGATCAACTCATGCGCCGCCAGATCGCTCGGCGAGAGCAAGTACGCCTTCTCGCCCAAATCCCGCGCCTGGCCATCCACCACCAACTGGTACGGCAACCGGCACGCCTGCGCACACTGGCCCCGGTTCGCGCTTCGCCCGCCCAAACTCTCGCTCGTCAAACACTGCCCCGAATACGCCACGCACAACGCCCCATGCACGAACACTTCCAGCGGCATCTCCGTCGCCGCCGCAATCTTCCCAATCTCCCTCACCCCCAGCTCCCGCGCCACCACCACCCGCTCCACCCCCAGCTCCTTCACAAACTTGATCCCCTCCGCCTCCGTCAACGTCATCTGCGTCGACCCATGGATCGCCAGCGTCGGCGCCAGCTCATGAATCAGCTTCGCCACCCCCAGGTCCTGCACGATCACCGCATCCACCCCCGCCGCCGCGACCGCCTTGATGTACTCCGCCGCCGCCTCCAGCTCATCCGAAAAAATGAGCGTATTGAACGTCAAAAATCCCTTCACATTGTGCGCATGCAGATAGCCCATCACCTCCGGCAACTCGGCCAACTTGAAATTCGTCGCCCGATGCCGCGCGTTGAACTGCTCCAACCCGAAGTACACCGCATCGGCCCCATTGGCCGCCGCCGCGCGCAACGCCTCCCAATCCCCCGCCGGCGCCAGAAGCTCCGGCGCACGCACCATGGATCCAGTGCCGCTCACCACAATACTCGCACGAAAAAACGCGAAGTCCCCCATTATATCACCCCGCCCCGTATCGCCATCGCTCAACGGATCGATGATCTCCCGCCCCGCCTCTCGTTCCCCCCTCCCACCCCCCTCACTTTCCGCAATAGTCAATCACGCGCGCGATCTGGGAGCGCATCTCCGGCCGCGGAACGATCTTGTCGATGAAGCCCTTCTCCTGGAGGAACTCAGCCGTTTGGAAACCGTCGGGCAGTTCCGCCCGGATGGTGTTGGCGATCACCCGCGGGCCGGCAAAGCCGATCATCGCCTTGGGCTCCGCGAAAATCACATCGCCGAGCATGGCGAACGACGCCGTCACGCCGCCGTAGGTCGGATCGGCCAGCAGCGAAATGAACAACCCGCCCTTGCCGTGAAAACGCGCCAGCGCCGCCGAGGTCTTGGCCATCTGCATCAGCGACAGGGTCGATTCCTGCATCCGCGCCCCGCCCGAGCAGGACACGATCAACAGCGGCAGGTTTTCCCGCAACGCCCGCTCCACCGCCCGCGTGATCTTTTCGCCCACCACCGCCCCCATCGATCCCGCCATAAACGCGAAATCCATCACCGCCAGGACCACCGGCCGGCCCTTGATGAATGCCCGCCCCGCCCGCAGCCCATCCTTCGCGCCGGTCTTTTTCTGTTCCTCCCCCAGCCGCCGGGCATATGCTTTCTTATCCGTGAATTTGAGCGGATCGGTCGGCGAAAGATCCCCGTCCATCTCTTCGAAGGAACCGCGATCGACCAGGGTATCGATGCGTTGCTGGGCATTGACCCGGAAATGGTGCCGGCATTCCGGGCAGGTGTGCAATTGCTCTTCCATGATCTTGCGATAGATCATGGCGGCGCAGTCCGGGCATTTGAGCCAGAGGCCTTCGGGCACGACGACATTTTTGCGGGGGGGGGGAGAGGGGGGGGGAGAGGGTGAATTTTCCCAGGAAGAGGCCGGACCGTTGTGGAGCGTGGCCATAAGCGGCGAGTCCTTTATGCAAGTAGGCGCCTTTCGGGCCGCGGCGTTTTTGAAGCCGGGGCCGGTCAAGAACAGGGCTTGGACCCTGAACGGCGAAGGTCCCATCGCGGAGAGCTTCGCCGGCGTTGCCGACGTGAATGCCTGTTTACCGGGCGAGGAGGGGGAAGGCATCCAGCGGCGGCGGAAAAAAACCGGTCGGTTCCAGGCGGTCAGCCCGGGGGAGCTGACCAAAAGGGGTGACCGGGGGGGTTAACCGGGCGTTCACGATAACCAAACCCCGGGGGAGGGTCAATTGGCGGCGGGTCTCGCCGGGGATGGGGCATGGCCGGGGAGACGGTCTGGCTCAGCCCGGGCGTACGACCCCTGCCGATGCAATTATTATCGGCAGTAACGGCATGACTCCTTGAGCCGAGCATTCACAAATGCGACTGCCAAAGGGCCGCCGGTTGCGGGCCGGCGCGGGCGATGACGCGGATTGTCAAGACGGCGGGAGTGCTTTGGGGATTGGGCAACGGATTCATGCTCCGTCGGTGGCGCGGGAGTCAGCGGTCAGGTTCAGAAATCAGCGCCCCACGGACGCCCCGACGCCCCCCCCACCGCTTCCGCCGCCGCCCAATTACGAATTACCCATTACCCATTACTAACCCCCGCGGGTTACGATGGTCGAAACGGTCACTCTGCAGCGAAGCGACGAATGTCCCCGCTTCGCGATGAACAAGGAGAGAGTCATGAAAGCGCTCTGGGCACTGGCGGCGGCGGTTGTGAGTGTGGCGGCGGCGGGGGCAGTCTTCGCCGACGATGTCCAGCGGGTTTACGTCCCTCCCCCCAACGATCAGAACGCCTATCAGCCGCAGATTCAGCCCAAGCCCCTGCCGCCGGACAACTACATTCCCGGCGGCGTCACCCCCCCACCGGTGCAACCGGGGCAGGTGGCGCCGGGGCAGCCGATGCAGGGTTCGTTTGTGCCGGTGCAGCCGGCGGGCGGCACGTCGATTCGCAATGAGGACGCGTTCGTGCAGGCGTACGTGGCGCATCGCTCGCCGCGGATCATGGTGTTCGTGAACCGCACGATCAACGGCGATCCGCTGCCAAAAGACGGGCTGGATGAACTGCTGCGCGTGGAGGAGCATCAGACGGCGACCGGCGCCGTGAACGTGCAGTCCAACAAAACCGACACCTCGAACAGCCAGAGTTCCAGCGCCGGCTATGGCGGATCGAGCGTAAGCAACTCCAACGCCAACTCGGTCAACAGCAACTCGTTCAGCTCGAACGGACCGGCCGATTATTCCCATACCACGACGGTCAAGAAGGCGGCTGATAAATATGACAACATCGGCGCCTCGGCCGCCGATTACGCGATGATCGAGGATTCGATCGTCAAATACTTCGACGACTCGGGGAAAGTCACGATCGAAGACGCGGACGCCGCCCGGGCGAAGCTGGACCGCGAGAAGGTGCTGCGGATCGAGAACGGCGACGCCAACGCGGTGCGGCTGCTGAACACGGAACTGCAGCAGGATATTCTGATCCGGGTGACGGCGACGCCGACGTCGCACGCGACCATCGGCACGGCGGTGCGGCTGCTGGCCAAGGCGGTGAGCACGGCGGACGGGCGGATGCTGGGCACCGCGTTCGTGGACATGCCGCTGCCGATGTCAAAGACCAACATCAACCTGTACACGGGATACCTTTCGAGCGAGTTGATGGGGGACATGGCCAAGAAGTGGAGCAACGGGAGCGACGTGGTGGACGTGCGGATCTATAAGGCGGCGTCAGTGGACGATTCGCTGAAAATCCGCACCTGGCTGCAGAAGACCCACGGGGTGAACTCGGTCGTGAGCCGTGGCGCAACTGGCGGCGGCACGACGAGCTACGCGGATTTCTCGGTGCAGTATGCCGGCGCTCCTGAGGATCTCTACGCCGATCTCAAAGACGCCATCGGGCAAAGCCAGGGCATCAAGGCGGTCGACCTTCAGAACACGACCATCGACCTGGAAGTGACGGGGCAATTGAACCTGGTCACCACCACTCGGAAGACCGAATCGATCACGACGACGACGACGACCGAAGAGCGGCACGTCGAGCCGATCAATCCGGCGCTGCCGACCACGCCCAACACCGGCACCGCCGACGTGCCCCAGACGACGGGCGGCGCGACGCAGTAACCAACGCAGTCACCAGCGGAGGGACCCGGGCCCGGCTCCCTTTTCAATCGGCGGCGACCGGGTATCCTGTGCGGCAGGTATTTTTTGGAGAGCAACGGAATGACTCTGATGCGGACAATGGCGGCAGCGGGTGTGGTGGGCGGGTGTCTCTTCGCCGGGTGCGCCGGGCCGATCGCCGCGCGGCAGGATGATCTGACGCAATACCCCCAGGTGCTTGTGGACGCTTATTCGCTGCACGAAGCCATCGTCGTGCAGCCGCCGGTGACCAACCGGGTCGGCGCGGGGCAGTTGCATGTGGCGGTGCCGATTCGCAACAAATGGGACCGCGATCTGCACCTTCAGTATCAATACTGGTTCATCAACCAGCAGGGCGCGACGGTGGAACCCAAGAGCCCGTGGATGGATTTCACCGTGCCGCGTAAAGGGATCGATCAATTCGACTTCACGAGCATGGGGCCCATGGCGGCCGACTTCCGCGTCGAGCTGCGCGAAGCGAAGTAAACCCCGCACTCATTGCCAACTGAAACGCAACGGCCGCCCCTAAAGAGCGGCCGTTTCCGTTGGGGGTGGTCACAGCGGCAAGTCGTGCTTGCGCCGATAGACCTCTTCGGCTTCCGGCAATCGCAGGTAGGTCGGCACCAGCGCTCCGGCCGGCGTAAACGCGCCCCTGAGCGCCCGCGCGTAACCGAGCCTGTGCACCACGGCCGCCCGCGGCACCCACAGTTCCCGCGGCAGTTCCACCAGGCGGGCATCCCCACCAGCCGCGGGAAAGCATTCCCGGTGATAATCCACTCCTTCCCCCAAAAGCGCCACGGGCGCGCCCCGCGCCAGCGCCTGCTCCAGGATTGCCGCCGGCGTCGTCAACCGCGGGGGCGCGATCTCTGAAAGGCCGCCCTGCGCCTCGCGCCGATACAGCGACGTAAAGACCTGTCCCCGCTTCGCATCCAGCACGGGGAGCACCGTGGCAAACTCGGCGGGCGCATTGTGCGCAATCACATTCAACGAGGGGACCGCGACCAGCCGCAAGCCTTCAATGGCCTGCGCGAGCGCCCGGGCGACCGCCACGGCAATGCGCAATCCCGTAAACGACCCGGGTCCAATGGAGAGATACAGCTGCTCCAGGTCTGCGGGCTTCCACCCCGCCTCGGCGATCATTTCCCCGATCGCCGGCATCAACGCATTGGCGTGGCGCGAGGCCGCCGGCAGGTCGCGCGCGATCAGCAATTCCCCGCCGGCTGCCAGCGCAACGGACCCGGCCCGAGAGGAGGTTTCGATCGCCAGGATTTTTGGCCGCTCACTCATGCCGCCCGTTCGCCCTCTCAGCGCCGCGCGTGGAGGCGCAAAAGCTCGACGATGCGAGTCATATCGGGGGGCAGCGGCGCTTCGAGGTGCATGCGGGTGAAGAGCGTCGGATGCACGAACTGGAGCCGATAGGCATGCAGCGCCTGCCGCGTGATCAGCGCCGGGGAATTGTCGTTTCTGACGCCGGTGTCGCTGGGTCCGCGGCCGACGACGTCCGCCTCCGTGATCTGCCGGCCGCCATACATCGAATCGCCCACGATCGGGTGCCCGATGTGCGCCATGTGCACGCGTAACTGGTGAGTGCGGCCGGTCTTGGGCGCCAGTTCGACCAGGGTGTAGTGGGCGTGGTTCGAGATCTGGAAGCGCTCCCGGACGGTGTACACGGTCTGGGCCGATTTGCCGATGTCGGGCCGCACGGCATATTTTTCGCGGATTTTGGCGTGCACGGCCAGGGGGGCGTCGATCAGATCAGAATCGAGTTCCATCGCGCCATGCACGATCGCCAGGTAGGTTTTCCTGATGGTCCGCCGCTCGAATTGTCCCGCCAGCCGCCAGTGCGCTTCATCCGTCTTGGCGATGAGAATCAGCCCCGTCGTGTCGCGGTCGAGGCGATGGATAATGCCGGGACGCCAGGGATCGGAGCCGCTGGAGAGCGTGGAATGGGTCTGCTGCGCGTGGTGCAGGAGGGCGTTGATCAGGGTGCCGGACCAGTGCCCGCGTGCCGGATGCACGATGAGATTGGCCTGTTTGTTGAGGGCGATGAGCTGGTCATCTTCGTACACGACGTGGAGGGGGATATCTTCGGGGAAGAGCCGGTCGGGGCGGGCTTTGGGCAGGAGCACTTCGAGCGTGTCGCCGTTGCGGAGCACCGTGGAACTTTTAGCGGGCCGGCCGTTGACGATAACGGCGCCCGATGCGATCAGCTTTTGGATCATGGCGCGTGAATAGGCGGGCAGACGATCGCGGAGGTAGACATCGATCCGCTTGTGCAGATCGTGCTTGATGGAAAAGCGCAGCTGGTGGATCTGGGCCGGATCGGGCCGGAGGGGCGCTTCGTCGGCTGCGACAGAGGGCGGTTCTTCCGGAGCGCCCGCGGGCGCGGGGCGGGCGGATTCAGACGATGGTGCATCGGCGGTCATGGAAAGACATTGTATCCGCTTTCGGGGCCCGCGCCCGGGAGGAGGGGCTGCTTTGCGCACCGGTGGCGTTCAGCGGCAGCCGCCGGTTGTGGATAAGTTCCTTCCCGGGCTATGTCCGGCGCGTGGGCCGCGGGTGGGGACGTCTTGGGAGCGACCCTAACTATGGCCAACAAATTGACTTGCGACTCCCCTGAATCCCCCTATGTTCGGTAGGCAGTTGGCACATCTCTTGCGGATAAGTTGTGCATGGCGCATGTAAAGGCCCGTAAAGGCCTTACTTGTGAAGATAGAGAACGCACTTAGGAGTCTTTACCTGTTGTTTTGACACCGAACACCCATGTGTGCGGCAACTTAACACGGACATAATGTAGATCACCCGACAGATTGGCGGACATTCAAAAAACTTTCACCATTTACGCCAATGCGATTTTCACATTTTTTCAGCGCCCTTCCGCCAACCTGTCTAGGCCTGATCGCAGGACCGCTCCAAGAGCCCTCCAGACGCAATGTTATAACTGGCTACGCCCCGCACACTGCTCGCAGGCATGTGCGGGGCGTTCTTTTTTCAAAGGCATATCGAGCGGGCAACAGACGACGCCCGCGAGGCGGGGGCGGGGCCACGGACGGATTCCCCTCGGCCGCACCTGACAGCGTTTGGCGAGCCGCCGCGCGCCCCGTTACAGTGCTGCCATGCCAATCAAGATTCTTTGCCTCGGTGACATCGTTGGAAAGCCCGGCCGGCTGGTTGTGGCCGAACTTCTGCCCAAGGTCATTACCGAACGTGGCATCGACTTCGTGGTCGCCAACGCGGAGAACGCCGCGGGGGGCAGCGGCCTGACCCCGCTGCTGTTCGAAAAAATCCTGCGCACGGGGGTGGATTGCTGCACGCTGGGGGATCACACCTACCGCAAGCGCGAGGTGCTGCCGCTGCTGGAAACCAGCGAGCGGCTCGTGCGCCCGGGCAATTTCCCCCCCACCGCGGTGGGCAAGGGCCTGACGATCGTCGCGGGCAGGAACGGCACGAAGGTCGCGGTGATCAGCGTGATGGGCCGGCTCCACATGCAGCCGCCGATGGACGATCCCTTCCGAACGGTCGACGCGCTGCTGGCGAAAATTCCGCCGGAGGTGAAGGTGAAGGTGCTGGATTTTCACGCGGAGGTGAGCAGCGAGAAGGTGGCCATGGGCTGGTATGTGGCGGGGCGGGTGAGCGTGTGCTTTGGGACGCACGTGCATGTGCCGACCGCGGATGCGCGGATCGTGCGCGGGGAGAACGGGGGAACGACGGCGCTGGTGACGGACCTGGGGATGTGCGGCCCCTATGACAGCGTGCTGGGCCGCCGCAAGGAACGCATTCTCAAATTCATGACGACGGGGATGCCGCAATTTTTCGAGGTGGCGACGGGGGATCCGCGGATGTGCGGCATCGTGGCCAGCGTCGACGAGATCGGCGGCCACGCGCTGTCGGTGGAACGGCTCGATCTCAAAGGGACCGAGCAAGCGGGCGCTTACGACGCCGACGATGGCAAGGGTCAGGCGAATGTGGGTGGGGAAGGCTGAATTCCAGATGATTTCGGCGGGGGCGATCGCATGCTTCTCGCGTGCTGGCCGCTCCCAGGGACGAACTCAGAGGCGGCCGCATTCGTAGGGAGGATGGCGGGGGCGGTTGAAGGAAATTGCGGATGGCTGCGCAAAGCGTTTTGGACAGGCCGCTGACTCGGGGCGTGGCGGCCCTTTCATTGATGCTGATCTATGGCGTGCTGATGCTGCTCACGATCGCGCTAGCGGGAACCGGCACGTCGTCGATGCAGCGCGGGTTTGACGGATGGGAATTGCTGGGTGTCGCGCCCCTGGTGGTCGGGAGTTTTCATGTGGCGCGGTACGTGCGGGGGTGGTGGATTTTTGTGCTGATGGGTGCGGGGGCGGCGTGGTTGGAAGGGACGCTGTTCGCCGGGCCCGGCCTCGGTGAATTGTCGCTGGGCGGGGGGATCACGGAGTTGCAAGCGAAGTGGCTGCTGGGGGCTATAGTCGCGGGGGTGGTTCTGGCGACACTGGCGGCGGGGGAACTGGGGGCGTGGAACTGGCGGGAGGAGGAGAACGGCTGACGCTCAACAGGTGACGCGCCATTCCCCCGCCCATCATCGATGCCTGCATCAGGAAATGCCCAGCACCGGGTGCGGTGCGTAGGGCTCCTGAAGCGCTGCGACTTGCTCTGGTGACAACCGCATCTCGAGCGCCGCGACTGCATCTTCCAGATGGTGCGTCTTCGTCGCTCCGATGATCGGGGCCGTCACGCCGGGTTGCGCCAGCAACCATGCCAGGGCCACCTGCGCCCGCGGCCGCTGCGTCTGTTGGGCAACCTCGCCCAGGCGTTCCACCACGGCTCGATCCGCGTCCTGCGTCTGGCCATACAGCTTGCCGCCGAAGGCATCGGAAGCGGTGCGCCCGGTGGGCGTATTCCACGGGCGCGTCAGCCGGCCGCGGGCGAGGGGACTCCAGGGAATGATCGCCACTCCCTGGTCGCGGCAGAGCGGATTCATCTCGCGCTCCTCCTCCCGATAGAGCAGATTGTAATGGTTCTGCATCGACACGAAGCGCGTGAGCCGGAGCCGATCGGCGACAAAAAGAGCCTTGGCGAACTGCCATGCGAACATGGAAGAAGCGCCGATGTAGCGGGCCTTGCCGGCTTTGACCACATCATGGAGCGCTTCGAGCGTCTCCTCGATGGGGGTCTGGTCATCGAGCCGGTGAATTTGATAGAGATCGACGTAATCCATGCCGAGGCGCCGCAGCGAGGCATCCATTTCCTGAAGAATGGCCTTGCGCGAAAGCCCGCGCCCGTTGGGGTCCGGCCGCATGCGCCCGTGAACCTTGGTGGCGATGACGAGGGATTCCCGCGGATAGGTGTCGGCGACTTCCTTGAGCAGCGTTCCCAGAAACTGCTCCGAGGTGCCATCCGAGTACACATTGGCCGTATCGAAGAAGGTGATGCCCAGTTCCAGCGCCCGCCGGATAAAGGGGCGGGAGGCCTCCAGATCGAGCGACCAGGGATGCGTGCCGCGCGCCGGAACGCCATAGGACATGCATCCCAGGCACAGCCGGGAAACGTGAAGACCGCTATTTCCAAGACGGGCGTATTGCATGTGGGCTCCTCGAGCGATGAAGCGTCGCAGCAACGCTGCCGCGACGACACGGTGCGCCGGCGATCGCGCAGCGGTGAGAAACATCGTAGGCACGCCAGCCGACGGCGGCGCTTCTGCCGGTCGGGCGTCGGCATTTGGAGGGACTAAATTCCCAGGCCATCGAGGCAGGCGGGCGCCGTGCGAAAGGCGTGGCGCGGTAGAATCAGGTGGTGTGATTGCGATGGGGTCTGATGATGATGCGCGTGCCACGGGTCGAGGGGGTGATGGATCGGCGCATATTGGTGGGGCGTGAACGGCGCGCGTCAGCGAAAGGGCGAGGGCGGATCGGAGCGGCTCAGTGACGTTTGAAGTATTGCACTTCGCGTTCGTGTTTTTCGGCGGCGTGGCGAGAGGAGAAGGTGCCGAGGTTGCGGCGTTTGCCGGTTTTGGGGTTTTTCTTGCGGGAGTAGAGGCGGTATTCGCCGGAGGAGAGTTTGCGGATCATCATGGCGCTCCGTATGAGGGAATTTGACGGGTAGAAAAGGAGCAAGCAGCGCGCCGGGGCCGTCGTGGGCCAGGGCAGATATCGAAGCGGCGAGGGCTTGTGCGGGGCACGGGGGAAGGGTATGGACGGGGCGCTCGATGTGAGCGGTGAAGGTGCGGACGCGTGATGGCGGGAGCGGATATGGCCGAGGCAGCGGGAGGGCTGGTGTTGCGCGAGGAGAGAGCAAGGGCTGCGCGGCGGGTGGTGCTGGCGGTGGCGGCGGTGGTGCTGGTGGTGATGGCGGTGGCCACGGGGGTGCAGGGGGAGCGGCGGGTGGCGCGGAACCTGCGGTTGCATCCCGAGGCGACGGTGAATGATCTGGGGCGGTGGACGCAGATGCTGCCGGGGTTTCTGGACGGGCGGTCGGAGTATGTGGATGACGGGTTTCCGTATCCGCCGATCGTGCTGGCGTTGATGTGGCCGGTGACGCTGGTGTCTCAGCCGGCGGCGCAGGTGGTGTGGGCGTGCGTACAGTGCGCGCTGGCGGCGTGGATTTTCGCGGTGGTTTGGGGGATGGTGCGGGCGGCGCGGGGCGGGCAGATGGAGCCGGCGGCGCTGGCGCTGGTGTTGTTCGTGTGGTTATGGCCGATGGTGGGGGATTTTCAGGAGGGGCAGACGAATCTGCTGATGCTCTTGCCGCTGGTGCTGGGGCTGCGACTCTTGCAGGCGCGGCGGCGGGGGACGGACGCGGGGGCGGGCGTGCTGGTGGCGCTGGCGATCAGCGTGAAGGTAACACCGCTGATTTTTCTGGTGTACCTGCTGGTGCAGCGGCGATGGGTGGCGGCGGCGGCATGCGTGGGCGGACTGGGAGTGTGGCTGCTGGCGGCGCCGGCGGCGCTCTTCGGATGGCAGCGAAACCTGCTGTGGCTGAACGAGTGGGGGCACATCATGATCATTCCTTATGTGCGGCACGGGGCCATTCAGTATTACACGGGGCAATCGGTGGCGAGCTTTCTGACGCGGCTGCTGCGGCATGTTCCGGCGTTCACGACGGCGGGGGCGGCGGGAGTGCCGAGCGTGCATTATGTGAACATCGCGGATTTGCCGGAGGCAGCGGTGCGGTGGCTGACACGGGGAATATTGCTGGCGGTGCTGGGGGCGGGGGCGTGGTGGATGCGGCGACCGCTGACGTCGTTTGCGCAACAGCGCTATGTGGTGCAGGTGGGTTGCGTGGCGGCGTTCATGGTGTGGGCGTCGGAGCGGACGTGGATCCACCATTACGTGACGCTGATTTTGCCGCTGATGGCGCTGGGGATGGAAGTGAGCGATCGGCGCGTTTTGCGCGGACGGCGGCTGTGGGGGTATGCGGCGTTGGCGCTGGCGGGGCTGGCCATGTTGCTGACGTCGGATGCGGCGCGGGTGTTCGGGCGCGACGCGGGGGATTATGTGCGGGCGGTGGGTGTGCCGCTGCTCGCATCGGCGGTCCTGGTGGCGGCGATGCTGTGGGTGGGATGTGGGAAGCGGGAGGGGACGGCAGCGCCAGGTTGACCGGCAGAACCAAGCGTCGATTTGCGGGGCGGCTCAGTGATAAGGAGCAGGGATCGAGCCGGGAATGCGGTGATCCGTTTGCGCGGCAATTCTGAGGAGAGGGAACCGGCGAAGGCGTCGAGCGTCTGAACGTGGAATGGCTTACACAGGGAGCAATGCGATGCGGCTGATGACGGCGGCTGGCGTGGTGCTGATGAGCGTGGTGGTGATGATGGCGGCGGCACGCGGGGCGCGGGGACAGACGGCCGGTGATCTGGATAAGGAGCACGATGCCGAGGCGTCCCAGGCGCCGTCGGGGGTGACCTTCGCGCTGACGTTGGATAAGCCGGCGTATCACCTGGGCGAGCGGGTGGCGATGACGTATCGGGTGACCAGCGGCGTGGAGGGAAAGTATACCTTCGATGGCGGGATGTACGATCGCAGCGGCCGGATGTGGGAGGACACGTTTCACGTGGAGCCGCGGGATCTGACGGATCCGCTGGCGGCGTTCTTTTCGCTGCAGGGGCCTTGGATGGGCGGCGGATTGCGCTCGATGCCGACGCTGGGGGAGAAGCCGGTTGAGTTGCATTTTGATTTGAATGAGTGGGTGAGCTTCGATCATGCGGGAAAATATCGGTTGTATGTGACGGCACAGCGGATCACCGAGAAGGGCGACGCGCACGAGGTGAAGAGCGCCGTGTCGGACATCGTGAGCTTCGAGGTGCTGCCGGCGGATGCGGGTTGGTCGAGGGGCCAGCTTGAGGAGATTCGGAGGATTCTGGATGGGAACCCGAACGAGGAGGCGGAGCGGGACGCGGTGAGGCGGCTGCGCTTTCTGAACACGCCGGAGGCGTCGATGGAGATGGCGAAGCGGCTGGATGGGTCGGTGCGGGACGCCTGGGATTTGGAGGCGGGGCTGGTGGGGGTATCGGATCGGAAGGCGGCGCTTGAGGCGATGGAGCAGAGGCTCGTGGCGGAGGACCAGGCGGTAACGCCGCGGTTTCTAACGACGCTACAGATTCTTGCGGTGTTGGAGGAGCCAGGAACATCGACGAGGCCGGCGGATATGCGGGCGCACTTGGCGGAGAATCGGGAACGGATGCGAACGGCGCTGGCGAGCTACATGCCGCGGTTGAAGGCGAGTTTGGCGGACAAGAAGGAGAAGGCCCGCGCGGTGACCCTGGCGGCGCTGGAACAAGAGCCTGCCAACGAGGTTTTCACGCCGGACGCGGGAATGGCCGAGGCGTTGGCCGCGGTGTTTGAGATGCTGCCCGTGGAGGATCAGATCAGAGCGTTGCAAGGCAACTGGGAGGCGACGAAATCGGCTGCGATGTTGCCCCATCTGCTGAAGATCGTGCAGGGATCGCCGGGCACGGGAATGGCGGGATTGCAGTTGCGGAACTGGGCGCTGGTACGGGCGTATGAGCTGGATCCGAAGGGGGTAAGGCCGGTGGTGTTGGCGGAGATGAAGCATCCGGTGTCGTCCGATTCGTATGGGCTGGAGAATCGGCTGGAGGGTCTGCTGGTGCTGCCGGATGAGACGCTGCCGGAGATGGATGATGATTTTGTGCGGCTGATGGGGTCGGGGGGCCTGCACGTCATGGCGGGCGAGGCGCACTTGCTGGCGCGCTATGGGACCGCAACGATCGAGCCGGAGATGGTGAAGATTTTCGAAGCCCATGCCGGGCGGTGGGCGTGCGATGTTCAATCGGGGATGCTGGCCTATTTTCTGCGGGTCGATCCGGCGTATGGCCAGGAGACATTCACGGAGTGCCTGGCGTCGCGGCAGACGGGCTGCTGGCGGGATTTGTTCGAGGAGGTGGGCCGGCAGGTGTGGACGCCGGAGCTCGAGTCGCTGGCGTGCGAGTCGCTGGACGATAAGGATGCGAACGTGGCCATTTCGGCGGCGACAATGCTGAAGCGGCGGGGATCACCACGGGTGGCAGGCGTGCTGATCGAGGCGTTGGGGCGCAAGTATGTGGCGAATCCATCGGTCGATCAGATGGCGCCAAAAGACCCGGAAATGGCGCGGCGGACCGCGCTGGTGGATGCGCTGGTTCACGGGCACAGGTGGGTGTTGACGAACCAGCAGCTTGCGGCGGCGGAGGCGAAGGCGGGGTCGGCGGAGCTGGTGCAGGCGTGCAGGGATGAGGCGGCGCTCACGGAGGTTCCGCTGCAGGTGTCGATGGGCACGGACGGGCGGTTTTATGGATATATCCATGGGGAACCTTATCGTTCGCTGGAAGAGGTGGAAACGAAGATTTCCGCATATCCCGCGGACTTTCCGATCCGGCTCAATTCAGGAGCGATGGCGGATGCGGCGGTTCGGCAATTTCGGGACTGGGCGGCGGGCCAGGGGCGCATGGTGAAGTGAAACCAGGCGGCGGCGTCGACGCTGACGCCGCGGAAGGTGCAAGCACTCGGCGAGACCAGGGCTTAGGCAGTTGGCGGAGATACGGAACATACTGGGTGGGCCGGCGGAGGGTCATGGCAGGGAGCGGCGGGAGGCGGTGCGGCGGCTGCGGTTTCTCGGGACGCCGGAGGCGTTGGTGGAGTGTGCGCGGCGGCTGGATGGGGCGGTGGAGGATGACTGGGATCTCGGCGGCCGGGATGCTGGGGCGAAAGGGATCAGCGCAGGCGAAGGGGGCCTTGATGGACGCGCTGGGGCGGGATTATGTGGCAAATCAGCCGGCCGACGCCCAGACGCCGAAGGATGGAGAAAAACAGCGGCGGGCGGCGATCGTGCGGGCATTGCTCGGGGGGCATAGCTGGGTATTGACCGCGGAGGAACTGGCGACCGTGCAGGCGAAGGCGGGGGATGCATGGCGCGGGGAACTGGAGCGGCGGTCGGATGAGAAGGAGGTGGATGTGTATGTGTTCGACGGGCAGCGCGGCGGACTATCGTTGCTGGTGGATGATGCCACGTTTGATGATCTGGAGGGGTTGGAGGCCAAGCTCGTGTTGTATCCGGCGGGGATCCCCATTCGGTTTCCGCAGAATGACGCCGCGGAGCCGGAGGTCAAGGCGATCCGTGCGTGGGCGGCAGCGCATGGGCGCGCGGTCAGGTGAGGATCAGCCAGGTTGTAGTGAGCAACGTCTCGCGGCGCTTCAGGACAGCGCGGAGATCAAGGTTGCGTCGCTGGGCGAATCGAGGGGGGGGAAAAACTTGTTCCATCGTCAGCACAACGAGATCGGTGCCCCGATCGTGCGATCCCCCCTCAGCGGGAAAAATGTTCAGACGCCGTCACCCGCGTCCTCGCACCATATACCGCTCGCACCCCGCCTCTCCGCCCCACAGCGCCGGCTCCATCATCTCCCGCACCGTCACGTCCCCGAACCCCGCCGCGCGCACCGCCGCCATCACCTCCCGCGCTGGCCGTCCTCCGTAGAGTGGCAGGCGGTCCTTGATCCCGTCATATTCATCCCGCTGCCTGCGCTCGCCCCAGTGGCCTTCGATGAGCACCACCTCTCCGCCGCCCCGGAGCAGGCGCCGCCATTCGCGCAGGGCTTGGACCGGCGCCGGCAAGGTCCAGAGCACATGCCGCTCGATCACCACGTCAAACCGTCCTGCCTGAAAGTCCAACGTTTCCACATCCCCCTCGAGGAACGTCGCGCCTGTCGCCACCCGCTGCGCCTTTTCGCGCGCCAGCGCCACCATCTCGGGCGCCAGGTCCACGCCCACCGCCCGATGCCCCAACTTCGCCGCCAAAAGCGCCAGGAATCCCGTCCCGCATCCCACGTCCAGCACATCCTTCGCCCCTTCTCCCAGCACGTCTTTCAGCAGAGAGCGCCAGGCCGCCCCCTGCTCGTCGGTGAGAATCCCGTGCGTTGCGCCCCGATCGAACTCGGCGGCGCGCCGTCCCCAGTGCGCCCTGACCACCTGTTTCACTGCATCCATGACCGTCGCCTCTTTTCAAGCGCCGCAGTATACCCTTTGCATCATACCCCAGGCGCACTTTCCCGCATGACCCAGCCCATCCATGGCCGCCAAAAGGGTTTTCATTCAGCACTTGCACGGCTACCATCCCTTGTTCCAGGCTTACTCCTGCGGCTCCCCTCCGGAAACGTCTCTATGGCCTCAGTCCCCTCGTGGCACCTCCATCACACCGCCATCATCGAAAACTCCGATGATGCCATCGTCTCCAAAAATCTCGACGGCATTGTCCAGTCCTGGAACGTCGCCGCTGAACGCATCTTCGGCTTCACCGCCCAGGAAATGATCGGTCAGTCCATCACCAAAATCATCCCCGCCGACAGACTCGGTGAAGAGCCCGTCATCCTCGGCAAAATCCGCCGCGGCGAACGCATCGATCACTTCGAAACCATCCGCCAACGCAAAGACGGCACCCTCATCCACGTCTCGGTCACCATCTCCCCGATCCGCGATCTTGACGGCACGATCGTCGGCGTCTCCAAGATCGCGCGCGACATCACCACCGCCAAGCGCACCGCCCGCGAACGCGACCGCCTCTACGCCCTGGGCAAAGCCATGGCCGGCGAGTTCAATGTCGAATCAATCGTTCAATCCATCACCGATGCCGCCACCGAACTGGCCGGCGCCCAGTTCGGCGCGTTCTTCTACAACGTGGTCAACGAAGCCGGGGAATCCTACAAGCTTTACACGCTCTCGGGGGTTTCCCGCGAAGCGTTCGACAAATTTCCCATGCCGCGCAATACCGAAGTTTTCGGTCCCACCTTTTCCGGCGCCGGCATCGTGCGCTCGGCCGACATCACGAAGGACCCCCGCTACGGCAAAAATGTCCCGAATCACGGCATGCCCGAAGGCCACCTGCCCGTCCGCTCCTATCTTGCGGTTCCCGTATTCTCGCGTGACCGGCGGGTCATCGGGGGTCTCTTTTTCGGGCACTCCAAGACCGGCGTCTTCGACGACCAGGCCGAGGCTGTCGTCGGCGCCATCGCGGGCCACGCCGGGGTCGCGCTCGAGAACGCCACCCTCCACGCCCAGGTCAAAGAAAACATGAAACGCTTCCAGCAGCTGGCCAATTCCATCCCCCAGCTGGCCTGGATGTCCCGCGATGACGGCGCCCCTTTCTGGTTCAACCAGCGCTGGTATGAATTCACCGGCGCCGATCCCGATAACCCCACGCCCGGCGGGTGGGAACATTTCGTCGACCCCGCGCAGGCGTCCCGCGTCGCCGACAAATGGAAACGCGCCATCCAGTCCGGCGATCCCTGGGAAGACACCTTCCCCCTGCGCCGCGCCGATGGCGTCTACCGCCAGTTCCTCTCCCGCGCTCACCCCTTCCGCGACAGCGCCGGAAAAACCATCCTGTGGTTCGGAACCCACACCGACGTCACCGACCAGCAGCAACTGATGCGCGAACGCGAGGAACTCCTCAACGCCGAACGCGCCGCCCGCGGCGAAATCGAGCGCATATCCCGCCTGAAGGACGAATTCCTCGCCACCCTCTCTCACGAGCTGCGGACGCCCCTGAACGCCATCCTCGGCTGGTCCCAGCTCATTCGCAACACCCACGCCGATCCGGCCACCGTCGCCGAGGGCCTCGATGTCATCGAACGCAACGCCCGCGTGCAGACGCAACTGATCGAAGACCTGCTGGACATGTCGCGCATTATTTCCGGCAAAATCCGCCTGGATGTGCAGCGCGTCGAGCTCGCCCAGGTCGTCAACGCCGCCATCGAATCCGTCAAGCCCGCGGCCGACTCCCGCGACATCCGCCTGCAAAGCGTCCTGGATCCCCACGCCGGTCCGGTCGCGGGCGATCCGGGGCGCCTTCAGCAGGTCGTGTGGAACCTCCTTTCCAACGCCATCAAATTCACCCCCAAGAGCGGCAAGGTGACCATTCTGCTGGAGCGCGTGAATTCCCACATTGAGCTGACCGTCAGCGACACCGGCGAAGGCATCGATCCGGAATTTCTTCCCCACGTCTTCGATCGCTTCCGCCAGGCGGACTCCACCACCACGCGCCGCCATGGCGGGCTGGGGCTGGGTCTGGCCATCGTCAAACAGCTCGTCGAACTCCACGGGGGGACCGTGCGGGTCAAGAGTCCGGGCAAGGGCAAGGGCTCGACCTTCACCGTGACCATACCCGTGCTGGTCGCCACCGACGACGCCGACCGCCGCCACCCGCGAGGTCAATCAGGCAAGGAGGCCCCTGAAACCAGCGCCCTGTCCCTTTCGGGCGTGCGCCTGCTGGTGGTCGAGGACGAGCCGGACGCCCGCGACCTGATCCGCCGCATTCTGGTGAACCACCAGGCCGAGGTGTCCCTGGCCGCCAACGCCGACGACGGCCTGGCGATCCTGCGGAAACAACCGATCGATGTCCTGATCAGCGATATCGGCATGCCCGGAAAAGATGGCTACGAGTTCATCCGCGAGGTCCGACGCCTCCCCGCCGACAAGGGCGGCAAAACCCCCGCCATCGCCCTCTCCGCCTTCGCCCGCTCCGAAGACCGCACCCGCGCCCTGATGTCCGGCTACCAGGTGCACCTGGCCAAACCCGTCGAAGGCCCCGAACTCCTCGCCACCGTCGCCTCCGTCGCCGGCAGAAATCTCTAAACATGTCGATCTGCGGGCATGTTCTTACGATTTCCGCAAGCGACGGACCGCGCCGGCGAATGGCCCAAATCCATCCTCGCAGCGAGCCTCCAGCAGTTCCAGGTCCGCCGCCTCCGCGATGAGCCGATACGCTTCCCGCGGTGGGACCACCGCGCCAGTGCGACGATGATGATCCAGAAAAACCGCCTTGGGATTCCCGATCCTCTCCGGCGACTTCTGGCACTCGATCATTTGCCCCAAGGCGGACGACATCGCTTGCTCATCGGCGAGCATCCATGCGTCAAATGTCCGAATCGCCACGCCCGCCGCGAAAGGCGCTCCCACGCCCGTCGTTTCATTGGCATCCCGCACCTGCTGCCGCCGATCGCGATCCCCATCCTCATCCACCAGCAACACCAACGCATCGCAACCGCGTTTCTCGGCTTCCAATGCCCACCGCAAAATACGCTTCTTGAGCGCCCCACCCTTCCCCGGCCGCGTGTTCACCCGTACGCACGGATCGCTCACGTACAGGGGCTCCATGGTGAGCTCGGGTCCCGCTCCGAGCAGCCGGCGCACGAACGCCTCCAACGCCCCCGACAACTCATGCTCTCCTTCCGCCACCAGCAAAATCCGCATGGTCAGCCGCCCTGCCCCGCAGGCGCCGCCAGCGCCTCATCTCCCTCCGATGTCCAAATCTCCCCCAGCGTGAACACATCCATCTGCTTCCGCACCGCCGCGCTGTCCGACAGCCGCGTCACCTTCACCGCCCCATCCTCTCCCTTCTGGCACAGCGTCACCTCCTCCGGCTTGAACAAATCCACCAGATACGGCGAATGCGTCGTCATCACCACCTGCGTGTGCCCCTGCTCCGCTACCAACTCCCGCAAAATCGTCATCACTTCCTTCAACCGCCCCGGATGTATCCCATTCTCCGGCTCCTCCACCAACAACAACCGCGGCGGCTCCGGCAAATAGAGAATGGCCAAATATGCCAGCACCAATAAGAGACCATCCGATGTCTGCGCCGCCGAGACGAAGGTTGCTGGCGACGACAACTCAAGATAAATCGCCTTGCCCTCAGTATCCTCCAGCCGGGGAAAACCCACATTGGGATCACTCACCGCCCGATACCCTCGTTCCTGGACCAAGCGGATGGACTTAACCTGGGGGAAAAAGCTCTTAAATCGCGTTTCTAGATCAGCAAATAGCGTCCGATCTGCCCCTAGAATTTCATCAAGGCACAGCGCGAGCCCAAAGCCGGTGATATCCATCTTGAATCGTCGTGAAGCATCAAGGCCGCACGGGAGTCCTAGAAGCTTAGGAACCCATCTGTAATAGTGAACGCCACTTAAACCTTCACGAATAACCTTCACGCCCTCCAAATAAGCGGCGCTGACTTCGCTGGGCGCTCGATAGCCAATACTTACCACTGTTTCCTGACCACCGGACGGGACCGACCTTCCATCGAGAACCTCTCCATCTACCACGACGCCACGGCCGCTCGTGGGAAATCGACCGCCGACCTTATATTCTTTCCCCCAAATAGTGGCTTCGAAGCGAATGGTGTCATGTCCACCCCAAACCAGATTTCGACCAGACCACCGGCCTTGGAATGCGGCTGGGAGCGGCATCTCCACGCTCCGCGACAACGCCGCCAGCCCCTCCAAAATGCTCGTCTTCCCCGAATCGTTTGGACCGATCAGGACGTGCATCGGCGTCAACGCCAACTCCACGTCCCGCAGCGCTTTGTAATTCTGTACCCGAAACCGCTCGATCATGCGTCGCTCCTGTACCCCATTCTACCCTCTATCGGCCCCACCTGCCCCGCACCCCCAGCCGCGCCCGCACCATCCATGCCGCAAACCGGGCCGGCCCGCCCTTCAGGCGACTGCCATATTGACCCCCAGAATCGACCGGTGCATACTACAGAGGATGGCATCTTCCGCAATTCCCTGTTGTGTCTGTCGCGCGAAGGAGTGGCTGTGGTGAATTATTCCCCGATCGCTGCCGGGCGTACGCCCCTCTCTGGCCGCGGAGTCCGCGCCCTTCTGGCGCTGGCCGTCGGTTCCGGTTGCCTGGTCCTGGGCGCCTGTGGCGATACCTCGATGTCCGCCAAGACCGCCTCCAAGGATGCAACCGATGGGGTGCGGCTGGCGCGCTCGGCGGGGGAAATGCGGCCCACGGCGGGCTTTATGGAATCCGTGCAGAAGGACCCGAACGCGGCGGAGAACGCCAAGGCCGCGGTTGCCGCCGACAACCTCAATGCCAGGGGGGCGTGGAAGCAGTATTTCGAGCAGAACTCCCGGGCAGACGATCTCAAGGCGGCTGTCGATCAGTTGAACAAAGCCGCCGCCGCCGACGTGCCGCCGGTTCTTCACAGTTTGATCCAATCGGAGCTGGGGACGGTGTCGCGGCAATATGGCGAGGAGTTGCTGTCGCAGGAACAGGACAAAGTCCTCGAACTGTCACGCAAGTGGACGGCCCTGGAAGATCAGGCGTCCTACGTGATGGCCCTGGGCGGCGAAGCGGGCGTGCAGGACGCTCGGGCGAAGGTCACCGCCGCGGATACCGGGGCCGCGCAAAGCGCCCTGAGCAGCGCGAAGGACAACACGGGCAAGGCGCAGTCGGCGGTCGACGATCTGAAGAAGCAGATTGCCGACAAACAGTCCCGCGCCTCGGAGATTTACTCGCAGACGGAGGCGGCGTTCCAGGCCTCGGAAAAACTCCAGGGCAACGCGGCGATCGATGCGGCCCGCAAGGCGGCGGACGCCCGGAAGGAGGCGGACCAGCTCACGGCCGATGTGGTGAACCTGCAGCTTCAGCTGGATGAAGCGCAGTCGGCCCTCAACGTCGCGCAAATCAAGCAGAAGGAAGCCGAAGCGAAGCTGGAAGTCCTGCAGGGGGGCCAAACCGCCGAGCAGGCGCAGGCAGAGAAATCGTCGAAGCTCGCCGCCGACCTGCGCGGGCAGGCCCAGAAACTCATCGACGCACAGGAAGGCCTGAAGCAGCAGTACAAGGACTTCACCGATCTGGCCGGGCAGGTGGAGAAGGAGGTCAAGAACATCCTCGCGCAGAGCACGGCGGCGGATAAGGCGTACGGGGCCGCGGTGAGCGCCCTGGGCGATGCGCAGTCGAAGCTTCCGGAGACGGCGGACGCTGACGATCCGCTGGCCAAGGTCGCCCGTGACAACGAGGCCAAGTCCATCCTCATGCTGCAGCAAGCAGCCGCCAAGACGCAGTCCGGGCAGGCCAATCTCATGGCCGCGGCCGTCGCCTCGATGCGTGCGGCCGGTGAATCGGCGATGAATCAGGCCAACAGCGTCATCTCGGGCAACGGCGGCGCGCCAGCGCCGGCGTCCTCGCCGGAAACCGCCGAGGCGACCTATCGCGCGGCCGCCCAGAAGCAATTCAAGGACGCCGAAAGCCTCATCACCTCGGCCAAGGGCCTGGCGGGTGGGGCGATTCCCGTGCAATGGCTGGCCCCTTCGCTGATGGCGGCCGTGAAATATGGCGAGTACGACGCCAGCCACGATGAAAAAGACCTTCAGGCAGGGCAGGACGCGGCGCGGCTCGCCATGCAGCAGAATCCTTACCTCCGCCTGAACGCGCTCGCGGGCGCGGAGCCCGCTTCTTCTGAATCCGCTCCTTCGACGCCCAACAAGGCCGGCAACTCGACAGCGCCCGCTCCCGCCATGCCGGGGCCCAACACGCCGGCTCCGCCGATGTAGTTCTAATCCGGGTGCTGGCACAGAATTGCTCCGTCCGCCGCATCCCGAAATCTACTCGATTCGCAATTCTCGAAACGCCACCGCTTGTGCGCCCTGGACCCGCAGGCGCACCACCTGCGATCCGCTTCCCGCCGGCAACGTCACATGCAGCGTCTCTTCCGCGCCCTCCGCCCCCTCTCCGCCGCCTGACCGCACCGCCACCCGCCCAAGCTCCTTGCCGTCCGCATCCTGCACGACCAACTCCCCCGGCCCATCCGCGCCGGCCACCGTCCCCACCAGCGTCCGCGTGTGCCCGGTCCCCGCGTAGCGCAGCGTCGCCCCAGCCCCCTCCCGGGAAATCGTGCGCACCGTCTGGTTGCCGACCGTGACGGGGCGGCTCAACCCCCGCGCCTGATAATCCCCAAATGCCAGCGTCACGTCCGCCGGCAGCTGCTGCTCGTAAAGCCCATCCAGGCCGCCCCCCGGAACCGCCAGGGGGCGCCCGAATCCGGCGCGTCCGGCCAGCTCCGGCAGGACCTCGACGGTCGCCCCGCGGAGAATCAGTCGATGCGAGGTGAGCGCCGCGTCCCGGGGCAGCAGTCGCTGGTAGCCCGCGAATCCCTCGCCGCCCCAGAGGTTGTAAAACACCGTGTCCGGATCCGCAGTGGCGCACTCGCGCGAAAAAATAATTCCCGACCAGGAGTTTGCGAAAAAGCGTGCGAATGCGGGGGTTGAGGCACGATAAAACTCGACGACCTGCGCGTCGGGAGCCGCCGCGCCGGCCGCCAGAAACGCCTCATCGCGCCGATGCGCCGCCATGTCATGCGCGAAGCCGATACCCACATCCGTAACCGCCGCCGCCGCCCAGGCCAGCACAATCGCCGCACTCCACGCCGGGATGCGCCAGCGCAATGCGGCGACCCCCGCGATGATTCCCGCCCCGGCCAGCGTCACTCCCGGCAGCAGATAGCGCGCTTCATAAGGCTGCGTAGCCGCCAGCGCGATCTGGAGCGCCATCCCGACCGCCAGCGTCCCGCATGCCGCGCCCAGAGGCGGTGCGTCTCGTTTCAGGCGCACATCCCGGCGCCGCGCCAGCCATCCCATGCCCGCCACGATCAGCGCGATCAGCAGGACCGGCGTCTCCGCGAGGCGCAGCGCCTCCGCGCTGAAGAAACTTTCTCCGGGTTGCGCGCCGTTACCGTAGCGGCCGCCCTGGGTGGCGATGTTGTGCGTGATCGTCCACAACCGCCACAGTTGCGGATAGGCCGGGATCAGCAGCACTCCGCCCGCCATGACCATTGCCACCACGGCCAGAATACGCGCCCGCGTCCCGCGCACGCCCAGGATCGCCACCACGATCAGCGGCAGCGCGGTCACCTTCGATGTCACGGCCAGCCCCGCCAGCGCCCCCATCGCGACCGCCGTCTTCCACCCTGTCTCTCGGCGGCCTGCCTCTCGCGCCGCCATGAGCACCAGCGCCGCCATGCCGGTTCCCGCCATCAACAACAGCGGCTCGGGCTTCACGCACAAGGCCTCGCGCAGCACCATCGGCGTCACCAGGACCGAGCCTGCAAACCAAAGCCCGGCTCCCACGCGCCGCGTCAACCGTGCCACGGCCGCCCCGGCCCAGGCCAGCGTCAGCAGCAATAGCGACAGCATCACGCCGCGCACCATTCCGAGGTATTGCTCGGGGCGATCGATGACCCGCTGGGCGAAATCCGTCCCGCCGCCCGCCGCCACCCGGAGCACAGCCGCCACCAATTCCTGCACCGGCGTGCCCGGATGGTCCACGTGCACGGGGGCCCGCCCGGCGGCGATCAACAGCCCGTTGAACAGATAGACGTAATCCGGATCGAGATTCGGCCCCAGCCAGAAGGGCCCCTTGAGCGCCGCAAGCCCCGCCAGCACCGCCACCACCCCCAGCGCCGCCAACGCCGGCCAGAGGGTCTCACGCCCCCACATTCCTGCCTGACGCGCTCGTTGCTCCATGCGGCGACAGTCTATCGCCCGCGCCTCGCCGTCGCCATTTACGCCCGGCCTCCCGCCGCGTACCATACCCCCCGCCTGCTACTGATGGAGAAACATCCATGGCTATTCGCTTCCTGGTCCCGCTGGCCTGCGGAATCGCCGCCGGCGCGCTTTTTCTTGGCCAGGCCTCGCAGCCCGGGGCCACCCCCGCCTCCGCGCCCGCCAGCCAGCCGACCTCGCAGGCCGCCGCTCCGAACCCCGCCATTCCCGCCGATCTGGCCAAAACCATTCAGAACGCCATCGCCCTGACCGAGCAAGGCAATTATCGCGATCTCATCGAAACCCTCGCCCCGCCGGATGCCGTCGCCCAGATGAAAGGCGCCGGCCGATTCGACCAGACCGTCGCCAACTTCGGCCAAAGAGCCCCCGTCCTGCTCGACAGCCTGCACCAGGCCCTCACCCTCCCGCCCGATATTTCCGACGACGGCAACACCGCCACCTTCCACGTCACCGGCGGAATTCCCCAAATGACCTTCGCTAAAACCGGCGACAAGTGGGTCCTTCGCTGACATCCACGGCGGGCTGTTCCCGGTGAAGGTCAGTCCAGCTTCCGCAAGCCGAGGCCCAACTCCTCGAGGCGCTGCTTGATCTCCAGCAGGCTCGTCTGGCCGAAGTTTTTCACGCCCAGCAGCTCGGCTTCCGTGCGCGTCGCCAATTCGCCGACGGTATTCACCCCAAGCCGCTGGAGGGCCTTGCGGGAGCGCACCGAAAACTCCAGCTCGTTGACGCTCTTATTGAGGACGGTTTCGGGCACGTTGGCGGCCACGGTTTTGAGCAGATCCTTGCGCGCCTGGGACTGCTGTTCCTCGAGCGCCATCCCCAGCTTCAATCCCTTGTTGGTCAGCATCTGCTTGATCTCTTCGAGCGAGGTCTCGCCGAAGTTTTTGTATCCCAGCAGCTCCGCCTCGTTGATTTTCAGCAAATCCCCGAGCGTCCGGATATTCATCTTCTTGAGGCAGTTCCGCGCCCGCACCGACAGCTCAAAGTCGGTCACCGGCGTTTCCAGCAGCGCGCTGCGCCGCTCCGCGCGCTTCTCCTCGCCCTCATCAAACTGCATGGACAGAGAGGAATCGATGTCCTTCTGGAAGAGCTTCCCGCGCGGATGGTTCGGGTTGACCGACAGCACCCGCAACAGGCATTCTTCGGCGTCGTCGTAGCGCTCGACATCTTCATAGAGGATTGCGAGGTTCAGCAGGACGCCTTCGCGCACCGGCCGGCGATCGGCGAGGATTTCGTAAATCTGGATAGCGCGCTGATCGTCGCCGCGCAGATCGAGGAGGTAGGCGAGCTTGAACATCACCTCTTCGTTCTCGTGATCCAGCTCATGGGCTTCGTCGAGCCGGTCGATGGCCGTTTCGATCTGCCCGTTCGCCAGGGCTTTGAGTGCGTCGCCGTAAAGCTGCCGCGCCTGGTCGATGTCCCGGGTGGTTTCCTGCATGCCGAGGGTTTCTGCCGCCTGCGTCATCCGTTGATATCCTTATATTGCTGCCCCGCCGCCTCGGGTGGCCGCCTTTGGCCGCAGCGCGCACGCTGCGCACGGACGGTCCCGCTCCGGCGTTGTTCGAACCAAGTACCATACCTTTTCCCCCCGCCTGCCGCAAATTTTACAACCACTCGCCGACTTCGGCCGTCACCGCCCCCAGCGGGGCCTCGTAGTTTCCCGGCCCGGTCGGCGCCGCCCGCAGTTTTGCCAACTGCATCTCCGCCGTGCCCCGGTAGTCCGCCGGTATCGGCGACGCGGAAGCCCACTTCTCGCGGAACACCTGATACGCCGCCTCGACGACCTTCATCCGCGCCGCATGAATCTGTTCGTAAGGTTGGCCGGTCCGTTGAGATTCGTTCTGGTAGAATCCGGCCCCCTGGTGGAAGAGCCACGCGCCCTTCGCGCAGACCAGCTTGAACCCCGCCCGCTGGGCCCGCAGGCCATAATCAATATCCCCGTAATACCCGAAGAATTTCGAGTCAAATACGCCGATCTTCTCGATCACCTGGCGTTTGATCAGCATGGAATCGCCGGTCAAAAACTCATCCTCCACGCACGTCAGGCCCCAGCGTGCCGCCACAAAATCCGCAAACCCGTTGAGCTGCTGCAAGTTCCCCACGCCCCCCGGCGGCTCCACGATGTGCTGCGGAAACACATCCACGTACGTGGACACGCCCCGCACGATGCCGAAGGCGTCATCCATCGCCGCCACTTCCAGAATTCCGCGAATATAGGAGCGTGGCACCAGCATGTCGTGGCTCACAAACAGCACATGCCCCTTCGCCGACGAAAGCACATGGGCCAGGCCCCGCGTGTAATGCTGCCGCGTCTTGAATCGCAGAATCCTCACCAGCACCGGAAAGGCCTGCCGCAATTGCATGAGCATCGGCGTCACTTCCTGCCCCGGGTCCGATGCGTCATCGACAAAAATCACTTCGGCGTGCGTACGGTCCAGGTAGAGCGTCCGCAAAGAATCCGCGAGAATCTGCACGCAATCCGGCGTCATCCGCGCCATGTTCCGAAACAGAATCGCAATGGTCAGCATCACGCCGCTCCTTGTCACTCAACCGCGCCGCATCCCTGAAACCCAAAGCTTACCGCACTGGCACACGTTTTGAATACCACAGCGCCGCCGCTGCTACACTTCAAGGAGGTGTCATCGATTCGCTCCGGACCGCTCCGCAAGAGTTGGACTTCCTCTGGAGGAGGATAGAATACGCCCATGTTCACAGGCATCGTTCAAGCCCTCGGCATCGTCCTGGCCTCCACCGAGACGCCCGCCGGCAAACGCCTCACCGTCTCCCTCGCGGAACTCGTCAACGCCCCCATCTCTCCCGGCGATTCGGTCTGCGTCTCGGGCGTCTGCCTCACCGTCGTCAAACGCGCCAACGGCAACCTCTCCTTCGATGTCGTCACCGAAACTCTCCACAAAACCACCCTCGGCAAAAAAATCCCCCAGGACCGCGTCAATCTCGAACTCTCCCTCCAGCCCCAGTCCTTCGTCGGCGGCCACTTCGTGCAGGGGCACGTCGACGCCCTCGCCACCGTCTCCGCCATCGCCGCCGATCCCGCCAACTGGCGCATCACCTTCCGCCTCCCGCCCGCACTCGCCCCCGCCATCGTCCCCAAAGGTTCCGTCGCGGTCGATGGCGTCTCCATGACCATCGCCGACGTCTCCAACTCCCCCGACGCCTGCCTCTTCACCCTCGCCGTCATCCCCACCACCCTCGAAAAAACCACCCTCTCCGCACTCGCCGTCGGCGATCTCGTCAACGTCGAAACCGACATCCTCGCACGCTCCGTCGCCCACTGCCTCTCCCTCATGGCCACCACCGGCCGCGCGCCATCTTCCCCGCGCGGTCCCGTCCCCGTCGCCACAACGCCCCCCGATTCCCCCGCCCATGACGAGCACGCCCACCGCTGGCTGGGCGTCACATGAGCGACCCCCTTCCCACCATCGGCATCACCATGGGCGACCCCGCCGGCATCGGCGCCGAAGTCATCGTCAAGGCCCTCAAAGACCCCCAGCTCCGTGCCCGCGCACGCTTCGTCATCTTCGGCCTCAACGAACTCCTCGCCTACACCGCCGACCTCGCCGAAATCGAACCCTTCTGGTGGCGCGACCAGCACGACCGTTTCCCCGCCCATGGACCCGCCCTCCCTCCTCAACTCCAATCCCCGCCCTATCCCCATGATGTCGTCGTCCTCGATTACGACGAATTTTCCATCCTCGGCCTCGAAACCCACGGCGCCTCGCGCCCCGGCGGACACGCCTCCATGGCCTTCGTCACCGACGCCATCAACGCCGCCCTCAAACACAAAATCGACGCCATCGTCACCGCCCCCATCTGCAAGGAATCCTGGAAACTCGCCGGCTTCGACCGCTGGCCCGGACACACCGAACTCCTCGCCGAAAAAACCAAAGCCAAACGCCACGCCATGATGTTCGCCGCACCCCCCCATACAGCCCCGGCTTTAGCCGGGATCCCCTCCCACAAAGGATTGCGCGTCGTCCTCTGCACCATCCACGAACCCCTCTTCGACCTCCGCAACAAATTCAAAATCGGCACCGTCTTCGACCCCATCGACCTCGCCAACGCCGCACTCAAAGACTGGTTCGGCATCTCCCACCCACGCATCGCCGTCTGCGGCCTCAACCCCCACGCCGGCGAAAACGGCCTCTTCGGCGATGAGGAAAAACGCATCATCGAGCCCGCCATCATGATGGCCAAACAACAAGGCATCGACGCCCAGGGCCCCTTCCCCGCCGACACCATCTTCCTCAAAGCCGCACAAGGCCACTTCGACCTCGTCGTCGCCATGTACCACGACCAGGGACTCATCCCCGTCAAACTCCTCGACTTCCACAACACCGTCAACCTCACCCTCGGCTTACCAATCGTCCGCACCTCCCCCGACCACGGCACCGCCTTCGACATCGCCGGCAAAAACAAAGCCGACCCCTCCTCCATGCGCTCCGCCATCACCTTGGCCATCAACATCGCCGAACAACGCCGCATCACCCCCGCGAGTTGACTCAACGCCTTCTCCCTGCATCTCAACATGGCATAATAAAAACCATGACCCAGACCCTCCCCTCCATCTTCGATTCCACACCCACCCTGAACGGCCGTCCGCGGGGGCCCCTGCATCCCAACGCCATCGGGCAAGCGCTGATGGCACAAGCCGTTGAACCCACGGTCGCGAAACTTTTCGGCGAGATGAAACGTGAATCCTGCCTGGATTGCCGGCGTGCTACGGTGCGGTGGTGGTGGAGCGGTTGCGTGGGGGGGCGGTGCGGAGGTCGGGGGGTTGGTGGAAGTCGGCGGGGAGGGCAGGGCAATCGCATATGGCCCAATCACCATATTTGCCTGAACGCGGGTTGCAGCATAGGGTACTGGCGGTCGTGAAGCTTCACCGGCCCGGTTGAATTTGACGTGGAACGTTGAAAAGGAGCTGCGGCATGGAATGCCAAGCGACCGGTGGAGTCCTGCGCTTTTTTACCAACCTTCCTGATCCTCGGGCCAGAAACAGCGTGCATCGACTCTCGGACATGCTGGTGATTGCCATTTGTGCGGTCATCTGCGGAGCCGACGGCTGGGTCCAGGTGGCGCTGTTTGGCCGCTCCAAATTCAAGTGGTTTTCCAGCTTCCTCGAGTTGCCTTCGGGCGTCCCTTCCCACGACACCTTCGGCCGCGTGTTCGCACGCCTGGACCCTGAGGCATTGGAGGCCTGCTTCACCGCCTGGATCAACTCTCTGGCCGCCACCGCCAAAGGCACGCTGGTGGCCATCGACGGCAAGGCCATCCGCCGCAGCTTTGAGCATGCCTGGGACAAAAGCGGCATGGTCCACCTGGTCTCGGCGTTTGCCCAAGCCAATCGGCTGGTGTTTGGCCAGTTGGCCGTGGAGAGCAAGGAAAACGAGATCGTCGCGATTCCCAGGCTGCTGGAGCTTCTGGACCTGCAAGGGTCGATGGTGACCATCGACGCGATCGGCTGTCAGAAGAACATTGCCCGGAAGATCGTGGACTCTGGCGGCGACTACCTGCTGGCGCTCAAAGGCAATCAGCCCATGCTGCATCAGAAGGTGCAAACGCTCCTGGATGAAGCGATTCTGGAGGGGTTTAAGGGGCTGGAGCATGATCGCTGCGAGACTACCGACGGCGATCATGGACGCATTGAGACCCGCCGCTGCTGGACGACCGGGGAGATCAGGCACCTGGGAGAACTGGCCAGGTGGCCGGGATTGAAGTCGCTGGCGGTTGTGGAATCGCGCCGGGAGGTGATCGGCCAGGAGCTAAGCGTGGAGCGGCGTTATTACCTGTGCTCGCTGGAATCGCCCAAGGCGGCGGTGGTCTTGGAAGCGTCGCGCGGGCACTGGTCGGTGGAAAACCAGCTGCATTATGTGCTGGACGTGAGTTTTAACGAGGACCAGCGGCGGGTGCGAAAAGGCCACGGCGCGGAGAACTTCTCGCGGCTGTGCCGGCTGGCGTTAAATCTTTTGCAGCAGGACAAGACCAAGGTGGGCATCAAATCCAAACGGCTGCTGGCCGGCTGGGACCACGATTACCTCCTTCGCCTGATCTCGGATTGAACATGCAATTGCCCTG
>DASZTO010000040.1:0-53639 GCA_035548175.1 Phycisphaerae bacterium | reverse complement strand
GGACGGGGCGGGGCTATACGGGGGCGGCGTGAGGGGCAGGGTTATACTGAAGGGCATGACGAGGCGCGGACGAGTGCGGAGGCGGTGGTGGGCGTGGCGGATGGTGTGGTGGGTGGTTGCGCCGGTGGTGGGGGTGCTGGTGATACACGGGGTGTGGGGGTGGGTGGCGGGGCGGCAGTTGGCGGAGGCGCGGCGGGAGTTGGCGGCGGCGGGGGTGGGGTTGCGGGCGGAGGATTATGAGGGGGCGGCGGTGCCGGCTGATCGGAATGCGGTGGTGCCGGTGCTGCATGCGATTGATAGCTTGCATTTGACGAAGGGGGAGAGGGCCCTGGTGACGGGGGCCGATGAGCCGGCGGGGGTGCTGGAGGCGGATTTCAGCCCTACGGAAGTTGCGGAGATGGATCGGATTCTGAACTCGCTTGGTGGGATGTTTGAGGATTTGGATGCGGCGATGGCGCGGCCGGAGGCACGCTGGCCGCGCGAGTATCTGCAGAAATATCTTCAGTGGCCGACGCATGCGGGCTTCTCCCGACTTGCTGATGTGCGATTCCTAGCGCACGTTTTGCAGATGGGGGCGCGGCGGGCCCATGAGGGGCATGATGATGGTGCATGTCTGCATCACATCCGACAGATTCTGGCGCTGGCGCGAGTGACGGATGCTAACCCCTCGATGATCAGCCATTTGATGGCTAGCGCGGTGCGGGCTACGGCGGCGGAGACGGTGGATGAGTTTCTTCCGGAATTGCGGCTCGATGCGGGCGATGATCGGGAGGCCCGCGCGCTGCTGGCAGACAGGGGGTTTCAGCGGGCAAAGATTGTGGCGTTTCAATTTGACGCCGTCTACGGGGGCATTGATTTAGCGGGATATTATCCTCAGCTTGACTCATTGCTACTGCGACCGGTGGCGGACGAGGTCATCGCGAGTAGGCTGCGGGTGCAGCTTCGATACATGCCCGCGGTCGAATCTTCTACATACAACGGCACCGTTGTCCCGGTTGCTCCTCGGGCTACATCCAACCTGCTCTCTGCGCTGACGTTCGTCGCCCATGACCACTATGCCGTCGCCTACGCGAGGTGCTTGTTCCTGGACGCGGAATCGCTGGCGGATACGCGGGCGGTGGCGGTGTTGTTGGCGGGGCGGATGTTTCGGGAGTAGCATGGGCGGTGGGCGGGGTCGCTGCAGGAGTTGCGGGGCTTGATTGGGGCGGCCCCGGCGGATCCGTTTGCGCGGGATGGGAGTGCGTTGCGGTATCGGGTGGATGCGGGTGGGCCGACGGTGTGGTCGGTGGGGGAGGATGGGGTGGATGGCGGGGGGATTTTGCGGGTGGGGGCGGCGCGGACGAAGCGGCGGGATGACCAGGCGGATCTTGTGTATGGGGCGGCGTGGCGGGCGTTCAGTGGGAAATAGACCAGGCGGCCATGGCGGCGTAGCCGATGATCCAGCTTGTGATGACGGAGAGTAAGAGGGTGATGGCCGCGGCGAGGAGGGGGAAGGCCAGGGTGAGGAGGGCGGTGCGGGCGGTGCGGCGGTGGGGGTCGATGGTCCAGGCGAGGGGAGCGGTGGGAAGGAGGAGCAGGAGGAGGGCGGCGATCAGCGCGGCGCTGTAGAGGGTGGGGGCCCAGGAGATCAGGAGCGGCGGGAGGGGGATGGTGGTGTTGGGGATCATTCCGGCGAGGAGCGCGGCGCCCAGGAACAGGACTTCCCAGGGGGCGAGGGCGAGGATGAAGGAGGCGATGCGGCGTGCGCGGCGGCGGCGGGCGTAGCGCGGGATGAAGAGCGCGAGGAATCGGCCGTAAAGGGCGTGGAGGAGGCGGAGGTCGATCCAGACCCAGAGAGCGACGGAGAGGAGGGCGACGCGCCAGTCGGTGGCGGCGAAGAGGGGGTAGGCGATCCAGGCGAGGCTGGGGGGATCGATGTTGGGCGGTCCGGCGGCGACGGTGCTTTGGTTGTCGAGGATCAGCCAGC
Organism: Phycisphaerae bacterium; assembly: GCA_035548175.1. Lineage (GTDB taxonomy): Bacteria > Planctomycetota > Phycisphaerae > WQYP01 > WQYP01 > CALCHA01. The sequence goes on along the minus strand of DASZTO010000040.1, from coordinate 51,673 downwards.
CGGCGGTGACGAGCAGGGCGAAGAAGATGGCGAGGGTGATGTTGAGGCGTGCGAAGGCGCGGGCGTCGCGCGTGGGGATGCGGCCGCGGATTTCGTGGGCGAGGCGGATGGGGTGACGAAGGATGAATCCGTGGGTGGCGAGGAAGGTGCGGAGGCGGCTTTTGGGGCGACGGAGCCAGGGGATGCGGGAGCTGGGAAAGCCGGGTTGCCATTCGCGGCCGCATTCCGGGCAGCGGATGAGTCCGTCGGATTCGATGGCGGCGCCGGGATCTTGCGCATCACGAGGACGCGGCGTGCCTGCACGACATTCTGGAAATTCTGACGATTGCCCGGGTCATGGATGCAGCCCCGGACCTGGTATGTCACGTGATGGCGGGGACGGAGCGCTCGCTTGCCGCGGGAGTTCTTGAGGATTTTCTGCCGGACCTTCGCTTCTCGAGCGCAGACGATGGGCAGGCTCGCGCGCTGCTGGCGGCGCTGGCGGACGATCAATCGTTCCAGCGGGCCCAGTACATCGCGTTCGAAGCGGAGTTGATCAATTTGCCGGAGTATGTGGAATCTCATAGGGAGCTTCGATCATGGCCGCTTCGCCCGGTGGCGGAAAATCTGCTGGCGCGGTGGATGGCGAGCAGCGTCGCGAGTCTCCCGGCGATAGCATCGCCCACGTACAACCCAGCGCTGCTGCCGCCATCGACGGGGGAGGGCAGCGGGGTTCTTCCTATTATCACTTTCACGGGGATCAGCGACTTTTTCGACAAAAGTGAGATGTCGTTTCACAGTCGCACGCTGACGGATTCACGAGCTTTGGCGATTCTTCTGGCGGTTCGGCTGTATGAGGAGCGGCACGGTAAGGCGCCCGGGTCGCTCGGGGAACTCGCCACCATTCTTCCTCCACCGGCGGACCCGTTTGCGCGCGATGGCGCGGCGCTCCGGTATCGGCTGGATGGAGCGGGCCCCACGGTGTGGTCGGTCGGCCAGGATGGCATCGACAGCCACGCGGTGCTGGTTCCGCCCCCGGCGGGCTCGACGGAGCGATTCAGACAGGTGGACCTCGTTTACGGGGCGGCGTGGAGGGCGTTCAATGCAACGCTGCCCAAACCGCTGTATCCGTGAAGATGCGCGGGTCGGGAGGGGTTGGGGCTATAGCATAGCGGAGGGGTCGGTGGGGCGTTGGGGAGAGGTGTCGGCGGGGGATGGGCCGGTGAAGGTGGTGTAGGTGCGGAGGTCGAGGTGGCGGGGGGGGCGGGTCCAGGGGGCGGCGTTGAGTTCGTGGAGCATGCGGCGGGTGGAGATGGAGCGGCGGAAGAGGTCGGGGAGGCGCGGGATGTGGCGGAGGATCGTGCCATCGTCATTCTTCTGTTCGGTGAAATGGGCGGGATCGAGGGTGTGGACGGGGGCGGCCTGGGAGGCGCCGGAGATGACCAGGCCGTGCATGCGGGACATTTCGAGGGAGGCGTGGGGGAGGGCGGGTTGTGCGGGATTTTGGAGGAGTGCTTCGAAGCCGGAGAGGGTTTCTTCGTAGGTGTTGGGGGTGAGTGTCATGGGGACGTCGAAGCCGCCCCAGCGGACGGTGGCGATTTTTTTGCCGTAGTCGTAGACGATGCGGTCGCCGCCGGCGCCGTCGAGGGTGATGATGGGGTCGAGGTGTTCGGCGGAGGCGTGGGTGAGGCAGACGAGGAGTTGCTGGCCGGTTTCGATGGTGATGCGGAGGCAGCAGGTGTCGTAATTCTCGATGTCGTTGACGCGGTAGAGTTCGGCGTCGACGGAGACGGGGTGGGCGCTTTCGTGGCGCTTTGGGCCGAGCAGGTAGAGGGCGAGGTGGAGGAAGTGGGCGAGGGCGTTGTTGGCGGGGGAGTCGAGGATCCAGACGCCGTTGCGAGCGAGTTTGCCGGCCCAGGGGCGTGCCTGGTAATAGGCGGTGGTGCGGGGCCACATGGCGATGAGGGAGGCGGAAGCGATGCGTCCGAAGGCGCCGTCGACGATTTGCTGCTTGAGGGATTGGGTGGATTCGGCGTAGATGTCCTGGTAGCCGATGGCGACGGGGAGCTTGGCGGCGTCGCGGGCGCGGATCATGGCGTCGATGTCCTGGATGCAACCGGCGGCGGGTTTTTCGCAGAGGACGGGCTTGCCGGCGGCGAGGGCCTGCTCGGTGAAGGAGCGGTGGAGATCGATGGGGATGGGGAGCCAGAGGGAGTGGACGTTCTGCAGGAGCTCTTCGTAGGAGGTGCAGAGCTTGATGCCCTTGGCGGACATGGCGGCGGCGAGCTCGGGGTGCTGGTCGTAATGCGGTTCGTAGACCGCGGCGAGACGGAGGGGCTTGGAGTCGTCGGCGAGGCGTTCGAGGAGGAAGCGGCCGACGTAACCGGCGTAGACGCCGAGGCCGACGAGACCGAAGGGTTGGCCGGGCATAAGGAACCTGCGGAATGACAAATGACAAATTGCTAAAGGACAAATGGGGGCGGCGTTCTTTTTAGTAGGGGCCGCGGATTTGGGATTTTACGTGGGTGTCGTAGAGGTGGCGGAGTTGGTGGTGGATGTCTTGGGGGAGGCGTGGGAGGTCGGAGGGGCGGGAGTTGGTTTGGGCCTGGGCGGTGCGGGTGGCGCCGGGGATGATGGTGGTGACGGCGTCGAAGTCGAGGATCCAGCGGAGGGCGAATTCGGCCATGGAAAGCTCGGGGGGGACGAGTGGGCGGATTTTTTCGGCGAGGTCGACGCCGGTTTGAAAGGGGAGGCCGGCGAAGGTTTCGCCGACGTTGAATTTTTCGCCGTTGGCGTTGTAGTTGCGGTGATCGGAGGGGGCGAAGCGGGTGTCCTTTTTGAATTTGCCGGCGAGCAGGCCGCTGGCGAGGGGGAGGCGGACGATGAGGGCGACGCCCATGTCTTTGGCCTGGGCGAAGAGCTCGTCGATGGGTTTCTGGCGGAAGATGTTGAAGATGATCTGGAGGGAGGCGAGGCCTTGCTGTTTGAGGCAGGCGCGGGCTTCGTCCATGGATTCGACGCTGGCGCCGAAGTGTTTGATGTGGCCATCGGATTGGAGCTTGCGGAGCCAGTCGAAAACGTGTCCGGCCTGGAGGTGTCGGGGGGGGATGCAGTGGAGCTGGGTGAGATCGAGGTGGGGGCGCTGGAGGCGGTCGATGGATTCGAGGGTCCAGGTGCGGAGGGATTCGTAGGAGTAGCCGTCGGGGTAACCGCGGCGTCCGAGCTTGGTGGCGACGAAGATGGATTTGCCCTGCTCGGGGAGGGATTGGAGGAACCTGCCGATGAGGGTTTCGGAGCGGCCGTTGCCGTAGACGTCGGCGGTATCGAGGAAGGTGACGCCGGTGTCGATGGCGGTTTTGAGGATGTCGGTGGCGTCGGCGTCGGAGACGTTGTCCCAGTCGGCGCCCAGTTGCCAGGTGCCCAGGCCGACTTCAGAGACGGGAACGCCCAGGCGCGGGGCGGTGCGGTAGCGCATGCGGAACTCCTGCTATACCCCCCCTACCGCCGAGAGGGTTGATGATAGCTGGAGCGTGGGCGCGCGAAAAGGGCGTTGCGTGTGCAACGCCCTTCGCGATTGACGGGGGATATTTTGGAGCGGCCGGCTCAGGCCTTGATCTTGACGAACACGCCGGCGGGAACGACGAGGCGGTTGAGGGCCTCGATGGTGCGCGGGGTGGGCTCGAGGATGTCGATGACGCGTTTGTGGGTGCGGATTTCGAACTGTTCCCGGCTCTTTTTATCGATGTGTGGGGAGCGGAGGACGGTGAATTTTTCGATGCGGGTGGGCAGCGGGATGGGTCCGCGGACCTTGGCGCTGGTGCGTTTGGCGTGATCGACGATTTCCTTGGCGGAGGAATCGAGTGCACGGTGATCGTAGGCTTCCATGCGGATGCGGATGCGTTCGTGGGGGCCAGCGGCCATGGGGCGTCCTCTCAAAAAAGGCTTCCCGCGGAGGGAGGTGCGGGAGCGAGCCGGTGTTCACTTGGATGCGCCGCCCGGGATCGCGCTGGAGTGCCGGGGGGACTCGGGTGAGGAGTCGGTCGTCGCTGCACCCCGTGGGCACGATGCTTTCGGGGGTGCGAAGATTGGGGAGTGTAGCGAAAGGGGGGGCGGGGAGTCAAACGCCTTGGCTGAGTGAAGGCTGCTTGGGTGTGGCCATCTTTTGTGGCACTATGCCGCCCGGCGAGAAGACCAGTAGCTGGATTTCTGTCCGCTTTCGTAAAGGGCGGTCAGGTTCATCATCGATTGAGCGTTGAGGGCGTCCCATTTCATTCCGCTGCGTTTGAGCCGCAGGGTCAGGTTCTTGCACATGGCTTCGGTGGGGCCTGAAGGAAGACCAAGTTGCGCGACGTTCTATGATCGGCATGCGGGTCGCCATAGCAACACTTACCGATTTGCAGCAACCATGAAGGAAGGCGAACCCGTCTTGCTTTGCAAAGTGGCGAATGAGCACGATTTGGCAGACGTAATGACATATATAACCAAGAAAGCCTGAGTCATACAATCCGCAACAGAGATCTCTGTCGCATGGAAACATCCGGTTAAACCAGGCAAGGGTCCAGCTATTCGCCGTGGAGGAGGTCTTCATAGGATTCGCGCTTGCGGATGAGGGTGAAGGTGTCGTTGTCGACGAGGACTTCTGCGGCGCGTGGGCGGGAGTTGTAGTTGGAGGACATGGACATGCCGTAGGCGCCGGCGGAGAAGATGGCGAGGAGGTCGCCGCGTTTGGCGGGGGGAATGTAGCGGTCTTTGGCGAGGTAGTCGCCGGACTCGCAGATGGGGCCGACGATGTCGACTTTTTCGTCTCCCTTCCCACCGTTGACGCGGAGGGTGCTGGTGCGGTTGGGCGGGACCATGGCGGGGCCGGGGTTGGCGGGCCAGATGAAGTGGTAGGACTCGTAGAGGGTGGGTCGGATGAGGTCGTTCATGGCGGCGTCGATGATGACGTATTTTTTTTCGCCGGCGGCTTTGGTGTATTGGACCTGGGCGAGGAGGATGCCGGCGTTGCAGGCGATGGAGCGGCCGGGTTCCATGATGATTTGCAGGCCTTTGTCGACGCGGTCTTTGAGGAGGGGGACGATGGTGGCGGCGTAGTCGGAGAAGGCGGGTGCTTCGTTGCCTTCGTAGAACGCGGCGAAGCCGCCGCCGGTGTCGAGGGTTTCGATTTTGATACCGTCTTTGGCGAGTTCGTCGATGAGGGCGAGGGCTTTGGCGATGCCTTCGGCGTAGGGCTCGGTGAATTTGATGGGGGAGCCGAGGTGGAGGTGGAGTCCGTGGAGGCGGACGTTTTTGGCCCCCCCCCGCTCTTTGGAGGCCTGGCGGTAGAAATTGGCGGCGCGATCGATGTTGATGCCGAATTTGTCTTCCTTGCGGGCGGTGAAGGTTTTGGTGTGGGTGGAGCGGTTCTGGAGGCCTGGGTTGACACGGAGAGCGGCGTGGGCGGTTTTGCCGAGTTCGCCGGCGATGCGGTCGAGGTTCCAGAATTCCTCTTCGGATTCGACGTTGAAGGCGCGGATATTGTGGGCGAGTGCCTCGCGGATTTCGTGGTCGGTTTTGCCGACGCCGGCGAAGAAGATTTTGTCGGGGGAGCAGCCGGCTTTGAGGGCGCGGAAGAGTTCGCCGCCGGAGGTGACATCCATGCCGGAGCCTTGGGCGACGAGGAGTTTGAGGAGGTTGACGTTGGGGAGTGATTTGACGGAGTAGCAGATGGTGGGTTTGAGCGCGGCGAAGGCGTCGGCGATGCGGCGGTAGTGGGTGAGGAGGGTGGCTTTGGAGTAGATGTAGGCGGGGGTGCCGACGTCGTGGGCGATTTTGGAGACGGGGACGTTTTCGGCGAAGAGTTGGCCGTTGATGTAGTGGAAGTGGTCCATGGGGTTTCGCGGGCTCCGGGGTGGGGAAAGCGGGGTATTGTAGCGGGAGATAGGGGGCGGGGGCGAGGGAGGGGGCGTGGTGTCGCTACCTTGGCGGTGTGGCGTTGGAGGGGTTGGTGTGGCCAGAGCGCCAAGAGCGCCATGGTTTTGCACCGGGGGGTGGGAGAGGCGCTGCGCGCGTGGGGGGCGATGGGGGTGGTCGATGCGAGGCGCGATGGTGGTGGAATGGAGGGGATATTGGGGGGTTGTACGCATATTCTTTCTCCCGGCGAGCGGTAGGTATTATACCGAACAAAATGCTTACATACAAGGGGAAAATTTGGGCGGCAAGGGAGGGGCACGGACGTTTTCGGGGGGCGGTAACCAGTTGTCGTCATGGGGGATTGCGACGTCGCTTTCCCGTTCCCTCCCGGGGGTAGGGGGGAACGAAGCGAGGCAACGGGGTGCCGAGGGGGGAGAGGGATGAGGGCGATTGTTATGGACGCGGGCGGGATGGCGGGGGTAGAGTGGCGAGTGAGGCGGGGTGGAGTGAGGGCAGGTGCGAGGAGATGCTGGGCGTGTGGTAGGGCATGATGTTCACATTTTTATATATTTAAGGATTTTTCGTGAGGGTGGTATTGGCGGGCGTCGCGCGTTTAGTCCCCCCGTCTGGAAATGACTCCTGACCCCTTATTACCCCCACCGCCGTCTGCACCAGCTCGTTGACGTACTGGAGGCCCCAGACATTCTGCTTGATGGCCGGCACTATCCCATCCACCGGCGTGCCAGACTGCTGCTCAATGAGCTGATTGCCGTCGTAATAATTATCGACGGTGCCGTCATGCCCCGAACCTTCCCCGCTGATCGCCTCGGTGATCAGCCGCCCGAGGCCATCATAAGACATCTTGTCGAACTGATACCCACTCTGCACGTCGCCGCTCCCATCGGTATAGCCATGAGCCACGCCCACGAGCCTGTTCCATGCATCATAGGTGTACACCTGGGTGCCATCAAAGGTCAGGTTCCCGTTGGCGTCATAGGTGGGATTATCCCCTGAGTCATAGCCGCTGGAATCCAGGGTGAAGGTCTCCACCAGCTCGGTCGTCGAGAAGCTGCCATCGCCTGCCGGATCGCTGTTGATCGTCAGGTTGTCGATGTCCACCTTGCCGTAGTTGGCCGAGAAGCCAAACTGCCCGCCGATGGGATCAAGGCCGTGAAGGTGTACACGTCGGTGGCGCTGGGGGGGCACCCGCGGAGGGGGTGGGGCTGGGGCGCGCCGGGGCAATGGCGAGTGCACAGGGGAACCACCCCGCGGAGGGGGTGGGCTTGTGGTGTTGGTGGGCGGGGGGGACTGGCGTGCCGGCGCTTGAGCTGCGGGATGAAGGGGCGTGGAGGTTGGGTTTTGGGGGGCGTTCTGGCGGCGATCCAGGGGCGGCCCGGGTTGGTGTGGGTTGATGGGCCGGCGCGGACGCTATGGGTTCCCTGCCGAGGGTTTGTCGGCTGCGGCGGAACATCGGGGGGACGCCGATGCCACCTTTGGGGCGGCATGCTTTGTATTGAAAGGCGTAGAAATATGGATGACAAGAGGGGTGGCGGGGGGTATGGTGGTGGGTTGTGGGTTTGTCGTTGCGGTGTGTGTTGGAAGGAAGGAGCAGGGTATGAGGCGGCAGCGCGGTGTTTTGCGGGTGGTGGTGGCGGCGGCGGCGGTGATGGCGGGGGGGACGGGGGCGAAGGGGTTTTATGTGTCGGATAGCGGGGCGGTGACGGCGACGGCGGGGGCTGCGGTGGTCGTTAATGGGACGGAGATGGGGAATGGGGGGTCGGATAGCCATAGCTTTTCGAGCGGGGGGCAGGTGAGCGGCACGCGGATCACGGGGACGACGTCGGCGAACACGTCGGGGACGGCGTGGATTCCGGACAAGATGTTGCTGGAGCCACAGTCGTCGGGGGGGAACGTGGAGGATGAGGCGGACATCGGGGCGTTGCATTCGACGATTTCGGCGTTTTCGGATTCGGGGCTGACGGATTCAACGGCAGCGGACGGGGTGGCGAATGCGCATGCGACGGACAGCCTGGCATGGGGAGACGTTCTGCGTTTCACGACGAGCAATCCGCTAGGGTCGACGTTCACGCTGGATTTGTCGCTGGACCTGACGGTGACGACGGAGGGGAATTTTGGGAAAGGGGATCAGGTGTTCGGGGGATTTTTTACGGGAGAGGTATCGACGACGCTGCAGATTCGGGGGCTGCCGGGGATCCCATTGAAGACGGTGGCGCTGGGGGTGACGAAATCGGTGCATGCGGACGGGACGGTGATCAACAATTCGACGGCGCCGAGCGTGGCGGTGACATTTTTTGTGCCGGGGGACGGGAGCGTGGCGATTTCTGTGGATGCGGCGCTGCAGGCGGATGCGTTTGCGAACCTGGGCGATGGGCAGGCGTTGATCGATGCGGGGAACACGGCGTCGCTGGCGGTGTTTTCGGATGATCCGCTGGCGAGCTATACGGCGGATTCGGGGACGGTGTTTGCGACGGCGCCGGAGGTGCCGGAGCCGGCGACGGTGGGGGTGATGGTGATGGGGGCGGCGGTGTTGGTGGGGAGGAGGAGGGGGTAAATGGTAAATGGTAAATGGTAAATAGTAATTCGCTGGCGCGGGGGTCGGGGGCCCCATTTTTTGGCGGCGGCCAATTACCAATTACTGGTTACCCATTACTTCAGAGGGGTCAAGGGAGGCCGGTGTCTTGGGATTTTTGTTGTTGGTGGGCGGTGTCGAGGGATTCGCCGGAGGCGAGGACCTGGGCGTGGTTGAGGGCGGCGACGAGAGTGACGCCGCCGATGGCGTTGCCGATGAGCGCGGGGGCGATGTAGCCGAAGAGGGCGTCGGACCAGGAGGCGGAGCCATCCCAGGCGGTGAAGAAGGCTTCGACGGCGCCGGCGACGGAGTGTGGGAGTTCGGCGAGGGAGACGACGTAGGTGAGGAAGATGATGACCCAGATGCGGGCGGCTTCGGCGAAGGGCATGAGCCAGACGATGAGTGCGATGAGCCAGCCGGCGTAGATGGCGCGGAGGACCATGGCGCCGAAAGGTTTGTGCATGCCCTGGAGGGAGAGCTGGATGAGGCTGGCGCGGGCGTCGTCGGGGAGGACGGGGCATTTGGCGAGGACGAGAGCCATGATGCAGGCGCCGATCATGTTGGCGGCGAAGACGATGATCCAGAGGCGGAGGACGTTGAAGAAGACGAAGACGGAGGGGCGGCGGAGGAGGGGGAGGATGGGGGTGAGGGTATTTTCGGTGAAGAGCTGCTGGCGTCCGAGGATGACGACGAGGAAACCGAGGGAGTAGCCGAAGTCGGTGACGAGTGGGGTCCATTTGGCGTCCGGGAGGTGGGAGCGGATGAGGGCCATGGTGAAGCCGGAGAAGCCCATGGAGAGTCCGGCGGCGAGGCCTGACCAGAAGAGGCCGGAGGAGGGGCGGTCGAGTTCTTCCTCGGCCTCGGCGACGATGGCGCCGTAGAGGATTTTGCCGGAGGGAGATTTGCGTTCATCGACGCGGTCCTGGGTTTTCCGGGAAGTTTCGGGCATAAGGGGTCCAGGCATGTTCATGGCGCGGCGAGGCCGCGATCAAGAGTTAACCACGGAGCACACGGAGGGCACGGAGGGCGACGGTCCCCCCCCCGACGACGACGTAAATGGCCACGAAAGGCACGAAAGGCACGAAAGGGGGCGACGACGGGAAGTGTCCACGAATGTACACGAATTTACACGAATGGAGGTGGGAGGATTGGAGGGAGCGGGATGTGGCTGGCGAGGGACGACCGATGGACGACGATGATGGGATTGCGGCGGGGGGATATTGCCGGCGAAGGGAGGAGTGTTGAGATGATTGTGCATATTTACACGGTGCATATTTGGGATTCAGCGGTTTTCGAAGGGGATGGTGGTGGGGGATTGGGGGGGTTGGCGGCGCATGCCTGGGGGCGGAGGGATGATCATGGATTCGTGGGGGTTGACCTCATCCGCGCGAGCAAGCCAGGGGCGTGTGACGTAGTCGCCGGCGGTGAGGGAGATCATGATGGTAAGCCAGAGGAAACCTGCGCCGACGAAGACCCAGGTGGTTCTGGATTCGACGCGGATGTGCATGTAGTAGAGGATGACGAGGGAGGCTTTGGAGGCGGCGATGATGAGGGCGATGAGGAGGCCGAGTCCGCCGATGGTGAAATGGGCGGCGAGGATGGTGGATCCGAGGAGGATCATGAGTGCGATGTAGACGATGAACATCCAGGGGATGGTGATGATTTTGTGAACGTCGGTGGACATCATCGCACCAGATAGAGGAGCGGGAAGAGGAAGATCCAGACGAGGTCGACGAAGTGCCAATAGAGGCCGATGATTTCGACGGTGTTGGGGTTGCCGTCGACGTACCGGCCGCGGAAGACCTGGAAGGTGAGGAAGGTGAGGAGGGAGATTCCGACGAGCATGTGGGTGGCGTGGAGGAGGGTCATGAGGAAGTAGAAGAGCATGAAGAGCTGGACGTGTCGGACGTCGATGACGTCGGTGGGGTGATAGTTGATGGCGGGGACGAGGTGCTCGTGATACTCCATGACATATTCGGTGCCTTTGATGCCGAGGAAGGCGATGCCGAGGATGAGGGTGAGGATGAGGCAGAGGAGGGTGGGGATTCGGGCTTTGAGCTGAGTGAAATGGACGGCGAGAGCGACGGTGAGGGAAGAGGTGAGCAGGACGCCGGTGTTGATGGCGCCAAGATATTCCTTGAGGTGGTGGGAACCTTCGACCCAGGCTTCGGGCCAGGTGTAGCGGTAGATGGCGTAGGACATCATGAGACCGCCGAAGAAGAGGACTTCGGTGGCGAGGAAGGTCCACATGCCGAGGGTGGCGGCTTCGCGTTGCTGGAGGGGGTCGTCGAACTGGTGGTGGATGAAGGGGGTGCTGGTCATTTTGCACCGTTCGAGGGAAGTAATTGGTAATTGGTAATTGGTAATCGGGTCATACGGGGGCCTCTTCTAAGAGATGGGGGGAGAGGTTGAGGGGGGCGTCGTTCTGGGCTTTGAGGGAGGGGTAATCATAGGGTCCGCGGGTGACGATGGGGGTGACTTCGAAGTTGTCCTTGGGGGGCGGGGAGGTGGTTTGCCATTCGAGGCCCGTGGCATGCCAGGGGTTGGGCGGGGCTTTTTTACCGTACTTCATGGACCAGGTGAGATAGAGGAGGGGGAGGACGTAACCGACGGCGAGGATGGAAGCGCCAGCGGTGGAAAGGACGTTGAGGACCTGGAATTCGGGGGGATAGGCGTGGTAGCGGCGTGGCATGCCGAGGTAACCGAGGATGAACTGTGGGAAGAAGGTGAGGTTGAATCCGACGAAGATGGTGAAGGCGGAGAAGCGGCCCCACCATTCGGGATACATGCGTCCGAACATTTTGGGGAACCAGTAATGCATGGCGGCCATATAGGCCATGACCATGCCGCCGACCATGATGTAATGGAAATGGGCGACGACGAAGTAGGTATCGGTGACGTGGACGTCAACTGCGAGGGCGGCGAGGAAGAGGCCGGTGAGGCCGCCGATGGTGAAGAGTCCGATGAAGCCGAGGATGTAGAGCATGGGTGTATCGAGCTGGATGGAGCCCTTGTAGAGGGTAGCGGTCCAGTTGAAGACCTTGATGGCGGAGGGGACTGCGACGACGTAGGAGAGGAAGGAGAAGGCGAGGCCGGCGTAGACGGATTGGCCGGAGACGAACATGTGGTGTCCCCAGACGAGGAAGCCGACGAGAGCGATGGAGACGGAGGCGTATGCGACAAAGGAGTAGCCGAAGATTTGCTTGCGTGAGAAGCAGGTGACGATTTCGGAGACGACGGCCATGCCAGGGAGGATCATGATGTAGACGGCGGGGTGGGAGTAGAACCAGAAGAGGTGCTGGAAGAGGATGGGGTCTCCGCCGAGGGCGGGGTCGAAGATGCCGACGTGGAAGATGCGTTCGACGGCGACGAGAGCGAGAGTGATGGCGAGGACGGGGGTGGCGAGGACGAGGATGATGGAGGTGGCGTAGGTGGACCAGACGAAGAGAGGGAGGCGGAACCAGGTGAGACCGGGGGCGCGCATGGTGTGGGTGGTGACGATGAAGTTGAGGCCTGTGAGGATGGAGGAGAAGCCGGTGATGAAGACGCCGGTGACGACGAGGATGACGTGGGAGTTGGAGAAGCCGGTGGAGAGAGGGGTGTAGAAGGTCCAGCCGGTATCGACGCCGCCGAGGAGGAGGGCGAGGACGGTGAAAGTTCCGCCGAAGATGAAGAGATACCAGGAGAGGAGGTTGAGTTTTGGGAAGGCGAGATCGCGGGCGCCGAGCATCATGGGCAGGACGAAGTTGCCGAAGACGGTGGGGATGGAGGGGATGAGGAAGAACCAGACCATGATGACGCCGTGGAGTGTGAACATGCGGTTGTAGGTGCCGGCCTTGAGGAGGTCTCCTTCTGGGGTGGCGAGGTCGAGTCGGATGAGCGTGGCGGCGACGCCTCCGAGGGCGAAGAAGAAGGTGATGGAGACGAGGTAGAGGAGTGCGATGCGTTTGTGGTCGGTGGTGAGGAGCCAGGATTTGATGCTGAAACCGTCCTCGAGGTAATTGGGGGTGTGCTCGAGGGGGAGCGGGGAGGAGGTTTCGGGGGCGATGAGGGTCATAGCAGGCTCGAAGTAATTGAGTAATTGGTAATTGGTAATTGGGACTTCGATGCGCTTGGGCGGATCATGGCGGACTTCCTCCATTCTGGGGGAGGTTGGGGGCGGGGAGGGTGGCGGCGCCCTGGAGGGATTTGATGTAGGAGATGAGGTCCATGACCTGCTCTTCTGAAAGCTGGCCCTGATAGCCGGGCATGACGGGGGGATAACCGGCGACGATTTTGGCGCGGGAATTGAGGATGGATTCGCGGAGGTAGTCGTCATCGACGGTGACGACTTCGCCGGTGGACATGGTTTGCTGGCGGCCGTAGATGCCGGCGAGGGAGGGGGCCTGCTGGCCATGGCAGGTCATGCAGCCGTATTCGAGGAAGAGCTTGGCGCCGGAGGCTTCGGGGGTTTGATCGAGGGGGACGTTGGCTTCCCATTTGGCGTAATCGGCGGGGGACATGACGACGACGCGACCGGCCATGCTGGCGTGCCCTGTGCCGCAGTATTCGGAGCAGAAGAGGTGGTACTGGCCGATCTTGGTGGGGGTGAACCACTCGGTGGAATAGCGACCTGGGACGACATCCTGCTTGACGCGGAATTCGGGGATGAAGAAGGAGTGGATGACGTCCTGGGAGGTCATGACCAGCTTGATGGGTCGGCCGACGGGGATGTGGAGTTCGTCGATTTCCTTGCGGCCTGAGGGGTGCTGGATTTTCCACATCCACTGTTTGCCGATGACCTGGATTTCGAGGGAATTGGCGGGGGGTCGTGACATGCGGACGTAGAGAGCGGCGCCCCAGACGAACATGACGACTTCGATGAGTGAGGGGATGATGATCCAGGTCCATTCGAGCCAGTGGTGTTCGCCGATATTTTTGCCGATGTCGTTGGGATTTTTGCGGCGGTATTTGACGACGAAGATGATGATGAGGGAGAAGATGAGGATGGTGAAGAAGGCGGTGACGCAAAGGAGGAAGAGGACGAGGTCGTCGATGTGATAGGCCATCGTGGACGCGCGGGCGGGGATGAGCTGGAAGCCATCACTCATAGTTCCCCCTTGCTCCGAGGCGGAGCGTGTGCCTGGGGGAGTCGTGGGCGGCGGCGAGGAGCGCGCGCGTGCGGCGGCGGTCGATGTGGAAGAGGTAAGCGAGCGCGCCGCCGATGACGAGGATGGTCAGAGCGCCGAAGATCTGGAGGAGGCGGACGATGGCGAGGCCGTAGCGTCCGGTGGTGGGATCGTAGTGGTAGCAGCAGAGGAGGATGGTATCGGTGACGGAGCCGATTTTGCCATGGGCGGCTTCATCAAGGGAGAGGCGGAGATCGGTGGGGTCGAAATTGACGCCGAAGAAATAGCGGGAGATGGTGCGGTCCGGGGAGAGGATGGTGAGGCCCGCGGGATGGTAAAACTGCTGGGAGGCGGCGTCCCATTTGTAGTGGAAGCCGACGGCCTGGGTGAGGCGTGTGATGTTGGCCTGATCGCCGGTAAGGAAGTGCCAGTTGGGGCCGGTGTTTCCGACGGGCGCGGCGTTTCCGAAGTATTTGGTGCGGTCATAGGCGCGGACGTATTCGTCGTGCTTTTCGGAGGCGACGGCGGAGGTTTCCCGGGGATCGAAGCTGATGGTCCAGACGTCGTAATCCTTGCCGAGGGTGAGGGGCATGACCTTGAGGGTGGAGAGGGTGTTGTTGAGGATAACGGTGCAGAGGGCGGGGCAGGAGAAGTAGACGAGTGCGAGGACGACGGGGCGTCCTGATTGGAGCTGTGCGAGGGTGACGGTGTTGCCGTTTTCGTCGCGGAACTGGATATCGCCGGGGACCTTGTGGCCGAGGAGCTGGACGATTTTGACGCCGGAGAGCTGGGCGGGGCGGGTGGAGGCGGTGGGTACTTCGGCGTGGGCGGGGAGGGCGGAGAGGAGGAGCGCGGCGGCGAGCAGGATCGCGGCAATTGGTAAATGGTAATGGGTAATTGCGCTGGCGCGGGTCATGTGCGGTTCTCCACGGTTTTGGGGCGGGCGGAGTTGGGGATGATCCAGGGTTGGGTTTGGGCGGGCGGGGGAGCGGGGGCGGTGGCGGCGGGGTTGGGTTTGGTGGAAAGGCCGCCGTTTTGGAGGAAGAGCTGGATGGCGTGATCGATGGGGATGTGTACGTGGGCTGGGTCGGCGGGGATGGGTCCTGCGGAATTGAGTTGTTGGAGCTGGCTGTCGCGGAGCGCGGGCAGGTCCTGCCAGGGGAGGGAATTGTGGGCGATGCTGGGCTGGAGCGGCTGTGGGATGGTGGTGGGTCGGTCGGCGCCCAGAGCGAAGGGTCCGGGTTCGGAGCGAGCTTCGCGGTGAACTTCGTAGGCGAGGAAGAACCAGAGGAAAACATGGAGGGCGATGGCGGTGGCGAAGAACCAGAGGACGAAGATGCCGATGCCGCGGTGGGCGACGCCGGAGAGTTCGTGGCCGGCGCGGAGGGTATCGGTGGAGGGGCGAGGGCCGTCAGGCATGAGCCACCTCGCTTTCGGCGGGTGGTGGGTTGTTGAGGACGGCGGCGGCGGCGGCGAGACGTTCGGGGAGGAGGAAGAAGAAGAGGGCGAGCCAGAGGCCTCCGACGGCGACGGGCGCGACGAAATCGATCCAGGCGAGGTGGAATTCGGGGCCCTTGTGATCGCCGGAGGGGGCGATGAGCCAGAAGACCTCGACGAGGTGGATGAGGAAGAGGATGGCGGCGATGGCGGTGAGGGCGGGGAGGTATTGCTTGGTGGCGCGGAAGAGCAGGAGGAAGAAGGGAATGAAGAAGTTCAGGACGATGAGGGAGAGCCCGACCCAGCGCCAGGGGGAGGGCTGCCCGAGTCCGCGCTGGAGGTAATAGACGTTGTCCTCGCCGGTGTTGCCCATCCAGATGACGAGGAGTTGCATGAAGGTGACGTAGGACCAGAGGATGACGAGGGTGAGGAGGATGTTTCCCACGTCGTTGAGGATGCCTTTCCGGGTGGCCAGGGCGAGGGGATGGGGTTTGTCGTGGCGTCCGACGAGCGCGAGGATGAGGATGACGAAGGCGAGGCCGGCGAGGGTCTGGCCGGTGGTGAGCACGAAGCCGAAGGTGGTGGAATAAAACTCGATGTCGCGTGACATGATCCAGTCGCATCCTGCGTGGGTCATGGTGAGGAGGTAGAGGATGAGACCGGCGGCGGACCATCCGCGGAGCGCGGAGCGGGTGCGTTCGTTTCCGGTGCGTTCGACCTTGCGGGAGAGTGTGATCTGGATGAAGACCAGGGCGATCCAGATGGCGAAGCAGCCGGCGATGCGGGCGAGGAAGAAGGGGATGTTGAGGTAAGGCAGACGGTGCTGGAGGACGGTTTCCCTGGCGACTTCGTCGGGGTTGGTCCAGACGTAGAGGTGGTGGAGGCCGAAGAGCAGGGGGATCCAGAGCAGGAGCATGAGGGGGGTGACGAGGGAGGAAGCTTCGCCGATGCGGCGCACCGTGCGGCCCCAGTTGCCGCCGGTGAGGGTGTGGAGCATGGGCAGGACGAGGCCGCCGAGGGAGATACCGAGCCAGAACCAGCAGGCGAAGAGGTAAGCGACGAAGAAATCGGAGCGGCTGCCGGGATTGAGTGCGGCGAAGATGCAGGCGATGCCGGCGGCGATGCCGACGATAAGCGGAAGGAAGATGGCGATGGGGTTTCGGCGGATCATGGCGTCCCCCCCCCACCGTTGGCCGGCGGCGCGGCGGGCGCTTCGGTTGCGGCGCCGGGGGCGTCCTGCGGGGAAGCGTGCTGGCTGAGTTGCAGGGCGCGGATGTAAGCGGTGATGCGCCAGCGGTCATCGGGGGCGACGCGGTCGGCGTAGGGGTACATGGCGCCGATGCCGTTGGTGATGACGTTGTAGAAGTAAGCGTCGGGGGCGTTTCGGAGGCGGTCGGAGTGGTAAGTGGGCGGGTGGAGGAAACCGCGCTGGGGGATCATGCCGTTGCCGTCGCCGAGTTGCCCGTGGCAGGGGGTGCAGTAGATGGTGAATTCCTGCTGACCACGGCGGAGATCGGCGGGCGTCATCTGGAAGGGGGCGGGGGTGTTGAGGGGGAGTGCGGTCTGCCAGAGCTGGCCTTCGTCGAGGTTGATGTCGGGGGTGCTGCGGGAGATGGTGTGGGGGACGGGGAGGCGGGCGGATGCGCCGTCGGCGTAGAAGGAGCTGGCGGCGAGGGGCTTGAGGCGTTCCTGATCGGCCATGTCGTCGCGTTTACAAGCGACGAGGAGGGTGGAAAGACAAAAGACGAAAGACGAAAGACCAAAGACGAAAGACAAGGGGCGGCGGCGGGGGGCGGTTTTGCGGGTTGCGATTTTTGGTTGGAGCGTTGTCATTCCATCACCTCCGAGACGGCGAGGGCGCCCTGGTGGGTGAGGAAGGTGGTGGCGGTTTCTGGGGTGAACTTGGGGTCTTTGGCTTCGATGCAGAGGAAGAAGCGGTCGCGGGAGGCGTCGGTGAAGTGGGGAGTTTCGAAGATGGGGTGGTGGAGGCGCGGGAGGCCATTGAGCACGAGCATGGAGATGGCGGCGGTGAGGGCGGCGAAGAGGACGGTGAGCTCGAAGGTGATGGGGATCCAGGCGGGCCAGGAGTTGCGTGGGCGACCGCCGACATCCCAGGCGTAGCTGATGACGTTGGCGTACCAGCACATGAAAAAGCCGGTGGCGCCGCCGAGAATACCGGCGAGAAGCGTGCAAAGTGCGACCGGGGAGCGATAGAAGTTGAGGGCTTCGGCGAGGCCTTCGACGGGGAAGGGGGTGTAGGCTTCGGCGTGGGTGTATCCGGCCTCGGTGGCGTGTTTGGCGGCCTCGAGGATGGCCTCGGCGGAGGAGAATTCGCCGACGACGCCGTAGATTTTGGGGACGTGCTTACTCATGGGCGTTGACCTCCCGCTGGGGATCGTTCCAGGGAGGGGCCATGCCGGTGCGACGGACGGCGGCGGCGGTGCCTTCGGCGGAAGCTTTTTTGTGGACGAGCTCGCGGATTTCGGCGACGGCGATGACCGGGAGGTAGCGGCAGAAGAGGAAGAACAGGGTGAAGAACAGGCCGATGGTTCCGGCGAGCGTGGCCCAGTCCCAGATGGTGGGGTAGTACATGGCCCACTTGGAGGGGAGGTAGTCGTGGTGGAGGGACTGGCAGACGATGACGAAGCGTTCGAGCCACATGCCGAGCTGGATGAAATTGGCGAGTACGAAGAGGAGCCAGGGGGAGCGTCGGACCCGGTAGGACCAGAAGAACTGGGGGACGACGCAGTTGCAGAAGATGATGAGCCACCATGCGGGCCAGTAGGGGCCGAACCAGCGGTCATGCATCATGCCGATTTCATAGGGGGAGCCGGAATACCACCCCTGGAAGGTTTCGGTGTAGTAGCCGTAGCAGACGATAAGGCCGGTGACGAGCATGAGTTTGGCGCAGTTATCGAGGTGCTTGTTGGTGATCATGCCGTGGAGGCCGTAGATGGCGCGCATGGGGACCGCGAGCGCGACGACCATGGCGAAGCCGGAGTAAATGGCGCCTGCGACGAAGTAAGGAGGGAAGATGGTGGAGTGCCAGCCGGGGACGATGCCGCCGGAGAAATCCATACCGACGACGGAGTGGACGGAGACGACCAGGGGTGCGGCGAGGCCGGCGAGGAGGAGGTAGGCTTTGTGGTAGCGGTGCCAGTGGCGGGAAGCGCCGCGCCAGCCGAGGGCGAGGAAGCCGTAGACTTTGCGGGAGAGGAGCGAGCGGTTTTTCTGATCGCGGAGTGTGGCGAGGTCGGGGATAAGGCCGACGTACCAGAAGACGAGGGAGACGGTGAAGTAGGTGGAGACGGCGAAGACGTCCCAGATGAGGGGGCTTCGGAACTGGGGCCAGAGGTCCATGGTGTTGGGGTAGGGGAAGACGAAGTAGAAGAGCCAGGGGCGTCCGAGATGGAGCAGCGGGAACATGCCCGCGCAGGCGACGGCGAAGAGGGTCATGGCCTCGGCGAAGCGGTTGATGCTGGTGCGCCATTCCTGGCGGAGGAGGAGGAGGAACGCGGAGATGAAGGTGCCGGCGTGACCGATGCCGATCCACCAGACGAAGTTGGTGATGGCGAGGCCCCATCCGACGGGGATATCGATGCCCCAGACGCCGACACCCCAGACCAGGAGCCAGGTGACGGCGAAGTTGAAGAGCATGAGCCCGAGGAAGGAGATGCCGAAGCCGAAGAGCCAGGCGGCGGAGACGGGCTGGTGCACGACGCCGGTGATTTTGTCGGTGGAGGTGCCGTAGGTGAAATGGGGATTGATGACCGGGTCGCGGCGGTCTTCGTCGGGAAAGACGGGGACGAGGTGCGTGGTCATCGGAGGCTGCCTCCCTGCTGGGTGGCGGAGGAGGAGCCGTGGAAATCAGGGTTGGGGTTTTCAATGCGCGGGAGATAGCTGGTGCGGGGCTGGGTGTTGAGCTCGGTGAGCACGCCGAAGCTGACCGCGGCCCAGGGTTCCTGGGTTTTGAGGATCGTGGCGTAATTGTCGATGTCGTTGAGGTCGCCGAAGACGATGGCTTCGGTGGGACATCCCTGCTGGCAGGCGGTCATGAAACTGAGCTGGGGGAGCGCGACCGGCGGGGCCCAGGGATCGGTGGGGGTGCGGCGCATTTTGGTGGGCTTTCCGGCGGCGTCGTTGCGCGACCAGTCGCGTTTGCCGTTGATGCGCGCCATGTTGATGCGCTGGATGCAGTAGGTGCATTTTTCCATGACGCCGCGGCTGCGGACGGTGACGTTGGGATTTTTCTGCATGTCCTCGGTGGCGTCGCCGTGGCCGTTGTACTGAAGGAAGTTGAAGCGGCGGACTTTGTAGGGGCAGTTGTTGGAGCAGTAGCGGGTGCCCACGCAGCGGTTGTAGGTCATTTCGTTGATGCCTTCGCTGGAGTGGGTGGTGGCGCCGACGGGGCAGACCAGCTCGCAGGGCGCGTCTTCGCAGTGCTGACAGAGCATGGGTTGAAAGAGGATGCGGGGATTCGGGGGCAGGTCGTCGGCGGTGAGGGTGTCTTTCTCGCCGTAGTAGGCGTCGATGCGCATCCACTGCATTTCGCGGGCGCGGAGGACCTGTTCGCGGCCGACGGTGGGGATATTGTTTTCGGCCTGGCAGGCGATGACGCAGGCGTTGCAGCCGATGCACGCGGCGAGGTCGATGACCATGCCCCACTTGTATCCGGTGTAGCGGTCTTCGTCGTAAAGGGTGAGGTGGACTTTGCGGCCGCTGGTGTCGGTCTGCATGCCGTAGAGATCGGGCGCGTGAAGGCCGTGGGCTTTGGGCAATTCGTCAACGGAGGTGGTGTGGAGGATGTCGCGGTCGGCCATGACCTGGGTGTTCTGGACGCAGGCGACGGAGTGGCGGTTGGGGCCGAGGGCGAGGGAGATGGGTGCGGACCAGGCGTTGTTGCGGGTGCGCATGGGGTTGACGTTGATGCCGATGTTGTACTGGACGTGCCCGCCGCGCCAGCGACCGCCGCCGAGATAAAGGGTGACGGCGCCATCGGGCTGTCCGGGCTGGACCCAGAGGGGGGCGTCCTGGGCGTAGCCGTTGAGGGAGAAGCGGGCCATGGGTTCGCGCTCGCGGTTTTTGTGCTGGGCGGCTTCGTCGAGGTGAAGATCGCGGGCGGTTTTGGGGCTGATCAACAGCAGGGTGTCCCAGGTGATGCGGTTGATGGGTTTGGGGAGTTCCTGGAGCCAGGGATGATTGGCCCAGGAGCCGTCGCCGATGGAGGGGTCGGTGCGGAAGTTGATTTCGAGCGGAGGCGCGGGAGGGAGGCGGTCGATGGCGGCGAGGGTTTGGGCGAGGTTGTTGCGCAGGGCGTTCTGAAGGTTGGGGACTTCTTTGGCGGCGGAGTCGGGAAGGATGCCATCACGGAGGGCCTTGCGCCAGCGCATTTCCTTCTCGCCGGGCGCCGCTTGCCACTGGGCGAGCCAGTAGCGGCGGACGAGGTCGTAGCCGTTGGCGTAGAGGTCGGAGGCCGATCCGCCGGCCAGGCCGATGATGCCGGCGAGAAATTCGATGGCGCTCTTGCTGGCCCAGAGAGGCTCGATGAGAGGCTGGATGATCGAGGCGGTGCCGTCGTGTCCGCGGCAGTCGCCCCAGGCTTCGAGGGGATGGGAGAGGGGCACGTGCCATTTGCAGTAGCCGGCGGTTTCGTCGTTGTAGAGGCCGAGGTGAACGGCGAGGCGTCCCGATTTGGAATAGCGTTGGAGTACGTCGCCGAAGTCGATATCGCCCAGCGAGGTGTAGACGGGATTGGCGTCGAGGATCAGCAGGAGGTCGACATCGCCTTTGTTCATGTCGTCGGCGAGGGAGGCGAGGGAATCGTCGGGATGGCGGGGATCGGAAAAATCGATGCGCTCGACATAGCGCACGGCGGCGCTTTGGAGGCGGGCGTTGAGGGCATGGGCGAGGGCGTGGACCTCGGGCGGCTGGGTTTCGCCGGCCATGACGAGCGAGGCGCTGCCGGCTTTTTGCAGATCGGCGGCCGCGGCGCGGACCCAGGCGTCGGCATCTCCGCCGAGCGTCGCCGGCCGACCCTGAAGCGCGCGGGCCAGCGCGGCGGCCAGATGGGGGATATCGCCGGCCTTCATCGGGAGGCGGTGATCGGCCATCACGCCGGTGAAGGTGACGCAGCTTTCCGCCACGTACAGGCGGAGCAGGTCATCGGCGCCCGGCACGCTGCGGGGGACCGGTTCGGCGGGGTCATGATGCGTGGGCAGCGGGCCGAATTTTTTGAAAGGGATGCGGCGCCGCTGGGCGAACTCGCGGGCATAGCGCACGGAGCCCGGTTCATCGAAGAGGAAATGGGAATCGAGGGAAACGACGCGGCGGGCCTTCGTGAAATCGTAGACGGGGGTGAGGTCGGAGCGCCCGGCCGCCTGCTTCAGGCCGGCGGCGCGGTTGTCGGTGCCGATGCCGTCATGGCGATGCCAGCGCAGGTTGGGGAGGGCCTTTTGCAGGGCGGCGATCTGGTCGGCAAGCGTGTGCGAGGTGACGGTGCCGGTGAGGATGCGGACGCGGAGGTCTTTGTCGGCAAGGATGCCCCGGAGTTCTTCCAGGAGGTTGCCCCAGGTATCGGCGCCGCCGAGTTTGACGACGGTGCGGCTGCGGTCGGGGTCGTAAAGCTGGAGCACCGACGCCTGCACGAAGATGTTGGTGCCGCCGAGCGAGGAGGGATGATCGGGGTTGCCCTCGATTTTGGTGGGGCGGCCTTCGTGCTGCTCGACGATGGCGCCGTGGCCCCAGCCGTCCAGGGGAATGGCGCTGGCATAAAAGGCGGGTACGCCGGGGATGACGCCTTCGGGCGCGTTGACATAGGGGACGATTTTTTCGGGAGGCTGGGGCTTGGTGCATCCGCCCAGCGTTTCGGCTCCGGCCGCCAGCGCCGCGCCCGCGCCCATCAGCTTGAGGAAGGTGCGCCGGTCGAACGCCTCCGCCGCGGCGTCAGTCGATCCCGGCGCGAACTCTTCGCGCGAGATGTCCCAGACCGGTTCTTCGGCCTCATGCTCGTGCGGGGATGGGGTGTCGTCCGGGCGCATGGCTACCTGTGACAGAGAGAACAGTTGGTAAGCTGATCGACCTGGATGTGGTACTGCTGCAACAGCGCGTGGCCGCGCTGCAGCTGATCGGGCGGTTCCACCCAGCTCGGATTGAAGATCTGGTCCTGCGGGCGAAGGTGCTTGGCGGGATCGCGGTGGCAATCGAGGCACCAGCGCATCTGGAGATCGACGACGCGGCGCATCAGGGGCATCTCGGAAACGTCGCCGTGACAGGTGGAGCAGCCGACGCCCTTGGCGATGTGGATGCTGTGATCGAAGTAGACGTAATCGGGCAGGTCGTGGACGCGCGTCCACTTGAGAGGCGTATTGGTGAGCCAGGATTGGCGGACGGGGGCGAGCATGGGCGCGTGAATCCACATCTGGGAGTGGCAGGTCATGCAGGTGTTGGTGGAGGGCATGCCGGCGAAGGGGGATTGTTCGACGGTGGCGTGACAGTAGCGGCAATCGATGCCAAGACCTTTGACGTGGTGTGCGTGAGAAAAGGGCACGCCGCCGGGTCCGCCTTCGGCGGCGCCGTCAGTTTGTTGGCGGAAGAGTTGACGGTACGTCACCCAGTCGGAGTAACCGAAGCCATAGCCAATTGCCGATCCGGCGAGGATCGAGAGCAAGGGGATGCCCACGATCAGCACGCGGGCAACCGTATTCATGGCTGGGTGAAAGAGTTGTGCCACTGGTCTTCCCACAAGAACGCGAAGTGGCGGCAGCCCGTGCGAATGGACAAGAAGCGCACCCTGTCCAAAAATGGAAGGGAGAGCACCGCGTTGCGCTAACGTGCAAAGGACGTACCCCCACCCGACCGTGCGCTGCGAAAAAGAACTCTTATTTTTGGGCGCGGACGGCTTCGATGAAGAGTTGCTCGACTTCGGCGAACTGAGTTTGAACGGCGTCCTTAATCCGTTCGACCACGTCGCGCAGCTCTTCCACGCGCAGTCCGGGGCGGACCACGATCTCCAGATTCACGAGGACCTGATCGGGAGAAAGCTGCATGGTCAAAGGGCGGCGCGCTTCGAGCACCAGGGGATCGGCGGCGGCGATGCGCTGGACGGCGGCGACGATTTCCTGGCGCGCGCTTTCGCCGACGAGGAGCCCCTTGCTTTCGCGCACCATGATGAGGGCCAGCGCGCAGAGCATCAGTCCGATCAGGACCGCGCCGATGGCGTCCCAGTAGGGCCAGTGCGTGATGCGCGCGAGGAGCAGCGCCCCCGCCGCGGCGAGGAGGCCGAGAAGGTCGGCGGTATCTTCGAGCAGGACGATGAAAACGGTGGGGTCCTTGGTGCGTCGGATGGCCTGCCAGATGGTGAGCTGCGCGCGGGACTTGCGGCGCCAGAATTCGCGGATGGCGATGGTCCAGGAGACCGATTCGAGGGCGAAGGCGATGGCGAGGATGATGAAATTTCCGGTGGAGGCGGCCACTTCGCCGGGATTCACCAGGTGGGCGATTCCCTCATAAATCGAAACGCCGCCCCCGACGCCGAAGATCACCATGCCGACGACGAAGGACCAGAAGTAAAGTTCCTTGCCGTGGCCGAAGGGATGGTTTTCATCGGCGGGCCTGCGGGCGAGGCGCATGCCCAGGATGAGGAGCAATTCGTTGCCGGCGTCCACGAGGGAGTGGATGGCCTCGGAGACCATGGAGGGCGAGCCGGTGATGGCCGCGGCGACGAACTTGGCGACGGCGATGGCGATATTCACCGCCGCCGCCGCGACCACGACCACCTTGGAACCATCAGCCGCCAAAAGAACTCCGCCGGAAAGACCCGGCAGATTCTACCGGCGCGCGGGCGGAAGTGGAGCGTTGCGGCGAGATTGTCTGACGGTCCACCAGAGGGCGGCGCCGGCCGCCAGCAGCGTTCCGGTCGCCAGCGCGGCGCGAAGATTGGCCCGACGATGGGCGGCTTTGACTTTGTGCACCAGCTCGCGCTCCGGCAAACCGGGGACGCCCTGCTCGCCGTGGCGAATGGCCATCGCCATCACGTCGGCGAGGTGCAGGCCGTGGCGGTCGGTCTCCTGCTCGATCTGCTCGCGGCAACTGAAGCCGTCGGTGATGATCAATTCGTCTTCAGGGGCGTTGCGCACCTCGGGCAGCAGAACACGCTCGCCGGCGCCGATGCTCACCTTGTAATGATCGCCCTTCTCATACCCGAACGCTCCGGCCATGCCGCAGCAGCCGTCCTCGGGCTCGCGGAATTCCACTCCCATTTTTTTGAGCAGCTCCTTTTCATCATCCATCTGCATGATGGCCTTGTGGTGGCAATGGCCGTGAAGAAGGGCCTTGCGATGCAGTCGCGGCACCTGGTAATGCGGTGCGAACTTGGTGAGGAATTCGCTGAGCAGATAGGTCTGGGTTTCGAATTTCTGGGCGAGCCTCGATTCGGGATAGAGGTTCGTGAGTTCGTCCCGGAACACCGCGGCGCAGCTGGGTTCGAGCACGACCATCGGCAGGCCGGCCTCCATGGGGCGCTGCAGCTTGGCCATGAAATCCCGCGCCCAGCGTTTGGCGGTGGGCACGAAGCCGTAATCGTAAAGCGGGCGTCCGCAGCACATATCGGCCATCGGGACATGGACGTGAAAGCCGGCGTCTTCGAGCACTTCGACGGCGGCCTTGGCGGTTTCGGGCTTGTAGTAATCGTTGAAGGTGTCGGCGAAAAGCACCACGGTTTGGCCTCCCGCGTTGCGGGGCGGGCGCCTGCGGAACCAGTCCTTGAAACTTTGGGGGGCGAACGCGGGGATCGACCGCGCCTGTTCCATGCCCGCGAGGAACTTGGCCACGTTGCGCAGCAGCGGCGCCTGCGTGAACAGGTTGGCCAAGGTGGGGAATTTGGAAGCCAGCACGCTGGCGATGTGGATGAAACCGAAGGCAAACGCATGTCGCGGCCGCAGTTTTCCTTCGTAATAGTGCGACAGAAATTCCGCCTTGTAGGTCGCCATGTCCACGTTCACCGGACAATCGTGCTTGCAGCCCTTGCACGCAAGGCACAGATCGAGGGCATCTTTGACTTCCTCGGATTTCCACCCCTCTTCCAGAACGTCCCCGTTCATCATTTCCCACAGCAGGCGGGCGCGTCCGCGCGTCGAGTGCTCCTCCTCGCGCGTCACCATGTAAGAAGGGCACATTGTCTGGCCGCCGTGGTTGCGGCACACGCCGATGCCCACGCAGCGCAGCACGGCCCGTGAAAAGGCGTTCTTATCGTTGGGGTAGTGAAAATGCGTTTGCGGCTGCGGCGGATTGTAGTCGGTGCCGATGCGCATGTTGTCGGTGATGAAGTAGGGATCGACAATTTTGCCGGGGTTCATGCGGTATTGCGGATCCCATATCCGTTTGAATTCGTGGAACGCCTGAATGATTTTCTTGCCGAACATCTTCTCGAGGTAGGGGGCGCGCTGCTGGCCGTCGCCGTGCTCGCCCGAGTAGCTGCCGCCATAGCTGTTCACGAGGTCCGTGGCCTCCTGCATGAAGCCCTTCCAGGCGTCGATGCCCGGCTGCGTGTAGAGATTGAAGGGAATCCGGCAGTGGAGGCAGCCCTGCCCGAAGTGGCCGTAAACGCTCGTGTCATAGCCATATTTATCAAACAGCTTGTGCAGGTCCTGCAGGTAGCTCTTGACGTCTTTGACGGCCACGGCGGAGTCTTCCCAGCCGGGCCAGGTGTCGGGATGACCGGGAACCCAGGCGGTGCTGCCGAGGCTGCCTTCGCGGACTTTCCAGATCATTTCCTCTTCCTTGGCGTCGTCGAAGAGCTTCATGGAAGGCGCGTCTTTTTCTTTTTTGAGGCGTTCCATGAGCTTGTGCGCCTGGCCGTCGGAGTCTTCCTTGGAATCGCCGCCGAACTCGACGAGCAGCCAGCCCTCGCCTTTGGGAAAGAGGGCGAGGTCGGCGTTTTTGTCGCCCTTCTGGCGCACCCAGTCGAACAGCATTTTGTCCACGCCTTCGAGGCCGGTGGGCTTGTGTTCGAGAATTTCCTCGAGGTGATTGCAGGCCTCGAAAATATTTTCGTATCCCAGCACCAGCAGCGAGCGCGCCTTGGGTTCGGGCACGAGGATCATCGTGGATTCGAGGATGGTGACCAGGGTGCTTTCGGAGCCGATCAGCGCCCGGGCGACGTTGAAGCCGTTCTCGGGCAGCAGGTCGTCGAGGTTGTAGCCGCTGACGCGGCGCGGGATTTTCGGATAGCGGGCGCGAATTTCGTCGGCATAGGTGTCCACGAGTTGCTTGAGGTTCTTGTAAATCTCGCCGCGGCGGCCTCCGGAGCGGATGATGCGCTCGAGTGCGTCCGGCGGGGTGGCGCCGACGCGCATACGCAGTCCGTCGTATGTCAGGATTTCCAGTTCGTGCGTGTTGTCGCTGGTCCGCAGGCCCAGGCCGTTGTTCTTGGACATCAGCGAGTGGACGCCGCAGGAGTTGTTGCCCAGCATGCCCCCGAGCGTGCAGCGGGTGTGGGTGGCCGGATCGGGGCCGAAATTGAGGCCGTGCTTCTTGGCGGCCTTTCGGAATTCGTCGAGGACGCATCCGGGCCGCACGCGGCCGAGCTTTTTGGCCGGATCGATCTCGACGACCTGGTTGACGTACTTGGACATATCCATGACGACCGCGACGTTGCAGCACTGGCCCGCGAGACTGGTGCCGCCGCCGCGCGAGAAGAGCGGCGCGCCAAAATCCCGGCAGGCGGCGACGGTGCGCACCACGTCCGCGGCGTGTCGCGGAATCACCACGCCGATGGGAACCTGGCGGAAGTTCGAGGCGTCCGTGGCGTACAGCGCCCGGCTGCCCCGATCGAAGCGGACTTCCCCCTCGATTTCCCCCGAGAGCCGCGCTTCGAGCCCGGCCACGTCCACCTCATGCCCGTGGCCTTTGCTCCGGCGCTGTTCCTGGTCCTGACGCTCCAGACGGGGCTTTTCGGCGAGTTGTCGCAGATGCACGAGATCGGTCATGGGTGAACTGCCTTTTCAGAAAAGTCTCTCGATGATCCATCGCCATCACACATGTGCCGCCCCCTCGGGCGCTTCATCCAGCATGTGCGTGTCGAGGCGGCGGCTCTCACGGGCCAGCATCGGCCGCCACTTTTGAATCAGCTCCCGGTAGCGCCCTCCCACCACGCGCTCCTTGCGCCGCAGGTCGAAGAGGCCCACCGGATTTTCATGGCCATTTTTCTGCTGGAGCCCGCTGTCCCAGTCCACCTGGTCGATCAGGCTGTACCAGGTGAATCCGACCAGCGGCACGCCGTCTTCCTTGAGCTTGAGCATGTTGAGCCACATGTTGCGCAGCCAGATTTCCGCCGGCACCGACGATCCCAGCTGATTGGTCTCCGTGTGCATGACGGGTATGCGGTAACGATCGTAATACTGGTGCGTGAGAATGTAGTAGCCGAAGACGTTGCCCGCGGGATGAAAGGGCGCCTCTCCCGGGGGCACCATGTGCTCGTTCATGGCGTAGTAGTCGTTGCCCATGATGCACGCGGGCACGACGTCCTTGGCGTGGGTCATGTACCACTGATACTCCTCGCGCTTCATGCCGTTGTCGCGCAGGAACTGGTACATCAGGGAACTGACCTCCACGCCGTAGCACAGGTCGAGGCTCAGGAAGCGCCGTTCATTGAGAAAGTGCGTCCGCTCGAGCGAACCGGGATCCTCGGCGTGGTAATAAGTGGTGGCTTCGCTCTGGACAAACGCGGCTTCCGGATTGACGTCGAGAATCGCCTCTTCGGCCAGCACGGTGGCCTTGGTCAGATGCTTGAGCGCCGTGATGAAGGCGTGGTCGCTCTTGAGCTGCTCGTTCCAGGCGCCGTGTTCGGCCGAGAAGGTCGCGGCCACATAAATCTCGTTGACCGGCGTGAACATGCCCACCCAGGGATAGCGATTGGCGAACGCCCGGGCGTAATCCGCGAAATAGGCCGGCCACTCGGGGTTTTGAAACGATCCGATCCAGTCGGGCACCCCGAAATGACACAGGTCGGCGATCGGCGAAATCTTGAGGCGCTTGAGCTCGCGGAATGTCTCGTCCACGAAATCCCAGTCATAACGCCCGGCGCCGCGATGCACCTTGTAATAGGGCGGCCCGTAGCGCAACACCGAAATGCCCATCTCCTTGACCAGCGCGAAATCTTCCTTCCAGTGCTCGTAGTGCCCCGTCGCTTCGTATTCGTCGCGCCGCAGGCGCCCGCCGTCGGGACCCGTGATCGTCGGGTAGCTGCACTCCAGCCCCGTCGCGAACAGAAAGGGACGCGCCGATGGTTTCCGTTGGAGCATTCGACCCAGGTGACGCATGGCGGATCATCCCCCCTTTCAGTGTGACCGGGCCTTCGCTTTGTCGTCCGCCAGCGGCAGGATATGGCCTCCATGCTTCAACACCGCGATCCGCGCCTGCGGTCCATGGCGCTCCAGTGCCTCTTTCACCGCCGACGTGCCATCGGCCGCCCAATGCATGCCGAGCTTCTTTGCTTCCTCGGGCTTGATCCCCGGTGAGACGATCACGCAGCGGGCGTGGTCGAGAATCTGTGCAACGTCGGCCAAAATGGCGACGCCCACCAGATCATCGACCTCGCCGCGCTGCACCATGGCGACCAGTTCGGCGTGCGGCTTGTAGCCGATCTCCAGCACGTTTTTGTGATTCCCCGCCACACCCTCCGGATTCGGACTTACCAGAATGATCGTGCCCCCGTGCTTCACCGCCATGGTGCCCGAATAGAGCCCCTTGGCCGACTGCCAGAAATCCCGGTCCGCCGGATAGGAATCGATCAGCAGCACATCCGCCCGGCCGGGCATTCGCGCGGCGGTCAGCTCCGCCGACAGCCTGCATCCCGCGCGATGCGCCGCGACCACGTCCCCGCAGAAACAGCCCGCAATTTTCCCCGCCCCGTCGCTCACGACATTCACGATGTATTGCAGCCCCGCCATCGCCGCGGCCTCCTCCATCCGCAGCCGCATCGGGTTCTCGGGCACGCCCATCACCGTTTCGCTCATGTGCATGGACGCTTCCCACTGGTTGCGATCCATCATCTCCGGGCCCGATACGCCGGGAAACGCGATCTTCGCCCCGCCGGAAAAACCCTTTACCCGGTGCGGCACGATCCCCCCGATCCCCATGATGAAGTCCGATTCCTTCAGCAGCCGGTTGGCGCGGACCAGTGTCCCGTCCTCCGCCCGACCGAATGTGTGCAGGCTGCTCTCATCCTTCCAGTCATGTTGAGAGACGGCGACCTTTCCGAAAAAATCCCCCAGCTTCTTCTTCAGCTCCGCCTCGGTCATCTTCCGGTGGGTGCCTTGCCCGGTCAGGATTTTCACCTGCTCATTCTTCAGCCCAGCCGCGTGCAATTCATCCATGACGGGATGCAGGAGTTTCGCCGTCGGCGTGCCGCGCGTCGCATCATCGATCAGGATGAGGATATTTTTCTTCCCCGCCGCCTCCTCGCGCAGCCGGCGCTTGCCGATGGGCTGACTGAACGCCCGGTGCATCTCCGCGACTTCATCGTGATCTTCGAGGACCTTGACTCCCCACACCCCCATGAGCCGTTCGTCGGGCACGTCGACGGGAGCAATTCCTTGATAGTTGGGGTAATCGAACGTGACGCGCACAGGCCGCTCCTCACTCTTCTCGCTTGTCGTTAGCCAGCAAACAAAATGCCTTGCTGAGTGAAATCCCGCTGTAAAGATTTGAAAAAATAAGCGAAAGACCTCGCCGTAGTGGGGTTAACACATATTTGCACGCCTTTCAGTGAACTTCACTGCCGCTTCGCGCACGCCCTTTGCAGGACGCTACAGGTTGCCGCACGTATGAGAGGGCATCTTTCCATGGCCACTGTCTCCGATTTCATCATCTCACGCCTCAGCCAGTGGGGCATCGAACGCATCTACGGATACCCCGGCGACGGCATCAACGGCCTCATCGGCGCGCTCCGCCGCGCAGGCGATAAACCCCGCTTCATGCAGGCACGCCACGAAGAGCTCGCAGCCTTCATGGCCTGCGCGCATGCCAAGTTCACCGGCGACGTCGGCATCTGCATGGCTACCTCCGGACCCGGCGCCATCCACCTCCTCAACGGACTCTATGACGCCAAACTCGACCACCAGCCCGTCGTCGCCATCGTGGGCCAGTCCGCCACCTCCGTCCTCGGCGGCTCCTATCAGCAGGAAGTCGATCTCCAGAACCTCTTCAAAGATGTCGCGGCCGAATACATCACCACCGTTTCCTCGCCCAAGGCCGCCAAGCATGCGATCGACCGCGCCATCCGCATCGCCATCGATCAGCGCTCCGTCACCTGCGTGATCGTTCCCAAGGACATCCAGGAAGAAAAGGCCGTCGAAGAACCGCCCCAGGTGCACAATTCCATCCACACGGGCATTGGATGTCCGACCCCCCGCATGATCCCGCAGCAGCAGGATCTGCAGCGCGCGGCCGACCTGCTCAACAAGGGAAAACGCATCGCCATCCTCGTGGGCGCTGGCGCGCTGCGCGCCCGCAAGCAGGTCGAAGCCATCGCTGAAAAACTCGGCGCCGGCGTCGCCAAGGCCTGGCTCGGAAAAGCCGTCCTCCCCGACACCTTCGCCTACGTCACCGGCTGCATCGGCCTCCTGGGCACCAAACCCTCCTACGACCTGATGATGGATTGCGATACCCTGCTGGTCATCGGCTCGTCATTTCCCTACCCCGAGTTCTATCCCAAGATCGGCAAGGCCAAGGGCATCCAGATCGACATCGACGGCCGCATGCTTTCGCTGCGCTATCCCATGGACGTCAACCTCAAGGGCGATTCGGCCGAGACCATCGAGGCGCTGCTTCCGCTGCTGGAACACAAGACCGAACGCTCGTGGCGCCAGACCATTGAAAAGGGCGTCGCCAAGTGGTGGAAGGAAGTCGAAGCCGAGGCCATGAACACCGCCACGCCCATCAATCCCGAACGCATCTTCTGGGAGTTGTCGCCGCGACTGCCCGACAACTGCATCCTCTCCGCCGACTCCGGCACCGCCGCCAACTGGTACGCGCGCGATCTCAAAATACGCGACGGCATGATGGCCTCCGGCTCCGGCAACCTCGCCACCATGGGGCCCGCCGTCCCCTACGCCGTCGCCGCCAAAATCTGCTTCCCCGACCGCGTCTCCATCGCCCTCACCGGCGACGGCGCCATGCAGATGAACGGCCTCAATTCCCTCATCACCGCCGCCAAATACTGGAAGGAATGGGCCGACCCCCGCCTCATCTGCCTGGTCCTCCACAACGACGACCTCAACATGGTCACCTGGGAACAACGCATCATGACCGGCGACATCAAGTTCGAAGCCTCCCAGGACCTCCCCAATTTCCCCTACGCCCGCTTCGCCGAGCAGCTGGGTTTCGTCGGCATCCGGGTCGAGAAACCCGACGATGTCGCCGCCGCCTGGGACCGCGCCCTGGCCGCCGATCGCCCCGTCCTTTTTGAAGCCCTCACCGATCCCGACACCTTCATCCTGCCGCCCCACATCACCCTTGAGCAGGCCAAGAACTTCACCAAGACCGTCCTCAAGGGCGACCCCAACGAGGCCGGCATTATCAAGCAATCCATGAAAGCGCTCCTGGACCACATGGTCCCCCACGGCGCCTGAGTTCATGCGCCCATCGTCTGTCGCGTTTCGTCTTTTCGTCTCTCGTCTTTTGTCTTTTCACAAGGTCACAGACCCATGTCCGCAGATTCCATCGAAACCGTCGTGATCACCGGCGCCTCCGGGGGCGTCGGCCGCGCCACCGTCCGTGAATTCGCCAAGCGCCTGGGCAAGCAGGCCCGCCTTGCCCTGTTGGCGCGCAATGTCGACGCCCTCTTTGCCGCCAAGCGTGAAGTCGAGCAGCTCG
Organism: Phycisphaerae bacterium; assembly: GCA_035548175.1. Classification (GTDB taxonomy): domain Bacteria; phylum Planctomycetota; class Phycisphaerae; order WQYP01; family WQYP01; genus CALCHA01. Next base: position 19,795 of record DASZTO010000040.1, on the reverse strand, counting down.
GCGCCAAGGCGCTCGTCATCCCCACCGACGTGAGCAAGTCCGACCAGGTCTTCGCCGCCGCCGAACGCGCCGTCAAAGAGTTCGGCCCCATCGACGTCTGGATCAACAACGCCATGGTCTCCGCCTACGCCCCTTTCATCGCCCTCTCCCCAGAGGAATTTGCCCACATCACCGAGGTCACTTACCTCGGACAGGTCTATGGCACCATGGCCGCGCTGCGCAATATGGTCCCGCGCGATAAAGGCACCATCGTCCAGATCGGCTCCGCCCTCGCCAAACGCTCCATCCCCCTCCAATCCGCCTACTGCGGCGCCAAGCACGCCATCGTCGGCTTCTCCGAATCCATCCGCACCGAGCTCTTCCACATGAAGTCCAACGTCCACATCACCCTCGTCCACCTCCCCGGCGTCAACACCACACAGTTCGAATGGACTCTCAATAAAATGCCCCACAAAAGCAAACCCGTCGGCACCATCTACCAGCCTGAAGTCGCCGCCGACGCCATCTTTTTCGCCGCGCATCACAAACGCAAGGAATTCCTCGTCGGCTGGCCCACCATCGAATCCACCCAGGTCCAGAAAATCGCCTCTTCCGCTCTCGACCATTACCTCGCCAGCGCCGCCTGGGATGGCTCCCAACGCAAGGAGCTCGCCGATCACGAGAAACCCAACAATTTCTGGAAACCCGTCCATGGTGACCGCGGTTCCCACGGCCCCTTTGATCCCCAGTCCAAGCCCCGCTCGCTTCAGGTCTGGGCCAACAAGAACCGCAACTGGATCGCCCTGGGCGCCGCCACCGCCGCCCTCACCACCGTCGCTCTCGCCAAGTCGCGCCGCAACGGCAATTGATTCGCCGCCCCGCCCCATCCGCGCCATCCGCCCCATCCGCCCCATCCGCGCCATCCGCCCACCGCCAGCGAAAGAAGGCCGCCCCTCATCGGAGCGGCCTTTCTCGTTTCCACCCGGCCGCCCTTACCCGTGTACCTTCTCCCGCTGCCCCGCGTGGATCCCCTCCCCGATCTCCTCGATCAGCTTCCTGTTGAACGCCGGCAAATCCGCCGGCTTCCGGCTCGTCACCAGACCCTGATCCACCACCACCTCTTCATCCACCCAGAACGCCCCCGCATTCTTCAAATCGCTCTGGATCGTCTCATAGCTCGTCAGCTTCCGGCCACGCGCCACCCCCGCATCGATCAAAATCCACGGCCCGTGACAGATCGCCGCCACCGGCTTGCCCGCATCAAAAAACGCCACCACGAACTTGTGCACCGCCGGCAGACGCCGCAGTTTGTCCGGGTTCATCGCCCCGCCCGGCAGCACCAGCGCGTCGTAATCCTCCGCCCGCACCGAATCCAGCGTCTTGTCCACCGGAATCTCCTGCCCCCAGTCCTTCATGTCCCACCCGCGAATCTTCCCGGCTTTCACGGAGATCACCTCCGCCCGTGCCCCCGCCTCCTCCAGCGCTTTCTTCGGTTCCAGCAACTCCGCCTGCTCCACCCCATCGGTCGCCAGAATCGCCACACGCATGTTCTTGAGTTTGTCCTGATGAGCCATGATCGGTTCTCCTGAAAACGAAACATCAAACCGATCACTCCCGCAAATTGAGTACCGCTGGACCCACCTTTTTCACCTGCGACCGGTGGGCGGAGTTGACATCGACCGCCGCCCACATGACAATCACTTGCATGTGGAAATTCGTGGCACTGCTCCTCCTTTGCGTCATCGCCGCGCTTGCCTCCGGCGCGCCGCAGTATTTCCATGAACGTGCTCACGCTCAGGAAGACGCCGCCGAGATCGCGGAAGCCCTCGCCGGCCACCATCCCCTTCCACCCCTCAACCACCACTCCGAGCAAAACTGCCCCGTCTGCGCTGCCTTTCACGCCCCGCTCTTTTCCCACAACGGCGCTCTTCACACCATGATCGCCGGCGACTGGCTCCCCTTTGTCTCCATGGAGCCCCTCAGCCAGCAGCCTTCCCCCATCGCCAGAATTATCTCCTGCCGTGGTCCGCCCGCTCTCGCCGTCGTGAAGCTATCGGCCTGAACTGTGCCGCACCCCGCGGCGTTTGATCGTTTCACTCCCCTGTCCAATCGAGCATTACCAGCGCCTTCGCATGTGCCCCTGCGCGCGGGTTATCGACCTGCGCCCCCGCACGCGCGCAGGCGATCTTGGAGATTTCCCATGACCCGCATCCTTCCCCTCATGGCGATGGCCGCCATCGCTGCGCCCTGGCGCGCCTCGGCCCAAACCACCGAACCCCTGCCGGCTCTCCCCTCTTTGCCCCAAGTCTCGCCCGCCCCACCCCTTGCCAACCCGCCAGCCACGGCCACGGCGCCCCTTACCCAGGCCCCGGCGACCGCTCACGCCGCTGCCGCATCGGCCGCCACTACCCAACCCGTCGCCGCCACCCGTCCATCGACGCAGCCCGCCGCCGGCGCCACCTCCCTGAACAAAATCGTCGTCTCCTCCGATCTCGACCTTATCCGCAGCCAGATCGCGCCCAGCCTCGGAGCCGTCACCTACACCCTCGGCCAAAAACAAATCCAAAACACTCCAGGCGGTCAGAACGCTTCCTTCCAGCAAGTCCTCCTGCGCGCTCCCGGCGTCGTCGAAGATTCCCTGGGACAGGTCCACGTCCGCGGCGAGCACGGCAACCTCACCTACCGCGTCAACGGCGTCCTCCTCCCGGAACCCCTCAGCGGCTTCGGGCAGGAACTCGACACCCGCCTCATCAGCTCCGCCACCCTCATCGACGGCACGCTCCCCGCCCAATTCGGCTTCCGCACCGCGGGCATCATCGATGTCCAAACCAAAACCGGCCAAACGCTCCAAGGCTCAGAGGTTTCCATCTACGGCGGATCCTTCGACCAGCTCACCAGCTCCTTCGAAACCGGAAGCTCTGTCAAGAATCTCGATTACTTCTTCTCCGGCTCCTACACCCACCACGATCTGGGCATCGAAAACCCGACCCCCTTCCACCACGCCCTCCACGATTACACCGACCAGGAAAAATTCTTCTCCTATCTGAATTACCGCTTCGATTCCGAGACTCGCGTCAGTCTCCTCCTCAACGCCTCCTACGCCACCTTCCAATTGCCCGACACCCCGGGGCTCACGCCCCTCTTTTCCCTCGCCGGCCAACCCGCAAATGGCGCCGCCGCCGATTCCCGCCTCGTCAACGAAAACCAGAACGAGCAGGAGTACTACACCGTCCTTTCCTTCCAGAAGACCCTCGACAACTTCTCCTTCCAGGCCTCCGCTTTCAGCCGCTATGGCCTTCTCGATTTCGTCCCCGATTTCCAGAACGATCTGATCTTCCAGGGCGTCGCCGGTCAGGTATACAACAACTTTGTCACCAACGGCCTCCAGTTCGACAGCTCGCTGATCCTTAACGATCAACACACCCTGCGCGCCGGTCTCCTCCTCGATTACACCACCGAAAACCTTGATACCCAGACCGCCGTCTTCCCCACGGACGCCGACGGCAACCAACTCGCAGCCTCGCCCCTCGCCATCGGCGACGACTCCGCCAACCGCGCCATGGAAGCCGGCGCCTACATCCAGGATGAATGGAAGCTCACCCCCAAACTGACCGTCAATTATGGCCTGCGCCTCGACCGCTTTGACGCCAACTTCGACCACGAAAGCCAGTTCAGCCCGCGTATCAATCTCGTCTTCAAAGCCGACGAATACACCACTTTCCACGCCGGTTACGCCCGCTACTTTGTGCCCCCGCCCGTGCAGGATATCCGCTCCTCGACGCTCAACCTGTTCGCCGGCACCACCAACGCCCCCGAGAATTTCATGGACGGTCCCCCGCGCGTCGAACGCTCCAACTACTTTGACGCCGGGATGACGCGCCAGATTACCAGGCCATGGGAAGTCGGATTCGATGCTTTCTTCAAACATGCACGCAACCTCGTCGATCTGGGACAATTTGGAAATGCCGTGATACTCTCTCCCTATAACTATCAACAGGGCCAGGTCTACGGTGCCGAAGTCAGTTCCACCTACACCGACGGAGGCCTTTCGCTCTTCGGCAACTTCGGCTGGGTGGTCACCAGCGCCAGCAACATCGTCAGTCAGCAATTCCAGTTCGATAACGACGAACTCGCCTATATAGCCGATCGCAACGTCAAGCTCGATCATGAATCAGAATTCACCGTTTCCGCCGGCGCCGCCTATGCCTGGAAGGATGATCGCGTCTATGCCGACATCCTTATCGGGTCCGGCCTCCGCTCCGGCTTCGCCAACACCGGCCAGCAGCCCGCCTACTATCCCGTCAACGTCGGCTACGAGCACACCTTCCACGCCGACACCTGGGGACGCAATAGCGTCAAGCTCCGTTTCGACATCGTCAACCTCTTCGATGAGCGCTACCAGCTCCGCAGCGGTTCTGGTCTCGGCGTCGCCGCGCCTCAATACGGAGAACGCCGCGGCTTCTTCCTGGGGATGTCCTATGACTTCTAATCCTCCAACTTCTCTCGAGCCGCACCCCGTGTCGCTGCTCACCACCGTTCTCTGGACGCTCGCGCTCGCCATGGGCGTCGCCGGTCTCTGCCTGCCTTACCCCGCCCCAGCCACCGCCACCGCCGCGTCCCCGCCCGTCCAGGCTCAAATCATTCAGGCCTCTATCCCGCCCGCCGAGCCCGAGCCGCCGCCCCGGCCCGCGCCGCAGCCCCCGCAAACGCCGGAGCGTCAGCCATCCCCCGCGCCCCCGGCCCCGACCCCCGCCCCCCTCCCGGCAGCGCCCGCCATGGTTCCCGTCGCGGCTCCAGATCCCTCGCTCTCCTTCGCCGTCCCCGTCGCCGGCCTCACGCAGCTCGTCCCACCCGAAGAAGCCTTCCATGGAGCGCCCGCCGCAGGTCCCTCGAACACCGTCCCGGCCGCCCCCGCCGCGCAGCCCCCGGCGCCGCCGCCGGTCGCCCGGCTCACCCTCGGACAGGGCGAAGGCAACCAGCCTCCGCCCTCTTACCCCCGCGAAGCCGTCCTCCAACATCAGGAAGGCACCGTCACGCTCCAATTCAACGTCGATGCCCGCGGCAATGTCACTGACGTGCAGATCACCGATCCTTCGCCTTGGCCCCTGCTCAACCAGGCCGCGCGCGAAGCTGTCCGCCACACCTGGCATTTCTCCCCAGGCCGCCCGCGAGCCTATCAAGTCCCCATCCAGTTCCAGCTTGCCCATTGATACTTCTTTGAAAAGGTCCTTCAGCATGCACACCTTACTCGCCAACATACTCATCGATTATTTTATCAAAGGCGGTCCCATCATGTGGCCCATTCTGGCCGCCCTCATCGCCGCCCTCACCGTCATCCTCGAGCGCTCCCTCTGGTGGATGAACCTCCGCCGCCGCACCAGCGCCGCCGACCTCAACGAAACTTTCGACGCCCTCGCCCAGGGCCGATTCTCCGACGCGCTCCGCCTCTCCAATAACCCCCGTGATCCCTTTCTCCATACCCTCCATGACGGTCTCCGTCACGCGCAATCCTCCTTCCTGGGCGCCATGCAGCTCCGCGCCTCCGACGAACTCCGCCACGCCGAACGACTCCAGTGGGTCCTTGGAACCCTCATTACCCTCGCCCCGCTCCTCGGACTCCTCGGCACCGTCACTGGCATCATGCGATCCTTCAGCTTCATCGGCGACCAGCAACTCGCCGCCTCTAAAGTCTCGGGCGGCATCGCTGAGGCCCTCATCGCCACCGCCTGCGGTCTCACCATCGCCATCCTCTGCCTCCTCCCCTACAACTTCTTCAATCGCCGGCTCGCACAGCTCCGCTCCCGCCTCGAACGCACCATCAATCACGCCGAACTCCTCGCCCAATCCGCCAAACATCACGGCCACGACCTCGAATCCTTCGTTCCCTCTCCAACCACAGACCACTGATCCCCCGCAACTCGAAAGGCTCCGCCATGCCCGTCAAACTCTCTTCCACCCTCCACGAGGACAACGCCGAAGCGCGCATCGAAATCATCCCCCTCATCGACATCATGTTCTTTCTCCTGGCTTCCTTCATGCTCGTCAGCCTCTCCATGGTCAATCTCAAAAGCGTCCCCGTGAACCTCCCCACCGCCGTCTCCGCCGCCGACGAAGTCAAAAAGGATTACGTCGATATTTCCATCGACAAAGCCGGCGGTCTCTATCTCGACAAAAAGCCCGTCGCCGCCAATGAACTCGCCGCCGCCCTTCGGGCCGCCAGGCAGGCCGCACCCGCTCTTCGCGTCTTCATCAGCGCCGACAAGGACGCCCGCCACGGCGACGTCATCCGCGCGCTCGATGCCGCGCGCCTCGCCGGCATCGACAAAGTCGCCTTCGAAATCGGCAATACCACCGTCGCCGCAGGAGCGCCCATCCCATGAAAAACGCCTTTATCTGGATCAATTTCCTCGGCATCCTCGCGCTCGCCGCCCTCTGCGCGATCCAGTGGTACGCCACGCGCACCCTCCATCTTCAGCTCTTCGACGCACAGACCGCCCGGCAGTCCCTCGCCGCCAAGATCGACGATCAATCCAAAACCATCGCCGGCCTCCACGCCGACCTCGACGAATTCCGCGACCGCATCAACAAGACCGACGACATGCTCCAATCCGCACAAAAGAACCTCGACGCCGCCCGCAACAATGTCGCGCAAGTCACCGCCCAGCGCAACGACCTCCAGGCCACCGTCGACGCCCAGAAGAAAGCCCTCGCCCAGTGGAGCGCCGCCGTCGACGCCCGCGACGCCGCCCTCCAAGCCTCCGCCGCGCGCGTCCAATCCCTCGCCGCCGATCGCAACGCCGCCGTTTCCCGCTACAACGATCTCGCCGCCCAATACAATAAGGCTGTCGCCGAACTCAAACAGGCCGCCGCTACTCTCCAGACCCTCATTGCCCAGCGCAACGACGCCGTACAACGCTACAACGCCCTCGCCCAGCCCCGCCCCGCCACCCAGAACGCTCGCTGAATGCACCGCCCCTCACTTCAACTCCCCCTTCGCCGACCGCGTCGGCACCATTACAACGTCGGACGGCCCCTTCGCACCGCCAGGAATCACCGCCGGCAACTCTCCCGCATCGATCGCCACCTGCTTGCCATCCACCGCCTCCGTCCACAAATGATCCTTTCCGGTCTCATGCGGCGTGCCCGTCCACTCCACGTGCCCATCCCCGAAGACCACGTTCTGCCCCTCCTGACTGTGATTCGGCGAGTTCACCATCGGCCCCACATCCAAGCCTCCGCCCAGCACCAACGCCCCGCCGCCCGCCGGCGCGCTCGCCGGCGCCGCCCCCGCCACCGACTCCCCCGCCTGCGCTTTCGCGCTCAAGTAAGGCGCCATGTCCGTCATCACCGGCTTACCTCGCGGAATGCTCACCAGCCGCCACCACGGTCCCGCCTTCACCGTCCCGGCCGCCTCCGTCCACGGATACCTCACCGAATAACTGATCTGCTTCCCCGACTGAAACGTCTCATACGCCTTCCCCTTGTCATCCTTCAGCGCCGCCCCCGCCGCCGCCTGCCCGCCGCCGCTGGGTCCCGCGAACGGATCCGCAGGACACAAAAACACCGTCGTCCGCCGAATAATTCCGTCGCTGACCATCAGCCACAGCAACGCCGGCGGATCGTTGTCCGTCAACGCCTCCCCCTTGGGCGCGGCGTCTCCCGCCATGCGCACGTTGTACCGCGTCGCCGAAGTCGCCCCCGTCAGCGGCATCCAGGAATCAAACTCCGCCGCATACGTATTGAGCGCAATCCCCAACTGGTGCAGATTCGACGCACACGCCGTCCGCTGCGCGTTCCCCCGCGCCTGCCCAATCGCCGGCACCGCCACCGCCAATCCCACCGCCCCGCACGCCAGCACCACCGCCACATTCGCACGATTCCGACGCGCATAGCTCTGCATGAAAAATCCTCCGCCCAAAAAATTCCCTCCGCGCCCCACTCTACTCCCGCCCGCCCCACCTCACAAGATTATCTTCACGCCCCTGGGCGCCGATCCACGAACCGCTGCACCTTCCGCCCTCCTGCAAGCTGCAGCTCCTGCAACTCGCCCGCACCGACCACCCGCACCTCCGGCGCCACCCGCAACAGCGCCCGCAGGCGCCCGCTCAGCGCCTGCTCCACGCGCTGCCCCTCGCCCTCCACCGCCACCGCCACGGTCACCCGGTCGCTCAGCGCATGCTCGCTCTCCGCGATGATGCAGCAATCCGACACCCCCGCCGTCCCGCGCACCGCCTCCAGAATCGCCGCCGGATACACCGACGTCCCCCGCACTTTCAGCAACTGCTGCCGCCGCCCCACGATCGGCCCCACCCGCGGCGTCGTCCGCCCGCACGCGCACCGACCCCCACGCACCCACGCCATGTCCCCCGTCCGAAACCGCACCACCGGCATCCCCTCCACCCCCAGCGGCGTCACCACCACCTCCCCCACCGCTCCCTCCGCCACCGCGCGCCCCGTCTCCGGATCCACAACCTCCACCACCCCCAGCGACGGATTCACATGCCCGCCCACGCACCCCGGCCCCTCCGCAAACGTCGTGCAGGTCTCCGTCAACGCATACGTCGAGAACACCGCGCATCCCAACCGCTCCCCCACCCGCCGCGCCAACACGTTCGCCGAGCCATCCTCATTCCGCACCGGCTCCCCAATCGCAATCACCGCCTCCACGCCGCCCTCCGGCCGCTCCACCCCCGTCAGAAACGAAGGCACCGCCACCAGAAAAACCCGCTGCGCCGCCCCGAGCCCGCGCCCACCCACGCGCCCCACGATGTCCCGCAACATCCCCCCCTGCGCCGCCACGATCGCGCCCGCACGCACGCTCGCCGCCCCGATCTTCTGCGCCCCCCGGTGATACGCCAGCCCCGCCACGAACATCCGATCCATCCCCACCGCCAGCACGCACAAATCCCCCGCACGCAATCCCGCCAGCGACAACGCCGCCGCCTCGTTCTCCGCCAATCGCTCCAAATCTCCCGCCGTCATCGGCACATCCAGCGGCCGCCCCGTCGTCCCCGACGTGCACACCCACTCCCGAACCTCCCCAGCGCCTGCAACCCACGCCGCGCGCCCCGCCGCCGAAAGTTCATCCTTGCTCGTCAATGGAAGCTGCCCCCACACGCTGGCCAAATCCCGCGCCCCAATCTCCCCCACGCGATCCAACCCGCGTCCCGCATACAACCCGCTCTTCGCCGCCTGCCGCAGATGCGCCGCCGCACGCCGGGCCTGCAACTCCCTCCACCGTTCCTCTTCCCAGAACAAATGCTCGCCCCACCCGCTCACGGCCCCACCCTCACGCTCCCCGCCGCGCCCCCGTCCCGCCGCGCCACCGGATCATCCGTGAAGCTCAGATTCACCGTGTAAAAACGCGCCTTCCGCATAATCACCAGCTCCGCCGGCCAGCCCCGCCCGTCATACCCCTTGATCTGCACGTGCAGCGTGTCGAACGCCCCCATGTCCACATCGATCTGCTTCAATCGCCCCGTCCCGGCATCAAACGTCCACGTGTATTTGTGCGTGTCCGCTTCCGTGCGCTTCAGCACCAGCTTCTCGCCACCCTCCGGCGTCAGCCCCTCCAGACTCGCCGGCATGTGAAACACCGCCGACAAATCCCCCACCAGCGCCTCCACGCTCGCCTCCGGCAGCCCCGGCATCTCCCGCAGCACCGTCACACCCGCCCAGTTCATCCGCGCATCAAACAGAATCACCCCCAGCTCCGTCACCGCCGTTATCCGAAAATCCCGCGGGCCGTAATAGCTCAGCACACCCGACGCCGTCGTCCGCTGCCCCAATATCCGGATCGTCGCAAAAAACGTCCGCTTCACCCCGCTCAGCGAATCCCCAGGCACGCGCGGCGGCCATTGAGCCAACGCCGCCTTCACCCGCATCTGCTCCGCCGTCGGCGCCGACACGCCCACCGTCCGCCCCGTCCCCTGACAGCCCCCCCACAGCGCTGCCGCTCCGCACACCACCGCCATCACCGCCCGCGAAACACGCTTCACATCACTGCTCATATCTGACCGTCGCTCGCTACCGTCTCTCGCTCTGCTTCAACAATCCCTCAAGCGCCTCGCGCCGCGCCGCATAAGGCGGATCGGCTTCCAACGCCCGCTCCAGCGCCGCCTTCGCTTCCTCACGCCGGCCCAGCGCCAATAACGCCCGGCCCGCCAGCGCGTGCCCCAGGTAGAAACCCGGGTTCGCCGCCATCACTTCCTCCGCCGACGCCAGCGACGCCCGCAAATCCCCTGCCGAAAACGACGCCTCCGACCGCTCCGCCCACTGCCGACCCGCAACCACCAGGGCCCACGTCGAGGGCGGCCCGTCGGTCAGTATCCTATCCGCCGGAATCACCCCCGGCGAGACATCCGGCCCCCCCGAGACCTCCCCGCCCCCCGCCCCCTCCGCGCCCAGCAACCCCAACACATCAAAACACAAATACTCCCCCTCCGCGTTCGGCCAGCCCGCCACCCACATCCGCCCCGCCGTCGCATCCATGATCACCGAATGGCACGCGATCAATCCGTCGATCGCGTTGCGATTCCCATACCCCAGATCCTTCCCCCCAACGCCCTTCTTATCCCGCAACAGCCCCGCCAGTCCCTCCGGCGTCACGCGCCCCTTCATCCCATCCAGCAGTTCCCGCGCCCGCTGATACCGCTGCATCGTCGTGCTCTCGCTGATCCGACCCTTGTTCACCGGATCATCCGCAAATGTCCGCGTCACCAGGTGATTCGTCACCGCCGCCGATCCCTCCACATCGTACGCCGCCGTCGCTCGCGGCGATTTCTCAAACACCCGCGCCCGGCCCGTCTTCCCATCCGCCACCACGATGATGTCCGACACAAACACCTGCGTCCCCCGGATGATCCGCTCCGCATCCCCGATCGACCGCGCCTGCTCCAGCACCTCCCGCGCCATCAGAATCGTCGGCGTCCCGATCCGCCGAAAATCCTTCGTCGCCGCCGCATTGATGAACAGCGCAATCCGCTCCCGGTTCATCCCCGTCACGCACCCCTCCAGCCCCGGCCACGCCACATGCGCATACGGTATTCCTTCGCCTTCGGGCGGAATCACCAGCGTCACCGACTTCTGCCGCCCAAACGATTCCCCCCCCTCAAAATCAAAATCCCGCCCCAGCAGCAGATGCCCATCCCCTCCCGTATACCCCGGCAGCGAGACCACCCCCGTGCACCCAAACGTGTTCGGCACGATCAGCGGATTATCGATCAGCATCTGCGACACATCATGCAGCGCGTGATACGCCAGCAGCCGCGAATACGTCGGCGCCAGATACCCATGCGGATCATCATAAGAAGTCGCCGCCGCATACAGTTCCTGCTGATCCTCCAGCGGAATCCACCTCGGCAAACTCGCAAAATCCACCCCCACCGCCCGCAGCAGCAGCCACCGCGACCACTCCGCCGGCAACAGCGTGTCCAACTGATCCAGCATCTCCGATTCAATCCGGCAATCCAGCGGACTCGCCAGCAGACTCACCGCACGCCCGCGCTCCGCCGGCGTCCCCGCAAGCCGAATTTCCCAGATCCCCGCCTCCTCGGATGTCGCACGATAGCGCATCCACGAATCCCCCACCGCATAGGCCCGCCGCCCCACTTGCCGCAGCGGCGCATCCCCCTTCGCACCTGTCACCGCCGGCTTCTCCGCCCCCAAGCGCCACTCCACCACCGGCGGCAACGCCACCAACACCGTCAGCGCCGCCAACGCCCCCGTCAACGCCCACCCCCCCGCGCGCCCCACCACCGACCGCCGCCCTCCCTTCGCACGCCCTGCCCACCGCCCCACCCACGGCCCCACCACCAGCAACGCCGTCAAATACCCCCCCGCAATCCCCGCCACCAGCGTCACCCCCAGCCACCGCAGCGCCGGATGCCCCGCCAGCACCAGCGCCCCCGACCCCACAATCGTCGTCATCGCACACAACGCCGTCGCCGCCCTCTTCCGCTCACCATCCCGCTCTCCCCCGTTTTGCGTTTTGAGTTTTGCCCTTTGCGCTTCGGCCGCCGCCGCATACACCCCGTAATCCACCGCCACCCCCAGCGTGAACAGCAGCGGCACCAGCGACAGCAGATTCAGCCCGCCCCCCATCAGCCCCGCCGCCCCCAGCACCCACACAACTCCCACCAGCAGACACGAAAGCACCAGCCACGCCCGCCGCGGCGAGCGGTAATACACCCACAGCGGCAGCAGAATCGCCAGCACGCACCACGGCGCGAACCGCTCCGCTTCCGCCCGCGCCCGATCCGTCGCATCGAACAGCAGCACATTCCCCGACAAAATCCGCAGCGACCCCACCGCCGGCAATGGCGCAAACCGCAACCGCAACTCCTTCGCCCACGCCGTCGCCATCCGCAACGACACCGCATCCCCCCCCTCCCCCACCGGATTCATCCGCACAATCATCGCCAGCGTCACCGCGCCATCCGCACCGCGCGTCACAAACCCCGGCAACAAGGCCGCGGGCGAATCCGCCAGCTCCTTCTCCGCATCCGGCGCCGCTGCCTCCGCCACCCGGTCCGCATACGCGACGAACGCCGTCGGGACAAACCCGTTCGCCCGCGCCGCCCCCGCCAACCGGTCCCGCAACGTCGCCCGCCGCTCGGGCGTCCAGAACGCGCGCCACGCCGCCGCCCGCGCCTGCGACGTCGCTTCGTCCGGCAAAATCCCCGCCGCCGACGTCACCCCCGCTATCCGCCCGTCCCGCTGCAAATCCCCCAGATACTCCGCCACCCGCTGCTGCGCCTCCAGCGCCCCCGCCGCCGTCGGCGCGCTCACCAGCACCACTGCCTGATTCCGTATATCCCCCCACACCTTGTAAAAATTCTCCTGCTCCGACAGCAGCGCTGCCGACGATCCATCCAGACGCCGCGCATCCGCATTGAACCGCACCCGCCCCGCCGCCGGCAAAAACACCCCCAGCGTCACCAGCACAAACACTCCCACGCCCGCCCACCAAATCCATCGCCGCGCCCGCCAAGTCCTCCCGCTTTCGACCGCCAACACCCACGGCCCAAGAAACACCGGAATCACCGCAAACGTCACTACCCAGATGCACACCGTCGCCCCCGCCACGAACAACCCCATCGCCCGAAGCCCCGGCGCCGCCGACAACCCCAACGCCGCGAAACCCGTCACGCTCGTCGCCACCGACATCGAGATTGGCCCCACCATCCGCCGCGCCGCACGCCATGGAATCTCCTCCCGCCAGCCCCCAAACTCCCGCGCCAGCCGCCGGCACTCCGCGATCAACTGTATCCCATAATCCGTCGTCGACCCGCACAACAATCCCGCAAACCCCAACAGCAACAGCGGCAACTCCACCCGCAAAATCCCCGCTAGCCCCAGCGCCACGCCCACCCCGATCGACGGCGGAATCATGCACAGCAACGCCGCCCGCACGCGCCGAAAAAATCCCGCAATGAGCAACGCCACCCCCGCCGTCCCCGCCGCCGACACCCACATCACATCCCGCTTCACCCGCTGCGCATTCTCCACATACCCCCGGTGCGCCCCCACCACCCACCCCGCCAACCCCTGCCCCTTCAATCCCGCCACCGCCGCCTCCGTCGCCGCCACCACCCGCTCCGCACCCTTCATGTCCGACGCCGCCGCCACTGGCTCCCCCACCACCATCGCATGCCAACCCCCGCCTGAATCTCGCGCCGCCAACACACCATCGTCCAAACTCCCGCCACTTCCCTCACCACCCGGCGCCAGTCCCCTCATCCGCTCCCCCACCGCGCTCCCCAGCCCCAACGGATCACGCTGCAACTCCCCCAGCAACAATTCCCCATCCGGATCCGCCAGCTTCCCCTTCACCGCCGCAAACCGCGCCCCCAGCGCCTCCGCCGACATCCGCTTTTCCAATTCCCCCGCATCCACATCCTCCAGCACCGGTGCCTCCCCCGCCAGCTCCCCATACGCCGCCGCCGCCCGCACCGGATCCACCCCCGTCCACACCCACCGAAACAACCCCGTCTCCCGCAACCGCTCCGCCAACCCCCGCGCCCCCGCCTCCACCGCCTCCCGCGATGCCGCCTTCCCATCAATCCCATGCACATCTATCCGCATCTCCCCGCCCGGCCCCGCCTCCGCCCCTCCCACCGCTCCACGCACATTCCCCACCTCCGCCGACCCCGATGAAAAAAACGCCAGCACATCCCCATTCCACCGCACTCCCCCCGACATCCACGAAAACACCGCCCCCATCACCCCCAGCACCACCACCACCCCCACACGCCGCATCACCCGCCGTTCCATGCCCATCGAACCCCGTCAAACACACGCCGCCAACCTGCCCCAGTTTTTTGAGCTTCACAATTATTGTTGTGAGGACCTCTGTGCCTCTGTGCCTCTGTGGCAAAAGCCCACCGGGCTTCATCACCCCCCTCCTCACTTCTCAGCGGGCACCCCCTCCTTCGCCTCAAACACGCCCTTGGGCAACTCCCCATTCCGCTCCACATCCCCAAACCAATACCGCGTCACATCCCCCTGCGCCGTCTCTATCGCAATATACATCAGTCCCCCCGTCCCCCGATCCAACGCCAACGTGATCTTCTTCACCGCCTTCGCCAAATCCTCATTCGTCGGCGTCAACACAAACGTATCCACTCCCCCCCCAACTCCCGCAACCACATGCAAATCCCCCCCCTCCTTCGGCACCACCGGTATCTCCGCCTCCTTCCCTGCCGCCAACGCCACGCGGTACATCTGCGACACCTTCCCCGCATCCCCCGTCGCCCACCCGCCCAACTCCCCCATCACCGCCGTCAGCCCCGGCCGCGACGACTGATTGCTTTTCGTCCACCCCGCCTCATGCTGCGACCGCGCATACACCTTCCCCTCCACCAATATCAACTCCGACACGTACGGCTTCTCCGTCGAAAACCTCACCGCACCCCCTTCCTTCTCCCCGCTCCGCCGTATCCACACCTCCCCCGAACTCACCAGCGGCGTCTCCAGCAGCTTCAACTGCTTCTCACACACAAACCGCGCATGCACCGTCCGCACGTCCTTCATCTCCCCAAGCCGCTCCCCCAGCACCTTCACCGAACCCCCCCTGTCCCCCCCACTCTCCCCCCGCGCCACCCCCATCCCCCATATCGCGACCCCCACCACCACCCACACACCCTGTCGCACAACCAATCCCATCAAACCTCCACACCGCCCCCTCCCCAATTTTACCACTTGAACCAATACCCCAATTGAACCCCTACAACCCCCCCGACTCCGCATACGCCCGTATCCCCTCCTTCACATCCGTATACTTCGGCGAATACCCAAGCCCCCGCCGCGTCTCCGAAATATCCGCCTCCGTGTGCACCTGAAAAAACGCATACGGATTATCGATGTACTCCGGCTCCAGCGCCGTCGCCAGCGCCCCGTTCAATCCCGCCACCACCTCATTAAATGTATGCGCCGCCCCGCTGCCCACGTTGAATACGCCCGCCTGCGGCGGATGATCCGCCCGCATCGCCAGCAGGTTCACCCCCACCACATCCTCGATCGACACAAAATCCCGCTTCTGCTCCCCAAACTTGAATATCCGCGGCCGATGCCCTCCCTTCATCTGCTGCGCCAACTGATAAATCATGCTCGCGAACTTCCCCTTGTGCCGCTCCCCCGGCCCATACACGTTGAAATACCGCAAACCGATGATCGGCACGTCCGAATGATCCGCCGCCCAACGCTTCGCCAGTCGCTCCATCGCCAGCTTCGAATACCCATACACATTCAACGGCTCCGGCTTGTCCGTCAGACGGTTCGGCGCCGCCCCGTTCCCGTACACCGCCGCGCTCGACGCCCACACCACCCGCGCGCCCCACCGCGCCGCCCATCCCAGCACGTGCCGAAAGCCCTCCACGTTGTTCCGCATCATCTCCAGCTGATCCATCACCGTCGTGTCCGTGATCGACGCCTCGTGAAAAATCACCCCGCACTTCCCGCATGGCTCGTTCGCACCATGCTCCCCGCTGATCACCTCCCCCTCGAAATCCACCAGGTTCGCAAAACTCCCCGACGAAAAATTGTCCAGCACCACCACCTCATGCCCCTCCCGCTCCAGACGCTTCGCCAGGTTCGACCCTATAAACCCCGCCCCGCCCGTCACGAGCACGCGCATGTAAACTCCTCAACCACAACGCGCACCGATTATAACCCCCGCCCACCGCCCCGTCCCGCCCCCTCCCGCCCGCCGCCCCTCACGGCGACCCCGCATCCCCGCCGCCGCCACCCCCGCCCTGATCCCACCCCTCCACCGTCCCCTCCACCGCCGCTCGCTTCTCCAGCCCCTTGCTCACGCCAAACGCCCGATCCAGATTCCCCACCTTCAGCAACCTCACCTCCGACGCAAACCCACGACGCCAATCCACCGCGTCCGACCACTCGCCCCGCCCACCATACGCCCAATACTCCCCCGTCGGCGACACCGCCACCGCATGCACCGGAAACCCCGTCTTGAACATCAGCGCGTCCCCCTTGCCCTCCCCCGCCTCTATCCACAAGCGCGCCCCATATCCCAGCAACACATACTTCCCATCCTTCGTCACCACCGGCGAACCCCACACGTTCTTCGCCACAAACGTCAACTTGTCCGTCCCCCGGTCCCAATCCCACAGCCCGTCACGGTCCGTCACCAGCACGTGCCCCTCCTTCCCCTGGCCCAGTCCCACCACCCAGTTCCCCGGCGGATTCTGCGACGACCTCGCCCGCTGATGAATCACCGTCGGATCCTTGTCCGTCCCATCCCACACCGCCACCTCCGCCTGCCGATCCCCATACACAATCTCATCGTTCGCCACCGTCATCGCCGTGAAATCCCCGTTCTCCGAAATCCGCCTCCCCTTGGGTTCCTCGCTCCCCACCGCCCACAACGTCAACGCCCATGGCCCATACGCCACAAATCCGTCCGATGCGCTCAAAAACTTCACCCCCAGCACCGGACCGAAATCCCGGTACACGCTGTCTATCGCCCACGTCTTCGTGTCCCACAAATCGATCGTCGGCTCCGCCGCGCTCGACACCAGATACTTCCCGTCCGGCGAAAAACTCAACGACGTGATCGCCGCCGAATGCCCCTCCAGCCGCTTCACCTCCTTCCCCGTCTGCACGTCCCACACAATGATCGTCCGATCCCCGCTCCCCGCCGCCAGCAGCTTCCCGTCCGCCGAAAACGCCGCCGCCGATATCCCATCCTCATGCCCGTTCAAATTCACCTGCCCCTCCTCCGCCGCCGCCCGCGCATCGTTCCCCGCCGGCGCAGCCCGCTTCGCACGCTGCCCCAACGCCGTCCCCGCCGCCAACGCCACCACCGCCGCCATCACCCACTTTCTACTGCCCATCCAACACCTCCTCCGCCATTCGGCGCCGATTTCTTCTTGCTCCCCCGCCCATCCCCGGGATACTTTAACACGTCTGCATCTCCTATGGTTCAATCTTCCGCGCACTTTTTCGCGCACTCGGGAGGAGCCCATGAAATCCCTGTCACCCGCCGCCGCCGCCCTCGCCGCCACGCTGCTCCTCGCCCCCGCCGCCGGCGCGCAATCCCCCGCCCCCTTCGACCCCCCCGCCTTCCTCCAGCAGCTCCAGGACACCGACTCCCGAAACGCCGCCGCCAACCGCATCCCCTCCCTTCCCGCCGCCGCCCTCGCTCCACTCCTCGAAGCCGACGCCAGCCCCGCCACCCCCAAGGCCGTCCGCGATATCCTCGACGCTCGCCTGCCCACTCTCGCCAAAACCCTCCGCGCCGATCGCGCCAAGCACGACCAGGCCCTCGACGACGCCTGGACCCAGCAACAGCTCCTCACCCCCTACAAAAACGGCCCCTCCGCCGGGCAGCTCCTCCCCAAAATCGAACCCGCCCTCCGCATCATCGCCTCCGACAAGATCGACTACCCCACCCTCAAGGCCGCCGTCGACGCCCAGGCCGCCGCCAACATCAAACCCGACGACCCCGCCATCCACCTCGCCTTCGTCATCGATGGCCTCAACTCCCGCCAGATGCCCCTCGACCACGCCGCCCGCCAGCTCGACCCCGCCATCGCCGCCCTCGACGCCTCCCACTACTCCAACGGCGTCAAGTTCATCCTCCACCGCTGGCTCCTTTCCTGCATGCTCTCCAACAACTGGCCCTCTGCCTCCACCATCAAGGCCAACATCGGTGATGAGACCGACCGCGTCCTCACGCTCCTCCCAGCCTTCGTCGCCGAACACCCCGGTCAGGAACGCCTCCAACGCAACATCATCCGCCTCGCACGCAACCTCATGACTCAGCTCGGAGCCGAAAAAGCCCGCCTCCGCCTCTCCCCCGTCCTCGACGAATCCCTCGCCGGAAACGCCGCGCGCGATGCCGCCCTTGCTCTCCTCTTCGAAGAATGGGGCTGGGACGCCCGCGGCGCAGGCTTCGCCAATACCGTCACCGACCAGGGCTGGCAGCTCTTCGACGACCGCTGCAAAAAAGCCCGGGAATTCGCCCAGACCGCCTGGCGCGAAGACCCCCTCAACCACGCCGCCCCTGACACCATGATCCGCATCTCCATGGACCTCCAGCTCGGCGACGACACCATGGAATCCTGGTTCCAACGCGCCATGATCGCCGACCCCGACGACGCCGACGCCTGCGATAACAAAGCCTTCTACCTCTCCCCCCAATGGCACGGCGACCCCACCGACGCTGTCCTGTTCGGCCGCCAATGCATCAACACCGGCACCCCCCGCAACCGCATCTCCCTCACCATCGTCTCCGTCTACCAGAACCTCAATGGCTTCCTCGATCCCCCCAACTCCCTCTACCTCGACCCCGAAGTCTGGCACGACCTCCAGGCCGCCTACAACGTCGTCCTCTCCGACAAATCCCGCCTCCTCGACGACCGCGCGCTCTACCTCGCCGACCGCAGCGCCCTCCTCAACGCCGCACTCCTCTGCCACCAGTACCAGCCCTTCCTCGACCTCGCCAGACAATTCGGCAACGACATCGACCTCACCGCCCTCGGCGGCAAAGACCGCTACGCCTTCTACCAGAAAAACGCCGCCAAAAAACTCGCCGCCCCCCACTGACCCCTCCCCCGAAATCCGCGCACGACAACGCCCTCACCCGCGAGCGCCCCCATGCCCCCCCGCTGGCATTGGCGTCCCGCCAAGGGCCGCCCGCAGGCCGCTCCGCCCCGAATAAACATCCGCGCGACTCCACACCATCGGTCTTCAATCGTCAAACAACGCCACTGCCAATGCAACCTCCCGCTGTTACCATGGCCCCAACGTGGATGACCGTAAAAGAAGCCTGCAAATAGTATGGAGCCGCCATGCCCACGCGTCTTGTCCTTGCATCACTTCTCGCCATGCTCCTCGTTTCGGCTTCGTCCGCATCAAGCCTTGAAGAGCGCGAAGCCATCTTTTCCGAAGCACGCGCCAACTCCGGAAGCATCCTCTCGAAGGGCTCTCACCCCACAGCCACTCCCACTACCACAACGCCTTAAACCTCACCTCCGACAGCCAGCAAGTCACCATCCTCGTCAAAGAATCACTCGGCTGGTACATCGAAGTCATCGACGCCAAATCCGGCAAAACAATCAGCCACCAAATCACCGGCAGCCTCGAGAAAAAACCCGCCCCGGAAGACGAACCCTGACCCCACCACCACCCCTCCGCGCCTAGTTCCACACTGGCCCCCGCATGCTTCACCGCCGGCAGTTTGAAGACGCCCTCCTCCAGCCGCTTGTACCACAGCGCAAAGCCATCCCTGTCCCAATAGAAAATCTTGAGCCGATCCTTCCCGCGGCTGACAAACAAAAACAGATTCCCCAGA
>DASZTO010000039.1:0-19788 GCA_035548175.1 Phycisphaerae bacterium | reverse complement strand
TGAGCGGGGCGGCGGGGGTGAGCGTGGTGGGGGGCGTGAAGGTGGCGGTGATGGGGGCGGGCGAGGCGGGGGTGGGCATGGCATTGACGGGGGGTGTTTGCGCGAGAGGCGTGGTTGCGGGGGCGGCAGGTTGTTCGGGGGCGGGTGCGGTGAGGGGTTTGACGGGGACGACGTCTGCGAGTTGCTGGGGGGGCATGGTGAACTTGGCGGTTCCGTCGGGCTGGTAGACGTATTGGATGTGGAGGCCGACGGGGGATTTTTCGATGATGCGGACGAGGGCGAATTTTCCATCGGTGGCTTCGACGAGGTAGGTGCGGCCTTCGACGAAGGGTTTGAAGAGACCGGCGGGATGGGAGGCGTCGCCGGTGAGTTCGAAGGGGCGGTCGAAGGGTTTGTCGACGGTGAGGGCGGCGGCGTCGGAGAGGTAGCAGGTGCCAAGCTCGGAGATGCGACCGGAGATGGACCAGAGTTCGTTGCTGTCGGCGTCGATGTAGGCGAGGTCGGCGGTTTTATTTTTCTGGAGGAGGGCGGGGAGGTCCATGGGGGCGATGGGGCGTCCGTTGTCGGTGGGGGCGGGGTAGAGCTTGCCGTCGGCGAATTTCAGGAGGGTGCCATGGGCGGCTTCGAAGGTGCCGGGGAGAGGCAGCAGGACGTCGCCGTGGGGGAGTGCGACTTTGGAGAGGTCTTCCTGGAAAGCGACGGCGGCGTGGGCGGCGCGGGGCGCGGCGAGCGGGGCGATGAGCAGCAACGCCAGCACGGGAAGGCATTTAGAGGGCATGAGGGTCTCCTGGAGGGGTCTGGAGCAGCGTACCCGGGGCGGGGGGTGCGGGTCCAGCAAAACTCAGGAGCGGGGCGCCATTTGCGGTCGGGCGTCGGGGCGTTAAAGTGTGGGGCTTCGGTGTTTTCGGCGATCGGCCCGCATGCGTAAAGGTGATTCATGGCATTTGAAAAGACAGCCCGGCTCAAGGCGCTTCCTCCGTACCTGTTCATTGAGATCGATAAGAAGAAGCGGGCGCTGATGGCGGCGGGGAAGGATGTGATCAACCTGGGCGTGGGCGATCCGGATTTGCCAACGCATCAGTTCATCATCGATGAGATGGCCAGGGCGATCTACGATCCGAAGAACCATAGGTATCCATTTGATGAGGGGGTGCCGGCGTTTCGGCAGGCGGCGAGCGGGTTCATGAAGAAGCGTTTCGGGGTGGCGGTGGACATGGAGAAGGAGGTGCTGACGACGATTGGGAGCAAGGACGGGATTGCGCATTTGCCGCTGGCAGTGGTGAATCCGGGGGATGTGGTGCTGGTGCCGCAACCGGGGTATCCGGTGTACAACAGCGGGGCGATTTTCGCGGGTGGGGTGGTGCATGTCATGCCGCTGCTGGAGAAGAACGATTTTCTGCCGGACCTGGAGGCGATACCGGAGGATGTGCGACGGAAGGCGAAGCTGATCTGGTTGAATTATCCGAACAATCCGACGGCGGCGACGGCGCCGTTGTCGTTTTATGAAAAAGCGGTGGCGATGGCGCAGAGGTATGGTTGGGTGATCGCGAATGACCTGGCGTATGGGGAGGTGTATTTCGAGGAAGCGCCGCGGAGCATTCTGGAGGTTCCGGGGGCGCGGGAGGTGGCGATTGAGTTCCATTCGCTTTCCAAGAGCTTCAACATGACGGGGTGGCGGATCGGGTGGGCGGCGGGGAATGCGGCGGTCGTGGGGGCGCTGGCGCAGGTGAAAGGGAATGTGGATTCGGGGCAGTTCAATGCGGTGCAGGTGGCGGGGGCGGCGGCGCTGCAGCAGTACGAGCATCCGGACGTGAAGAAGCAGATGGCGATTTATAAGGAACGGCGGGATGCGCTGCATGGGGGGCTGACGAAGCTGGGGTGGAATTTTCGCAAGCCGACGGCGGGATTTTTCTGCTGGGCGAATACGCCCAGAGGGCTGCCGTCGATGGAATTGTGCAGCCGGCTGATCGAGGAGGCGCATGTGGTGACGGTGCCGGGGGCGGGCTTTGGACCGGCGGGGGAGGGCTTTTTGCGGATGGCGTTGACGGTGGATGTGTCGCGGATTGAGGAAGCGGTGGAGCGGATTGCGAAATTGAAGCTGTAGCGCGGGGGAATTTGGCGCCGGGAGGTTCGGCGGTTGGCGGTGCGGCACTTTTTTTGTTGGCAAGAGGGCGGGCTGGACGACAAACATCAGCGTTCAGCCGTGTCGCGCGCTATGATTTTCCGTCTCAACTCCCAGCGCCCGGCTTCCGATAAGAGAACCCATGACGCCCCTTCACGCAGGTGAACAATCCGGCGGCGCGGACGCGCCGCGTTTCAGCGCCGACGGCGGCCACAGCGCCGCGGAACGGCCGGTCTCGACGGAGACGCGCGGCCTGCGCCTGGCGGGCGATGTGTTCACGCATCATCCGGGGTTGCGGGGACGCCCATCGCGGCGGGTGCGGCGGTCGCCCTATGACGCGCTGGTGCGGGAGATGAAGGAACGGTATCGCGTGGCGGTGCGGAAGTGGCGCAAGGGGATGTCGGGGGCGGCGTATGAG
Organism: Phycisphaerae bacterium; assembly: GCA_035548175.1. Taxonomy (GTDB): domain Bacteria; phylum Planctomycetota; class Phycisphaerae; order WQYP01; family WQYP01; genus CALCHA01. Next base: position 17,248 of record DASZTO010000039.1, on the reverse strand, counting down.
CTGAAATATCGGGATGGGCGGATCAAACGGCTGATCACGGCGCCGCGACCGGCGGGCCCGGTGTCGGCGGCGATTTTCCTGCACGAGGTGGGGCACCATGCGGTGGGCTTCCGGCGCTATGCGCCGCGCGTGCTCGAGGAATATTACGTGTGGCAGTGGACGCTGCGCGAGATGACGGCGCGGGGGATTCCGGTGGATCCGCGCGTGCTGCGGCATTACCGGCGGTCGATGTTCTTTTATGTGCGGGCGGCGCAGCGCGCGGGGGCGGTGCCGCTGCCGGCGGAAGTGCATGGGTTCATGCATTGGCCGGGGTGAGGGGGAGTGAGTAGTCAGAAGTCAGTAGTCAGAAGTCAGTAGTCAGAAGGCGGGGGCGGATTTCAGGGGGAAAAGTGAGGGGGATTGGCGGCGGGGGTGAGGGTGGTGAGGCGGGATTCGATGGCTTGGAGGATTTCGGCGGGTTCGGACATGCGGCCGGCGCCGATGGTGCGGCAGGCCTGCCAGCCCTCGGCGGGGCCGACGAATTGGGCGCCGTCGTCGAAGACGCGTTTGGCGTTGCGCTGGGTGGCGGGGTGGTTCCACATGCCTTCGTTCATGGCGGGGGCGACAAGGATTTTGTGCGGATCGGAGGCGAGGAGGATGGTGGAGACGAGATCGTCGGCGAGTCCATTGGCCATTTTGGCGAGCGTGTTGGCGGTGCAGGGGGCGACGACGATGATGTCGGCGTGCTGTGCGAGGCGGATGTGCTGGGGGTCTTTGCCTTCGAGATGATCCCAGAGGTCGGTGTAGACGGTGTTGGCGGAGAGGGCGCGGAACGTGGAGGGGCCGACGAATTTTTGCGCTTCGGCGGTCATGGCGACGGTGACGGAGGCTTTGGCCTGGGCGAGCTTGGAAACGAGGTCGGCGACTTTGTAGGCGGCGATGCCGCCGCAGACGCAGACGAGGATGGAGCGGGACGCGAGATTGGAAGTAGGCATGGGTAAATTGTAGCAGGAAAAATCGTGTTTTGTGGGGCCGTCAGTCGCTATGATAGGGGCATGGTCATTATCCGCTTCACAGATGACACTGAAAAACGGCGCGCCCTGGGATGGCTGCCGGGACGTTTCTCATTCAAAAGCTGGTCGGGCGGCCAGATGCTCGTTCCGGAAGGAGCGCTTGCGCAATTGGCGCTCGAAGGTATCCGTTTCATTGTTCTTCCCTCTTGAAACTTTGATGTGATGCATGTCCCGCTGTCCGTGGGCGACGACTGATCTTTACGCGCGTTACCACGACACCGAATGGGGGGTGCCGGTGCATGAGGAGCGGTTGTTGTTTGAGTTCCTCGTGCTGGAGGGGGCGCAGGCGGGGTTGAGCTGGCTGACGATCCTGAAGAAGCGGGAGAATTATCGCAACGCGTTTGCGGGGTTCGATCCGGAGAAGGTGGCGCGGTTTGGGGCGCGCGACACCGCGCGGCTGCTGGGCGATGCGGGGATCGTGCGCAACAAGCTCAAGATTGCCGCGGCCGTTGAGAATGCCAAGGCGTTTCTCGCGGTGCAGGCGGCGTTCGGGTCCTTCGATGCGTACATCTGGCGGTTTGTGGAGGGGAGGCCGATGCAGAACGTCCGGCGGTCGCTGAAGGAAGTGCCGGCGCGGACGGCGATTTCCGATGCGATGAGCAAGGATTTGAAGGCGCGGGGGTTCAAGTTCGTGGGCTCGACGATCTGTTATGCGCACATGCAGGCGACGGGGATGGTGAACGATCATCTTGTGACCTGTCCGCGTCATGCGGCGGTGGCGGCCCTGGGCAAGCAGCGCGCATGAAAAAAGCCCGGAATTCTCGCCCGGGCTCTTCGCATATTTCTGGCGCCAGCGGTTTATCCTTCGGAGCCCAGGGCTTTGCCGGCCTCGGTGACGGCGGGGCTTTTGTCGCGGTCGATGGAAATCTTGCCCTGGAGGATTTCGTCGATGATGACTTCGAGGTCGGAGCGGCCGTTGCGTTCGACGAGGGGCCTGGCGCCCTGGAGCAGTTCGACCCAGCGGTGCTGGACGAGGGCGCAGAGCTTGAAGCGGCCGCCCATTTTGTGAACGATTTCATCGCTTTTGAGCGCTTCGATCATGCGAGATTACTCCGTGTCAAAGAGAGTGGCGCCGCCGCGGAATTTCCGGACGGCCCGGCGGATGGCGTCGACCGTTTTTTCGACGCCCTGGTCTTCGTTGATCACCAGCAGGTCGTAAACCCCGCTGGCCTCGGCCGTGCGAATTTCCTGCTTGGCTTCGGTGAAGCGCCGCAGGATGGTGGCCTCATCGTCCCGCCCGCGTTCCCGGAGGCGTTTGAGCAGGTCTTCTTCGCTGGGAGGAAGAATGAACACGCCCATCGCATGGGGGAAAAGCTGGTGGACCTGGATGGCCCCCTGCACGTCGATTTCCAGCAGGATGGTCTGGCCGGCGGCGAGGCCCTCTTCGACGGGCGTGCGCAGCGTGCCGTACCAATTGCCGAACACATAAGCATACTCTAAAAACTCGCCGGCCTCAAGGCGTCGGCGGAACTCGGGTTCGGAGACGAACTGGTATCTCTTGCCGTGGACATCCTGGGGCTTGCCGGCGCGGGTGGTGGCGGAGAGGGCGAAGTCCGCGGGCAGAACCGTCGTGAGCCGGCGGCAAACGGTGGATTTGCCCACGCCGGAGGGGCCGGAGACGAAGATGAGCAGCCCCGGCAACGGCGGCAAGGGCGTGGGCGGGGGTGTAAGCATGGGATCGGGCACGGAACAGGCCTCTTGCGTGGGCGGGACGGTTTTCTCGAAGAGGGGCGATTATAGGGCCGCCGGCCCCGGCATTCGAGGGGGGCAAAATCCGCGGGTGCGGCGATGTTTTGTGGCCAATGGCGTCCGGCCGATGTTCGGCGGGAGGCCAATCCGCTCAGGGCGGGCGCAGGTATCTTTTGGACGGAGCGGCTTGCGGGCCGCCATTGGCGGGACGCGAATGCCACGAGTCACTGCGAGGCCGCCCCTTATGCTTGCCGCGCGGCGATGGCCTCCACGATGGCGCGCAGCACGCGCTCGAACGATCGGCCCAACGCGGCGGCATCGGCGGCGGGGGAGCTGAGGAAGGCCGCGCGAAGGGCCCGGCGATCCTCGGGCGGCCCGACCGCCAGGCGCACGGCCGCATCCACGAACGCGCCATCCGTTTCGGCGATCCAGGCGCGCTTGTTCATCCCGGCCAGCACGCTCGCGGACAACCGCTCCCAGGGGGTTTGTCCGGCGCGCGTCACGACCGGCACGCCCATCCAGAGCGCGTGGCAGGTCACGGTGTGGCCGGAGATGGGGAAGGTGTCCAGCAGGATGTCCACGTCGTTGTGCATCGCCAGGTATTGTTCGAACGGCATGGAGCCGACGAATGCGATGCGGCTTGCGGCGCCGGGGGAAAACTGGCGTTGGATGCGGGCCATGGCGATCGGGTCCATCCCGGGCAGGATCATCAGCAGCCGCGCGGCAGGCAGGCGATCGAGAATGGCGGAGCAGGCGGCCAGGAATTCCGGCGACCACTTGAGGGGATTGCTCACGCAGGCCAGGGTCGGCGGGCGGCTTGCGGGTTGGGGCGGCATGGTTTCGACGTGTGTCCGGGGAGGCATATAGGAGGCGAAGACGTCGAGCGCCGCGACCGGATCGGCCGGGGAGGGAGCGTCTGGATCGAGCAGGGCGTCGGTGAGCCGGGCGTCGATGGTCGGCAGCGGCGCCGGGCCGGCATATCCCAGCCAGGACACCTGCACCCCGGCGGGCCGGCGGGCGAAGATGCCGAGGCGATTGCCGGCGGTGTGGCCCATCAAATCAACGAGGACATCCAGTTGGTCGCGGCGAATGAGGTCGGCGGCGGCATCGTCATCGAGGGCGGCGATGTCGCGCCAGGCGTCCGCGCCGGTCAGCTCGCGCAGGCGTTGGGTGGTGGCGTCGGGCGCCGGCGCGTGGCAGTAGCACAAGGCCCGCATGTGCAATCGCGGCAACTCGCGGAGCAGCGGTTCGAAAAACCACGCCACGGCATGCGTGCGAAAATCGGCTGAGACGAATCCCACGCGCAGGGGGCGGCCGACCGCGCCTGGCACCGCCGGGCGCGGGAGCAGGCGAAACCTGCCGGCAAAGGCCGCGGTCTCGGCCATGACCTGGGCGCGGGTCGCTCCGGCGAGCGCCAGGGCGCAAATGAGAAAACTGTGCATCGCGGGCTCTTGCGGATGCAGCTCGACACCGCGGCGAAGCACCCGCACCGCGGCCTGCGCCTGGCCGGTCTCGAGCAGCGCGGCTCCCAGGGAATTCCACGCCAGCGCGAGCCGGGAGTCGATGGCCAGCGCGCGCTCGAAGTGCCAGACGGATTCATCGCATCGCCGCAGGGAAAAGAGGCCGAGGCCCACATTGTGCCGCGCGGCGGCGCTGGCCGGATCGAGGCGGGTCGCCAACTCGAAGGCGGCGAGGCCCTGGGGGAATCGTCCCGCCTGGTAATGGGCCATTCCCGCGCGTTTGGCGTCTTCGGCCGAAGAATGGGTGATGTTGAGCATGCGGGCACTATAGCGTCGCGCCCGGCAGGGCATGGAGCCGATGCAGCGTTGCGCGGTGGCGCAGCAGCGCCGTGACCGCCCAGGTCATGCGGTCGCGCCGATGGGGGCCTTCCGGCATGCGCGCGATGTACTGGGCCAGGCGCCCGGCAGCCTCGCCGGCAAACGGCGGGGGCGTTTCGAGAAACCGCTTGCGCGACGCGCCCAGGACGGTGGCCACGCCGGCGGGCGCGATCTCGCCGATCGCGAGCGCCAGGCGCCAGCTGTCGGCCATCGATTTGCCAAAGCCGACGCCGGGATCCACCGCCAGACGCTCCCGCGGAATGCCCGCCGCCTGCGCCGCGGCGACGCGCTGCTCCAGATAATCCCGCACCGTTGCGACGATGTCGGGATCGTCGGGCGCGGTCGCCGGATAGCCGGGCGTGATGTGCATCAGGATCATTCCCGCGCCGTGTTTGGCCGCCACCTCGAAGATGCGCGGATCCTGCGTTCCCGCGGAGATGTCGTTGATGATGGTGCCGCCGCCGAGGCGTTCGAGACAGGCCTCGGCCACCGTTGCCGAGCGTGTGTCGATCGAAAGCACGGGCGCGTGCGCCTCGCGCCGCAATCCCTCGAGCACCGGCAAGAGCCGCCGGAGCTGCTCGTGCGCGTCCACCGGCGCGATGCCCTTGCGGAAGAAGGATGACGCCTCCGCGCCCAGATCCAGCACGGCCGCTCCCTCGCGCGCCCATGCATGGCCATGGTCGATGGCCTCGCCGGGGGAAAAATCGCGGCCGGCATCGGAGAAGGAATCGGGGGTGATGTTCAAGATGCCCATCAGCGAACCGGAAGGGAATCTGCTGAATTGAAACGCGCCCATGTCGCCGCCCACGGTGGAGGTCCTCCGCACATGCTAGCGGGGCCGGTCGCCGCGCACGAGCAGGGGCCGGGGCGCCTGGAAAAAAATTACCCGGATTTTCCCCCCAGGCATCACGGTTGCCCCTTTCACCCCGTTGTATTTCCATCATCCGCAAGAAGGAGAAATCCATGGCCCTTTTCACAAACCTCAAATTCGACAGCCTCCGCGACCTTCTCATCAACCAGCTCGAAGACCTTTATGATGCCGAACTGCGCCTCGTTGACGCCCTCCCCAAGATGGCTGACGCGGCCTCGAGTACGGAACTCCGCTCCGCTTTCATGGACCACCTCCAGGAAACCCGCGGCCACGCCGGCAGGCTCGAGGAGATCTTCCGCGAGCTGCAATGCGAGCCCAAGCGCGAAACCTGCGATGCGATGAAGGGTCTCGTGAAGGAAGGCTCGGCGGTTATCGGCGCCGACGGCGACCCCACCGTGCGCGACGCCGCCCTCATCGCGGCGGCTCAGCGGGTCGAGCATTACGAAATGGCCGGATACGGCACGGTGCGGAATTTCGCCCATCAGCTCGGTCTTCACCGGGTGGCGGAGAGCCTCCAGCACATCCTGGATGAGGAAGGCAACGCCGACAAACTGCTCACGCAGATCGCCGAGAGCGGCATTAACGCCCACGCCGCCTGAAACGCGACCCAAGGGCAATATTCGACTCATAGCTTTAGCACGCCGCGCCTCGACGCGGCGTTTTTTTTCTCATGCTCCGCTGAACAAACGCCGTTATGATTATCTCCTGCCGCTTTTGGGAGAACGCAAATGGATACTGGACCCGCCGTTGAATCAGATTGGGATGTGATCGCTTCCCTCGAGATCACCAGCGGCGAAATCGCCGTGCTCGACCCGATGTCGTTCGACAGCATCACTCTCAAACTTCCGCCCGGCCGATACCAGGTCGCCATTAAGCGTGTCCAGTACCTCGACGAACAGTACACCCGCGTTTCTCGCGTTCGTGTTTCAAATTCCAAAGGCGCCCAACTCGGCCCGCAGATTGACAGGGTCGGCGTCGATGCTGCCACCCTCGGCATTGTCGATGCCTCCGCACTTTCCGACGACAACACCGAAGAGTGGGAAAGACATACTGCCGAAATCGAGTCCTCTTGGCAATCCGGCGAAGATTGCGGATACGTCCAATGGGGCGATGCCGATTCCGCAATCATGGCCCACGTCTCTACCGGCTACGGCGACGGCACGTTCCCCGTCTGCGAGCTCACCCTCAATCAACAGCGCGCCGGCTTCGAAATTGAATTCATCCCCACCGGCACCGCTTACCCTTTCAAAAAATAAGAAGACCCTGTTTCCCTCCAAATCACGCGCGTCCGTCTTGCGCGCCGCGTCGCCCCCCCGCGCCCCTCACCTATCCGTCTCCCCCATCACAATATCGATCGACCCCACGATCGCCGGCACATCCGCCAGCAGGCAATTCCTGCACAGTTCATGCGCTACCGACAAATTGCAAAACGACGGCCCGCGCACCTTCACTCTGTACGGTATCGGCCCCCCCTGCGATTCAATATAAAACCCCAACTGCCCCCGCGCCCCCTCCGTCTCCATATAAATTTCCGATGGCGGTATTTTGAACACCCGCGGCAACGCCACCCGGTGTGGTCCCTCCGGCAGACGCTTCAGCGCCTGCCGCAGAATTCGCACCGACTGCCGCATCTCCTGGATCCGCACGTAATACCGATCCCAGCAATCTCCCACGGTCCCCATCCGTCCATCTCCCACGCACACGTCCCATTCAAAATCCCCATACGGCAGATACTCCGACTTCTTCCGCCAGTCCCACGCCACACCGCTCCCGCGCAGCATCGGCCCCGTCACACAATAATTGATCGCCATGTCGCGCGGCAGCACGCCGATGTTCGCGGTCCGCTTGATGAAGATGTGATTGAAAGAAAGCAGCCGGTCGTATTCGGCGATTTTCGGTTCGAAGTAATCGAGGAACTCCGCGCATTTATCCAGCCACTGGCCGGCCAGATCGTGCATCAGGCCCCCCGGCGTCGCGTAGGAATAGGTCAATCGCGCCCCGCAGGCGGCCTCGAACAAATCGAGAATAAACTCGCGCTCGCGGAACGCATACAAAAAGGGCGTGAACGCCCCCATGTCCAGCCCATAGGCCCCCATGCTCACGAGATGCGAGGCAATGCGGTTCAATTCGCACATGATGAGCCGGATGTACTGCGCCCGCCGCGGCACTTCGAGCTTGGCGAGCTTTTCGACCGCGAGGCACCATCCCACGTTGTTGTTCATGCCCGCGAGGTAATCCATGCGGTCGGTGTAGGGCGTATATTGAAAGTACGCCAGGTTTTCGCCGATCTTCTCCGCGCACCGATGCAGATAGCCGATGTGCGGCACCGTCTCGAGCACCATCTCGCCATCGGTCCGCAACACCAGCCGCAGCACGCCATGAGTGGACGGATGCTGCGGCCCCATGTTGACAAGCATCTCCTCCGACGCCACATCCGCATCGACGTGCGTATCCGGAGCCAGGGCAAAACTGCGTGCCTTTGTCTGTGTCATGGGGAAACCGGCCGCTCAGCGATAGTAGATGCCAAGGCGATGGGCTTCCTGCTCGGTCAGCCCCATGGCGATGGTGACATTCGCTGCCTCCTCAATCCCCGCCACCTGTTCGTAAACGTCCATGATAATTTCGGAACGTTCCAGTTGATCGACAGGCTGCCACGCGGACCAGATAACATATAGATGTACCGGTTTTGACCCGCCCCCGTCCTTGATGATGATCGGCTCCCTGGATTCCGCGTGCGGGTTTCGCCATTCCGCGAGCAACTCACCGCTCAATTGAGCGCCCGTCGCGGAGCGGTGGTTGGTATGAACAAGTTTCGCAAAAGGCATGGCTCACCTCCACAACTCGATGTACCGATCACGCATCCATGACACGTCATCATAGACGCAATGGATTTCCCGATCCAAGAGCCGGCTTTGGCGATAGCGCATCTCCACCCACCAATTCCCGGACAGCCGCCGCACCCGCTGCGTGAACATGGCATCCAACTGCGCTTCCAATGGGCGGCCTTGCCACGCCCGCTTCTCGCGAATGAGCACCATCCAGAACAGCAGGTTATGATACGACTCCGCATCGACGCCGGGCGCGTGCTTCTTCATCCACACCCTTGCCGGCGGCAACCGCTGCTTCACAAGCGTCGCCGGAGACAAGCCATCCAGCCGCAGGGCCGCCAGCTTCAGCAAAATCTCCGCGGTGTATCCCAATAAACAAGCCCCCGCATAACCCCGCCCCGCCGACGCCAGTTCAACCCCCTCCCAGTAACGCGATTCCGCGGCAGCCTCGAACTCCTGCGCCGTCTCCGGCTCCGCCGCCAGCTTCGTCCTGAACATCGACATCGCCGCCGCTCCATTTCACCTGGGATACTCCGCCTTCTGCGCCCAGTCGATCTCCACGCTTCCGGGGATTCCCTGATACTCCCGGGGAAACACATAATCCTTGCGCAGGGGATGCCCGGCCCAATCCTCCGGCAACAAAATCCGCCGCGGATGCTCCCCGCGCTCATCCCTCACCGCATCCGGATGGCCCGTGAACACGATTCCCAGCAGGTCGTAGGCCTCGCGCTCGTGCCAATCCGCCGCCCGCCACACCGCCGCCACGCTGGGAATCAGCGGCTTCTCGCGCGGCACGAACACCTTCACGCACAGCGCGTGGCCATGCTCCAACGACAGCAGCTCATACACCGCCGCCAGTTGCCGGCGATCCGGATAGTCCATCCCGCTGATGCACCGCAGCATCGAAAAGGACAACCCCGGATCATCGCGCAGGAACTCGGCCATCTCGCCCCAGCGCTCCGCGGACGCCCCGATCCACGGGTGCATGCCGCCCCCTCCCCCGGCGTGCGCCGTCGCCGCCGCCCCGAAGCGCCCGGCCGCCCGCTGAACAATCCCATCAAACGTGAGCAATCGAAGCCTCCCGAGAGCGGCCAGTCTACCCGCCCCGCCGCACCGCGCAAACGGCCCGGCGGCAACTATTCTGTTGACCGCTCCGCACCGCCAAGTAAGATGTCCCCGATGGCGAAGGTGGCAGGCTTTCGCGGCTCAGGCCGCGCGTGCGCCCGATTCCTCTCTGGTCCGTTTCCGCTCCTCCACCGCTCGCCCCTTGCGGACCCCGAACGCTCGGAGTCCCACCGCCCCGCGGCCAGCTGCGCTAAGGAGTTCGCATGCCTTTCCCCTCCATTTCCGCCCTCGCCCGCAAGCTTCCCCTGGCCGCGCTCCTCCTCGCGGCCGCCGCCGCCCTGCCCGGCTGCGAAGCCTTCGCCCCCAACACCCCCTTCACCGCCCTGCCCGACCTGCAACGCGCCGGCCTTAACCAGCAATGGCAAACCATCATCGGCCTGGCCGGCGGCGAACGCATCGTCAACGCCTGGCGCGTCGGCGACTCGCTCTACGTCACCACCAATCACAAACGCCTCATCCGCATCGTCGCGGCTTCCGGCGTCAAGGCCTGGGATGTCCAGGTCGGCATTCAGACCCAGCGCATTTTCCGCCCCGTCGATCTGGGCAACAACCGCGTCCTGGTCCTCAACCAGGGCTCCGCCTTCATCCTCGACAAAGCCGCCGGCGTCGTCGTCGCCTCCAACACACTCAACATGATCGTCACCACCGACCCCATCGTCGATGCCGCCTCGAACACCCTCTGCGTCGGCGGGCTCGACTACTTCTACGGGCTCTATCTCGATCAGCTCGGCAGCCGCAAGTGGGACGTCTCCGCCCCGCAGGACCTCTTCGCCGCCACCCCCGCCGTCGTCGGAAACACGCTCCTGATCGCCAGCCGCCAGGGACACCTCTGGCAAATCCGCGCCGCCACCGGCGAGTGGAACTGGAAAGACCGCAAGACCAATGGCGAAGTCGTCGCGCCCCTCGCCTCCAACGGCGGCGCCCTGTTCGTCGCCGCCCTCGACCAGCGCGTCTATGCCTTCGCCGTCGCCAATGGCGGCGAACTCTGGCAGGTCCGCCTCGAAGGCACGCTCGACAAAATGCCCATCCCCATCCGCAGCCAGCTTCTCGTTCCCGCCGGCGGCAAGGGGCTCTACTCCCTCTCCGCCGATACCGGCGACACCCAGTGGATCGCCCCAGGCGTCTCCCAGATCGCCACCATCTCCGGCAACCACGCCTGGGCCCAGGATGCCGGCGGCAACCTCGACAGCGTCAGCCTCGACGACGGCAGCATTCTCTCCTCCACCCCCGTGCCCGCCGCGCAGCTCGCCGTGTATAACAACAGCGACGACCAGCTCGTCGTGCTCATCAACAAGGCCGGCGTCGTCGGCGGCTTCATGCCCCGCTGATCACCGCAGCCCATGGCCACTCCTATCGGCCCGCCGTGACGCGCTTCGCGCGCTGCCTGCCCCAATTGGACCACCTCAACTAATTTTTCCCGCCCCGCCCTCACTTCATCAGCAGCGCCAGTATCACGATGATCGCCAGCATCAGCGCCGCCCCCAGCGCCAGCACGATCGGATCCGTCAGGCGCTCCGTCATCGTGCGGGCGCCGATATCCACCGTGTTCGCTGACGACACCGGCATTTCCCCTTCCGGCAGCTCCGACCCCGTCGATTCAATGCTGTTCAGCGACGATAAATTGTAACTCCGCCGCGCCACCAGCGGCGGCTCCCCCTTGGCCACCTGCTCCAGATCCCCCAGCATGTCCTCCGCCGATTGATACCGCTTGTCGCGGTTCTTGGCCATCGCCACTTCGATCACTTCCCCGATCCCCGTCGAGAGGTCCTTCGCAATGTGATCCGGCGGCACCAGCTCTTCCTTCAGGTGCTTGAGCATCACCGCCGACGGCGTGGGCGCATCAAACGGCACGCGACCCGTCACCATGTGGTAAAGCGTCGCCCCCAGCGAATACAAATCCGCACGCCCATCAATGTTCATCTCCCCCTTGATCTGCTCCGGCGAAATGTAATAGGGCGTGCCATACGCCTTGCCCGCTTCCGCCTGCGCCGCCTGAACGTCCGCCGTCTCCCGCGCCAGGCCCATGTCCGCCAGCTTCGCCGTCCCCTCCTTCGTGATCATGATGTTCTTGGGCTTCACATCGCGGTGCACGAAGCCCGCTTTGTGGGCGTGCTGGAGCGCCCGGCAGGTTTCGATCACCAGCTTCAGCGCTTCCTTCTCCGAATACCGCTCCCCCTTCTCGAGCCGCTCGTAAACGCTCGCCCCCTCGACGTACTCCATGACGAAGTAGTGGAACCCGTTGGCCTCGCCGACATCATAGGCCGCCACGATGTTCGGATGGTTCAGCCGCGCCGCCGCCTGCCCTTCCTTATAGAAGCGCTCCACGAACTCCTTGTTATCGCTCATCCGCTTGGGCAGCACCTTGATCGCCACGATCCGGTTCAGCGATACCTGCCGCGCCTTGAACACCGTCGCCATCGCCCCCGCCCCCAGCTTCGAAAGTATCTGATACCCCGGTATCTGCTGATACGCCCCCTGCTCCTCCACCGCCGGCCGCAGGCGCTCGGCCTGGGCGCGCGTGATGAACCCGTTCGACACCAGCAAGTCCGTCAGCGACCGCTGGTTCTGCTCCTTGCCCAGTTCCGCCTGCATCGCCAGGCAGTCCTGAACCTCCTGCCGCGTCGCCAGCCCCTGGTCCACCACCAGGCGGCCCACAATCGTGTCCTGCTTGTTCGGCGGACTGAGCGTCATGCCTGCCAACCTCTTCCTGATTCGGGGCCAACGCCATCCCGGCAAGTCCGGCAGCCAGATGGGATACCGCCAAAGCTCGCCTCCTGCCCCATCTATTCTTGCCCACTCCCCCTCAGGAGGCAAGACCCCTTTTTCACCCTTCGGCTTCCCGCCCTCCGCGCCACGTCAACGCTGCCGCGGCAGCGGATCCGCCTCATCCCGCAGCGGCACCTGCACAAAACGCCCCGGATCGCCCCGGTTCAGATTGTCCACGATGTTGTCCACGTTCCCCAGGTCCACCGGCGTCACCTCGCCCGTCCGCGTGTCCCGCACGTCCCGGACGCCCCGGATCGTCTCATCGAAATCATCCACCGACCGCGACCGGATCACCGAATTGGTCGCCTGCGCCTGGTTGTAGCGATCGTACGTATTCTGCAAATCCCGATTCGCCGCCTGCTGCGCCTGGAACCGCGCGTTCGATGCCGCGATCCACTGGTCCGTCTTCTGCTGCATCACCGCATCGTCGGTTTTCCAGGAATTGACGATCGCGATCATCGCCGGCAAATCCTGCTGAAACGCCGCGTCCGGCGCCGCCATCTCCGTCATCCAGACCGAATAGGATTCGTTCGAGATCGGCGTCAGCATCACCTGCGAGATCGCCTCGAAATGCTCCTCACGCCCGCCCTGGCCATGCGTCGCGCCGTACGACACGATCGCATTTTGCGAATTGGCCAGCACCGGCTTGAGCTTTTGCCGCACCAGCACGTGATCCAACGCCACCGCCGGCCCCCCCGAACGCTGCTGAATCGCGCTCAACTGCGGCGCCAGCGCCTGCAGCGCGCTGGCCGGGTCGGTCCACGGCGCCACCAGCATCGGAATGTTCGTCGGATATTGGCGCGCCAGGCGAACGGCTGTCGAATTCGGCGTGTTCACCGACAGCGACATGCCCAGGTTCACCTTCGCCCCGCCCGGCCCGTCGACCGTGAAGGTCGTGTGGCAGGACTGGGCGGTGGTCGTCCACCCCTGCGGCAGACCGATCGTCCCCGTGCCGTCGGGAAAGCGATAGACCTGCAGGGGAATCGCGGCGGCGGCCTTGGCCAATGCCGCGCTGGCATCCTGATCGGCCGGAGCTCCGCCCGCCGCCGGCACGCCTGCCCCCGCCCCGCCCGCCGCCGCGCCGCCGCCCGCCCCCGGCTGCGGCGTTCCCGTCAACTGGGCCCAATCCGCATGCGTCGCCGTGCTCTGCGCAAAGACGATCACGATCGCCGCCCCCTTGTCGCGCATCGCCCCCAGCACGTAGCCCTTCACCTTCTTGCCCTTGTATTGCGCTTCGAACGTCGAGACGCCGGTGCGATGATCGCGCGATTCCAGATCGTGCGTGACGTCGTAATCCGTGTCGAAATAATCATCCAGATCGTCCAGGCCCGCCTCGATCGCCGCGTGGATGCTGGACGCCGTCGGCTTCTCGGCGGTCATGGCCTTGCCCACGCTCGTCGCCTTGACCAGCGTGTAGCCCGGCGGAACATCCGGCGCCGCCGGCGCTGCCGCGCTCGCACGACGCGCCTCGATCAGCCACGCCGCCACGCCCGCCCCCGTCACCGCCACCAACGCCCCGCCGGCCACAACCGCAGCCGCGAGACCTACCCACACGTTCTTCATGGCAGCCTCCCTTGCTCATATGGAAAAGCCAGTATTCATCGGCTTCCCAGCCTACCGCCAACACGAAAATCGATCATCGGAAAAAACGTCAAAAGCCCGGAAATCGCGTGCTTAGCCCACCCAGCGGCCACTGCCGCGATGGGTTCCCCCGCCGTCACGATACCACCTCACACCTTCTGGTCCAATATTTGCTTCGTCCCCTCCGTCGTACCTGTACACAGGAGTCCACTCCATGGCCGCCCCCACCCGCACAGCCCAGGAAAATCCCACTCACCGCGGCAGCGACCGCCTCTCCGATAACCCCGACCTCCAGAACCGCCGGGCCACCGTCTCCGCTCACGCCGATTCCACCGCCCCGGCCACGGCTCCGGTCGACGCCCCCCTCCAGCCCATCCCGGCCATTTTGCCCACCGCCACCGTCGAGTTGTCCCTCTTCGCTCCCACCATCGATTCCGCCGCCCTCGCCGGCGACTTCACCCGCTGGCAGGACCTCCCCATGACCAAGGACAACGCCGGCAACTGGCGCATCGCCATCGAACTCCCCGACGGCGACTACGAATACCGCTTCAAACTCCCCACCAAATCCTGGTTCTACGAGCCCGGCAAAATCGTCACCATCACCGACCCCAAAGCCACACGCGTCGATCCCGATACCGGCAACGGCGTCCTCCGCATCCGCCAGGGCAAAATCGTCGTCGATGAATACCACTGGCAACACGATGACAAGCCCCTCCCCCCCAACAACCAGCTCGTCATCTACGAACTCCACGTCGCCGATTTCTCCGGCGGCGAAGCCGACATCTACCAGCGCGGCCAGTTCAAACACGTCACCGAAAAACTCGATTACCTCGCCGACCTCGGCATCAACTGCCTCGAACTGCTCCCCATCAAGGAATATCCCGGCGACTACGCCTGGGGCTACACCCCCCAATATTTCTTCGCCCCCGAAAGCGCCTACGGAAAATCCGAAGACCTCAAACACCTCATCGACGAAGCTCACGCCCGCGGCATGCGCATCATCCTCGACGGCGTCTACAACCACGCCCATACCGATAACCCCCTCGCCCAGATCGACCACGATTACTGGTTCCACCACCAACCCAAAGACAAAAACCTCGCCTGGGGGCCCCAGTACAACTACGAACACACGGATCCCAACACCGGCATCATGCCCGCACGCAAGTTCATCAGCGAAAACATCGAATTCTGGGTCGGCCAGTACCACATCGATGGCATCCGCTTCGATGCCGCCAAACAGATCGAAAACTTCGACGCCCTCCGCATGATGAAAGAGACCGGCCATCGCATCGCCGGCAACAAGCCCTTCATCGCCATCGCCGAATACCTCCCCGAATCCCCCGACCTCGCCGGCCCCCTCGACAGCGGCAAACCCATGGACGGCGTCTGGCAGGATTCCTTCTACTGGACCGTCGGCGATCAGGCCATCGCCCACGGCAACCCCGACATCGAACGCATCAAGGACGTCCTCCACCCCATGCGCCGCGGCTTTTCCGACTGCACCCAGGTCGTCAACTACTGCTCCAACCACGACCACCTCCGCCTCATGCCCCACATGGCCAAATCCCTCGTCTTCGACGAGCCCGCCTTCGCCCGCGCCAAGCTCGCCGCCACCCTCGTCTTCACCGCCGTCGGCATCCCCATGATCTGGATGGGTGAGGAATTCGCCGACTATCACGGCAAAGCCATGGACCCCCAGAAAATCGACTGGACACTCCTCGCCAACGACCGCAACAAGGAACTCCGCGAACACTACAAAAAGATGATCCACCTCCGCCGCGAAAATACCGCCCTCCACCGCGACGACCTCACCTTCTTCTACGAACACGTCGCCGACGGCATCCTCGCCTTCGTCCGCTGGGACGACTCCGCCCCCCCCGGCAAGCAAGTCGTCGTCATCGCCAACTTCAAAGACAAACCCCACGACCCCCACGAAGTCACCAACTTCCCCGACGGCGACAACTGGACCGACTACCTCACCGGCGAAAAAGTGGAAATCAAAAACCACCAATGGACCGGCTCCCTCGCCCCCTGGGAAGCCAAAGTCTTCATCCGCGGCTAATCCCCACGCCCCCGCCGCGCCGCCTCTCGCCCCCGACAGCCCGCTCCCCGCGCGGTACCATGCTCCCACACTTCCTCCCAAGGGAGCACCGCATGTCCGACCCCGCGCCCGAACCGCCGCCCCCGGACGCCGCCGCGCCCTCGCCCCGCTGGCGCCCCTGGATCCTCCCCACAGCCGTCTCCCTGCTCGTCATCGCCGCCCTCCTCCATTACACCAATGCCGACTCCTTCCTGGGTGCCTATTCCTGGACCCTCTTCGCCGCACGCTCCATCTCCTGTGCGGTCACCGTCTGCATCTACTCCCTGCCCGCCGCCCTCGCCGCTGTGCTGCTTTTCCAAACCCGCCGCCTCCGCCTGCTCGCCCGACTCGCCCTGCTGCTGGCCATCCTCGAAATCCCCAACCAGATCTACTACTACTTCTTCCGCAGCGACTCCACCTGGACCGATGCCTACGCCCTGCTCAGCGCCCTGCGATCCTCCATCAACCTCGCCTGCGTCGGATCCGGCGCCGCCGCCCTCATGCTCCTCCCCACCCTCCGCCCACGCCACGCACGCCTGCGCACCTTCGCACTCTACGCCCTCCTCCTGCTCTTCCTGCTCGATCCCGGCGAATCGCTCGCCGACCGCTTTCTCTCAACTTACATCTCCGACGCCTGCCTCATCCTCCAACTCCTCGCCATCCTCACCCTCCTGGCCCTCCTCCCCATCATCATCTACCACAGCCTCCGCCACCCCCTCCCCTTCCCCCACCGCCCGCCCCCCGACGCCGCCCCCGCCGTCACCCTCACCTGCCCCCGCTGCAGCACCGCGCAAACCATTCCCCCCAACGGTGGCCGCTGCCCCAATTGCCAGCTCCGCATCTACATCGCCCTCGCCGAAGCCACCTGCTCCCACTGCGGCTACCCCCTCCGCGGCCTCACCTCCGACCGCTGCCCCGAATGCGGCCGCCTCATCTCCACCACCCCACCCGACCCCAACGCCCCCCTCCTCGCCTGGGCCGCCGCCAACGACCAGCAACCCTCGCCCTAACCCCCCCGTATGCCTCTCACGCCAATCCCTCCCGCGCCGCAATAAGATTCTTAAACCGCAACAGAGAGAACAAAAGGGGTCAGGAGTCATTTCAGCAGAGACCAAGCAGGGAACACACACCCAATCCCAACCACTCGGAAAAGCCAGCAATATACAAATGCCAATACAACGCCCCCCCCCCCAGCACGACCGACGCCTCCTCTCCCCACCCCTCACCCGCCAACGCCGCGCCCGCAACGCCGCCCCGCACAAGCCCGCCACCGCCATCGCCACCCCTCCCACCCTACCCCGCATCCACCAAAATCCACTCTTCTCGCCCCCCCCGCGCACCGGTTCTCCTTGTCTCCTTCTCCTTGTCCCGCCCCGCACCTTGTCGCCTTGCCACCTTGCCGCCTGGTCACTCCCCCC
>DASZTO010000038.1:0-37373 GCA_035548175.1 Phycisphaerae bacterium | reverse complement strand
AACCCCACATCCGCAAAAACACAACGGCAAAAACCCACCCTTTTTCCCAAAACACCCCCGATACATCGAAGAAAACCCCACCTCCTCCCCCGCCATTTCCCAAAACCTTCACCAACTTTCAAAAAGAATTGAAACTCCCCGCCCCCACACACTCAGCACCCAGCACCCAGCACTCACCACCCGGCCCACCGCTCAAAACCCCCGCGCCCCTCGCCCCACCGCTCCCAACCCCCCCACCACCACCCCATCATTCGCCCACACCGGCAACGCATGCTCCACCCCCGCCCGCAACCCCCACAACCGCGCCCGCGCCAACGCCATCTCCACATACTTCCGCGTCCCCATCTGCGACCGATGCGCCTCCATCGCCGCCCGCCACGCCCCCATCACCTCCGCCGCCGACACATCCACCAGCACCGGAACCGCCCCCAACTCCGCATCCGCCGTCACCGCATACCACAGCAACGCCCCAATCGCATGCGCCCCCTGCTCCCGCAAGTCCGCCATCCCCCCATACCGCGCCAGCCGCGCCGCCGTCCGCACCAGCGCGCTCAGCGCCGCATGGTCCGGATGCTGGTTCTCCACCCCCGTCGGCCCCATCACAATCCCCGGCCGCTCCCGCCGAATCACCCGCGCCAACGCCACCGCATGCGCCGCCCGCACCTCCAGCCGCCCGTCCCCATCGAGCTCCACAAACTCCACCGTCGCCCCCAGAATCTTCGCTGCCGCCCGCGCCTCCGCCTCCCGCTGCTCCGCCGTCCCATGCGTCCCCGATTCCCCCCGGCTCGTCACCACCCAATGCACCCGCCGCCCCCCCCGCGCCTCCTGGCACACAATCGCCCCCGCCCCGAACTCAATGTCATCCGGATGCGCCCCAAAAACCAGCAACGGCAAAATTCCCTCAGCCATCCCCCCATCCTACCACACCCCAGAATTTCGTCTTTCGTCTTTTGTCTTTCGTCTTTACATTCCCCCCATGCTCCCGCAGCGTCCGACAACCACCGACGACCTCGCCCGCCTCATCGCCGAAGCCGCGCGCGACAAAACGCAAGTCCGCATCCAGGGCTCCGCCTCCATGCCCCTCGCCCGCTTCGATCCCTCCCGCCCCATCCGCGACATCTCCACCCTGCGCATGAACAAAATCCTCGACCACGCCGTCTCCGACATGACCGTCACCGTGCAGGCCGGCATCAGCCTCGAAGCCCTCCAGCGCGAACTCGCCTGGCACAACCAATGGCTCCCCATCGATCCCCCCGCCCTCTGCATCGACGGCCGCTCCCCCATGCGCCGCACCCTCGCGGGCCTCATCGCCACCAACAGCCTCGGCCCGCTGCGCGCCATGGACGCCGGCGCCAACGACTGGCGACGACTCCTCCTGGGCATGCGCTGGATCGACGCCTCCGGCACCCTCATCAAAGGCGGCGGACGCACCATGAAAAATGTCGCCGGCTACCACACCCCGCGCCTCATGATCGGCGCCGCCGGCACCCTGGCCGCGATCGCCGAACTCACCCTTCGCACCAGTCCGCGCCCCGAGGACGAATCCGCCCTCACCTTCTTCTGCCCCTCCGCCGCCGCCGCCAACGCCCTGCTCGCCGCCATCCGCCTCGCCCCCGTCACCCCCGCCTACCTGCAACTCTGCCCCCGCCACACCTTCTCCGGCAATCCCCTGCAACTCCCCGCCCCGCCGCGCGATGGCCTCGCCCTGACCGCCGGCTTCCTCGACCGCCCCGCAAGCTGCGCCGCCCAGATCAACGCCATCCGCCAACTCCCCGAAGCCGCCGCCAGCGAATCCATCTCCCACACCGCCGCCCCCGCCGGTCGCCTCCGCTTGTGGATGACCAGCGAGCCTGCTCCCGCTCCACCGCACGCTTCCTTCCGCGCCCACATGCTGCCGACGCAAGTCTGCGACTTCCTCCAGAAACTCGACCGCGTGAAAGGAACCTGGCTGATCGCCGAAGCCGCCACCGCCACCATCCGCGGCCACGCCCCCGTCCCCGACCTCCAACGCCTGCTTCCCCCCGCCGCCGCACTCCTCCTCGCCGACCACTCCACGCCGCCCCCATCGCTCTACGCCCCGATCAAACAAGCCCTCGACCCCGCGGCCATTTTTGGAACATTGTGAATATCAGGGGGAAACATGCGTCGGCCCGTACAAGATCATCTCCTTCCCCGCTACACTGTCTTTTGTGGCGCCACTTCCTGCCTCCGCCACACCGCCGTATCCCCGTTTCTCCGGAGCCTCCCGATGCGCCGCCGCCCGCCATTTTTCGCCGCCGTATTGCTGCTTGCCGCCCCCGTTTTCGCGGCGCCGGATGATCCCGTGCGCACCGTCGAAAACGCGCGCACCATCACCGCCAGCAATGGGTTGATTTCCTTCACGATGGACAGGAATACCGGGCGGGTGACGTCGCTGAAGGCGCGGCTCAAATCGGCGGGCGGGGAGTTTGTCGAACTTGGCGAAGGGACCGGCAAGACGATTTATATGCATTATGTGGACACGCCGGAGGCGTTGACGGAGTCGGGTCCGAACAAGACCGTGGAGCATCCGGAGCCGATTCAGAAGAACATGATCCGGCTGGTGTCCTCGACGCCGGAAGAGGCGGACATCATGGCCGGGACGCTGCCGACGGCGAAGGTCCCGTTCGATATCGAGTGGCATCTGCTGCTGCGGCGCGGGGAGCCGGGGATTTACACGTATTTGACGTATCGACATGGCCCGGGCATGGCGGCGGCGAATTTTGTGCAGGGCGGATTCGTCGTGCGCGGCGTCGCCGGGCCGACGTTTTTTAATAATTACGTGATTGATGACAAACGCACCGCGCCCTATCCCGCGGGCAAAGTTGTCAAAACGGTGCAGGACACCACTTGGCAGTACGACGATGGCACCGTTCAGGCCAAGTACGACTATTGCGTGTACGCCTCGGAAAATCATGTGTATGGGCTGGCGGGAAACCACGGCGTGGGGATGTGGATGATCATTCCGTCGTGGGAATCGAGCAACGGCGGTCCTTTGAAACAGGAGCTATCCGCGCATCAGGGACCCGTGGCCGATGGGCCGCAGACGAACATCATGCAGTGGATTTTTCAGGGGGAGCATTTCGGGGCGCGGGGCATAGCGATCAAAGCGGATGAAAACTGGTCGAAATTCTACGGACCGGTGTTTATATACATCAATCAGGGGCCGACGGTGGACGCGCTGTGGGCGGATGCGAAGAAACGCACCGAGGCGGAGATCAAGAAGTGGCCGTACGGTTTTATCAAAAGCGCCGATTATCCCCTGGTGCGCGGGAAGATGACAGGGCAGGTGCATCTGACGGACGGCACGTCGGCGAAGGATGCGTGGGTGGTGCTCACCAGCCCCGGCGAACCGGATTTTGCGCTGGCGTCGAAGGGCTATGAATTCTGGACCAAAGCGGATGCCGACGGACGATTTGAGATCGGCAAAATCCGTCCCGGCACGTATCGGTTGCACATTTCCGGCGCCGATCAGTTCCAGGATTTTCACAAGGACAATGTGGTGATTTCGCCGGACAAGACCACGGATCTCGGCACGCTCCAGTGGAAGCCGATCACGCATGGAAAGCGTCTGTGGGAGATCGGCGTCGCGGACCGCAACACGCGCGAATTCAAGAATGGCGACGATTATCGCCATTACGACAACTTCCTTCGGTATATCAAAGACTTTCCGAACGATGTGACGTTCACCATCGGCCGGAGCAGGGAAAGCGACGATTGGAACATGGGTCAGTGGATGTGGTACAACCAGCAGCCTTACTGGGCGATCGTGTTCGATTCGCCGGAGCAGCAGAAAGGCACCGCAACGTTGACCATCGCCCTAGCCGCCGCCGATGCCCCGAAGCTGGATGTGTCGCTCAATGGCGAACTTCTCAAGACGCTGGAGGTGAAGACCTCGGGCTCGGCGGTGTATCGCTCCGGCGGGCAGGACTCCTATTGGCAGGTGTTTCCGATCACTTTCGACGCCTCGAAAATTCACGCCGGGAAGAACGAGATCCATCTGGCGCTCCCCGGCGCGTATCCGTATGCCGGCCATGAAAATGAGCGGGCGGTGGACGTGCGGGCGGTTTTTTACGATGCGATACGCCTGGAGGTCGGCCCGTGAGGCAATCGCGTGTTTGCGCGGGGTTTCGATGCTGATCGCGCTGCTTTCCGACACCCACGACAACGCCGCCACCACGCGCGCGGCGATCGAGTTGCTGCGCCCGCACAACCCGGACGCTTATCTGCATGCCGGCGATCTGGTGTCGCCGGAAATGCTGGATCTATTCGCCGGCTTGAACGCCCCATTCCACCTGGTGCTGGGGAACAACGAATATGATCCGGCGGCGCTGCACTCGAGGGCGTCGGCGCTGGGCATGAGTTTTCACAAGCAGTTCGCGGACCTGACCTTCGCCGGCAAGCGCTTGGCGCTCATGCACGGCCACGAAGGCACGCTCCTCCAGCGCCTGCTCGCTTCCGGGGATTACGATTACCTGATTCACGGGCACACGCACCTGCGGCGCGACGAACGCCGCGGCCGCACGCGCATCATCAATCCGGGCGCCCTGCACCGCGCGCGTACCAAGTCCGTCGCGCTGCTGGATCCCGCCGCCGATTCCCTCCGCTTCCTGGATATGGCTCAGCCCTGAGCGCGCTTTTCGGGAATTTCCTGATCCGATCACTGCCCGCCTCGCGTACTTGAACGTTGATCCGGCGGACCCCCGGCGTCGCGCGACGCCATTCCGCCGGCCCGTACGCCCCATTCGGAGAACAATCATGAAGCGCCTCCTGATTCCCTGCGCCGCCGCCGCCGCACTGCTGGCCGCCGCCATCGCCGGCCTGAGCGTCCCCGCGCGGGCCCAGATGAACACGATGGACGCCCCGAAGAACATCATCGAGACCGCCACCGGCCCGGGGATGGCCGACGTGACAACGCTGGTGACGGCCGTCAAAGCGGCGGGGCTGGTGGACACGCTTGAGGGCAAGGGTCCCTTCACCGTGTTCGCGCCGACCAACGCGGCGTTCGACAAGCTGCCCAAAGCCACGCTGGAGATGCTGCTCAAGCCGGAGAACAAGGACAAGCTGGTGAAGATCCTGACCTACCACGTCGTTGCCGGGGATGATGACGCGAAGGCGCTCATGGGGATGTCTTCGGTCAAAACGGTGGAGGGCGACGAACTGAAGATCACCACGAAGGATGGGAAGGTGATGGTGGGCAATGACAAGACGATGGCGACGGTGATCAAGCCGGACATCAAATGTACGAACGGCACGATCCACTGGATCGACACGGTGCTGATGCCGGAGTAAGCATTCACAGGCCCGCCCATGCGGGGCGCTGCTGCTTCCGGCGAGACGAGGGGACTCTCCGGAAGCGGCCGCCCCCAGGGTGCGCGGTGCGTACCGAAGCGATTTTGCCTGGGGGTGCGCCGACCCGGCTTGACCGACCGGCGGCAGGCTCGCCGGGCACGCCCGCAGCGGTTTGTTTGCGTCCTGGCCGCCGGTTACGGTATCGGTGACCGCAGGAGATTCCCGTTGCCCCATCCCGTCCCGAGTGTCGATCCGCCCGACGACAGCGCGGCGCCGCTGGCGCCGGATGACACTGCGCTGATGCGCGCGCTCGCCGAGGGCGACTCGTCGGCGCTGCGGGCGCTCTACGATCGGCACGCGCCGGTGGTGTACGCGCTGGCGCGGCGGATGCTGCACGACACGGGCGACGCGGAGCAGCTCCTCATCGACGTTTTCTTTGAACTCTGGAACGCCAGAGACCGTTATGACCAGGATCGTGCACCGCCGCTTCCGTACATTCTCCGCGTCACCCGCAGCCGCGCCCTGGACCGGCTTCGCAAACGGCTGGGGCCGGGCATGGTGTCTCTCGATCCGGCGGCGGGCATCGATGTGGCGATCGACGACGCGCCGGGCGCGGCGTCGGAAGCGGGTGAATCGGCGGCCATGGTCCGCGCGGCCCTGGGGAGCCTGGACCCCGAGCAGCGGCGCGCGCTGGAGTGCGCGTACTTCGACGGCCTCTCTCATTCGCAAATTGCGCAACGGCTCAACAAACCGGTCGGCACCGTCAAATCCCATATCCGCCTGGGCATGGAGCGTCTCCGGCAGGCGCTGCGCAACACGCTGGGCAAGGAAAGGGGGACGGCATGACCTGCGAAGATCGCCGTGACCTTTTGCTGCTGTATGTGGCGCACGCGCTGGAGCCCGCCGAGCGCGAGGAGCTTGGGCGTCACCTGGCGACGGGGTGCCTGGCGTGCGCCGCGGCGCTGGCGGAGGCCCAGGCCGCGTATGACCTGCTGGGGCTGGCGCCCGCGCCGGCGGCTCCGCCCGCGGAGGCGTGGCAGCGTCTGCAGGAGCGCATCGAGCTAGCCGGGCGGGCCGCCGCGCCCGTTCCCGCCGAGATCGGCCCGGGGGCGCCCGTGCCTTTGACGCGCAATCCGCGCCTGCCCTGGGCCGCGGCCGCGGTCGCCGCGGTGATCGCTCTTGCCCTGGGCGTGCTGTTCGGGCAAGCGCAGCAGCGCGTGAATGCCGCCAACGCCGCGCTGGCCAAGGCGCTCGCGGACACCGAAGCGCACGAGCATTCGCTCGAAGCGCTCAACACGCGCTTCGTCAAGCTGCAGCACCAGCTCGAAACGATCACCGCGGACAATCACCGCATGTTCGTGGACCTGGAAACTGCCCGGAAGAACGCCTCGGACCGGCTCGAGGCGCTGGTTCGCGCGGACCAGTTCCCCGCCGTCGGCAAGGAACAGCCGGATATCCACGGCAAACTTTTCTGGGACCGTGCGGCCAACGCCTGGACGCTCTTCGCTTCGAACGTCAAAGCGCTGCCACCCGGGAAGACCTATGAGTTGTGGATCGTCACCGCCGACGGCCGAAAGCTGCCGGCGGGCACGGCCAACCCGGACGCGAGCGGTAATTTGATCATCACGACGCCGATTCCACCGGACGCCGGGCAACTCGCCGCCGCCGCGGTTACCGACGAGACGGCGCCGGGCGTCCGGGTAGCGCGCGGGCAACTGCAATTCCTCGCCCCGATTGGCCAGTAGCGCGGGGGCCGCGCCCTGGCGATGCATGGCCGTTCGGATCCCGCTACAATCCCCGGGATGATGGATCCTGCAGCGTGGCAGGCGTGGTTCGAGGAGCTCTGGGCGCTCCGGGAAGAGCGCCTGTATCCGCAGTTTTTCGATCTTCCTCCCGCCCGCGCGCAGCCGCTCGCCGCCGCCACGTTCGCGCGCCTGGGCGTGGAGACGCCCGATCCGCGGTTCCTCACGCACCTGGTGCTGGAATTTGCGCCAAGCCCGAACCGCCCGCACGTGCTGTATGCAACGTCGGGCATGTCGAACCCGTGGGGGGAGGATCCGGCGACGCTCGATCCCAAAAACTTTTCGGGGCTGGGATTTGAGTTCACGATGCACGTGCCGCAGCCGGCGGGATGGGCGGTGGAATTGCTGAACTGGCTGATGGCGGTGCAGTTGTTGGTGGCGACGGGGCAGTTGCAGGGCCAGCTGCTGGAGCCGCTGGATTTGATTCCGCTGGGGGGCCCGCTGGGGTCTGGGCAGGGGGCGCTCACGCACGTGCTGGTGGTGCCGCCGCCATCGCCGGAGGAATCGCCATTTGGTTATCCGCCGCGATTTGGGTTGCCGTCGGGGCAGGTGGATCTGCTGCTGCTGCTGGGGATTACGGGGCGGGAGGCGGATTTTCTCAAATCGCAGGGACCCGAGCCGCTGCTGGCGCTGCTGCGTCACCGGGAGGTTTTCCCGCTGACGGACGTCTCGCGTGCGTCGCTGGTGTAGGCGCGCCGTGGGCTGCGGTCAGCGGGGGAGACCGGCGAGGTCCTTGCGTTTGCCGAGCTTTTCCCAGGCGTATCCGATGGCGAAGATCAGCATGGTGAGGAAGGCCAGGAAGCTGAAAATGGTGTAGGCGTCGTCGGTGTAGGTATAGGGAGCGCCGGCGAGATAGAGCAGCCACACCACGAG
The DNA here is from genome assembly GCA_035548175.1 of Phycisphaerae bacterium. Lineage (GTDB taxonomy): Bacteria > Planctomycetota > Phycisphaerae > WQYP01 > WQYP01 > CALCHA01. The sequence goes on along the minus strand of DASZTO010000038.1, from coordinate 29,388 downwards.
CCATCGGAGCAGGGCGACGAGAAAGGTGCCGAGGGAACCGGCGATCTGGATGACGAGTGGAACGCGGGGGGCATGCTTGTGGCGGAGGAAGGCGACGGCGGCGACGATTGCCACGATGAGCCATGGGAGGTTCCAGGCGATGGTGGTGATGAGGATCCACAGGCGCGTGCCGAAGGACATGAGGGCCTCCTGGGAGGAATCGGGGCGGGAACAGAGACATGATACTGGGGGGAGGGGAGAAGTGCCCGGGAATTTTCGCGGAAGCACATTCACTTGAGGCCGGGGCGGCGGATGGCCGATAATCCGTTGCTGGGCGGTATCATGCCCGCACCGTGACGCTGAGGCCTACTCCACGATGAAACCCCGCACGCCGACATTCCTGTGGATTCCCTTTGTCTTTTCGGTCGGAACGATCTCGTGGGCGCTGCTGGTGGCGGGCCTGGTGGTGCTGGGGGCGGTGGTGCTTGCGCCGGCCATCCAGGATGTCAAGAACGCGGAGGCCACGCGCAACGATTACCAGGCGACGCTCGACCTGTTGGATCAGAAAATCGCGATGCAGAAGGATTTCGTGGCGGCGGCGGCCACGGAGCCGACGCTCATGGAGCGGCTGGCGTCCCGGCAATTGCATCTGGAGAAGCCTGGCGAGCGGACGCTGATTCTGGATCCGAGCGCGGCCTATCAGGACCGCAGCGTGGAATCGCTGCTGGCCGAAAGCCTTACGCCGACGAAGGCGGAGAAGGTCGAACCGCTGCCGGCGGTGCTGGCGATGACGCTCAAGCGGGACGTGCGATCGGTGCTGGTGATTGTGGCCTGTGGGGCACTGGTGCTGAGCTTCCTGCTGGGGGTAAGATACGAACGCGCCTGAGGCGGGAGGGGGGCATGTCTGGCCGGGCGCGAGGAGCTGTGATGATGCGTATCCGGGCGGTTTTGGCTGTCGGAGGACTGCTGGCGGCGGCACTATGCGCGGCGGCCGGCGCGGTCCCGGCGGGCGGTGACGGCGCATTGCCCGGCAAGCCCATCGCTCCCCCCGCGGAGACCGGCAAGGGTCCCTTCCTTTTCACCTACTTCAACGGCAACGGGGACGGGCTGCACGTGGCGTGGTCCGATGACGGCTACACGTTTACGCCGCTCAATAATGACAAGCCTGTGATGACCGGGCAGGTCGGCGGGAAACTGATGCGCGATCCCTGCGCCCGCCAGAGCCCGGACGGGGTGTGGCACCTGGTATGGACCAGCGGGTGGTACGAGCGGGGATTCGGGCAGGCGGACTCGAACGACCTGGTCCACTGGTCGGAGCAGCACTACGTGGAAGCGATGAAAAGCGAGCCCACGGCCAAGAACACGTGGGCCCCGGAGCTCTTTTACGACGACCAGAAACAGGACTGGCTGATCTTCTGGGCCTCGACGATTCCGGACAAATTCACCGAAACGGCCGTGGCGGGCGGCGACAAGGCGCAGGACGGCACCATCCTGAACCACCGGATGTATTGCGTCACGACGAAGGACTTTGTGAGCTACTCCGCGGCGAAGCTTTTCTACGATCCGGGCTTCAACTGCATCGACGCCACCATTGAGAAGGTGGGGGACGGCAAATACGCTATGGTGATCAAGGACGAAACCAAGGCGCCGGTGGCCAAGAAGAACCTGCGGGTGGCGACGGCGGAGCATGCGGAGGGGCCGTGGTCGAAGGCGTCCGATCCGATCAGCGAGGACTGGGTGGAGGGTCCGACGGTGACCAAGGTGGGCGAGGGGTGGAACATTTATTATGACCGCTACACGGCGCACAAGTATGGGGCGTTGCGGACGACGGATTGGAAGACGTTTGAGAACGTGGATGCGAAGGTGCAGTTTCCCAGCGGCACGCGTCACGGGACGGTGGTGCCCGTGACGGCTGAGCAACTGGCGCCGCTGAAAAAGCTGGGAACCCAGCAGTAGGTAACCTCGTAGAGAGAGGGGCGGAGGAGTCGCGCATGCGGGACCGGGCGGATGTGCTGATCGTGGGCGCGGGGGCGGCGGGGTTGTCGGCGGCCAATGAGCTGTCAGCGGCGGGCGTGGACGCCATGGTGCTCGAAGGGCGGCAGCGTCTGGGGGGGCGGATCGAAACGATGCACGATCCGGCGTGGCCGCTGCCGATCGAACGCGGGGCGGAGTTCATTCACGGCAAGCCTCGGGAAACGTGGAGCATCGCGGAAGCGGGGGCGGCGTGCCTGTACGATCTGACGGATCAGCACTGGGTCTTCCAGAACGGGAAACTGCGCAGGCGCGAGGGGTTCTTCGAGCAGATCGAGAGCGCCCTGGCCGTGGTCAATCGGGTGGGAAGCGCGCCCAGCGCGGATATCAGCCTCGACGAAGCCCTTGCACGCCACGGCGCGCGCCAGGGGGAGGCGGCGACGCTCGCACGCATGTATGTCTCCGGGTTCGATGCCGCCGACCCCGCACAGGTGAGCGCGCAGTGGCTGGCGGCGGTGCAGAAAGCATCGGAAAAGATCGAGGGCGATCGACTCTTCCGCGTTTACGCGGGGTACGACCGCATCGTGCAGTTTCTGCAATCGGGCATCGCCGACGCCGGGGCCCATATTGAAACAGGCGTGGTGGTGCGGAAGGTGCGCTGGGGACGGGAGGGCGTGGGGGTGGAGGCGATGTCGTGCGAGGGCGAGGCGCGCGTGTACACGGGCCGGGCGATGGTGATCACGGTGCCGATCGGCGTGCTGCAGCTGCCGGCGGGTGAAGAGGGGCACATTGCGTTTGAGCCGGAGTTGCCGGCGGGGAAATGGGCGGCGCTGGACACGCTGGGCATGGGCAACGTGGTGAAGGTGATTCTGCGTTTCAGCGAGCCGTTCTGGGAGAAGCGGGTTCCGGACCTGGATTTCTGCCATGCGCCCGGCGCCGCATTTCCGACGTGGTGGACGACGCTGCCGCTGCGAACGGCGGTGCTGACGGGGTGGGCGGGGGGTCCGGCGGCGGACGCGCTCAGCGGCCACTGCGAGGACGAGCTGCTGACGGAAGCGGTCAAGACGCTCAGCAGGGTGATGGGGGTGCCGCGGCGGCGGATTGAGGGGCTGCTGGCGGGGGCGCATGTTGCGGACTGGCGGCGAGAACCGCTGACGCGCGGGGCGTACAGTTATGCGCGGGTGGGTGGCCTTGCGGCGGTGCGGAAGTTGCGTGCGGCGGTGGCGGGCAGGCTCTTTTTCGCGGGGGAAGCGACAGAAGTGGGGCTGGTGGGAACGGTCGCCGGCGCCATCGCTTCGGGTCATCGGGTCGCGCGGGAAATCCTGAGGAGCGGCAAGGGGAAAGGGGGCAGGGAGTGAGCATGCATTGGGTCGTCAGGAGAGCAGGAATGCGCGGCGGGCGAGACGGGGGAGGTATTCGGCGAGCGCGGCGTCGATCGCGGGGGCGAGTTGTTCGTCCGTGGTGAGCGGCTGGTCGTTTTGTGAGAAATGCAGGGTGCCGGCGGCGGCGAGGCGCAGGATCGCCGCGGCCAGCGCGGCGCGATCGCGCGTGCCGTCGAGCAATTGCAGCAGGTGGCGTTCGAATTTCTGTGGTTTGTAGGACTCGTGCCGGAGATTGGTGATGATTTCCTCGCCATCGGCGGCGACCAGGCGCGCGAAGCGCGGCGCCGCCGGCCGCTGGCTAATGGCGGTGGTGTAGCGCGGCGCACAGACCGACAGCTCGATGGCTCCGCCCGCATAGGTGCGGAGGAATGCACCGGCGAGCGTGCGCGCGGCGTCATCGGAGAGAGGCCGCGGCGCCGGCGCGCGGCCGATCCGTGCGGCGGCGATCGCGTACAACTCTTCAAACCGTTCGAACCGGGGATAAATCTTCGCCAGGTGCAGCATCGCCGCCTTGAATAGCGGATCCGCGCTGGTCGTCGCCAGGGCCTCCCGGGAAAACGTGACCGGCGCCTCCGCCGGGGCATCGGCAACGTCCGGCTTGAGCGACGACGCCACGAAGATTCCCGCCATGCGGTCCGCCGGCAAATAGCGGTCCACGCGCGTCTCCCGATGCGCCAGCAGTGTCTGGCGAAAATGGCGGTTCCGCAGGAAGTCGCGGTACTGCTCCACCTCCAGAATGTCCGCCGCCATCGCCTGAATCGCCGGCTCCGGATCGTTCGCCAATCCGGCCAGGGGAAACAGCGTGTGAAACTCCGCCTCCCCCAGGAACTGCAATCCATGCGCTGCGGCCCGGGCCATGAACTCGTGAAAGTACAGCGGCTGATTGTGCGTTTCAAAATACTCATGGAGGACATAGGGCATCGGCTTGCCGCGGAGCTGTTCGCGCTCCTGCCGCAGGATGTGCGTGTGGAGCTTCTCCGGCGGCAACGCATCGGCGAGCAGATCGAGCGCGGCGATTCCGTCCCGCAATTTCTCATCAGGATCGGCAAGGCGCCGCGTGCGGAACGCCAGCAACTCGCGCGCGATCAAGCGCGTGTGCCATCCCGGGAAGGTGTTGTAGCTGACGAACGCCACCCCCTGGGGCGCGAGCATCTCGCGGCACAAGGACAGAATGCGCTGCTGCAGCGCCGCCGGAACCCAGGAAAAAACGCCGTGGCACAAGACGTAATCGAACGGCCGCTGGGCCGGGGAAAAATCGCGAATGTCCTGGTGTTCGAGCGCGATGTTCGACAACCCCAGCCGCTGCCGCAGCGCCTCGGCGATCCCGATCTGCCGCCCGGACGCATCGATGCCCAGAAAACTTGATTCCGGGAACTGCTCCGCCAGCGGCAACAAATGTCCGGCGAGCCCGCATCCGATTTCCAGGACGCGGCACCGTTGGGGCGGCGCGGGCTTCAAGCCAAACAACGTGGCGATGGTCGCCAATCGTTCCGGGGTCGCCTGGGGATAGGGATAGCTTGTGTAGGGCACACGGTCATAGGGGGAATCAGCGTGCGTAGGCGGGGGCATGGGAGGCATGGCGGCATTCTCGCCGGTAAGGGAAGGGGAATAAAAGAACAAATGCATAGAAGTGCGAGGAGTGGGTGGATTTCACCTCTTTGGAAACCTAAAATATACCTAACAAAGAGCACCGCGGACCTTTTCAGGACTCGGGCGGCGTGGCTCGCAGTTCGGGGTCGAATTCTGTAGAATAAGGAGGTCACGGAGGACCGGCTGGACGCCTGGGCGTTGCCCGCTTTTTGCGGGATAACGCGGGGCTTCCCGCCGCTGTTTCCGTTCAGCACAATGAGACCGTTTCGACTCGTTAAAGGGCGACTGATGTTCGACCAGGACGCACGCATTACCGACTTGCAGATCGAGCACGAGCTGCAGGAAAGCTATCTCACCTACGCCATGTCCACCATCATGGACCGGGCGCTCCCGGACGTGCGTGACGGCCTCAAGCCGTCGCAGCGGCGCATCCTGGTGGCCATGAACGACCTGCAGCTTGGACCGCGCTCCAAGCATCGTAAATGCGCCAAGATCGCCGGCGACACCTCGGGCAACTATCACCCCCACGGCGAAGCGGTGATCTATCCGACGCTGGTGCGCATGGCTCAGGATTGGGCGATGCGCTACAAGCTGGTGGACGGGCAGGGGAACTTCGGTTCGCTGGACGCCGATCCGCCCGCCGCCATGCGTTACACCGAAGCGCGCATGGCTGCTCCGGCGATGGAAATGATGGAGGATCTGAAGGAAGACACCGTCGACATGGTCGACAACTACGACAACATGCGGCAGGAGCCGACCGTGTTGCCGGGCAAGTTTCCCAATCTGCTGGTCAACGGGTCCCAGGGCATTGCCGTGGGCATGGCGACCAGCCTTCCGCCGCACAATCTCAGGGAAATCTGCGACGCCATCGTGAAGGTGATCGATGAGCCGGAATGTACGATCAAAGACCTCATGAAGATCGTCAAAGGACCGGACTTTCCCACCGGCGGCATCATCTGCGGCAAGCAGGGCATCCTCGACGGCTACACCTCCGGGCGCGGGCGCATCACGGTGCGCGGCGAGGTCGGCGTCGAATCGGGTCTTCGCGGCGGCAAGGAACAGATCGTCATCACCTCGATTCCCTACCAGGTCATCAAGAAATCGCTGGTCGAGCAGATCGCGGAGTGCGTGAAGGAAGAGAAGATCAAGGACATTTCGGATGTCCGGGACGAATCGGACCGCGAGCACGCGGTGCGCATCGTTGTCGAGCTCAAGCGCGACGCCGACTCCAACGTCGTCATCAACCAGCTCTATCAGTACACGCAGCTTCAGGACACCTTCTCGATCATCAACATCGCGCTGGTGAACCGCCAGCCGCGGACGCTGGGCCTGAAGGACATGGTGCAGCTGTACATCGACCACCGCGTCGATGTCATCCGGCGGCGGACGCAGTTCCGCCTGAAGAAAGCGCGGCAGCGGGCGCACATTCTGGAAGGCTTGATTCTCGCCCTCGCGGATATTCACAGCGAGGAAATCACAGGCAAGCAGAGCGGCGGAAAGCCCGAAGTGATGGGCGTGATCGAGCTGTTGCGCAACCGCAAAGTCTCGCCCGATGTGCCGACCGCCAAGGCCAATTTGATGAAGAAGAAATTCTCCATCGACGAGGCCCTCACGTGGAAAGCCGCGATTCCCAAGGCGTTCAAGAAGCGCATTGACGAAGAAGTGAAACGCAACGGGGGCATGACGCTCTCCAGCGCCCAGGCCGACGCGATCCTGACGATGCAGTTGCAGCGGCTCGTCGGGCTGGAAATCGACAAGCTGACCGAGGAATACAATCGCCTCGTTCAGGAGATCGAAGACTACGAAGCCATCCTGGCGGATCACAAGCTCGTTCTCGACATCATCCGGGAGGACACCATCGAGATGAAGGAGAAGTACGGCGACGAGCGGCGCACGAAGATCACCAACGACGCCACGGACATCGACATTGAAGATCTCATCGCCGATGAGCAGGTGGTGGTCACGATCAGCCACGAAGGCTACATCAAGCGCATGCCGCTGGACACGTATCGCAAGCAGGGCCGCGGCGGGCGGGGCGTGATGGGCAGCGACGCGAAGGAAGGCGATTTCATCGAGACGCTCTTCATCGCCAGCACGAAGGATTACCTGATGTTCTTCACGAACCTGGGGCGCGTGTACTGGCAGAAGGTTTACGACATTCCGAATTTGCCGCGGCAGAGCAAGGGGCGGGCGATCGCGAACCTGCTGGAGATGCAGGAAAACGAGAAGCTGGCGCAAGTGCTGGCGGTGCGAGACTTCGAGGATGAGGGGAAGCACCTGTTCTTCGCGACATGCCAGGGCGTGGTGAAAAAGACGCTGCTCAAGGCGTTCGGCAACGTGATGAAGAAGGGGATCATCGCCATAGGTCTTGAGTCCAAGGACCGCCTCATCGGCGTTGCGGTGACCAACGGGAACGACCAGATTCTCCTGGCCACCCGCAACGGCATGGCGATCCGCTTCGACGAATCGGACGTGCGCGACATGGGCCGGCCCGCCGGCGGCGTGAGCGGCGCCGACCTCGAGGAGAAGGACGAAGTGGTGGACCTCGTGGTGATTCCGCACGGGCAGGAGACCGGCGACAACCAGGTCACCGTACTGACCGCGTGCGAGAACGGCTACGGCAAGCGCACGCCCGTCGAGGAGTACCGGTTGACGCGGCGCGGTGCCAAGGGCGTCATCAACATCAAAACCACCGACCGCAACGGGCCGGTGGTCGGCGTCAAGCCCGTCCGCGATGGCGATGAGCTGATGATGATCACCAAGGGCGGCCAGGTCGTCCGCATCGGGGTCTCGGGCGAACTGCGCGAGATGGGCCGCAACACCCAGGGCGTTCGGCTGCTGCGATTGGATCAGGGCGACCGCCTCGTGTCGGTGGCCCGCGTGGTGCCGGAGGAAGAGGGCCCCGCCGGCGAACAATCACTGGTCTGACCGACCTGGGATCAACCGTAAACACCCGCGAAGGCACGAAGCGATTCGTGCCTTCTTTTTTTTGGCGCGGTCTTTCAAAACCACGGAGTTCACGGAGGCCACGCAGACGGAGCTGAAACCGACCGAAAAACTGCGTGGGCTGCGTGTGCTGCGTGGTTTGATATGACCGGGCGATTCCGCCGCTGGCCCCGTCGTCACCCCTCGTGCAAAACCCGGTAATCCCCCTGCCGCCGGGTGATTTTCCGGCGATCGAAGTATTCCACGAGCGGGACCATGATGCGCCGATTCGACGCGAGCGCCATCTTCAGCTCGCTCACCGTGGCTCGGCCATGCTGCCGCAGGTGAGCCCGCACCACGTGCGCCGCCCGATCCACCGCCTCCGCCGACAGCACGATTTCCGGCGAAATTTCCACCGCTTCGCCGGATTCCAGGAGAAACGCCAGCGCCGCGCGCGATGGCGCATCGGGCGCCAGATGCTTCCGCGCCGGCGGATCCAGCGGACTTTTCGCCAGCGCTGTCCGAATCGTCGCCCCCGCCCGCGCCAACCCCTCTGGCAACGCCGGCCGATGCCCCGCCCGCGCCACGACCTCCCCAGCCCGCACAAACGCCGGCGCCAGGGTCGCCACGAGCGACTCAAACAGCGCCGCCGTCGCCGCGCGCCCCAGCGACGCGCGGAGCGCAGCCAGCGGCAGACCTCGCGCTTCGGGGTGGCCCGCATGGTGAGCGTCGACAAGCTCCGCCGCGCGCGAGCGCAAATCCGACCACCACTCGGCCTCGACCAGCAGCGCGGGCTGCCCCGCGCGCTCAAGCCGCACCAAGCGCCCCCGCGCCACCAGCCCCTCAACCGCCCCTGCAACCTCCGCCGCCGAAAAACGCGAATCGTGCAGCAGGTCCGGCTCCGCCATCGCCCGTTCCCAGCGCAGCGCCGTCGCCGCCCATGCCGCCGCGTCATCCGGCGCTCTCGCACGCGCCGCCAGGTCCGCCTCCCGAGCCCGCCAGCGCGAGCGCGGAGGGGAAGCATCCAGAATCACGCCCCCGCAAAGCGTCGCCCGCGCGGCCCAGTCGCGCACCACAAACCGATCGCCGGTACATCCAAACACGCCCGCCCCGCCCGTCTCAAACCGCAGCCGCGCCAGCATGACCGGCCACTCCGCCGACGCCGCCCGCAGCACATCCACCGTCGCCGCCAGATCGCTCGTCCCATGATGCACATGCACCCGCGTCTGATCCCGCAACTCCGCCGCACCGCCCAGCCGCCACAGCGATACCAGCCACGCGCTCGACACCCGCCCCCGCGTCGGCAGCGTCACCGTATCTCCGCGCCGCAGGTCCGCATGCGCAAGGTCCGGAAGATTCAACGCCGTCCGCATCCCCGGCGACGCGTGCTCGACATCGAGGTTGTGCGACTGCATCGCGCGTATCCGCGCCACCTTCCCCGCCGGCTGCACGATGACCGATTGCCCCCGCGTCAACCCGCCGCCGGAGAGCGTCCCGGTCACCACCGCCCCCGCTCCCTTCACCGTAAACACCCGATCCACAGCGAGCCGCGGCTTGCCGACATCCGCCGGCGGCGGCGTGCGCGCAAACATCTCCGCCAGCGCCGCGCGCAACTCCGCGAGGCCCGCACCGGTCTTCGCCGACACCGCCACCAGCGCCGCTTCGGCAAACACCGTCCCGCGCAAAAGCTCCCGCACCCCGTCCAGCGCCGCGGCCAGCGTTTCCGGCGTCGCCAGATCGCTGCGCGTGATCGCCACCACCATCCGCCGCACCCCCTGGTAGGCGAGAATTTGCACATGCTCCCGCGTCTGCGGCATCACCCCATCATCCGCCGCCACCACCAGCAGCGCCGCATCAATCGCCCCCGTTCCCGCCACCATGTTCTTGACGAAATCCTCATGCCCCGGCACATCCACCACGCCGATGCGAAACACCGTCTGCGCCTCGCGCGGGTGAGCCAGCCGCAGCGCCGCAAAGCCCAGACCGATCGTAATCTGCCGCGCTTTCTCCTCGGGCAATCGATCCGGATCGGTGCCCGTGAGCGCCTTGACCAGCGTCGACTTTCCATGATCCACGTGCCCCGCGGTCGCCAGGATGTAATGCTTTTCGCTCACGATCCCAGCGCCTTGCGCAGCGCATCGGCGAGCAGCCCGTCCTGGTCGGGAAACACCGTCCGCAAATCGAGCCGCAGGGCATCGACCGACCGATACGCCACCACCACCGGCGCTTCGCCGCCCCCCGCCCGCAGGCGGCGAGCGAGCTCCTCGATGGAACACTCGCGCCCGACGACCTGCAGCGCCACCGAGGGAATCCGCGCCCGCGGCAACGCTCCGCCTCCCACCTGGGCCGTGGTCTCGACAATCCGTATCGACGCCCGCACATCGGCGAGCTGTTCGCACAACGCCGTCGCCCGCGCATGGAGCGCCTGCACGTCCGCCCCCAGCAGCCGCGCCACCGGCACCTCCGCCGTCGCTCGGCGCAGGTGCGCCGCCGCCGTCTCTTCCAGCCCCGCCATGACCAGCTTGTCGCAGCGAAACGCGCGGAACAGCGGCTCCTTCTTCATCGCCGCCACCAGCGCCGCACGCCCCGCGATCACTCCCGCCTGCGGACCGCCAAACAGCTTGTCCCCGCTGAAACAGACCAGATCCACGCCCGCCGCGAGAACTTCCGCCGGCGTCGGCTCCGCCGGTTTTCCCGCCGCCTGGGCCGTGAGCGCCGTCGCCCCGCTGCCCAGGTCCTCGACCATCGGCACCTTGTGCGATGCCGCCAGCGCCGCCAGTTCCGCCCGCCCCGGCGACTCCACAAAGCCCTCCATCCAGAAATTGCTGCGATGCACCTTCAGCACCAGCGCGGTGCGCTCGCACATCGCCCGCGCATAATCCGCCAGATCCGTCCGATTCGTCGCCCCCACCTCCCGCAGCACCGCGCCCGACGCCTCCAGAATTTCCGGCACCCGAAACCCCCCGCCGATCTGCACCAGCTCTCCGCGCGAAATAATCACTTCCCTCTTCGCGCCGTCCGCGCCTCCTCCACCGCTCGTGAAATGCCGCAGCATCAGCACCAGCGCCGCCGCGCAATTATTCACCACCGTCGCCGCCGGCGCTTCGCACAACGTCGCCAGCAGCTCTTCCAGGTATGCCCCGCGCCGCCCGCGCTCCCCGCTCGCCACATCATATTCCAGCGTCGTGTATTGCCCTGCCGCCAGGTACACCGCCCGCGCCGCGGCTTCCCCCAGCGGCGCCCGGCCCAGGTTCGTGTGAATGATCACCCCCGTCGCGTTGATCACCGGCCGCACGCGCCCCTGCGCCAACGCCTCCGCCGCCCGCCGCAAACGTTGCATCACCTCCGCCTCACCCCCCCCCGCGAGCGGTATTTCCCGCTCCGTTTCCCGCAATTCCGCAAGCTCCCGCCGCACCAGCCGCACCAGCACCGGCCGGGGCACGCCCCGCTTCAAGGCCTCCAGTTCCCGCACCGCCCGATCCACCGCCGGCAAACGCCGGGGCCCGCCCCCAACCCCCACGGGCGCATCCACCGCGTCCGCCGGCGCAATCCGTCCGGTCCCCGCTGCGGCGGCAGACCGCCCCGAAGGTGACGCCCGCATGTCGCTCATCGCACCACAATCCGGGGGCGACCGGACCGCACAATGCGACCAATCACCGCCGCCGCTAGAGTTTTCTGCATCCGCAGCATCTGCATCACCGCCGTGATCCGCCGCGGCGCCACGCACACCAGCAGCCCGCCGCTGGTCTGCGCATCGGCCATCAGCACCCGCAGCGGCTCCTCCACGCGGCCCCATTCTACCGCTTCCTCCGCCAGTTGCAGGTTCGTCCTGGTTCCCCCCGGAACGCACCCCTCGGCGATCAGGCCCAGCACCCGCCGATCCACCACCGGCAGCGTCGCCGCGCTTACCTCCGCCTCCACGCCGCTCGCCCGGCACATCGACGCCAGATGGCCGGTGAGTCCAAATCCCGTCACATCCGTCCCCGCTACCACCAGTCCCCGCTCCGCCAGCGCCGCCCCCGCGCTGTTCAAGGTCGTCATGCTGCGCACCGCCTTGCGCAGCACGCCGTCGCCCGCGCCGATCAGCCCGCGCTTCAACCCCGTCGTCACGATCCCCACCCCCAGCGGCTTGGTCAGCACCAGCAGGTCGCCCACGCGCGCCCGGGCATTGGTGATCAGGCGCTTGGGATGCGCGATCCCCGTCACCGCCATCCCGTAGATCGGCTCGCTCGTCTTGATCGTGTGCCCCCCGATCACCGCGCAGTTCGCCGCCTTTGCCGCCGCCGCCCCACCCCGCAAAATCCGGTTGATCACCGCCGGGGGCACGCGCTCGAGCGGCATCGCCACCACGTTCAACGCCGTCAGCGGCCGCCCGCCCATCGCATATGCATCCGACAGGGCGTTGGTCGCCGCGATGCGCCCGAAGTCAAACGCGTCATCCACGATCGGCGTGAAAAAATCGATCGTCTGCACCAGGGCCGTCCGCGCATCCAGCCGATACACACCCGCATCGTCCGCCGTATCCGTCGACACCAGCAGGCGCCGATCCACGGGCGCATGCAGCCCACGCACGATCTCCCGCAGCGCCGCCTGTCCCACCTTCGCCGCGCACCCCGCGCAGCTCGCAAGCGCCGTCAGCCGCTCCCCGCCCCACACCTTCGCGCCCTTCGTATCATTCATGGCCATTTATTGGTTCATGTCCATTCGTGGCGTGTTTCGGGTGCTTCCATCCGCGTCGTCCTGATAGCTGAACCGCTTCTGGATCTTATCCTGCGGCCAAACCGCCCCGTCAACTTCCACATACGGATAGACCAGAAAATTCACCGGCCCACCCGCCTGCCGCGGATTGAGCACCAGATCCCGCCCCAGCGTGAACATCACCCGGTTGGACGTCAGCGTTCCAAAATCCAGGTCCCGGTCCGTCGGATGCTGATTCGCCTCCGAGATGTCCACCGGCATCCAATCCTTCCCCGGAGGCTTGAATTTCGCCCAGCAGTGATACCCCGGCACCTTCGCCTCCGTCGTCGAGGGCGGCCCGAGCAGGAAGCCGATCTCAAATTTCGCCGGCAGATGCTCCGCCCGCGCCAGCGAGATAAACAGGCTGTGAAAATCCGTGCAGTTGCCGAACTTCGAGTCATACGCCCAATTCGAATCCCCCGTCCCCCACCCCGGCTTGTCCTTACGATACTGCATGTGATCGTCCACCGCATCATACAGCACACGCCCCAGCGCGATCGGATCCTCCGGCAACGCCTTGCCTTCGATCAGCGCCAGCCCCTTTCCCCCCACCGGCACCTTCGCATCCGCCCCCAGAAAACGACGCGCTTCCCGCGCCTCGCCCGGCTTCTCCGGTCCCGCCCCGGTCACCTCGCGCCGCTCCACGTGAAACACGCAATCCACCGCAATCGTCCCATCCGCTCCCGCCGCCCGCTCCACGTACAACAAATGATTTCCATAGGTCGGCTCGATCGTCTCGCGCGCATCGGCCGGCTTGCTCACCAGCCTCACCGTCTGATCTTCGTTCGTATACGCCTCCGGCAGCCAGATTCGCGCCACCTTGCCCGGCGCCATCCCGGTGATCGTCGCTCCGTATTGAAACGTGAAATCCCGCTCCGCCGGTCTCGTCGCCGTCCCCGCCCCCAGACACACCGGCAACACCAAGAGGACCAGCCCAACAGCGCGTCGCACCATGGATACCTCCCACACGAGTAAACGGAGAGGGCAGGAATCGAACCTGCCTCGCTGCGCATGGCGCGCGACGACGGTTTTGAAGACCGCGGGGACCACCAGGCACCCTCGACTCTCCAACCGCTACCCTAGCGCACCGCTTCCCATCGTCAACTTCTACTGAGCAAAAAGCCTCCCCCCGCCGCTCCCCGCGCCACGGCACAACCTCGCCCCAACACGCCGCTTGCAACCCTTCACCGGTGCCGCGGATTTATCTTCAATGCGGGATCCAAAGTCGAAATTGCCTGCGGATCGGCTATCCCCGCCGTCCGCTCCGGCCGCTCCGCGCCCTTCAACCAGCCATACTGCGCGGGCGACTTGGCGCGCGACACCATCCGCGCCGCCTCCGCATCCTTCCCGGATTCGTGCGCCGCATACACCACCGACCACCGCACTGAAAATGCCGACGACAAACTCGCCAGGTGCCCCGCGATCTTCAGCAGCTTCCCGCCGCCCGCCGACGCCGGCCAATGTTTCAGCGTCTCGGCCACCGCCAGCCCCGCGAACGTGTACAGCGTGTGATGCTTCATCGTCCCGCGGGTGAACGGATGGCGAATGCGCCCCTTCAAGCTCGCGAGGTAGCCTGAAAACGCCGCGATCTCCGCCACGTGCGCCGCCGTCGAAAAATGCCGCAGCGCCCGCTCCGCCCGGGATTCCGGCGCCCCGCTCGCCCGGGTCATCTCCATCGCCAGACCGATCGCCGTCGCACCCGTGCTCATCGCTCCGACCGCAAACAGCGGCGACAGCCACTTGTTCTGCGTCCACACCGGCGTCGCGGTGTTCGATATCAGCACCCCGGTGTAGGTCGCCAGCAGAAACGCCAGGGGCACCCCCGCCGCATCCGCGATGACCCCGATCGACCCGGACACCACGTTCAGCATGCCTGGCGGGGCCTGCCGCCGCAGCACCCGCTCCCCGCGCCGCACCAGCCGCCGCACTTTGCTCGCAGCCGGCAGCGCCCGCAGATGGTCCCGATGCCTGAAAAACTCCCGCAGCGCCGCCGCCCCCGCGATCGGCGTGATCGCCGTGAGCACCCACGTCCCCAGGTTCATCGGGCTGCTGGGCTTCCACACGCGCAGCATGTGATGAAACCGCGATCGATCGCCAAGATCGTCAATCAGCAGCAGCGGGCAGGGCGCCGCCGCCAGGATGGCCGTGTAGGTCCCGAACCGCGTGATCTGCCGGAATTCCTCGCCGCCAAAACGCTCCGCAATCCGCGCCAGCACAAACGCCCCCGCCGACAATCCCCCCAGAAAAAAGTAGGTCGCAATCTGCCACTTCCACACCGGCGGCTTCAGCATCGACACATCGTAATACGACGGCCCCTTCGCCGGATCGTGCACATCCAGCGGCCGGCCCGACGGCGGCATTCCCTGCGCGGGCTGGCGAACCATGTCAGTGGGAGAGGGCATGCGAACTCCTATCGGCGTGACTTCGATGAAAAAAGCGCCGCGGCGAGGCCCGTCAACGCCAGCGCCGCCAAACTCCCCAGCATGTACCGCGTCGTCTGCCCACGGTTCGGCTGCCGCGGCTCCTCCGGCAGGTTGTACTCGTTCGGATGATCTTCCAGAATGAAAAATGCGTTCAGCCGCCCATACGCCCCCACCGAATCCGCCCCATACGTGTATGCCTTCGTGTGTCCCCGCTCCCGCAAAATCGCCACGCGCTTCTCCGCGTACGCCCGCAATTCCTCCACCGGCCCGAACTTGATCGACTCGGTCGGGCAGCTCTTCGCGCACGCCGGCACATGCGCGTCCGCCTGCCGATCGAAACACAGCGTGCATTTCTTCGCATGCCCATCCTCCTCCGACCGCCCCAGCACCCCGAACGGACACGCCGAGATGCAGTACCCGCACCCATTGCAGATGTCCGGCTGCACATACACGTCACCGAACGGGTTATACACGAGCGACCCCGTCGGACAACTCTTCAGGCACGGCGCATCCTCGCAATGCTTGCACACATCCGACAGCATCAGCCAGCTCCCCGCCGTGGGCCCCGCGCCCATCATGTCCCCGATCGCCCCGCCGATCTTCTCCTTGAACGCCACATGCCGCCAGGTCGTCTCCGAAAGATGCCCCGTGTTGTCGTATGAGTTCCCCGTGAAGTTGTTCCCATCCGCCGGCAACTGGTTCCACTGCTTGCACGCCACCTCGCACGCCTTGCATCCGATGCACAGCGTCGCGTCCGTCAGGAACCCCATCACCGGCTGGCCATCCTGCAGCCCCGCGCGCTGCTTCGCCGGATCGGGCGCGGCCGTCCTCCGCGGCGGAAACGCGTTGGGGAAGTTCTCCAGTTCCTCCCGGATATCCTCGACAATCTTCTCGAAAATCGGCAGCTTCACCGTCATTGTTCACGCCCCTCCGCTTGCGCCTGCGGGGCCGTATCCGGCGCCGGCCCGCCCGATGGACGCGAGGCCACCGGCTGCGTCGCCCGCGCACGCATGTTCGGCGGCAACCGCCCCGGCCGCACCTCGCACACAAACACCTTCCCCTCGTGCATCGACACGTTCGGATCCGCCACCAGGCTCGTCAGATCGTTCGCCTGGCTCCCCACCACTTCCCCCGCATAGCCCCAGTGGAACGGCAGCCCGATCTGATGCACCGTCCGCCCCTGCACCACCAGCGGCCGCAACCGCCGCGTCACCATCGCCCGCGCCTCGATCTCTCCGCGCGGACTCTTCACCACCATCCACTCCCCATGCTCGATCCCCTTCTCCATCGCCAGCTGCGGCGATATCTCCGCAAACATCTCCGGCTGCAATTCGTTCAGCCACGAATTGAACCGCGACATCGGCCCCGACAGATAATGCTCCGTCAGCCGGAATGTGCACGCAATCACCGGATACTCCTCCGATGGCGCATGGCAAATTTCGTTCAGCGGACCCTCGAAATACCGCGTCGCCGGATTGTCTACCTGCTTGTACAGAGGATTCCTGAACGGCGATTCCACCGGCTCGTAATGCACCGGAAACGGACCATCCTTCGCCGCCGGTGAAAAAATCCACCCCTTCCCGTCCGGCTTCATGATGAACGGATCCGCGCCCCCGATCGCATCCATCCCCTCCGCGCCCTTCTTCGGACGATACGTCGGCTCCTTCTCCGGCTCAAAATCCGGCACGTCCAGGCCCGTCCACTTCTTCTTCCCTTCATCCCACCACAAATACTTCTTCCGCTCCGACCACGGCTTCCCCTGCGGATCGGCAGACGCACGGTTGTACATGATCCGCCGATTCTTCGGCCACGCGTACGCCCAGTTCGGATGCGTGTAATTGTCCGACGACGGCTCCCGCTCCCGCGCCCGGTTCCGGTCCTGCTCCGGGAATACCCCCGAATAAATCCAGCATCCGCAGCTCGTCGTCCCGTCATCCTTGCAGTCCGCGAACCCGCTCAGCAGCTTCTGCTTCCCCGTCTTCTCATCCGCTTTCGTCAGGTCGTAGCCATTCACTTCCTTCAATACCTTGTTCGCATCCGGCTCGCCCTCGATGCGCGACAACGATCCGTCCGGCAACCGCGGATGCTCGTCATAATCGTAATCCCACGTCAGATGCTTCATCGGTGCATCCTTCTCCTCCGTCGAATGCTCATACATCCGCTTCAGCCGCTTGCCCAGGTTGTACACAAACCACAGGTCGCTCCGGCAATCCCCGGGCGGATCGATCGCCTTGTCATGCCACTGGATCAGCCGTTGCGTGTTCGTGAACGACCCCTCCTTCTCCGCGATCCCCGCCGCCGGAATCATGAATACTTCCGTATCGATCTCCTCGGGCTGCGGCCCCTTGGGATCGTTCTTCCAGAAGGTCGCCGTCTCCGTCTCGAACCAATCCGCCACCACCAGCCACTTCAGTTTCCGCAGCCCCGCACGATGCAACCCCGCGTTCGGGCCGCCCTGCGCCGGGTTCTGCCCGAAAATCATGTACCCCTCCACCTTCCCCTCCGCCATCTGCTTGAAGAACGGCAACTGCGAGTAATCCCCATCCAGCCGCGGCAGCCAGTCAAAATGAAAATCGTTCTTCTTCGTCGCCGCATCCCCATACCACGCCTTGAGCAGCGACACCACGAACTTCTTGTAGTTCGACCAGTACCCCGTCGGCAGCCCCTCGTACGTGCAATACCCGTCCAGCGTCTCGTGCGTCTTCTCCGCCGAGGGCTGCGTCAGATACCCCGGCAGCAGATCGTACAGCGTCGGGATGTCCGTCGAGCCCTGGATCGAACAATGCCCGCGCATCGCCATGATCCCGCCGCCCGGCCTGCCGATGTTCCCCAGCAGCATCTGAATGATCCCCGCCGCCCGGATCATCTGCACCCCTGTCGTGTGCTGCGTCCATCCCACCGCATACACCACCGCCCCGGTGCGCTCGCGCCCCGAGTTCTCCGCCAGCAGCCGCGCCACCTTCACCACCTGCTCCGGCGTGCACCCGCAAATCTCCGCCACCGCCTTTGGCGTGTAGCGCGCGTAATGCTTCTTCAACAGCTGATACACGCACCGCGGATGCTGCAGCGTCGGATCGCTCGGGATGTTGCCCGACGGCGCATCCGTCGTCTCCGACCGCTTGCTGTGATGGTGGCTCGCACCGCCCATCAACGCCGGCCCGTGCATCCCGTGCGACGCCTCGCTCTCCTCCCGACCTCCCGCGCCTGCTTTGCCCACGCCGCCCGGCCCCTGATCCGGCGGCCCGCTCGCCCCCTCCACCTTCTCCTTGCTTGCCGTCGAATCCTCATACGCCCAGTGCCCCTTCCCCGCCTCATACTCCCGCTTCTTTTCCTGGTACCCGCTGAATATTCCGTTCAAATCCTCCGTGTCGGCAAACCCTTCCGCGACGATCGTCACCGCGTTGGTATACGCCAGCATGTACTCCTTGAAGCACCAGTCATTCTCCAGAATCTGGTGAATGATTCCCCCGAGAAACGCGATGTCGCTCCCCGCCCGGATCTGCACGTAATGATCCGCGCACGCCGACGTCCGGCTGAACCGCGGATCCACATGGATGATCGTCCCCCCGTTCTCCCGCGCGCGCATCGGCCAGCGGAATCCCACCGGATGCGCCTCCGCCATGTTCGAGCCCATGATCAGAATCACATCCGAGTTCGCAAGGTCCTGCTGGAAACTCGTCGCCGCACCGCGGCCGAAAGAGGCGCCCAGACCGGGCACCGACGCGGAGTGTCATATTCGAGCCTGGTTCTCGATCGACAATATCCCCAGACCCCCGCCGAACAACTTCTTCATCAGGTAATTCTCTTCGTTGTCCAGCGTCGCTCCCCCCAGCGTCCCGATGTTCGTCACCGCTTTGAACCGCAGGCCCTTGTCCGTCGTCGCCTGATACCCCCGCTCCCGCGAATCCTTGATCAGATACGCGATCCGGTCCAGCGCCCAATCCAGCGTCACCGGCTTCCATTCCCGAGAGCGCGGCTCCCGGTGCAACACCCGCGTCTGTCGGTGCGGATTGTTCTGCAACTGAAAAATGTTCGCCCCCTTGGGGCACAGCGTCCCCTCATTGATCGGCGACGCCGGGTTCCCCTCGATGTCAATCACCTGCCCCTGTTTCGTGTAAATGTTCGTCGAGCACCCCACCGCGCAATATGGACACACCGAGTGCGTCAACGTGGCGCCCCGCAGCCGCGAGTGCTTGTGCAGGGTGTGCTCACTGTAGGGCTGACTCTCCCGCCCGCTCGACAATACCGGCAACCGCATACGCCACTCTCCTCACACGATATCCCCCGCGCACAACACACCTGCGTTCGCCAACGCTTGTGCGTTCACCCACGCTTGCGTCGTCGCGACCCGGTCTACCCCGCCTTGCACGCGCCCTCGGACGCCCGCCCCATGCCGCTCAACAAATCCCATACCGCCCGTCTACTCTTTCACCTCCGCCGGCACCTTGGGCTCCCACTCCCCACCCAGCACCCACTTCGGATCGCTGTAATGCTTGATCGTCTCCGCATCCTTCTCCTGCGTCAGCACCTTCCCCACCCCCAGCCGCTGCGACGCATCCACCCCCTTACCCGAAGGATCATGGCTGTTGTACTCCCAGAAATGCAGCTCGGGGGGGGGCGGGGCTTCCGTCGCCCGCTCGATCCGCCACCCCACCGGGCTCACCGCATCCGTCAGCGTGCAATCGATCAGCACCACCTCGCTCCCCGGAAACCGCGTCGGCTCAATCCGCGCCAGCATGTTCCCCGTCACCCCCTCCGCCCCCTCAAACGTGCAGTCCTTGAACACGTACCCATGATGCGTCTGCGGATTCCGAATCTGCGTGTAATACGCATTCTTCCGCAACGCCACGATATCGCACTTCTCAAAAAAGCACGGCCCGGTCCCCCAGATGAAATCCACATCCCCCTCAATATGGCACCCCGTCACGTACGCCTGCCCGTTGATCTGCACCGTGTCCTGGTAGCTGTACAAGTCGCAGTTCGCCACGATCGCATGCGCATCTGCCGTCCCATTCAAAATCAGCGCCTCCGCCTGGGTTCCCCCCTGCGGCGTCGTGTTGTGCAGCGTGAGGTCGGCGATCGTCAGATCGTTGCACCGATGCGCCAGGAACATCCCCCGGTGATACACGTTCCCCATCCGCCGCGTCGTCGGATTCTCCCCGTTCGCATACGGGTTCGCATTCTCATTGCTGTTGAACTTCGCATTGTTCGCATACTCAATGATCGTCTTCTTCCGATCCTCCCCCAGCAGCGTCACCGCGTCTTTCTGCACCATCACATTGATCTCATCGTACGTCCCCGCCTTCACAAACAGCGTCACCGGCGTCTTGTTGCCGTCGGGCACGAAATCAATCGCCCCCTGCACCGTCGCAAAATCCCCCGTCCCATCCGCCGCCACCGTCACCCGCCCGCTCCCCGGCGGAAACGCCAGCGCCCCCTTCGTCGAGAATTCCCACTTCCCCTTCCCGATCTCCCCCACATCCGCCCCGCCGTCCTTAAACGCCCCCGCATCCACCGTCACGTAATAACTCTTTCCATACCCCAGCGCCCCATGCACCGGATAAATCGCCGCCGTGTTCCCCGTGATGATCACCGGATGCACCTGGAAATTCCCCACGCCCCCGATCGTGATCACCCGCGTCTCCTTGCTCACATCGATCGTATCCACCACGCTGTCGTTTGATGCATCCATGATCTTGATCGTCCCGCTCCCCACCGTCGGTGGCGCCGCAAACGTCAGCCGCAACGGCGTGTCCACGCACACATTCTTCGCACCCCCCGCCGGAAACATCTCGGGCCCCGCCCCCCACGCCGCGCCAGCCCCCGTCATCACCGCACAAAACGCCGCCGCCGTTGCTTGTTTCCACCGTTGCATGCGTTCCTCCATTCATCCCCGCCAACCCCGCGCCGCGTATCATACGCTACAATCCCACCATGTCCCCACTTCCCTCCGAACAACTCGCCCTGCGCATCCTCCGCACCCTCCAATCCGCAGGCCACACCGCCTACTTCGCCGGCGGCTGCGTGCGCGACCGCCTCATGAACCGCCCCCCCAAAGACTTCGACATCGCCACCTCCGCCCGCCCCGATCAAGTCCTCTCCCTCTTCCCGCGCAGCCAGCAGGTCGGCGTCGCCTTCGGCGTCGTCCTCGTCAAACAGCGCATCGACAACCACCTCCACCAGGTCGAAGTCGCCACCTTCCGCGCCGACGGCCAATACTCCGACGGCCGCCACCCCGACGCCGTCCGCTTCACCACCGCCGAGGAAGACGCCCGCCGCCGCGATTTCACCTGCAACGGCCTCTTCTTTGACCCCTTGGCTCTCAATGGCGCCGGCGAACTCCACGACTTTGTCGGCGGCCAATCCGACATCGCCGCCCAAACCCTCCGCGCCATCGGAAACCCCCGCGACCGCTTCGCCGAAGACCACCTCCGCATGCTCCGCGCCCTCCGCTTCGCCGCACGCCTCAACTTCACCATCCACCCTGACACCCACGCCGCCATCGCCGACCTCCAGCAAAAAATCGCCCTCATCAGCCGCGAACGCATCGGCGAAGAACTCCGCATGATGCTCGAACACCCCACCCGCGCCGCCGCCGCCGCACTTCTCGCCGACTTCCCCACCCTCTTCCGTGAAGTCCTCGGTTTCCCTCCTCCCTCCCCGCCCTCCGCGTTCCCGATCCTCTCCAACCTCCCCCAAAAAACCACCCGCCCCACCGCCCTCCTCGCCCTCCTCCTCGATTCCACCCCGCCCCCGCACGCCCCCCTCATCCCCACCCTCCGCGCCCGCCTCATGCTCAGCAACGAAGAAACCGACGCCCTCGCCTGGCTTACCGAAAAACTCCCACTCCTCGACGACTGGGAAGACCTCTCCAAGGCCGCCACCAAACGCCTCATGGCCCATCGCCATTGGCCCGACCTCGACGCCCTCTTCCGCGCCATCCCCGACCACGCCGACCAACTCCTCGCCTTCTCCGAACGCACCGCCTCCCTCGCAGACGAAGGCGTCGCCCCGCCCCCCTTCATCACCGGCGAAACCCTCATCCGCCTCGGCGCCCGCCCCAACCCTTCCTTCAAACTTTGGCTCGACTCCCTCTACGACCGCCAACTCAACGGCGAACTGTCCACCCCCGACCAGGCCCTCACCGCCGCCCGCGAACTGCTCAACCAGCCGCCCGCGTAGCCGCCCCCGACCGCACGTTCGTCAACATCGCCCCCCGATCGATCCACCAGATCGAGCCGCACGCCAACGCCAGCAAAATCAAATACACAATCACCCGCGCCGCCCGCCCCGCCCGCGGCCGGCTCCCCCGCCGCCCAAAATCCACCTCGCCACGCGCCTCTTCCACCATGCACCTTCACACCCCCCCCCAACGCCCAACAAAAAAAGACACGAACCACTTTCGTGCCTTTCGTGTCTTTCGTGGCCATTTATCGCCTTCAGGCGTGGGCGAACGTCAATACGGCGTATTCACCGCCGCCGCGCCGCCCGTCCGACCCGCCGGCGCCGCGCTCGACGTCTGCCGCGGAGTCGCCGCAACGCCGCTCGGACTCGACCCCTTCCGATGCTGCTGCTGCAGCCAGTCAAACAACTCCCCGCTCGAATACGCCGTCTCCCAGCAGTCATGCCCCACCGCCGTATACACCGTCATCTGCGCATCCCCGCCCAGGCTCTTGAGCTTGTCCACCATCGCCGTGTCATTCCACACCCCCGCAAACATGTCCATGCTGTTGTGATACGAACGCACCGGCATGTCCTTGAGCACCTCCGCGTCCTTCATGTCCATCGCCGACGAACCCATCGGCACCAGCGCCGCAAACCGATCGTGATACTTGGCGCCGATCGCCCACGTCCCATACCCGCCCGTCGAAAGCCCCGTCAAACTCACCCGGTCCTGGTCCACCGAGTACTGCCTCGACACCTCGTCCAGCTCCGCGATCACATCCTTCGCCGATTCCGAATTCTCGTTCCAGCCCCCGTCCGGCGACTGCGGGAAAATGCAGATGAACGGGAAGTTCTCCGCGCGATCCGCCACAAACGGCGCCAGGCCCACACGCAGCGGCGCCTTCGCGTCATTCCCACCCTCGCCCATCCCATGCAGGAAGACGATCACCGGATACTTCTGCGCCGGGTTGTAATCCAGCGGCACGAACAACCCATACTTCCGATCCCGATCCCCTCGCACCAGCGTCCGAATCATGAAGCCCCGGCCGCCCGACCGCTCCCCCACCTTGAATGCCGTGTCCCGCGCCCCGTTGCACCCGCCCAACCCCGCCGTCCCCGCCACCATCACCGCCGCCGCCAATGCCGCCAGAACGATCCGCTTCATATGTGCTCCCACGCAAGGGGTCCGGAAAAATGACGCTCAAAAACCTGCTATCGGCCGAAAACGCCCGTCATCGGCACTCTTTTTCCCACAGGTTCCGCAAGCTCAACCATTTGCATTCAACGAGTGGCCGGAATTTTACATCATGCCCCCTATCTGACAAAATAGCCCTTTGCAAAAATTTTCCGGAGTCTTTCCCCATGCCTGAAACCGCCCCCGCCGCTCGCCCCGCTCACGCCCCCGCCGCCATGCCTGCCGGCGCACGCCCCGCCGCTGCACCCGTGCGCCGCCAGTTCGTCTCCTTCTCCTTCTACAAGCTCCTCCCCGACTTCCGCCGCCTCCCCGCCGACCAGCAACGCGCCCTCCTCGACGGCCTCGCCAACCTCGTCGAATCCCACAACAAATCCGCCGGCACCTCCGACCAGAAAATGATCCTCCTCACCTACTCCTGCGTCGGCACACGCCCCGACGTCGATATCCTCTTCTGGAAAATCGCCTTCTCCCTCGACGATATCCAATCCTTCTCCGCCGCCGTCAACCGCCTCCCCCTCGCCGGTTATCTCACCACCCCCCACTCCTTCCTCGCCCAGACCAAACGCTCCACCTACATCGACAAGCTCGACCCCTCCCACGACGAATCCCGCACCGTCATCAAGCCCGGCAAACACAAGTTCGTCTTCGTCTACCCCTTCGTCAAAAAACGCGAGTGGTACCTCCTCTCCAAACGCGCCCGCCAGGGCATCATGGACGAACACATCGAAATCGGTAACAAGTACCAGTCCGTCCGCCTCAACACCACCTATTCCTTCGGCCTCGACGACCAGGAATTCGTCGTCGCCTTCGAAACCGAAGAACCCGCCGATTTCCTCGACCTCGTCCAGGAACTCCGCGAATCCGAAGGCTCCCGCTACACCGAACGCGACACCCCCATCTTCACCGCCGTCCAAACCCCCATCCGCGACCTCCTCAAACAACTCGCCGACGTGTAAGCTCGCTATATCTTCCGCATTTGCACTTCGCTCGCTAACGCACGCAAGGCCGAAGAACCTCCGTGGTCGCATCCGGTTGTCCTGCCCGCTACAATCTCAACCAGAGGTGCCTTATGACCTATCGAGGCCGGGTTGAAAATGGAGTGGTGGTGTTGGAGCCGGGGGTGCGCTTGCGGGAGGGGAGCGACGTGCGGGTAGAACTGATGCCGCAGTCGGAAGGCGCTGCGCGGGAGCCGGTGGACGCCCAGAGCTGGGGCGAGGTGTTCAAGGATCTCATTGGCGCGGTGGACGGGTTGCCGCAAGATATGGCCGACAACCATAATCATTACATTCATGGGGCGCCCAAGGAGTGAAGGAGCGTTTCGCCGATACTTTTGTGTTTCTGGCGATGCTGAATCGGCAGGACCGTCGCCACAATGCGGCCGTTGAGGCTCTATACGCCAGCCGCGAACCGTTGGTGACCACCGCATGGGTGCTCACGGAGTTGGCCGACGGACTTTGCGCGGCGAAATCCCGGGCCGTGTTCGTGGTGCTCCACGAGCGTCTGCGGCAAAACCCACGTGTTACGATCGTGCCGCCCGAGCAGCGGCTGTACGGAGCAGGGTTGGAACTGTATCGCCAACGGCCGGACAAGGACTGGTCGCTGACCGACTGCATTTCCTTTGTCGTGATGCAGGAGCGAGCGATTGAGGACGCATTAACTGGCGACCACCATTTCGAGCAGGCCGGTTTCAAGGCCCTGATGAAGTGATAAGTTATCAGGTGGCCGCACGCTTAACCGCGACACCCCCATCTTCACCGCCGTCCAAACCCCCATCCGCGACCTCCTCAAACAACTCGCCGACGTGTAGCCCCACCGCCACGGCATCGTCGTCCCGCCGATGATTGCTCCAAGGTCCCATCTGCCATCCGTGCGCTCTGCCAAAAACAACCATTGGTGCGCATTGGTGGCAATTCGTGGACAATTCCCGTTTCGTGTCTTTCGTGTTTTTCGTGGCCAATTTAAGCCTGTCCCTCACCCCACCCGCACCGCCACCACCGTCAAATCATCCAGCAAATCCTTCGCCCCGCAAAACTTCCTCACATCCTCCACGATCGTCTTGATCCGCTGGTCCGGACGCCCCGTCCCGCCCGTCTTCGCCGCCCCGCGATTCACCCCCTCCACCAGCCGCTCCACCCCATACTGCTCCCCATCCTCGCACTCCGCTTCCACCACCCCGTCCGTATACAAAATCATCGTCGCCCCAGGCTCCGCCACAAAACCATGCGTCTTGTACGTCTCCTTCGCATCCACGCCAAGCACCAAACTCGGCTCCACCTCCATCGACGCAAACACCCCGCCCCGCTGCAGCAGCGGCGCCGGATGTCCCGCCGTCGCCACCTCCACCGCTCCCGATCCCGGCTCCAGCACCACCACGATCATCGTCACGAACTGCCCGCTGAATCCCTGCGTGCAAAGCTGCTTGTTCACAATCCCCAGGCACGCCCCCGGATCCTGCGTCCGCTGCAACGCCACCTTCACCAGAAGCTGCGTCGTCGCCATCAGAAACGCCGCCGCCATCCCATGCCCCGTCACATCCCCGATCACCACCGCCACCTTCCCCTTCCCCGCCCCATCCAGCGCAAACCAGTTGTAAAAATCCCCCGAAATATGACTCGCCGGCAAATTCACCGCCGATACGTCAATCCCCGCCGGCGTCTCGTTCTCCCCCGGCAGCCACGCCAACTGAATGTTCCGCGCCTGCTGCAATTCCTTCGTGATCACCTCATGCTGCGCCCGCTCCAGCCGCACCCGCGCCCGAATCAGAAACACCGACGACGAAAACAAAATCCCCGCCACCGCCACCGACACGAACACCGCCCACTGAAACGCCGATCCGAACACCCGGTTCACCAGCGCATCCACCTCCGACACCGGAGACATCGTCATCACCGTCCACTTCTGCCCCGACGGCAGTTCCACCGGCTCAAATCCGATGATCCGCGCAGGCAGCGTCTCGTTCCCCAGCCGCGCATCCCCCAACATCACATACGACCCCGCCTTCCCTTCCTGAATGTAGGGCGCAATCGCATCCCGCATCCCGCTGTCCAAATCCTTGAGCATGTTCCTCCCCACCCACCGCCCCGAGATCGACACCAGCACATCCCCCTTCTGATCCACCAGCATCGCATTGACCACCCCCATCCCCGCCGGTCCCGCCGCCACGCCGCTGCCTTCCTCCACATCCGCCGGCCGAGGCTTGTTCAGCGGATCGAAGAAATCCGTCCGCACCTTGTCTAACGATACCACCGCCACCACCGTCCCCGTCTGCACGAACGGACCACCTGCCCCGTTTCCGCCCCCGTTGCCCCCTATGCCTCCGCCCGGTCCCCCGGACGCCCCCGGCGGCATCCCCTGCCCATCCGGCGAAGGACCCCCACCGCCCGGCCCCCCAATCGCCTGCCCCTCCGGCCCGGCCCCACCTTCCGGTCCACCGCCCTCCGCCCCCGGACCTCCGCCCGGTCCCGCCCCAAAACCGCCAGGTCCCGGCCCACGCCAATCCCCCCCGCCCGGCGGCGGAAATCCGCCTCCGCCCGCACCACCGCCCGGTCCCGGTCCACCCCCCGGCCCTCCGCCCGGTCCGGCAAACGCATCCGGCCCGCCCCCTTCAGGCCCCCCGAATGCCCCCGGACCCCCGCGCCCGCCGTACCCCGGCCCACCGACCCTGCCGCCGCGCCCCCGCCCGACCCCCCCGGTGAACCCCCGTCCACCCCCGCCGCGGTTCTCCGATCCCCCCACATCCGTCCCGTCGCCGCGCCCGCCGAAGCCCGGCTGCGTCCCCGCGCCGCCGCCCCCGAACCGGACGTCCAGGCCGCGTATCGTCGGAATCTCCAGCAGGTTATAACCCGTGCTGTCCTCCGCATTCCCGGTCTTGGCGAATGCACTCATCGACGGCGCCTTCAACGCCCTGAACTCATCCAGATGCGCCTTCGTCAACGCCTCCGCCGTTTCCTTCTTCTCCGCGGGAAGCGACTGCACCACCTCCCCCGTCTCGTTATCCACCATGAACAATTGCGAAATTCGACCCTGCAACTGCCGCCACATGTCATCCACAAGCTGCCCGTTCACGGGCCGGCCCCCCATGCTCGCAAACAGCGCCGCCGCCCCCCCGCGACCGCCGCGCCCCCGCGTCGCCAACCCCCGCGCGACCGACTGCCGCGGTGCCGTCGTCCCCTCTCCATTCGCCGCCTGCGTCGCCGCCCCCGGCTGCGTGGAGGCCTGCGTCGCCGCCGAGGTGCTCCTCAGCAGAATTTCCATATCTGACGCTATCGACTGATATTGCGTCTCAATGGCCGCCGCCGTCTGCTGCCCGATGATCCGCAGCCGCGCCGCCGAGTCCTCCTGCGCCTGCTTGCGCGCCCCCATGTACACCTGCCGCGTACCCACCGCCACACCGAATATCACCACCCCCAACAGCACCAGGTGCAACAGCAGCACCTTCGTCGCAAACCGTCTTACAGCGTCCAGCATACATACCTTATTCGGCAAAACTCGCCCGCAACGAGGACCCTCCCCCATCCTTAGTTGCCGAAGTCCCCTCGAAACTTCCCGTCTTCACTCGCTTTCAGCAGATCCCGATGTAAATGACGACGTTTTGTCCGATGTGCCTCTAACACCCTCCCCTGTCCCGCTCACCCCCACTCCCCGCGCCGCCCCCAAATAGCCTTCATAATTCATCCGCATCTCCGCCACCGAATCACCCCCGAACTTCTCCACAAACGCCCGCGCCACCTCGAACGCCACCACGTTCTCCATCACCACGCTCGCCGCGCTGATCGCCGAAATGTCGCTCCGCTCCCACCCCGCCTCGCTCGCCTCCTTCGTCCGCAAATCAATGCTCGCCAGCGGCTTGCCCAGCGTGCTGATCGGCTTCATCGCCCCCTTCACCACGATCGGCTGCCCATTGGTCATCCCCCCCTCGATCCCCCCCGCATTATTCGTCTTCCGCACAAACCCCAGCGAAGGCGTCTCGCGCCGCGCCGCATCAAACCCGATCTCATCATGCACCTGTGAACCAGGACGCTTCGCCGCCTCAAACCCCATTCCGATCTCCACCCCCTTGAACGCCTGGATTCCCACCACCGCCGCCGCTATCCGCGAATCCAGCCGCCCGTCCCACGTCAGAAAACTTCCCATCCCCACCGGACATCCGAACACATGACACTCCACCACCCCGCCCGCCGTATCCTTGGCCATCTTCTGCTGGTTGATGAACTCCCGCATCGCCGCATCCGCCGCCGCATCCGGGCAATACACCTCCGACGCGTCCCGCTTCGCCAGCAAATCCCGCCAGTTCCCCTCCGTCACCTCAAAATTCCCCCGCGCCTCGCCCACGCTCCGCACAAACCCGAACACCTCCATCCCAAATTCCCGCAGCAGGCACTTCGCCAGCGCCCCCGCCGCCACCCGCACCGTCGTCTCCCGCGCACTCGCCCGCTCCAGCACCTCCCGGCAATCCGCCGTCAGCCACTTCATCGCCCCCGCCAGATCCGCATGCCCCGGCCGCGGCCTGTATAACGCCGGCGTCGCGCTCGGATCATCCAATCGGTTATCCTTGTTCCTCACCATCATCGCCACCGGCGACCCGATCGTCCGCCCCATCCGCACCCCCGTGAGAAACTCCACCTTGTCCGTCTCAATCTTCTGCCGCCCCCCGCGCCCATACCCCCCCTGCCGCCGCCGCAATTCCGCGTTGATCAATTCCGTATCAATCCCCAGCCCATGCGGCATCCCCTCCACCAGCGCAATCAAAGCCGCCCCATGCGATTCCCCCGCGGTTCGATACATCAATGTAGCCATAGTCCCAATATCTTAACCTACCCCGATGCCTCTGTCCCCCTGCGCCCGCGCCGCTGCCGCGGATAATCACGCCCCTCGCCCGGTTGCCCCCGCATGCTTCACCGCCGGCAGTTTGAAGACGCCCTCCTCCAGCCGCTTGTACCACAGCGCAAAGCCATCCCTGTCCCAATAGAAAATCTTGAGCCGATCCTTCCCGCGGCTGACAAACAAAAACAGATTCCCCAGA
>DASZTO010000037.1:0-28354 GCA_035548175.1 Phycisphaerae bacterium | reverse complement strand
ATCCTTCCGCTACAATGCCCCCCTTCGCCAACCCCCAATCCCGGAGCTTCCCTGTGACCCACCGCTCGTTCGCCTTCCCCACCCTCGCCCTCCTCGCCGTCGCCCTCCCCGCCCGCGCACAGACCCTCGACACCACCCTCGATACCGCCGAACGTTTCCTCGCCCGCGCCCTCCAGGAAGCTCACGACACCGCCATCTCCTCCACACGCGAAGCCGGACCCGTACTCGCCGCTCTCCGCACTTCCCACGACCCAGGCCTCCTGCCCATCTTCCAATCACTCCGCCAGTCCACCATCCCCGAAAATCAGATGTACGGCATGGTCGCCTGCGCCACACTCTCCAAAAACTCCGCCGACATCGACCTCAAACTCCTCCTCTCCGTCAAAGACACCGGACTCGTCGGCTCCGCCATCGCCACCCTCATCGACGCCGACGTCATCACCAACGACCAGCTCCAGCAGCTCGTCACCAGCGCCAACGATCCCGCCGAAAAAGCCATGGCCGCCGGCGAACTCAATCACCGCGGCGCCCTCAAAGACCGCTCCATCCTCACCGCACTCCTCAACTCCGACAAAGACGTCGTCCGCTACTACGCCGCCCTCTCCATCCTCGAAACCACCTCCATCGCCTCGACCCAACCGGGCGCTGGAGGCGGAGGCGGGGCGGGCGGCGGCGTCAACTCCCAGGAAACCGCCGCCGCACTCGCCGCACTCAACGACATGTCCCAGTCCCACGACCTCCGCCAGGCCCCCGTCCAGGCCCTCATGATCGTCCGCGCCCAGAAGCAAAACATCACCGCCGCCGGACCCTGGATCGTCTCCATCGCCAGGGACCCCCAGAACGATGAAGGCCTCCGCTACACCGCCCTCACCGCACTGCTCACCCTCAACAACCCCGCCGCCCCCGCCATCCTTTCCGACATGATCCAGAACCAGCACGAAACCATCCAGCAGATCAAGCTCGGTCTCATCTCCCTCGAATTCGCCTCCCACCTCGCTCCCGGCGCCCTCGACCCCATCGTCAATTCCCGCAGCGCACTGGCCAAATCCGTCGGCACCCTCGCCCAGCAGGTCGCCGCCAACCCCGCCACCGACATCACCCCAGGCCTCCTCAAGCTCCTCAAGGACGGCACCCCCATCATCCTCGACTGGGCCCTGGTCTACTCCGACCGCGCCGATCCCGACCGCCGCCTCGCCCTCCGCTCCGCCATCATCAATGCCGCCACCATCGTCGATGAAAACCGCGGCGCCGACTACGAACGCGCAGCTCTCGCCGCCGAAAAATGCGTCGACGATTCCCCCGCGGGACAACGCCTCGTCGGCTCCCTGCTCGCCTCCGACAACAAGGCCGTCGTCGAAGCCTGTCTCGCCGGCGTCTACCGCTCCGACATGAAAAACCAGTCCTCCCTCGTCTCCCCCTTCTTCGCCCGCTTCACCACCACCCCCCACCTCGAAACCATCGCCAACTACGCCGCACTCATCCTCGCCCGCGAAGGCCACTCCGAAGCCCTCACCTGGCTCCCCAACATGGTCCTGGGTTCCACCGTCCAGAACCCCGGCTTCCGCGCCCTGGCCGGCTGGTATTACGCAAAACTCAAGAACCAGACCGCCCCCTTCCTCCAGGCCGCCCTCAAAACCCCCTGACCCCGCGATCCTCGCCTCTTTTCCCTCGCCGCTTTGCCCCGCCCTGGCCGATAAAAACATCCGGGAGAAGGAACATGGCCCCATCGCGCGCGGAAAACCCCATGCTCAACACCGATTCCCTCCGCCGGCTCCTCGCAGTGGCGGATGTCGCCAAGGACCCCTACGCCGTCGCCGACGTCGCCGCCACCCTCCTCGCCGCCAACCCTTCCGATCCCGCCGCCGCCGACTACCGCCGCGCCCTCGCCCACCTCAAACTCCCATCGACCGATCCTCCGGCAGGGGCGGGGGGGGGGGCCAACAGCGGCGCGATCCCCTGGTCCAGCCGCGCCCGCCGCTTCGCCGCCAACCTCCGCGCCCTGGCCGCCCGTCATCCCGCCGCCGCCGAACTCGTGCAGAACGCCGCCGCCGGCCTTGAATCCTTCCGCCTCCACGGCTCCGCCGACGGCAACTACCAGATCGCCGCCCCCGCCGCCGGCCCGGGCGACGTCGCCAACACGCGCTGGCTCGGAGGCCTCGCCGATCACAAGGCCGCCACCGCCCTCTGGACTTTCGATAAATCCAAAACCCCCGTCCCCCCTCCGCTCCTGTTCGACGGCCTCGGCTTCGGCTGGCTCTTCCTCCACGTCTTCGCCACCACCACCGACACCTACAACGGCTACGCCCCCGCCCTCTACGTGCTCGAATCCGACCCCCTCGCCTTCGCCATGCTCCTGCACCTCCACGACCTGCAAACCCAGCTCGCCCACCCGCGCACCCGCTGCTTCCTCGCCGCCACGCCCGATCAGGTCCTCCGGCAATTCACTTCCGCCCTCCACGACAATCCCGGCTGGACGCTCCCGCAGCAATCCATCCGCTGCCACCTGCGCCCGCGCGACCCCCTCCCCTTTGAAGCCCCCCTCGAACAACTCCGCAACCAGCGCCTCGCCGCGCGCGACAAAGCCGCCGCAGAAATCGCCGCCCATTACGGCCGCACATCCGTCGCCAATTGGTCCGCCGTCTTCACCGCCGCTGCCGTCTCCAACCGCCCGCTGCGCATCCTCGCCATCACCTCCCGCTACACCACCGTCCTCAAGCATGCCGTCGCCGAGCTGCAATCCGCCGCCGCCGATCTCGGACACCTCTGCGAAATCGCCATCGAGCCCGACGATCACTCCCTCGAACATCCCTTCCTCGCACACATCGCCGCCTTCAAACCCGACCTGCTCCTGCAAATCTCCCGCCTGCGCTACGAAAACCCGCTCCTCGCGAAAAATGTCCCCTTCCTCTGCTGGGACCAGGACAACCTGCCCTGCATGCGCACCGACGCCGCCACCCAGTCGCTCGACGCTCTCACCTTCGTCGCCGGCCACGCGGCCCTGCACGGTTGGTCCCGGCTCGACTGGCCGCGCCGCAACGTGATCTTCTGCCATCCCGCCGCCTCGACGCACCGCTATCCCGCCACGCCCGCTCCCGCCGATCTGCTGCAAAAGCACGCCTGCGACATCTCCTTCATCTCCAATGCCTCCGTCAGCCCCGAAGAAATCGCGGCTCAGCAAGCCGCCCGCTGGACCACCCCGCCCGCGCTCGCCGATCTCTTTGCAGCCTGCGCGAATGAAATTCTCACCAGCGCCGCCGCGGGCAAGTCCTGGGAATTTTCCGATCTGCAATCACTGCTCACCGCCACCGCCGCCGCGCGCGGTTTCACGATCGACGAAAAATCCCTCAATGAACTCGCTCTCTCGCTCGCCCTCATCGCCGACCGCTGCTTCCGCCACGCCGCCCTGCACTGGGCCGCCAACTTCGCCGACATGCACAACAAAACGTTCCGCCTCTATGGCCAGGGCTGGGACAAGCATCCGCGCTTCTCCCAATACGCCGCCGGCCCCGCCGCTCAGGGCCCCGAGATTCACGCCATCTACCAGGCCAGCAAGATCAACCTGCAGCTCATCGAGGGCGGCTTCCTCCACTCCCGCTCCCTCGATGGTCTCGCCGCCGGCGCCTTCTTCCTCACCCGCGCCTCCCCCAATGATTCCCGCGGCGATCAGCTCTCCCTCGCCCTCCACACCCTCGCCACCCGCGCGCTCGCCCTGGGTCTGGCCACCCCCGGGCAACTTGCCGCTTCTCAAGACCCCGCCCTCCGCGCCGCCCACCAGATCCTCGCCCCGCACCTCGCCCCTTATCCACAAGACCGCCCGCTGCGCGCCCTGGAAAACTGGGCCGCGCTTCCCCAGCCCCCGGTCCTCTTCCCGCAGCTCGCGCAAATCCGTTTCACCACCCAAGCCGAATTCTCAGCGCTCGCCGCCCGTTACCTCGCCGACGCCGCCGCCCGCGAAAAAATCGCCGCCGACATGCACGCCGTGGTGCGGCACCACTTCACCCACACCCACCGTCTCCAACAATTCCTCCAGCACATCACGACCGCCCTCGCCGCCGGCTGCTCAGATCACGAGACTCCGGTCCACAACATCCCCGCCAGCACCAGGTGGGTCGCAAACAGCGCGTGAAAGCAGACGTGCAGCAGGTTGGCCCGCGGATTATCCCCCCGCGCCGGCAGCACCTGGTACGTGCCCGCGTACATTTTCCGGTACAGCTCCCGCTTCTTTTCATCAGTGCCGCGAAAATAAGGAACCCACCACGCCTCGATCGCCCCCATCACCGTGAACGCACAGTAGAACGACCAGTAAATCAGCACGAACACCGGCTTAGGCTTATGCCAATAGCAAATCGCAAACGCCGCCGCCACCCCGCCCAGCACCGCCGTGATCGCCGTGCCCGCCACCATCTTCCAGATCCCCAGCGTCGCCCGGACCTGCCGGCCGTGGGTCCACCCGGGAATGTGCAGCCAGTCATGCACCACGTTGACAACGCCCTGCACGACGATCAAGACGGTAAACAGGCTTTGAATCATGGCGATTTGCCTTTCCGCATGCGCGACAGTTCCGCGAGGGTCTCGTCCGCCCATTTGACAAACGCTTCGCCGACCGCCAGGCCGCCGCGCAGCGTGAGCAGCGGATAGGGGCTGCAAGGTTCCGTGGCGTTGCGTGCTTCCACCAGCCAGTGGCGATTCTGGTCCATCATCGCCTGCACCTGATCCCGGTGCCTTTTCAAATGCCCGATCAACGTCTCAGGGTCCGTCTGGCTGCCGAAGAAAATCTTGAGTATCAGTTCATCGCGCCTGGGCCCCGGCTCCGGGGGCTTTTTCAGCCACGCCGCGAGGTGCTTCCTTCCCTGGCTGGTGATGGCATAGGTCACCTTGCGTCGGCCGCCGGCGCATATCTGTAAGCAATATGTCAAGCGCAAAGTCGGCCGTCCGCTCCGGGCGATTTTTGCGATCGCCACGGAGCGGACTGTCGCGGGTTTGCGAGACATTCCGGACGTTTGCCCGATCCCTTTACACGTGATGCCCCGCCACCACGCTCTTCACCGCCGCCAGCGCCGAGGAATGCGCCGCGCGCAGATCCATCGCGAACTGCTTCTGATCGGCAAACAGCGCCTCGACATCCGCCTTCCACGTCGCTTCAAAGGCCTTCTTGTCGGCCGCCAACTGCGCCTTGGCCGCCGTCGGATCCCCTCCCCCGCCGCCCTGGGCCAGTGCCGCATCCAGCGCCGCCTGGTCATTGATGAGCGGCGCCTGGTCGCGATCGAGCTGGTTCTCCGCCACCGACACCGCGCTCATGTAGGCCTGCTGGTCCGATGCCAGCTTGGCCTGCAACGCCGCGAGCGTCGCAGGATCGGTGGCCCCATCCACGGCCGCCTGGTCCGCGTTCAAGAGCGTGTTGTACTGCCCATCGACCGCGTCGATCGCCGCCTGGTCCGCGGCGACCACCGGCGCCAGCGCCTTGGTGTCCGCATCCAGCTTCGCCTGCGCCGCAGTCACCGCCGGATTCACCCCGTTTTTCATCGCCGCGCGCACCGCTTTTTCATCAGCCACCAGCGTGGCCCGCGCGGTCTTCGAATCGGTCACCAGTTTGGTGAGATCCGCCTTGATTTTCTGCATGTCCGCCTGCACGGCGCTACTGGTGGTGTGTCCCGCCCCGTGCCCCGCGTTCCCGCCCATACACGCGGAAAGCAGCACCCGCGACTCCAACCCCTCCATCAGCGACCCCACTCCTTGAGACGCAAACCGCTTCGACCGCATGACCGGCTCCTGTGGTTGTCACAACGCGCCTCGCTTCCAATGTTCACCGTACGATTGGCTCCCCCAGCACGCCAATTTTCCCCACCTGCCCCGCGCCGCGCGGCACGCACCGCCGGTGTTATCGCGCCGCGTCCCAGAACGCCTTCCCTTTCCTCGAGCGCCTATGCCATAATGGTTGCATGACGACCACGCTCCCGACACCGCTCGATTCGCCGCTGCCGCCAGAGCCGCTCACCGTCGAGCAATACCACCAGATGATCGACAAAGGCATCCTGGAAGAAGGCTCGCCATTCGAGCTGCTCCACGGCATCATCACCCGTAAGGACCGCGCCGCGGCGGGAGAAGACCCCATGACCAGCGGCAATCATCACGCGTATGTGGTCAACTTGCTGGCTGCCCTCGATCGGAAATTGGAGGGCACAGGATGCTTCCTTCAGACGCAGCAACCGATAGCACTTCCGCCCTTCGACGAGCCGGAGCCTGACGCCGCAGTCATTCTCGGCGCGCGGAGGGACTATCGAAATCACAAGCCCACCGCGCCTGCCGTTCTTGCAGTGATCGAAGTCGCGGATTCCTCGCTGCGGCGCGACCGCACGACGAAGCTGAAGATTTACGCGCAGGCCAATCTCCCGCTCTACCTGCTCATCAACCTTCCGGAAAAATGCATCGAGCAATACACGCGCCCGCTGCCGACCGCCGCCCGCTATGCCAACGCCGAAACGCTCACGGCCAGGCAGTCGCTCACCTTGCCCCTGCCCAAAAAGAAATCGCTCAAAGTTTCCGTCGCGTCACTTCTGCCATGAGGCTTATGCCCAAGCGGTCGTCCAAACCCTCCGACGCTCACACTCCGGTCGCCGCCCTGCGGAAGCTGATGGCCGATTTTGTCGGGGAGCGCGCCTGGCAGAAGTATCACACGCCGCGCAACCTTGCCGCGTCGATCTCCATCGAGGCCGCCGAGCTCCTCGAACATTACCAGTGGCTCACGCCGGAAGAAGCGGCGCACAAGTCGCGGCACGATGACGCCTTCCGCCTCGCCGTCGGCGAAGAGCTTGCCGACGTCCTGCTCTACCTGCTCTCCCTGGCCAACGCCCTCGATCTGGATGTCACGGCCACCGTCTTGGCCAAGATGGAGAAGAACCGCCACAAGTATCCGGCATCGCATTATCATGGGCATTACGAGCGGCCCCCGCGGACAGCGCCGTTGCCGGGCATTCCGCCACGGCAGCCCCGTTCCCGCCGGGCCGCGACGCGCAAGAAAACGCCCTAACACACGCTGCTGAAAAAATTTAGATTCACCCCTCAGCAGTGCTTGTGAAATTTTGCACATATTCTCTTGTCTCCCCGCTCCCAACTCGCTAACCTGTCCGTTCTCAGGAGCTTGCCATGGCCGCCGAGCCACCGCCGACCGACCCCGCCGATCGCCACGGCGCTCCTGACCCCGATGCCGTCAAACGAAAAACGCCCGGCTGGATCGACACGCTCGCCAAACGTTCGACCGGTCTGCCCGGCGATGAATCGCCGCCTCCGCCTTCCTCGCCCTCGGGCGGTGACGATCCCTCCCTCTGGAAATGGGCCGGCGTCGGGTTGCAATTTGCCGCCTCCGTCGCCATTTTTCTCCTGATCGGTCGTTGGATCGACACCCATTTTGGCTGGAGTTACGCCGCCACCCTGAGCCTGCTCGCGATCGCTCTGATCGGCAACTTCTACCTGCTGATCAAGGACGCCACGCGGAACAATAAATAGGATCGCCATGACGCCCACCGCCCAACTCGACCCCACGCCGCCCTCCCCCCCCCCCCAGGGCCCCCCCGGCGCCCCCTCCCCTCCCGGCCCGGAGGCGCAAGCCCGGCCGCGCGGACTGGTCCCGGCAACCTCGATTGGCGTGACCAGGCGCATCGCCGCCGCCCGGACGATCATCGCCCTCTCCGCGCCCGTCGGCGTCGGCGTGGTTTATGGCGTGGGCTGGCTGATCCTGCATTCCTACAACATTCCCTATCAGCGCGAACTCCTCGCCGCGGCGATCCTCAGCGCCGTCGCCGGCGTCCTCGCCGTCATCCCCATGCTCCTGCTGATGGCCCGCGGCGCCATCGCCATGGTCCACCTCACCATGATCGCCACCATCGTTCGGATGCTGCTGACCCTCGGGGGCCTGATCCTGCTGTTCGGGCCGGCGTGGAAGCTCGACCACGGCGTTCTGGTCCTGTGCACCGCCGCCTGCTATATCGCCGTGATGACCGCCGAAAGCACCGCCACCATCTGGGCCTCCCGACATTGAAAAAGCTCCTTCGCCGCCCGCAAAAATGGCCCGGGCGGTGTTGACGAAACCGCTGCCGTCGATTGAGATGATGATCCGCAACTGTCGCCCGATCGGCTCCGGGGACCACCCCCGGGACCGCCCCAAAGATTTGTCAACCAACCGTTTTCCTGGGAAACCATGATGCCCCTTCTGCCGCTGCACCTCCCCCTGGCCGCCGCCAACATGATGGAGCACGTCCAGGACAAGCGTCTCTCCGCCACCCCTCTGTTCCACCTCTTCAACCGCCCCATCTACTTCACCAGCCACATGGTGATGATCCTCATCGCGGCGCTGCTGATGCTGCTGATCTTCCCGATGATGGGGGCGCAATCCCGCAAAAATCCCGTGCCCTCGGGCATCCGCAACTTCTTCGAAGCCATCCTCTCCTACCTCCGCACCGAAGTGTTCATTCCCGCCCTCGGCGAGAATACCGACCGTTTCGCCCCCTACCTCTGGACCACCTTCTTCTTCATCCTCTTCTGCAACCTCCTGGGGCTGGTGCCGCTGCACGAGGTGATTCTCCTGATCAACGCCAAGGCGGGCTCGCATATCCCGGAGATCGGCGGCACGGCGACGGGCAACATCGCCGTCACCATCGCGCTGGCCGTCATCGCGTTTATCACCTTCCACGTCTCGGGGCTCATTCAGGCTGTCCGGATAGAAATGGATCCCTCGCTCGCCCCGCATCATACGGGGCCGGACCACACGCCCTTCCACGGCCACGGCGGAAGCTTTGGCGCGGAAGGGCAAGAAAATGCAGATGTGAAAATTGATCATCATGTAGGCGACGGCCACAACCACGCCCACGGCGTCCACTACGCTCACGGGCCCAGGGCGGTGGCGCAAGGCAAGCCGTTCCCGGTCGCCCTGGTCACGGGCACGCTGCACTACATCAAGAATTTCGTGCCGCAGGTGCCGATCTGGCTGTGGCCCGCGATGTTCGTGCTGGAGATCATCGGCGCGCTGGTCAAGCCCTTCTCGCTGTGCATGCGTCTGTTCGCCAACATGATCGCCGGACACCTGGTTCTCGCCTCGTTCCTCACGTTGATTTTCCTGGTGACATCCTACGTCGCCCGCGGCGGCATCAGCGTTCCGATCGTCATCGCCTGTGCGGTCTTCAGCGTCCTGGAAGTGTTCGTTGCGTTCCTTCAGGCCTATATCTTCACGTTTTTGACGGCATTGTTCATTGCCTCGGCCGTGGCGCCGGAGCATTGATCCACGATCCAGGAAGCGGAACGGCGCCCTTGGCCCCATGACCCCGCTTCCCCTTATTGGGCCGGTCACCGACACCTAAGCCCCTCGCGAAAGTCGGGAACATATCGGCGCTGTCGTGATTATGCGGCGGTGTCACGTTTGCCCTCCGGGGCAAGGAGCACTCATGGAACTTCTCACCACCCTGGCGCAGACCGCCGCCGATAGCCGTATGCTCGGCGTGGGTCTGGGTATGGCCGGCGCACTCATCGGCGGCGGCATCGGTGTCGGCGGCGCTGGCCGCGGCATCGGCAACATCGGCGGCTCGGCCTGCGAAGCGATCGCCCGCCAGCCCGAAGCCTCCGGCAAAATCCAAACCAACATGATCATCTCCGCCGCCCTCATCGAAGGCTTCACCTTCTTCCTCCTGGCCATCTCGTTCCTCGTGTGGAACAAGCTGCCCGTCTGAACCTGACGACGGATGGGGGCGCACCAGCGTCCCCATCCTTCCTCCTCTTACCCGGTGCTTCTCATGCGGACTCTCTGCCAACGCTTCCTTCTGTGCGTCGCCGCGTTCCTCCTGGTGACGCTCGCCGCGGTTTCCGTCGCCCAGGCCGCCCCGGCCACGCCCGCCGTCCGCCAGGACATCGATCGCGCCGGCCAAAACGCCCTGCGCGAAACCGGCGTCGCCGGCGCGCCCAACACTGAAGAACCTCAGGGCGGGCTGCTCGATCCGGACCTGGGCACCGCGCTGTTCACGGTGCTGGTGTTCGTGGTGCTGCTGATCATCCTGGGCGCCACCGCGTGGAAGCCGATCCTCGGCGGTCTCAAGAGCCGCGAAAAGGCGATCCGCGATTCCATCGAAGCCGCCCAGCTCGCCAAGGAAGACGCCGAGCGCTCCGGCCGCGAGTTGGAAGCCAAGATGGCGGACGTGCAACGTCAGGCCTCGCTCGCCCTCGCCCAGGCCAAGGCGGATGCGGTGAAGCTCGCCGACACCATCCGCGCCCAGGCCGAAGCTGAATCCGCGGCCCTCAAGGATCGCACGCTCCGCGAGATCGACGCCGCCAAGCAGCAGGCCCTCACCGAGATCAACACCCACGCCGCCGACCTGGGCACCGCCGTCGCCCGCAAGATTCTCCAGCGCGATGTGACCGTCAACGACCAGCAACGCCTCGTCGACGAATCCCTCGCCGAACTGGCCAAGAAGAACTGACGGCCCCACTCTGACCCCTGACCACTGACCCCTCACCACTGGTTCCTCATGCCTGACAACGATTTCCAGATCGAAGCCATCGGCGAAGTTTACGCCCAGGCCCTCATCAACGAGGCCCGGAAGCAGGGCAACCTCGATGCCGTCACCGACGATGTCCGCGGCATCGGCGAGTTGCTCCGCACCAACGCCGGCTTCAAATCGTTCATCGAAGCCCTCACCATCGGCGAGGAAGAACGCCTCCGCTCCCTCAAAAAAATCTTCGAGGGCCGCGTCCAGGAGCTGACCCTCCAGGTCCTCCTGAGCATGTCCCGCCGCGACCGCCTCATGTTCCTCGACGGCTTCGTGATGGCCTTTGAGGACATCCTTCGCAAGATGTCCGGCCACGTGGATGTCGAACTCACCTCCGCCCTCGACCTTCCCGCCGACGCCCTCGACCGCGTCCGCGAGGCCGTCGGACGCAGCCTCGGCGGCAAATCGCCCGACCTGAAACTCAAAACCGACCCCACGCTCATCGGCGGCATGATGCTCCGCATCGGCGACACCCTCATCGACGCCTCCGTCGCCACGCAGCTCGACAAAATCCAGGACCAGCTCAAACGCAAAGGCGTCGGCCGCCTGCAAACCAGCGCCGCCGCCCTCCTCACCTGAACGCCACGCTTTCACGATTCGACGACTTGACGATTTAACCACTTGACGACTTAACCAACCGCCTCCCGGGCAAACGAGGAAACGATGAAATTCAAAATCGACGAAATCACCTCCGTCATCCAGCAGGAAATCTCCCAGTACCAGAACCAGCTCGACGTCACCCAGGTCGGCAAGGTCATCGAGGTCGGCGACGGCATCGCCCGCATCTACGGCCTCCGCGGGGCCATGGCCGGTGAAATGCTCGAATTCCCCGGCGGCGTCTTCGGACAGGTCTTCAACCTCGAAGAAGAAACCGTCGGCGCCGTCGTCCTCGGCGACTACAAAAAGATCAAGGAAGGCGACACCGTCCGCACCACCGGCGAACTGCTCTCCGTGCCCGTCGGCGAACAGCTCCTCGGACGCGTCGTCAATCCCCTCGGCCAGCCCATCGACGGCGGCCCGGCCATCAATACCTCCGAACGCCGCAAGGTCGACATCATCGCCCCCGGCATCGCCGACCGGCAGCCCGTCAAACAGCCGCTGCAAACCGGCATCAAGGCCATCGACGCCATGATTCCCATCGGCCGCGGACAGCGCGAGCTGATCATCGGCGACCGCAAGACCGGCAAAACCGCCATCGCCATCGACACCATCATCAACCAGAAAAAATTCTGGGGCACCAAGGACGCCGTGGTCTGCATCTACGTCGCCGTCGGCACCAAGGAATCCACCGTCGCCGGCGTGGTCGACGCTCTCCGCCGCCACGGGGCCATGGACTACACCATCGTCGTCACCGCCGGCGCTTCCGATCCCGCGCCGCTTCAGTACATCGCCCCCTACGCCGGTTGCGCGATGGGCGAATACTTCATGTGGAAGGGCCAGCACGTTCTGTGCGTCTACGACGATCTCTCGAAGCAGGCCCAGGCTTATCGCCAGCTGTCGCTGCTGCTCCGCCGTCCGCCTGGCCGCGAGGCGTATCCCGGCGACGTGTTCTATCTCCACAGCCGCCTGCTGGAACGCGCCTGCAAACTTTCCGATGAAAACGGCGCCGGCTCGCTGACCGCTCTCCCGGTCATCGAAACGCAGGAAGGCGAAGTCTCCGCTTACATTCCGACCAACGTCATCTCCATCACCGACGGCCAGATTTATCTCGAGC
Organism: Phycisphaerae bacterium; assembly: GCA_035548175.1. Lineage (GTDB taxonomy): Bacteria > Planctomycetota > Phycisphaerae > WQYP01 > WQYP01 > CALCHA01. The sequence continues at coordinate 16,111 of DASZTO010000037.1, read as the reverse complement.
CCGACCTCTTCGCCGCCGGCATGCGTCCGGCCATTAACGTCGGCATCTCGGTCTCGCGCGTCGGCGGGTCCGCCCAGATCAAAGCGATGAAGGCCAAGAAAGTCGCCGCCTCGCTGCGTCTCGACCTCGCCGCCTATCGCGAACTCGAAGCGTTCGCCCAGCTTGGCACCGAACTCGAACCCGCCACGCAGCGCCAGCTCGATCGCGGGGCCCGCATGGTCGAGCTGCTCAAGCAGCCCCAGTACGTGCCGATGGATGTGATCGATCAGGTCATGGTGATTTATGCCGGCGCCCAGGGCTATCTCGATGCGATCCCGCGCGATGCCGTCCTTGCGTGGGAAAAGGAATTCCTCGAATACGCCCACAACACCGCGTCCGATCTCGTCAAGGAGCTCACGGCCAAAAAAGACCTCACGCCCGAAATTGAAGCCAAGCTCGTCGAGGTCATCAAGAAGTTCAACGGCATCACCCAGGTCGGCAAGAAAGGCGCGACGCAGTACAACGTCCCCAAGGACGAAGACAAGGCCCTGCGCGAGCACGCCGAAGCCGCCAAACAACCCGCCGCCCACTAACCACTCAGCACTCAGCACTCAGGACTCAGGACCAACGACTCAGGACTGGTAAATGGCAAAAGCCCGCGTCATCATCAAACGCCGCAAGGCCGTGCGAAACATCAAGAAGATCACCAAAGTGATGCAGATGATCGCCACCTCGCGCTACCAGAAGGCGTTCAAACGCGCCACCGGCACCAAGCCCTACGTCAAAAAGATCGGCGAGCTTGTCGCCTCCGCCGTGCAGGCCCTGCGCGCCTCGGGCAAAGATGTCGATCACCCGCTGCTGAAGGAACCCGGCAGGGGTCCGGGTGGAACCGGGGGGGGGGGCAGGAAGACCGCCGTCCTGGCCATCAGCTCCAACCGCGGTCTGGCCGGCGGTTACAACGGCAACGTCCTGCGCCTGGCCAACCAGACGATCAAAGACCTCGAAGCCGCCGGTGATTCCCCCGTCCTCTTCGTCTCGGGCAAAAAAGGTATCGCCTACTTCAAGTTCCTCCGCCGCGCCATCGCGGAATCCTTCACCGCCCTCGGCGACAATCCCGTCTTCACCGAAATCGAAAAGCTCGCCGACCAGTTCATGGCCGGCTACCAGGACGGCCGCTTCACCGGGCTGAAGGTCGTTTACATGCGGTTCATCAGCGCCGGCCAGCAGAAGCCCGCCGTGATGGATGTGCTCCCCCTGACCAACCTCGCCACCGAAGGCGCTGCGGCCGAAGGGGGGGCGGCCGCGCCGGTCCCCTACGAATTTCTCCCCAGCGCCGAGGAAATCCTCAACGAGCTGATCCCGGTGGTCGTGAAGATCAGCATCTTCCAGGCCTTCATTGAAGCCGCGGTCTCCGAGCAGATCGCCCGCATGGTCGCCATGAAAGCCGCCACCGACAACGCCGACAAGATGGGCAAAAAACTGACGCAAGACTACAACCGCGCCCGCCAGTCCCAGATCACCAGCGAACTCTCCGAACTCATGGGCGGCGTCGAAGCCCTCAAATAAACAATTACCAATTACTATTTACCAATGACCAGTCATGATCCCGCGGAGTGAACATACAATGGCTACCACCGGCACCATCTCCCAAGTCATCGGATCCACCTTTGACGCCGAATTCCCCGAAGACCAGCTCCCGGCCATCTACAACGCCGTCACCATCAACGCCGAATCCCGCGGCATCGCCGTCAATCTCACCGGCGAAGTCCAGCAGCACCTCGGCGGCGGACGCGTCCGCGCCATCGCCCTGGGCACTACCGACGGCCTCGCACGCGGCATGACCGTCACCGACACCGGCGCCCCCGTCTCCGTGCCCGTCGGCGTCGAAGCCCTCGGCCGCGTCTTCAATATGCTCGGCCAGCCCATCGACAAAAAAGGCCCCGTCCACGCCAAGGCCTATCGCCCCATCCACCAGCCGCCCCCCGAATTCAAAAACCTCGAACCCAAAACCAAGATATTCGAGACCGGCATCAAGGTCATCGATCTCCTCGCCCCATACGTCCGCGGCGGCAAGACCGGCCTCTTCGGCGGCGCCGGCGTCGGCAAGACCGTCATCATCCAGGAACTCATCGCCCGTCTCGCCCGCTTCCACAGCGGCTACTCCTGCTTCGCCGGCGTCGGTGAACGCACCCGCGAAGGCAACGACCTCTGGCTCGAAATGCAGGAAGCCAAGATCGGCGACACCGGCAAGCACGTCATCGACCAGACTGTCATGGTCTTCGGCCAGATGAACGAACCGCCCGGCTCCCGTCTCCGCGTCGCCCTCTCCGCCCTCACCATGGCCGAATACTTCCGCGACCAGACCGGCGCCGACGTGCTGCTCTTCATCGACAACATCTTCCGCTTCACCCAGGCCGGTTCTGAAGTCTCCGCGCTCCTCGGCCGCATGCCCTCCGCCGTCGGTTACCAGCCGACCCTCGGCACGGAAATGGGCGAACTCCAGGAACGCATCACCTCGACGACCAAGGGCGCCGTCACCTCCGTGCAGGCCATCTACGTACCCGCTGACGATCTCACCGATCCCGCTCCGGCGACCGCCTTCACCCACCTCGACGCCTTCACCGTGCTCTCCCGCGGCATCGCCGAAAAGGGCATCTATCCCGCCGTCGATCCGCTCGAATCCTCGTCGCGCATCATGGACCCCAACTACATCGGCGCCGAACACTACGAAGTCGCCCAGAAAGTGAAGCGCACCCTCCAGCGTTACAAAGACCTGCAGGACATCATCGCCATTCTCGGCGTCGACGAACTCTCCGAAGAGGACAAGCTCACCGTCGCCCGCGCCCGCAAGCTCGAACGCTTCTTCTCGCAGCCCTTCTACGTCGCCGAAGTCTTCACCGGTCTCGCAGGCTCCAACGTCAAGCTCGCCGACACCATCCGCTCCTGCCGCGAAATCGCCGAAGGCAAATGGGACCACCTCCCCGAAGGCTCCTTCATGTACGTCGGCACCGTCGAAGAAGCCGCCGAAAAATACGAGAAATCCAAAAAGTAAGCGGCATGGGCGTCATGCCCGTGTTCGTCCAATGCAAGGCGTCGATCCCCCAAAGATCGACGCTTTTTCTTTTTGCCACGAAGAAGTCGCCGCCGATTGCCGAGAATCGTCGACATTCTCCGCCGGTTTGCGTTCGCCCCTTTGCGTTTTGCGTTTTTCCCGCTCCCACTTATCCTTCACTTATTCTCCCCCATCCCCCGGGTGCCCCATGCCTCTCCGCTGTCCCGCCTGCCGCACCGCCACCTTCGAACCCACCCACATTCCCGACGGCCCCGACGCCGACGTCTGCACCACCTGCCACGGCCTCTGGATCACCCTCAACCGCTACTTCGCTTTCCTCGCCAACATCCCCGCCTCCCTCGAACACGCCCCCGGCCCCGCCTCCCCGCAGCCCGCGCCCGATTCCGCCGCGCTCAAACTCTGCCCCGCCTGCTCCAAGTTCATGCGCTACTACCCCGTCGGCCACGGCCTCGACTTCGGCATCGACCGCTGCGGCGCCTGCGGCGGCTTCTTCCTCAACAACCACGAGTGGGACGCCCTCGCCGCCAACAACCTTCACACCAAGCTCCACTTCATCCCCTCCGACGCCTGGCAGGCCGACGTCGCCCGTCATCACCGCACCGCCCAGCACGAAACCGCCCTCACCCGCCGCCTCGGCGCCGCCGACGCCGCCGAACTCCACCGCATCACCGCCTGGATCGCCGCCCACCCCCACAAAGACCTTCTCCTCGCCCACCTCCGCGAACACCTTTCCCCCCAATAGCAGCCTGCCCGCTTCACCCCCCAATCGCCTTCTGCCCCTCCGCCTGCGCCGGCCCCATCTCTTTGGCCACCGGCGGCGCCGCCGCCCCCTCCGCAGTCGCACCGCCCGCCGCAATGCCCTGCGACGCCAGAAAATCCGCCAGCGCGTTCTGCTCCAGCGCCTTGCGCTCCGATTCCTTCTCCGCCAGCGCCCCCGAATCGATCATGTCCTTCGCCACGCGCGCCTTTCCCGCCGACTGCTCATACCGCTTGTTCAGCACATCCTCCACCGTCTTCATCGTGTCCCCAAGGTCCCCCACCTTGAACGCCACATTGTTCATCGCGCTCGCCGCCTCCGCCTGCGCCTCCTTCACGCGCACCTGCGAAAGCTGGTTCTCCAGCTTCCGAATCTTCTCCTCGAATTCCTTCTGCGCCACCTTCGCCTGCCGCACGTTGTTCTGATAGGCCTCCTCCGTATCCGCCAGCTCCGCCGTATCGTGCGTCAGGTCCGCGCGCAATTCCTGCAGCTCCCTCGCCAGCGATCCCGCCAGGTCCATGTTCCCCGCGCGATGATTCGCCAATATCCGCGTCTCCAGCTCCTGCGCCCGGGCCGTCTTCTGCTTGATCTGCGACTTCAACCGTTCCGCAATTCCCGCCATCCGCGCCAGCGCCTGGTTATGCAGCGCCATCTTGTTGCGAAACTCCTGCTTCGCCGCCTCCATCAGCGCCTCGGGATTCTTCTCCTCCAGCCCCGACACGAACAATCCAAAGAACCCCCGGAACAACCGCCCAATCCGCGAAAACATGCCCATCGATTTCCGCCTTTCATAATTCCCACCGCACCCCCCGCGATTGTGGCGCACCTCGCGCCACCCGTCAACGAAATCTTGCTCACCCGCGCGCACCCCCACCCACCCAAACACGCGTCCCCCACCCCCACACCCCGCAAAAATCCGACATTTTCTCCACGCCCCACGCCCTTTCCCCAAATTAAAACCATTAACCCCATTTTTCCAATTTCCCCCGCTTCGCACCTTTCCTATTACCATCTCGAAAACGTCTTCTTACCAATAACATTCTCCCGCCCCAATCCAATCATCGGCGTCCATCCACGTCCTTCGGCGGCCACTTCCCGCTCCAGTCAATCCCACCACTACCATTCGTGTAAATTCGTGTGCATTCGTGGACAATTCCCGTCGTCGTCGTCTTTCGTGTCCTTCCTGCCTTTCGTGGCCATTGACATCAATCCCCCGCCGGCGGCATAAACACCGGCGCCCCCTCCGCCGTCCAATGTATCACCTGCGCCCGCGTGTTCCGATTCGGATCCTTCAGCGGATCCCCCACAATCTCCGCATAATTCCGCGCGTGATACACCAATATGTCCCACTTCCCGTCCGGCGTCGTCGTGAACGAATTATGCCCAGGCCCGAACACTTTCACCGCCGCATCGCTCTTCATCACAGGCTCCGCTGACTTCTTCCAGCTCCTGGGATCCAGCAAATCCGCATCCCCATCCGCCGTCAGCATCCCCATGCAATAGTTAAAATCCGTCGCGCTCGCCGAATACGTCATGAACACACGACCGTTCTTCTCCAGCACCGCCGGCCCCTCGTTCACCTTGTATTTCACGCACTCCCACGGATACTCCGGCTTCGAAATCATCACCCCCTTCCCCTCGATGCTCGTCGGCGAATCCATCTTCGCTATATACAAATTCGAATTCGTCCTGATCGCCGGATCCCGCTCTGCCCACACAAAGTACCACTGCCCCTTGTGCTCGAACGTGGTCGCATCCAGCGCAAACTGCTTGTCATCGTTCCAGTTCGTCTTCACCTGCCCCATCTCCTTCCAATCCCCCTCCAGCGGATTCGCGGAGTCATTCTCAATCGCATAAATCTTGATGTTCCACACATTCTTCGCATCCCCCGCCGCAAAATACATGAACCACTTCCCGTCAATGTAGTGAATCTCCGGCGCCCAGATGTGCGATCCCATCGGCCCGGTCTCATGCTTCTTCCACACCGTCTTGATGTCTCCCGCCGCCGGATCGCCCAACCCCTGAATCGTCTTCGCCCGCCGCAGCTCCAGCCGGTCATACTCGGGCACCGTACCCGTAAAGTAGTAATACCCGTCCGTATGCAAATACACCTGCGAATCCGCCCGTTGCTTCACAATCGGATTATGAAACACCGGCTCCCCACCCACCCCCGCCTCCGCCCCGCGCGCCCCTAATCCAGCCGCCGCCCCCAGAACAACCCCCGCCACCACCACCAATCCCGCAACCTTCCTCATCACATCCTCCACAAAGAATCCCACGCACCACACGCGAAGCAACTGCGTCTACCGGCCCGGGTCCGCTACCCTCAGCCCCGGGATTCTCTCAAAATCCCGGAGGTTTCTCGACCACAATGTCGCATCATTCGCTAACACAATCGCCGCGATTCTCAAATCCATCGTCCCCAGCCGCAACTTCTCGCCTTGCAGACGCTGAAATGCCACTGCCGCCCCTTCATTAAATCGAACCACGGTCAGGGTACGGTAATCCTCCACATACTTTGAAAGCCGCTCATAAGCCCCGATAGCATCGCGCAACGTCTTCGCACGCGATAGCACCTTAAACCAGCCACGAATTTGCTCTTCATACGTGATGATCGTCGTGACCACCGCCTCGCTTCGTCGCGCCATGTCAATGCGCGAAAGAATTCTCTCCCGTACCTCCGACTCCCTCCCCAACACCAGCGACACCACGTCCGTGTCCAGAATAATCATGAGCGCTTCCGCCGAGCCCGCGGCCGTAGCGATTTCCGGTACTCTGCTCCAAATTTTACGGCCTTTTCAAACAACGGATCATTCGCAAAACTCCCCGCCACTGCCCGCCATTCGCTGCCATTCCCCCCGGCGACACTCCGGCGGATTTCATCCAATTCCTCCTGAATCGAATTCAACCGTTCAATGATCTGCTTGTTGCTCATGCTGACTCCTCGCCGCCATTATAACACAGGCCCTTTCCCATGAACCGCTATTTCCAACGCACCCTCGCCCACGCCGGCGTACCAGCCATCGGCGCTCATCGGCGGCAATCGGCGGCCGGTTCGCGTTGCCGCTCCGCCGCACCGTAGGACCGCGCTCCTTCATGCCTCCCCTTCTCCACCCGCCGCACCGTCAACCGCACCAACGCCTCCTCCCCATCCACCTCCTCCCTCCACCATTCCCCCACCGTCGGCCCATCCGCCACGCGCTTGTCCCTCGCAAAAAACCCAAACACCTCATGAAACCACACGCGCCTCCCCATCTTGTAATACCACCGCTGCGCATGCCGAATCTTCCTGTCCCAATGCCACAACACCCGCTTCAGCGCCCGCGGCCGCATCTGCATCACCACCTCAATAAACTTCACCCACACAAACACCCGCCACGCCGCCATGTGCCGCGTCGCCAGTACCTGATGCTTGTAATCCCATTTCGATTGATCCATCTGTATCACCCGCCGATGCTTCTCCGCCCCAAACAGCGGCGTCCACCGGTGCGGCGTCGCATACAGCATCTGTATCTGATCCGGGTCATACCTCAAAAGCTGCCTCAACCCCCGCCACAAATCCCGATCCCGCTCCTCCTCAAATCCCACCACCCACGTCGCCATCGACAAAATGCCATGCTTCCGCAGCAATTGAATCGCCTGCCGGTCCTTCATCATCGATCCCCCCTTGCGAATCTTCTTCAGCGTCTCCGCATCATAATTCTCCATCCCCATCAACCACCGCTCCACCCCCGCCTGCTTATATAGATGCAGAATGTCCGCATCCCGCACGATATCGTCCGCCCGCGTCGATCCTACCAATGTCACCTTTACCCCCGTCGCAATCAGCGCCTCCAGAAACGCCTTCCACGCCTTGCGCGATGCCGTCGGATTTTCATCCGCAAAATTAAACACCTCCACCCCGTGCCTGCGGTGCAGCCACGCAATCTCCTCCGCCAGCTTCACCGGATCCCGATGCCGCCACTTCGTCCAGAATCCGCGCTGCCCGCAATAACTGCACAAATGGGGGCACCCGCGCGAAAACTGCACGACCACCGCCCGCTTCCCGCCCCAATACCCATACCGCTTCAAATCCACCAGCTCCCACCCCACCCGATATTCATCCAGGTTCTCGATCATCGCAGCCGCCCGCGTCCCCACAATCCGCCCCCCATCCCGATACGCAATCCCCTCCACCTCCCCCAGATCCGTCCCTTCTTCCAGGGCCCGCACCACCGCCCGAATCGTCTTCTCCCCCTCCCCGCGCACCACCACATCCACGCATTCCACATCCCGCAACACCTCCCGCCAGTGATACGTCGGAAACACCCCGCCATACACAATCCGCACCTTCGGCAACCGCCTCTTCACCGCCCGCATTACCGCACACGCCGACGGATGCCCGGACGTCGACCCCGAATGCCCCACCATCAAAATCTCAGGCCTCCATGCGAAAGCCTCCTCCGCCATCTCCTCCGCCCCCATCGGCCCGAACTCTCCGTCCACCACCTTCACCTCATGCCCCGCATCCACCAGCGACCCCCCCACAAACAGCAACCCCAACGGCGGCAACTGCTCCCGCGGAATCCGACTCCCAATCGCCGGATGCCCCGGATTCATCAACATCACCCGCATACCCAATCTCCCTGCAAAATCCCAACCTCGCTTTTCCATACTCCCCAACCACCTCCCCAGTTCGCACCTTTTTCACACGCACGCATCCATCCACAACCTGCCGTTCTCATCGCCCATAACCCTCCCTCCGCTGCTACGCCTCGCGTGCTCTTTCAGATGCCAAGAACTTTACAACGCAAAGCGCATCCAGTCAACCCACTGCCCGCCCCTCCCCAAATCTTCCTCCCAATCTTTCGTGTTTTTCGTGCCTTTCGTGGCCACTTTACGTCGTCGTCGCCTCGCCGCGGGGGGCGGGGGTCCATCGTCGTCCCTCCGCGATCTCCGCGCCCTCCGCGCCCTCCGCGTTAAAGACCCCCCGAGAAACTCCCCCAAGCACAGCGCCTCCTCTTTACTTGCGGCCCTCGCCGCGCCATGCCTACCCGTCCACTTCACGTCATTCGTGTCCATTCGTGGACCCGTCCCCCCTCAGCTCACCACGTACCGCCGCAGCTCCCCCAACCGATGCTCCAACGCATCCAAATCCAACTCCCTGAATCCCGCCGGCAAAAACGCCCCATCCGTGCACTCCTTCACCGCCACCAGATCCATGTACTCCAGCTTCCGCAAATTCGGGTTCGGCCGCACCCCCGCCAACGCCTCCGCCAACAGCCCCCGCAACTCCGGCTTCGGCACAGCCGCCAGCTCCCACTTCCGCATCACCCGCACCAATAGCGCCTCAATCTCATTCCCCGCCAGCGTCAATCCCCGCGGCATCTCCGGTATCTCCTCCCCCTTCAGCGGAAACCCGAACTTCCCCGCCACCGCCACCAGCAACTCCTTCATCTGCTCCGGAGTCTGCGGTGGAAACAGCGGAATATGCACGTCCAGCCGCCCCGGCCGCTTCAAATCCACCTCCACCAGGTCCGGCCTGCTCGTCGCAAATACCCAGATGATCTTCCCCCGGTTCCGCGTGTCCGACATCTCCTTCGCCAGCATCGCGTACACCCGACCGCTCAGCCCCGAATCGTCCCCGCCTCCATCCCGCTTCCCCGTCATCTGGTCCGCTTCATCCACGAACACCACCACCTGCCCCAGCGCCCGCAGAATCGAAAAAATCTTCTCCAGGTTGCTCTCCGTCGCACCCACCCACTTGTCCCGGAAATTCTTGAACACCACGCACGGCACCCCCAGCTCCCCCGCCCAGCAGTTCACGAGAAACGTCTTGCCCGTCCCGATCCGCCCCGCAATCAGATACCCCATCGGCAGCGACCCCGTCGCCCCCTTCCGCAGCAGTTCCGCATCCTGCCGCAGCCACTGCTTCACCGCCTCCGATCCCGACAGGTTCTCCAGCGTGAACGGCGACTCCAGAAACTCCAGCAGCCCGTTGGTCTCCCGCTCGATCGCCTCCTTCTTCATCCGCGTCAGCCACGCCCCCGTGATCTTCTTCCCGTTGTTGAGCGCCTGCCCGATCAGCGTCCGCGCCCCGATCCGCGACAGCCCCGTCAGCCGCCGCGCCAGCACCTCCACCGGCACCTCCGACCGCTCCGCCAAATCCTTGAACTCTTTCCCCTCCAGATGCCGCAGATACGCCAGCATCTCCCCCTCGTCCGGCAGCGGTATCTTCAACTTCGCCGGATGCGGATTGTTGATCACCAGTTCATTCAAATCATTGAGCTGCTCCGTCAGCAGCACCGTCACGATGTTCGACTGCAAAATCGCAGGCTCATTCGCCCACGCCAGCACCTTCACGATCGCCGCCGCAAAATCCCCGCCCAACTGCAGCGCGTTCCCCGCCGGCACCACGAACTGCGCGAAATCCACGATCACCGCAATCTTCTCCGGCGCCGCCCGCCCACCAGCGCCCTCCTTCGTCAGCGCCCGCAGATTCAACGTCCGCAGCAGATACCGATCGATGATCTCCAGCGCCCGCGCAGGCTCCCGCGCCCGCTGCAACAACGGCCTCTCCTCCTCCGGCAGCCCCCCCCCGCCCTGCAGCCACGCCCCGAAATCCTCCCCGCCCTTCACCGGCCGTATCCCCTTCGCCCGGTCATACTCCAGCACCACGTCATACTGCCCGAACATCACCTCCTCCAGAAACCCTTTCAGGGACAGGTACCGCTGCCCCCCCGATCCGTCTCCGCCCGGCGCTGCAACCAGGTCGAACACGTTCCCATGCAAGATAAACTGCGCGATCGCCCCCGACCGAAACAGATCGCGCATGTCCTCAGCCCAGCCAGGAAGTTCCGCCATGCCCGCACTCTCCACGTAAGCCCGCCAGGAAAATTCTCCGCACCTCTTCCCCATCCCGCAACATCCTCTTTTCCCGTCCCCCCTTGCCCGCGGCCCCGCTTCACCCTTATCATCGCAGGAAGAACCCTCCTTTCTTGAGGCAGAACATGAACACCCTTCTGCATCTCCCGCACCTCCTCGCTCAGATCACCACCCGCGATCCCAGCGCTCCGGTTCTCCCGGGCGACAGTTCCCCGGCCATGTCCTGGATCATCTCCGGTCTGCTGGTCGCGGGCATCATGCTCGTCGCCTTCAAGCAGGCCAAGCGAAACCACCTCGACAAGGTCGAATAAGCCCCAACCACCCGTCCTCCCCCGTGTCCTCTGTAGCGGTCCTCTCTGGCAACCGGCCCCCTCATTCCCCGGCCGGCCCTTCTTCTCTTGCGGAGGTTTCCCATGACTAAATGGATCGTGGCCGGCCTCGCAGCGCTCAACCTGCTGCTCGGTGCCGCCGTCTGGTCTCGCCTCGCCGGCGATAAACCCGCCTTCGCCCAGATCGGCGGTGTCCAGTCCGATTACGCCGCCGTCGCCGGCTTCACCAACAACACCACCACCATCTTCCTTCTCCAGGTCTCCACCGGCCACCTCGCCGCCGTCCAGATCGATCCCGTTGGTCGCACCAGCAAGCCCATCGCCGTGCGCAACGTCGCCGACGATCTTGCCCACCTCACCCCCCAACCCGCCGTTCGCCCTGGCTATTGAGACCTTCGACCCACGAGCGCGCCTCCGCGGCGCGGGAGATAAATCATGAAATCCCACACCTCCGTCTGGATGGCTGTCCTCACTCTCACGGCCATCGTCCTGGGCGTGATCCTCATCACCGCCCCTTCCAAAACCGCCAACGCCCAGATGCTCAACGACAAGCAGGGCTACACCATGATGATGACCAGCAACAATCCCGGCGGCGATGAATTCCTCGTCATCGTCGACAAGGCCACGCAGAAAATGCTCGTCTATCGCATGCAGGGCACCACCCTCGAACTGACCACCGGCGCCAACTTCGGACCCTGGTTCGGCACCACGCCCGCACCCGCTCCCGGCCGCGGCGGCCGCTGATCGACGCCTCACCGGCTGACCATGAGATGCTGCGTGCGGGCGGCGCTTGTTTCCGCCCGCGCCGGCGCCTGTTCCGCCGCACAGGGTCTTTCCACATATTGCATCCCCAACTTTCCCAGCAGCTTGCGATCCCGGTCCTCGCCGGGATTTTTTTGCGTCAGCAGCTTGTCGCCGGCGAAGATCGAATTGGCCCCCGCGAGGAAGCACAGGGCCTGCGCCTCGTCTGAAAGCTCGATCCGCCCCGCCGAGAGCCGGACGTAACTCGCCGGCATCAGAATGCGCGCCGTCGCCACCATCCGGACGAATTCCAGCGGATCGACCGCCTCGCGTTCGCCCAGCGGCGTGCCATCGACACGCTGCAGCGCGTTGATCGGCACCGATTCCGGATGCGGATTCTGCCGCGCCAACTGCTCGAGGAGCCCCAGCCGATCGTCGATCGTCTCGCCCATTCCGATGATCCCCCCGCAGCACACGGTGATTCCCGCCGCCCGCACGTGCCTGAGCGTCCGCAGCCGATCGTCGTACGTGCGCGTCGTGATGATGCTGCCGTAGAACTCCGGCGAGGTGTCCAGGTTATGGTTGTAGGCGTGGCAGCCCGCGTCTTTCAGCCGCCGGGCCTGCGATTCGGTCAGCATTCCCAGCGTGCAGCAGACTTCCATTCCCGTCGCGGCGACCGATTCCACGAGCTCCAGGACCGCATCGAAGTCTTTGCCGTCCTTGACTTCCCGCCAGGCCGCCCCCATGCAGAAGCGGGTCGATCCCTCCGCCTGCGCCGCGCGGGCCTTTTCCAGCACATAGGCCTTGGGCAGCACGCCGTGTTTTTCGACGCCGGTGTCGTAATGGGCTGACTGCGGGCAGTAGGCGCAATTCTCCGGGCAGCCGCCGGTTTTCACCGAGAGGAGCGTGGATCGCTGCACGCGCGTGGGGTCGAAGTGCCGCCGATGAATCGTGGCCGCCTCGAACAGGAGTTCGGGAAACGGCTTGTCATAAACGGCGCGGATGTCATCGCGCGTCCAGTCGTGTCGCACCTGCATACAACCTCTGCTGTCAATGCCCGAAAACCGCCCATTATCCATGGCTCGCGGCCCGCCGTCCAACCCTTCCAGCCCGTTCGCTGCTTGATTCCGCCGGCTGTTTTACGGATTCTTGTTTCCTGATGCTCGTCTGCAACGTCCCGCGGTTTCGCGGGTGTTGCGCGGACGGAGATTTTTGATGACGGTTGTGTACGAAGCTGTCCCGATGGGGGAGAAGCAGGGCCCGGCGGTGGTGATTCGGCCGCGGCGCTGGTGGATCGACCTGCTTTCGTTCGCGGCGCTGGGTCTGCTGCTGGTGATTTACGCGTGCGTGCTTGCGCACTACTGGGGCGGGCCGGCGATCGTGGAGCCGGACGACAACGGCTACTTCGCGCAGGGGACGCTGCTGGCGCAGACGGGGCGGACGTGGTTTGTTCCGCAGTCGGACGCGCAGTTCATCGGCATGCACTGGCTGCTGGCGCCGACGGGCCGGTACATCAGCCGCTATCCGCCGGGCCTTCCGGTGGCGGTCGCGTTGCTGGACAAGCTGTTCGGCTGGCGCGCCAGCACGCTGGCGAACGGGATTTTTTCGCTGCTGGCGCTGACGGGTATTTTCGTGGCGGCGCGGCGGCTGCTGGGGGAATCGGCGAGCGCGGCGGGACGCGCGATCTGGCCGGTGGGGGCGGCGGCGCTTCTGGCGGTCAATCCGACGTTCGTGCATCACTCGCTCAACGGCGGGTCGCACATGGGCGTGGCGTGCCTGATTCTGTGGGGCATTTACCTGCTTCTGGCGTGGCAGGACACCGGCTGGCTCGCGCTGGCGTTTCTCGCGGGCCTCGTGCTGGGCTGCATTCCGACGGTGCGGTATGCGGATGCGATCATGGGGCTGGGCGTGATGGTCTTTTTGCTGCTGCAATTCCGGGAGCTGCGCCGGCCCTGGCTGCACTGGATCGCCGCGGCGGTCGGGGCATTGATCCCGCTGGGTCTGCTGCTGATCCGCAACCAGGCGTTGTTCGGGGCGTTCTGGCGGACGGGCTATTCGCTGACCAACGAGGAGACGGGGTTTTCCTGGGCGTACTTCAAGGAGCACGCGCTCGATTACATCTGGCAGATCAACTCGAGCGGGCTGGGGTTGCTGTTTGGCCTGGGGCTGGCGGGCATCGGCGGGCTGATGTTCGCGCGCAGCGCGGTGCAGGGGGGTCAGGGGGGCAAGTCGGGGGCGGCGGCGCGGTGGAACGGGGCGGCGGGGATCATGCTGGGGCTGATGGTGACGGGGATGATTCTGTTGTACATGGCGTATTACTGGGCGCCGCAGAACAACGACCAATCGACGATGCGCTTCATGCTGCCGACGTTCGGGCTGTTCACGCTGGCGGGGGTATGGGCGGCGCAGCAGGCGACGGCGCGGGCGGGGGTGATAGGCGCGGCGGCGGTGGGGGCGGCGTTGTTGTTCGTTCAGTTGCTGTGGGGCGGTCCGCAGATTTCGCAGATCGGGCAGCGGATCGCGTATCAGAAGGCGCAGGCGGCGGCGATCACGGAGGGACTGGAAAAGAGGGTGAGGAAGGGAGACGTGGTGGTGGCGTACGGCGGCGGCGGTGGGGGCATTCTGCAGGACCTGGATTTCGTGCGGGAGTGGAAGGTGGCGGACGCGACGTACATCAGCGGGCGGGGATTTGGCGGTTTTCGGGGGGGGCTGTTCGGCAACGGGGATCCGGACGCGCCCAGTCCGCGGCAGGCGGCGAAGCAGGAGGAGCTGGCGGAGAAGTACGTGGGGACGCCAGCGGAGATCGACAAGAAGTTCGCGACGGACGTGCGGGAGTGGGCGAATCCCGGCGGCGGCGGAACGTTGGCGGATCACAAGATATGGATCGTGGGCAGCGAGTCGCAGATTTATGAGTTCACGGGGGAGCTGGGCGGTCATGTGACGATTGTCGACCGGATCAAGCTGCCGAACCCGCCGGCCGACGATACGGGGAACCTGGGCGTGGGGGGCGTTGTCGGTCGCGGCGGTCGGGGCGGATTCGGGGGTCGCGGCGGCGGGCGGCGCGGGGGACGCGGGATGTTCGGGGGCGGCGGTGGGGGGGGATTCGGGACTGGGTTTCAGGGGGAGCCGGAGGCGTTGATTGCGCAGTGGGTTCCGCGGTGAGGGGGGCTGTTGCGGGGGGGAAGGTGTGGTTTTTTCTCGATGTGTCGGGGGTGTTTTGCAAAAAACGTTGAGTTTTTGCCGTTGTGTATGAGGTTTTTCGCCATTTCTGACAGGGCTTCGGCGAGGGGGTCGGGGGGGAGGGGGTCGAGGGCATCGGGGAGCTGCCAGAACCATTTGCCGGAGTGAGGGTGGCGATGGGAGGTGGCATGGAGGGTGGTTTTGGCCTGGTGGAGGAGGGCGTAGGGGATGCCAAGCGAGCGGGCGGTGAGGACGAGTGCGGCGGCGGGCTGGGGGCCGGGGGCGAGTGCGGCGGCGAGCCATTCGGTGGCGGATTGGAGGGAGAGTTCGGCGGGGCGCGGGGGGGCGGGCTTGGGCGCGGCGGGTGCGGGCGGGGCAAGCGGGGGGTGGAAGGTGATGGTGTCGGCGATGGTGAGGGGGAGGGGGGCGGGCGGGGTGGCGAGGTTGGATTTGAGGGAGAGGAGGAGGCGGTTGGGGGGATTGCCGATTGCCGATTGCCCAATGCCGATTGGGGGGTTGGGCATTGTGGATGGCTCATTGATCATTTGAGTGGGCGGGGAGTAGCGGGTGAGCAGGAGGATGGAGCGGGGGGTGGAGGAGAAGGCGAGGGAGCCGACGGGGTTGATGTGGCGGTTGGGGGCGTGGGGATCGAAGGCAGGGAGGTTTCGGGGGAGGCGGGAGGTCAGGAGGATGGCGATTTGGTGTTTGTGGGCGAGTTGGGCGAGGGCGTGGAGGATGGAGGTAGCGGAGGAAGAGGAGGAGCTGGGGAGGGAGCGGTCGGTGAGGCCGAGGTAGTGGGTGATGGGGTCGATGATGAGGAGTTTGAGATTGGGGATGGAGGCGCAGGCGGCGTCGAGTTGCTGGAGCGGGGTGGGGGCGTTGGGATCGGCGAGGGGGTGAGGTTTGGGGGGGAGGAGGGAGGGGAGGTCGGGGAGGGCGTGGATGAGGTCGAGGTTGGCGTGGAGGGATTCGAGGCGCGGGCGGAGGGTGTCGGCGGCGTTGTCGTCGGGGGAGAGGAGGAGGGTGGCGGCTGGGGAGTGGTCAGTGGTCAGTGGCCAGTGGTCAGATGGAGGTAGGGGGAGGCCTTGGGAGAGTTGGGAGGCGAGGTGGAGGGCGAGGGAGGTTTTTCCGGCGCCGGGGTCGGCGGCGAGGAGTGTGAGCTTGCCGAGGGGGATGTAGGGTTGCCAG
>DASZTO010000036.1:0-60716 GCA_035548175.1 Phycisphaerae bacterium | reverse complement strand
CGCCCACTCCCACACTTCCTCGTTCACCGTCGCCACGCTCGTCGCCTCCTCGACGTTGCCGCCAGACACCGTCTCTAACGACCGCGGACCTATGTCCGATTCCCCTGCCGACATCACATTCACCGCAAACGCGGACTTCTTACCCCCTGCCGCCACCTCATAAAAACCCACCCTGTCCGTCCCCGCGAATTCCGCCCCATTATTCTTCGCCTCCAGCGCCATCGTCTTGCCCTCCGGCGTCTTGATCCGCACCTCCCCCCCACCGCTCGCATCCCCCACATCCCACAACTTCGCCGGCGTCCCCGCAGCCAGTATCTCCGGCATCCCGATGTAATGCCGCTCCTTCGTCACCTCGATCACGTTCTGCAAAAATACCAGCAGGCTCGGCAACTGATACCAGTTGCTCTCCAGCATCGGGCTGAACGTCACCAGATACCGCCGCACCCCCCCGAAATCCTTGTACTCCACCAGCGGCGACTCCCCCGCGCTCACCACCTCCACAGCTTCCGGATCGCGCCCCACCAACAGCGACCGCGACAGCCGCAGCTCGCTCAGATTCACCGCCGCCATCAGCGCGTCCTCGCTCCGCACCCGCATCACCGCCGGCGACGCAATCTCCGACGTCACATGAAACCCCGCCACGTCCCCCGTGCCCGTCACCTGTGGCCGAATCAACAGCGTGTCCGCCCGCGGCAACTGCCCCGCCGCAGGCACAAAACCATCCAGAATCACCAGGTCCGCATCCACGTTCGGCGTGTACGCCCCAGGCGCCAATATCTCCCCCTTCACACGCCCCAGCCGCGTCACCGTCTTGATGAACGTCTCCAGAAATTCGTTCCCCGTCGTCACCAGCGCCACCTTCGGCACACGCTCCGGCTCCAGCATCCCATACGCCGTGTTGTCCAGCGGAAAATCATCGTCCGTGTCATCCACCCGCACGTACAACCGCCCCGCGTCCGATACCACCTTCTCAAACACCGCCGCTCCCTGCCCAGTCCCCTTCGTCCCTCCCGCCGGCAGCGTCACAAACTGCGCCTGCCCCGCCATGAAATTGTTCGGATCGTTCAACGCCAGCATCACCCCCACCTTCTTCTCCACCGGCCACGCGTTCTTCAGCCCCACAAACACCTGGTACGTCTTCGCCTCATGCGCCACCGGCGTGATCGTCAACGCCGTGATCCCCACGCTGTGATCCGAACTCCCGATCTTGATGAACTCCAGCAATTTATTGTCCGTCCCCATCGCGTCCGGCACGCGCACCCCCGACCCGTCCGACAACAAATAAATCTTCCCCGCCTGCAACGCCTCCGTCTTCGCCCCCCCGCCGCCTGCCCCATTCTCCCCCCCGATCGCCCGCAAACTCGTCGCCGCCAGCAAAAGCGACTCCGACAAATCGCTGCTCGTATCCGCCGGCTGAATCCCGTCGATCAACCCCTTCAGCTCCGACTTCACCCCCGAAAATCCCGACCGCATCTGCGACAATCCCCCGCCGTCCGCCACCAGCATGAACCGATCCCCCGGACGCATCGCATCCACCAGCTTCTTCGCCTCCGCCTTCGCCCGCTCCAGCCGCGTCTCCCCGTTCGGTCCCCCATCCCGCGTCTGCATGCTCGCCGTCGCATCGATCACGATCACCCCCGCCCGGCTCTGGCTCGCCTTCGCCTGCACCACCGGCCGCATCAGCGTCAGCACCAGCGCCGCCAATATCAATAACTGCAACAGCAGGAGCAGATTCCGCCGCAACTTCTGAAACGGCGAGCTCGCCTGCATGTCCGCCAGCGTCTTGCTCCACAGCAGCGTCGACGACACCCGCACATCCGCTCGCCGCTGCCGCAACAAATACAACGCCACCAGCGGCGCCGCCAACAACCCCAGCCACCCCCACTCCGGCGCCAAAAAACTCGGCCAATTCATCCGCTCTTTTCCTCTCGCAATCCCCGCCCCGCGCCTATCATATCACCCCCGCCCCCCTCATTTCACCGCATCCATCCCCACCATCTGCTACACTACCCTCATCAACCGGAGTTCCCATGATCACCACCACCGAACACCCCTACATCGTCCGCGATAACGCCATCCTCAGCGGCGAACCCATCATCAAGGGCACCCGCACCCCCGTCCGCGCCATCGTCGAAAACTGGCGCCTCGGCATCGCCCCCGAAGATATCCCCCATCACCTCCCTCACCTCACCCTCGCCCACGTCTTCGACGCCCTCAGCTACTTCGCCGACCACCAACCCGAAATCCTCGACTACATCGAACGCAACCGCATCGACGAAACACTCATCGATCCCCGTTCCCTTCCTGCATGAGCCGCCTCTTCGCCAGCGTCTATCTCGACGAAGACGTCGACGTGCTGATCGCCACGCTGCTGCGCTCCCGTGGATGGACCGCCACCGACACCCATGCCGCCGGCCGGTCCGGCAGCAGCGACGAACAACAACTCGCCTACGCCGCCGCGCAAAACCTGGTGCTCGTCACTCACAACCGCAACGATTTTGTCGAACTCGCCCAGCGCTATCTCACGGACAACACTTTCCATCCGGGAATCATCGTCGCCGTTCGCCGCCCCCCCTATGTCCTCGCCACTCGCTTAACCCTTCTTTTGGACCGCATCACTGCAGACGAATTTCAAAACCAGGTGTTCTACTGTTGAAGAACGAACTCCCTCTGTGACCGACCGATTGCTACACTGTATTGATCGGAGGTGCCTCATGTCCCTCACCATCACCCTGCAATTCCCCCCGGAAGTTGAAGCCTCCCTGCGCGCCCAGAACCCCAACATCGAGTCCCAGCTCACCGAAGCCGTCGCCGTCGAACTCTTCCGCCGCGGGCAACTCTCCCACTACGAGCTCTCCAAAGTCCTCCACCTCGACCGCTTCGAAACCGACGCCTACCTCCAACGCCACAAAATCTACGAAGGCTCCCTCACCATGGAAGACCTCGATGAGGAAGCCCGCGCTCTTGATCGCCTCCTCGGACCGGTTCGGCCCAAATGATCGTCATCGCGGACAGCTCTCCCCTTATTGTCCTCGTCAACATTCAATGCGTTGACCTCCTGCCGCTTCTTTTCAAACGTATTCTTATCCCACCCGCCGTTGCACGTGAACTTCTCCACCCGCGAAGACCTTCCGCCGTCCGAAATTATTTCCAAACGCCTCCTTCCTGGCTCCAGGTCCAAAGCCCCACCCTCCACCGCGTTTTCCCCTTCTTGCACGCAGGTGAAACTGAGGCCCTCAACCTCGTTGTAGAACTCCATGCCAACGCCATCCTCGTCGACGAACGCAAAGCCACACAGGCCGCTGCGGCTTTGAATGTCGAAGTTATTGGTACTATCGGCATCCTTGAACGGGCCGCTCGACAAGGTGCGGTCAACCTTCAGGATGCCTTCGACAAACTCAAGCAAACCGACTTCTGGATCTCTCACGCCCTCCTCGATCAACGCCTCGCCCTCTTCCGCGCCAAACAGAGCCCCCCCTCATGACCCCCTTCCTCTCCACCCTCCGCTCCACCCTCCCTCCCGGCGCCGTCATCGACGACCCCACCGCTCTCATCGTCTATGAATGCGACGGCTTCACCATCCCCCGCGCCACGCCCCTCGCCGTCGCCTTCCCAACCTCCACCGACCAGGTCGTCGCCGTCACCAACCTCTGCCGCGACCACAACATCGCACTCCTCCCCCGCGGCTCCGGCACCGGCCTCGCCGGCGGCATCGTCCCCGTCACCCCCTCCATCCAACTCTCCACCGCCCGCATGAACAAAATCCTCCACATCGATCTCCCCAACCGCTGCGCCCTCGTCGAAGCCGGCGTCACCAATTCCGCCCTCTCCGACGCCGTCACAAACTCCCCCTATCACTACGCCCCAGACCCCTCCTCCCAACGCGCCTCCACCATCGGCGGTAACGTCGCCACCAACGCCGGCGGTCTCCACACCCTCAAGTACGGCGTCACCGTCAACCACCTCCTCGGACTCGAACTCGTCACCGCCGATGGCCGCGTCCACTCCCTCGGCTCCCCCCATGGCCACGACCTCGGCCCCGATTTCGCCGGACTCCTCTGCGGCTCCGAAGGCACCCTCGGCATCATCACCAAGGTCTGGTGCCGCCTCTCCCCCAAACCCGCCGCCTTCCGCACCGCCCTCGCCATCTTCCACTCCACCCACGACGCCTGCCACGCCGTCGCCGACATCATCGCCGCCGGCATCACACCCGCCGCTCTCGAAATGATGGACGGCCCCATGATCCAGATCGTCGAAGACGCCTTCCACCTCGGCTTCCCCAAATCCGCACAGGCACTCCTCGTCATCGAAGTCGACGGCCCCGCCATCGCCGACGCCGACGCCCTCGACGAAGACCTCGCCCGCATCGATTCCCTCTGCCAGCAAAACCACGCCGACTCCGTCGAAACCTCCCGCGACCCCCAGCGCCGCGCCGCCCTCTGGTCCGCACGCAAACGCGCCTTCGGCGCCATCGGCCGCATCTCCCCCTCCTACTGCACCCAGGACGCCTGCGTCCCCCGCTCCAAGCTCCCCGACGTCATCGCCCAAATCGCTCACATCTGCCAACGCCACGGCCTCCGCGCCACCAACGTCTTCCACGCCGGCGATGGCAACGTCCACCCCGTCCTCCTTTACGACGAAGCCGACCCCGACTCCGTCCAACGCGCTCTCGCAGCCTCCGCCGACATCCTCCGCTTCTGCATCTCCATCGGCGGCGCACTCACCGGCGAACACGGCGTCGGCATCGAAAAACTCCCCTTCATGTCCGACATGTTTTCCCCCCAGGACCTCGCCGCCATGCACTCCCTCCGCAACTCCCTCGTCCCCACCGACACCCTCAACCCCTACAAAGTCCTCCCCCGACCCAACTCCCCCATCAACCTCCTACACCCCCAACGCCAAGCCCCCCACTAACCCCCCCACCCACCCCGCGCACCTCCCCCCAAAGCGCGTCCGGAGTTCACGCTTCAGCGTGTTCTCATATATGTATCTAAATTTATAATATCGAGGCAAGCTCCGGCTCCATCATCGCCCACGTCGCCGACTCTGGAACCACCTCCTCCACCTGGGCCTTGGGCGGCATCATGGTCAGAGACGGCCTCTACGACGACGCCCCCCACGCCTCCATGGTCCTGGCCACCAACGGCACCGCCGAATGGCTCCAGCGCGACGCCGCCGGCGACTCCACCACCAGCGTCTACCGAACCCCCAGCGACTCCTGGTTCAAACTCACCAAATCCGGCGACACCCTCACCGGCTACGACAGCAATGACGGCCTCACCTGGACCCAGGTCTCCTCCGCCACCCTCTCCATGACCGGCCCCGTCTACATCGGCCTGGTCGCCAACTCCGGCAACACCACCGACGGCCAAACCGTCGCCTTCGACAACGTCATGCCCGCAAGGACTCACCATATCCTCAAACCTCCGCATCCGCGTCCACCTGATCCCCACACGGCGAGCAGCGCCCCCACGCCCCCTTTTCCCATCCTAAAACGACTCCCAAAGGACTGGAGCCATTTTGTTAGGAACTTTTAGATTATTATAACCTCCGGCCGCAATACCCTCGTTCGCTCGTCCAACTTACCGAATTATTTCTTTGAAGCAGGTCGTGTAGTCGGCGACTGCACGGACATAACAACTTCATCGTCTACGCTGGTCGTCGTTCCGTTAGATAGTTCAAAATGGAACTCACATTTTCCAGGCAATAAAGTCCCCGGAGGTAAGTCAATCCGAGCCAACAGCGACTCGCCGGGCTTTAACACAATAGTCTTGGTATTCTTTCGCAGCATTAATGGAAAAAGAGTTCTGCTGGTAGAAAATCCTGATGCTGGCGACATTGTAATCAGCAACCGTAAACCAAAAACAGGATCCTCCACAGCTTCTAAGTCCCTGTTTTGAATTGGAAGAGGTTGCCCTCCTTTGAAGGCAATGTCCAAGTGGATTACCGACCCAACAGTCAGGTCGCGTTTTGAGGAGTTCGCAATTTCGATTATGAAGGGATATTCATCTTCATAGATTGCATTCCGCCCTCGAAAGTAAGCTTGAACCTCCACATCGGAAGTACGCACCGCTGGCGCATCGCTTCCCAGGCTCACGACTAGTATTATCGGAACAACGGTCAAAAGTGCGAATAGTCGGATAGCTTCTAACATTTGCCACCTCATTACGGTAAACCAGTGATGTTATTGAGATTATAAAAGTTCGAAAAATTAGGCAATTCCGAAGGGCCAGCGCAGTCATCGCCGGCCGGGGCTCCATCCCAGTGTGCGCCGGCATTGGTCCACTCATATCCCCAAGCGAATTGGCCCAAATTGTCTCCGGTATTTCCGTTTTGGAAATAGTCAATAAAGCTTCTACTGTTGTCTGACGTTTTGATTTCGGTAAAATTTTGCCCACCAACGACGACATTCCTTTCCTTCACTGAAAAGGCTTGTGTGTCCCACTCGTCCGCGGTAGTGTTAAAATCATCCAAACCATGCAACCAATCCCAATCCCAAGCATCCCCGTCCACCAGATATTGTCCCTCCGTGTCAATCGGATAGGCATGATCGGGAAAGTAAATCTCGTAGTCTCCGCCTACACCAAAGTAGACCCTCGGCACTTGCTGAAATCCATTAAAATCATAAAGCGTTGTGCCGGAGCTGATTTCTTGCCTTCGCTTAACTTGGTCCAAACCTATACCCGTGATGAACATATCTATTTTAAAACTAAACCCAGAGTTATCGACATGGAAGTCCGTCTCGCCAGGAAAAGGCGTTGCCATAACATAAACACTATCTACAGCCACATTGGAAAACTTGATATCTATGGCGTAACTCGGAGTGCCGGAGACCAGATCTCCATATTTGTCCATCGCATCTACCGCGCACGTCAAGGTATATGCGGTATTCACGGGAGCTCTTGCCCCGGCTGTGAAGTCAGTGCTATCGCTACTCCCTGGTCCACTTGGATCAATGGACGTGTGAGCGTCACCATCGGCAAGCTCCCAGTCAAAAGAAGAACCGGCGATCCAGAAGTCTTCTATTTTACCATCGGGATTATCTGGTGTTGCAATGGAGAAACTTGCTTCAAAAGCACTATCGCTCCTCGCCACAATACTAAGAGCGCTATTGCTATTATCTATCTGCGCCGTACTGCTGCTGCAATACACGCAGATTATCTTTGGATCGACCCCCAGGCACGCCGTGCACATCAGCATGAGTATCGCAACACTTGAATAGGTCCACGAAATTTTGAAAACAGCGTTCATAGTATCTCCTTCCTATGGTGTCCGAGGACTAAACGGCCGAATCGCAGGATCTTTCAAAATGGGAGTGCTTTTTTGTAGGTGCTGCCATGCTACTAGCATTTTCTGGTCAAATACTACACGATCTGATTCGCTTACCAAGTTCAGATCCCATCTAAGAGATGCTTTGGTGACAAATGAGGTTCTCTCCGAGTTAAGCTTTCTTAAAATCTGAATAAGAAGTGGTCTGAGCAGAGGAGTTGCCATGGGGTCCTTATTTGCTATTTTGTGGAATTCGCTCTCCATTGGAAACGGTGGGAAATCCCCTGTAGTGCGAAGCAAATCAAAGCGTTCGCCAATTACGACGTCCGCCATCCACGGAAGACGCTCACCACCTGGCGGCGGGAATCCGCCCTTCCACGCGTCGATGAACACACCCGCGCATCTTGCGTTTAAACTTGCATCTTTATGAATAACTAAGCGAAGTCTTCCCTGATCATCAACTAAAAACTGTTTGTAAACTCCTCCGTACGAGTTCTGCACTCGGGCGGCTGCCATCGGCGTCCAACCGCCGTTCAGAGATGGCATTTCCAGCACGACTTTATAGTCGCGATTGCGGTTGTCCCCGTTATGACCGTTATCATTGATAAAATACAACGCGATTCGGTGTGTTCCCGAGGGTAATGTAAGATCGACCGCCAAGCTCGGTGTATCGAAGATCTCCCGATAGGCCTCCCCATGGTCGTCCCAAGAAGCTTCACGTCGTAGCCCGACTTGAGGATCGTAGAGGGCTCGCCGATCCGTAGTTACCAAATTCTCTACCCACGAGCGAGGACCATCTCCATCTTCCGTTATGAAAAGCTCAGGTGTTGCCTTGTATCCGGCGGATCCGCGGGTAAATATGTGATCGCGTGGAGCGCCCATCGCACAGAGAACAGCAACTTGGCGTCCGTATCTTCCCACCCAATTTCCTTGCGTCGCCCAGTCATCGCCCAAAAAAACTGCGTCGGGTTCATGCGATGCCTTCGCAGCAATCACGTTTAACGATTGCTCCAAAGAAACGGTTAAGACCGAGCCGGAAGGCAGCGGCACAGGCTGCGGTCGCGAATCCTCTGCAACTAGAGATTCCTGCGATGAAGGCCGTGTGTTCACGCACACGCCGTCCCCATACGTTCCCACGAAATTTGTGGAAATAGCGCAAGTTGCGTAACGAATAACTTCTGGATGGACGCTTAAGGGAGTTGTGAAGCTGATCACTCCCGCAGGCATTGCCGAATGGCCAACAAATAAATTCCCATCGCTACCCTCGCTGATACATGTACATGTTTCTGATATACGTTGTGAAATATCGACTTCGCTTGAAAATGACATTTGCGTATTGGCATTCGCGGCATTTATCCGATGCCACGTCCTCCCTTTATCCTTGCTCCACGCCAGCCCCACCGTCGTCGCCGCATACACCGTCCCATCCCTGGCCACCAGCATGTCATTGATCAAATTCGTCGGCAACCCGCTCCCGTTCGCACTCGTGGGCGTCTCCTCCGGCCCCGTCACCCTGCCGCCACGTCTTGTAGTTATCCTGTGGACTGGCTATAGCAATCCCATCACACTGCGTCCCCACATAAATCGTCCCCTCCTTGTCAAACGCAAGCGCATTGGCCTGATCGCTGGGCAACCCCTCCGCCCGCGTGTAATAACTCCACGTGTCCTTGGAATCCGAATACCGCGCCAGCCCCAAGCTGCTGGCCATCCACACATCCCCATCCTTGGGATTCACCGCAATTTTAAAAATCCGCTCACCCAACGGCCCCGCCAGCGAATCCGGCCGCGACAACCCCGCCACCACTTCATAGTTCCGCCACTTCTGCCCATTGAACACGCTTACGCCATGATTCAAATGTCCCACCCATATCCGCCCCTTTTTATCACAAGCAATCGCATACCCATTGTTGTCCCCCAATCCATCCTTGGTCGTATACTCCGTCCACGCCTCCAGCGGCGGTTTGCTCGGATCAAAACACTGCACGCCCCCCGTCACCCCATCCCCCGGCGCTCCCGCTTCGCAGCCCACCCACAGCCGCCCCTCTAAATCCGTGCACATGCTCATGACAAAACTGCGCGACTTCTCCAATGCCACTGCCTTTTCATACAACGACGGCGACGGCGGCCCCTCCTTCGCCGGCTGCGTGTCCAGCGAGATCGGCCCCACCGTCAACTTCCGCGTCATCATCTGCATGTCCGCAAAGTGCGATGGGTGCAGCGCGAACTCCAAAGGATCAGCCGCTTCGTGCGAGCCAATCTTGAGCGACGAGCCGCCAATCGTCACCGGCGCCACGCCCGGCACCGCAATCGCCGCAGGAGGATTGCCCGTCTGACGTGCAACAGAAGTAGGCGAAGAAGGAACACCCCCATGAGCCGCAGGCATCCCCGGTGAATCCGGGATCTCCGCCAGCGCCCGCTTTCGCGCCGCCAGCGTCTCCTGATCCACCATCCCCGCCCGCCCCGGCAACAACGGCCCACCGCCAACACCCGCCCCCCCACGCACCTCTGGCATCATCGCCCGCCACACCACCCACCCGAAAAGCACCAGCCCCGCGACGCCCCCGGCGGCAACCAAAGCCTTGACCTTGGGGGAAGCCCCTGCGGCGCGTTCTTTTGACGTACGTCCTTCGTCCATGCGGGAGCCCTTCTCCGAGTGAAGACGACTGTGAACTTTTGTACGGCGGGAACAAAACCAAGAAGTGGTGAACCCACGCTACCGCGCGCCGGCAGGAATGCAAGCACAAAAATTTCCAAAAATTGTGTCGGGCTGCGCACCGACGCTTGTGGCCGGTCCTGACCCCCCTGACCTCCACTGCGATTCTGGCCCGCCAAGAATATTGTCCTTTGCAGCCGAAAAGTTCGACGTATGCTCTGGGCACATCTTTTCTTGCTCCCGCCTTCCCTCGCGCGCGCACAACTTGGCAAAGCCCGCGCGCACTCGCCGCAAAAAATCCCCTCCCCAACCCCCCTGCCCACAACCCATTACCCCAAATTTCACAAAGCTGTGTGCGCACAAACTGGGCGCAACTCCCCTCTATAGAGGAGTACTACGCCATGATCACCTCCCGCCCCCAATCCAACCGCCCCACGTCGCAACGACGAATTACCAATTACCAGTTACCAATTACCGTCGCCACCCTGTGTCGAATTCCCCCAAAACCCTCATACACAAGCACAAAAACCCCACATTTCCAAATACACAACGGCAAAAACCCGCCCTTTTTTGCAAAACACCCCCTACACATCGAGGAAAACTCACATCGCCCCTCCCAAAAACCCGCCTCCCCCCCCCCGGCCCGACCCCCTTCCGCCCAGCCCCTTCCACCTTTACCATGCCCCCATCACCTCTTTCCTTCCCAAACCGAGGCTCCCCATGACCAAATCCTCCCTCCTCCTCACCGCCACCCTCCTCGCCGCCTCACCCGCCTCCGCCGACCAGCTCCCCCTCACCGACGCCGGCGCCCAGAACCTCCCCCCCTCCGCCCACGCCACACCCGCCGGCATCACCGCCGATGTCCCCTCCACCATCCTCCTCAACCTCGCCGGCCATGCCACCCGCTTCAACGCCTCCTTCGCCATCGATCCCGATTCCCCAGACGCCTCCGCCGCCATCGCCATCTCCGCCGATGGCCGCCGCCTCGCCATCGCCCCCGTCCCACCCGCCGCCAGCGCCCCGGCCCGAGGCAACCGCCGCTTCACACCCCCTATGCTCACCCTCCGCTCCGGCGCCCCCGCCTTCCCCGTCGATATCGACGTCTCCAATGTCCGCGTCCTGGTCATCGAAACCCTCCGCGCCGGCAACAACCCGGCCCACGTCGACATCTCCAACGCCGCCATCACCTACACCGGCACAAAACCCCAGATCGCCCCCCCGCAAAAAGACGATCCCATCATCCTCACCCCCCCCGCCCCCGCCACGCCCCGCATCAACGGCGCCGCCATCTTCGGCGTCCGTCCCACCCACCCCATCCTCTACACCATCGCCGCCACCGGCGATCGCCCCATGACCTTCTCCGCCGACAACCTCCCCCAAGGCGCCTCCCTCGACCCCAACACCGGCATGCTCTCCGGCGCCGTCTCTACCCCCGGCCAATACAAAATCACCCTCCACGTCAAAAACGCCAAAGGCGAAACCTCCCGCCCCTTCACCCTCGCCGTCGGCGATACCATCGCCCTCACCCCCCAGCTCGGCTGGAACTCCTGGAACTGCTTCGGCAGCAGCGTCACCGCCGACAAAGTCAAAGCTGCCGCCGACGCCATGGTCTCCTCCGGCCTCATCAACCACGGCTTTGCCTACGTCAACATCGACGACTTCTGGGAAAAAAACGCCCGCATGGCTGGCCGCGACGACACCATGAAAGGCGACCCGCGCGACGCCGCCGGCAACATCCTCCCCAACGCCCGCTTCCCCGACATGAAAGCCCTCACCGATTACATCCATTCCAAAGGCCTCAAAGCCGGCCTCTACTCCTCCCCCGGCCCGACCACCTGCGGCGGCTGCACCGGCTCCTACCAGCACGAAGAACAGGACGTCCAATCCTGGGACAAATGGGGCTTCGATTACATCAAATACGACCTCTGCTCCTACACCCAAACCCCCGAAGGCCGCGCCAATCCCCCCGGCCGCTCCCCCGAAAACGCCAAAATGCCCTACGCCATCCTCGGCGACGCTTTGAAAAAGACCGACCGCGACATCTTTTACTCCCTCTGCCAATACGGCCAGCAGGATGTCGGCGCATGGGCCCCCTCCGTCGGCGGCAACTCCTGGCGCACCACCGGTGACATCTCCGGCCGCTGGTCCAGCCTCACCAACATCATCGACCTCCAGGTCGGCCGCGAAAAATACGCCGGCCCCGGTCACTGGAATGACCCCGACATGCTCGTCGTCGGTAAAACCGCCATCGGCAACGGCAACAACCCGACCGCCGGCCTCACCCCCAATGAAATGTACACCCACATCTCCATGTGGTGCCTCCTCGACGCACCCCTCCTCATCGGCTGCGACATGACCAAAATGGACGCCTTCACCACCAGCCTCCTCTCCAACGACGAAGTCCTCGCCGTCAACCAGGACCCCCTCGGCCGACAAGCCTCCCGCATCCTCGTCGACAACGACATCCAGGTCTGGGCCAAAGACCTCGCCGACGGTTCCAAAGCCGTCGGCATCTTCAACCGCTCCGAACTCGAACAGCCCTACACCCTCAAATTCTCCGACCTCAAACTGACCGGCAAACAAACGCCCCGCGACCTCTGGCGCCAGCAGAACCTCGCCCCCGCCTCCGATGATCTCACCACGCCTGTCCCGCGCCACGGCGTCGTGTTGCTGCGGCTGATTCCGGTAAAATAGCCGCGACGCCTCGGCCTTTCGCCGACCCTCTGGGAGAACACTCCGATGAAGTCCGCACCCCTGGCTTGCTTCCTGGTCCTGCTCTGCGCCCGCCCCCTGTTCGCCGCCGATCTGCTCGTGCGCATCACCGGCGACGTCACCGAAGGCAAGGTCCTTCCCTCACCCCCCGCCGGCGATCTGCTTTTCCAGCCGGCCGATCCCAAGGATGCGCCCGTGCAGCATGTCGCCCGCGCCGACGTTAAAAAGATCATCACCGTCGATGACCACGGCGCCCCTGTCGGCCCCACCCCGCAGCAGGCCAAACTCTGGCCCGTGCCGCCGCAACCGCTCGCCCCCCCTGTCCTCCCTGCGCCCGCCACGCCCGCTTACTACCTCATTCCCCTGCATGGCGAAGTCGGCCAGACCATCCTCGCCTGCGCCCTCGAAAAATCTCTCGCCGATGCCCTCCTCCGCCATCCTACCGTCGTGGTTCTCGACATCGATTCCCCCGGCGGCCTCGTCGGCGAGGCCGAACAGATCATCAAGGTGATCCATGCCTACAACGCCAAGCTGCGCATCGTCGCGCTCACCGACCAGGACCTCTCGGCCGCCGCCATCCTTTCGCTGTCGGTCAAGGAAATTTACGTCAAGCCCACCAGCACCATTGGCGCCGCCACGGCTTTTCAGATGTCGAACGCCAATCTGCCGGCGGACATCCAGGAGAAGATGCAGTCCGCCTGGCGGGCCGTGGCGCGCAACAGCGCCGAGGAGGGCGGCCACAATCCCCTGCTCGCGGACGCCATGATCGACAGCTCCCTCGAACTGCACGTCGAAACCGGCGCCGCCGGCGCGCCGGTCATCAAGGAAGGCCCGGGCGACCGGACGCTGGTTCACCAGGGCAAAATCCTCACGCTTACCAGCCACGAAGCCGTCGATTGCGGCCTGGCCGTCGCCATCGTGGAAAACATGGACGACCTGGGTGTTCATCTCAAGATGCCCGGGTGGAAACCGATCGCCGGCCTGGGAACGCTGCTTGCCGCCGATCTGCCGAAGCGCAATGCGGCCTATCACGACCAGATCGAGAAGGTCGGCCAGCAGGTGCATGAGGACATCCTCGGCGCCGAGAGCCATGACCCCTCGGTGGGCACGCTCACGCGCACGACATTCGCCCAGCCGCTCATGCCGGCGCGACCGGTGGTGCCGCAGCCGCCGGTGCGCATCGTGCCCGGCGGACGCATCGGCCGAGGCATGCCCGGTCGGCCGACGGTGCCGGGCGTCCCGGTTCGACCGGCGCCCATGCCCGGCGTTCCGGTGCGCGAAGTTATCACCTCGGACATCCGGGCGAAATGGAAGAGCCGCTCGCTGGCGTGCGTGGTCGCGCTCCAGGCGGTGGAATCCGACCTCCGGGATGCCATCTCGCTCAGCGACGCCTTCGGTGAGCAGGGCGAGGCGGCGTCGATTCAGAAGTTGCTGGAAGCGGTCAGCAGCGCGCGGGCGACGGTCTTTGACGAGCGCAACAAGTACCCGCCGCGCGGCTCCTCCGTCGCCGCCGCGCCGCCCGCGCCGGCGGCCACGCGCCCCGCGACGCCCGCAGCGCATTCCACCGCGGCCACGCCAGCGCCCACTCCGGCAGGGGCCCGGGTGCCGTTTATCCGGATAGGGACCGTTGCCGATGCGGAGCGCGCCCTGGCCTCCAGCGACGCCCACAACAACACCAACGCGGCGCGTTTCCTCACCTCCGCCCCGGTCGATCCGGCCTCGCAGGCGGAGGTCCTCAAAGCGCTGCAACCCTTCCTCGACGACACCACCGCGCAAAAGGCTCCCTACATCGGCGCGTTCGCCCACTGGGCCCGGCAGCAAGACATGCCCGTCCTGCTGGCCAGCCTGAAGCGGCCCATCACCCCGCCCAACGATGTCGGCGATGCCCAGTGCTGGGGGAATGCCTTTCTGGCCATCCTGCACTACGCCCCCGACGAAGCCGAAAAGGCGATTAACGACCACAAGGCGAATTTTTTCTTCAAGCAGAACATCCTGCACCTGTTACAGCGGCTCATTGCCGACGATTCGGTGTATGCGCCGACCGCCGAAAAACTTCTGCCGCTGCTGCAAAAATAGGCCCGGGCGCCGCCGGAGAGTGGCGGCGTTTCCCGCGTGGCAGGCGCGTTGTATGTGTGAGGCATCCATCTTGCAGCCGCTTTCCAGACGCCGCGGCGTGCGCCGCGACGCTTGATTCTGCGTACCGTTTCGGAGCTCCCTTATGAAAACGCATGTTGCCCTGGCTGCCTCGGTGTTTATCGCCCTGGGGTGCTTCACCGTCGTGCGCGCCGCCGAGCAGGCCAATGATCCGCAGGAGGAGCAGAAGGAGTTTGTGCATGAGGCGGCCAGCGGAAACAACATGGAGGTGCAGGTGGGGCAGTTCGTCGCGGCGCACACGCAGAATGCCCAGACCAAGCAGCTTGCCCAGACGCTGGTGCAGGACCACACGCGGTCGCAGGAGCAGCTCAAGCAGGCGGCGCAGAAGGCGGGCGTGGCGTTTGATGACAGCCTGACGCCGGAGCATCAGGCGATGCTGGCGGAGCTGGAGAAAAAGAGCGGGAAGGAGCTGGACCGGGAATTCGCGTTCTCGGCGATTGCGGACCATCACAAGGACATCCTGGAGTTCACCTACGCGAGCAAGAACCTGCCCAATTCGTTTTTGAAGCAGTATGCGTCGCTGTCGCTGCCGGTGCTGCAGAAGCATCTGCACATGGCCGACGCCCTGGCGCAGGCGGTGGCCAGCGTGAAGGATCCGTCGGCGGCGTCGGAGCGGTGAGGGCGCCGGGCGCGGCGGTCACCACTCGCGCGGGCCCAGCTCGCGGTCGAGGTGGAAGGCGGCGTTGATCAGGGCGAGGTGGGTGAAGGCCTGAGGGAAGTTGCCCAGGGCCTCGCCGCGGACGCCGGTCTCCTCGGCATAGATGCCCTGGTGGTTGGCGTAGCCGAGCATTTTTTCAAAGATGAGCCGCGCCTGGTCGAGCTTGTCGCGGTCGGTGTGTCCGGCGCGGGTGAGGGCTTCGACGAGCCAGAAGGTGCACATGTTGAAGGTGCCCTCGCTGCCGGTGAGGCCGTCGGAGAACTGGTGGGTGTTGTAGCGGTAGACGAGGGAATTGGAGAGCAGTCCGCCGTCGCGCGGGTCTTTGCAGATGGCGCCGATGGTGGAGATGACGCGGGGATCGTTGGGCCCGAGGAAGCGGACGAGGGGGATGATGAGGTTGGCGGCGTCGAGGGCGTTGGAGCCATAGTGCTGGATGAAGGCCTGCTGTTTGGGGTCCCAGCCGAGCTGCATGATTTCCAGGAAGATGTTGTCGCGGACGCGCGTCCACTTGGCCCGGTCGGCGGGGAAGGAGCGTTCATCGGCGAGGCGGAGGGCGCGATCGAGGCAGACCCAGCACATGACCTTGGAGTAGATGAAGTGCTGGGCGCCGCCGCGGGTTTCCCAGATGCCTTCATCCTTGCGGTTCCAGTTGCTGCAGACCCATTCGACGAGTTCCGAGAGTTCGACCCAGAGGTCCCAGGAGATGGGAGCGCCCATCTGGTTGTACATGAAGACGGCGTGCATGAGTTCGCCGTAGATATCGAGCTGGAGCTGATCGGCGGCGGCGTTACCGATGCGGATGGGTTTGGAGCCGCGATACCCTTCGAGATGGTCGAGCGTGAATTCGGGGAGGGTGTGTTCGCCGTGGAGGCCGTACATGATTTGCAGGCCGCCATCTTCATTGCGTTCGTGGCAGCGTTGTTCGAGCCAGCGCATGAAGGCGCCGGCTTCATCGGCGAAGCCGAGCTGGAGGAGGGCATAGAGGGAAAAGGAGGCGTCGCGGATCCAGGTGTAGCGGTAGTCCCAGTTGCGGGGGCCGCCGATGGCTTCGGGGAGGGAGGTGGTGGGAGCTGCGACGAGCGCGCCGGTGGGATCGAAGGTGAGGAGTTTGAGCACGAGGGCGGAGCGGTAGACCATTTCGCGCCAGCGGCCCTTGTAGTTGCATTTGCTGAGCCACTTGTGCCAGTAATGGACGGTCTTTTCGAGCAGCATTTGCTCGCCTTCGTCGGTGAGGACGGCGATGGATTCGTGCTTTTCGTCAAGCTGCCGGAGAGAGAAGAGGGCCCGTTCGCCCTGGCCGAGGGTAAGGGAAGCGGAGGCGGAGCCGTCGGGACCGACCTCGAGCGGGATGCGGGAGGTGAGTTCGAGGGTGAGGTCGGGGGTGCGGAAGAGCACGCCGGTCTCGACCTTGTGGGTGGTGTGGGGGGTGCGGGCGTAGTTGAAGGCGGGCTGGCAGAGCATGCGGATGGGGACGGAGCCACGGATGGCCTCGACGCGTCGGACGAGCTGGCGGAAGCCGCGTTCGCCGCGGCGCATGCCGACGGGCATGTAATCGACGACCTCGACGACGCCTTCTTCGAGGAGGAAGCGGGTGATGAGGACGTTGGTTTCGGGCCAGTAGACCTGCTTGCAGGTGGAGTCGGCGTCGGGGCAGATGCGGAAGCGGCCGCCCTTTTCGTCATCGAGGATGGCGCCGAAGACGGAAGGGGAATCGAAGTGGGGCATGCAGAGCCAGTCGATGGAGCCGTTGCGTCCGACGAGTGCGGCGGTGTGCATGTTGCCGATGAGGCCGTAATCCTGGATGGGTTGATAGGCCACGAAGGGTTCCTCGCAAAGCGGAAGAGAGGGCGTCCCGGCGAGAGGGCCCGGGCGCACCGCTTAGGCAAACGCTACCAGTTCATACGGCAAGAGCAACTCCGTGGACGGGTGTCGCTGGCAGGTGGCGGCGGAATCAGGGCGAGATCCGCCGTAGCGCTGGGATTCGGAGCTCCACTGAGGCTGACCTGGGGGCTCGATGGCGACAGGTTGCGGGTGGATGTTCGCATAGACGATCAGCGGGCCGCGCTGGAGGCGGAGGAGGCAGTGGCTGAGTTCATGGCTGACGATCTGAGCGTGGCCAAGTTGTCCGGCGGCGGCGCGGAGCCAGGGCCATTGGCGCCGGCCGTGGAGGAGGTCGCTGTAGAGGCGTCGGAGGCCTGCGGCGGGGGAATTTTCGGGCCATTGCCAGGAAAGGATCGCGCTGCGGAAGGTCTGCTCGGCGGCGGGATCGGGGATGTCGTCGGGGGAGGCGACGAAATCGGAGAATTCACGTTTGCGGCCTTCGCGCACGGCCTGGATCAGGTCGTCGCCGCAGAAGGAGCAGAAGAAGGGGAAGCGGTGGGGTTCGCCGTATTCTTCGCCCATGAAGAGCAGCGGGAGGTAGGGCGAGAGCAGGAGGAGGGCGGCGGCGAGGCGGGATTTGCGCCAGTCGGACAGAAGTTCAGTGAGGCGTTCGCCCAAGGCGCGATTGCCGACCTGATCGTGGTTCTGGATGCAGGCGACGAAACGCTCCGGCGGCAGACCGGCGGCGGGAGCGCCGTGCTTGCGTCGGCGGTGGCGGCTGTAGGTCCATTCGTGGAGGAAGGGGGTTTCGAGGGCGCGGGCGAGCTGGCGGGGTTCGCCGAAGTCGCTGTAGTAGCCGCGGCGTTCCCCGGCGAGCAGGGCGTGAATGGCGTGATGGAAATCGTCGGCCCATTGGGCGGCGAGACCGTGGCCGCCGCGATCGGGGGATTGGACGATGCGCGGATCGTTGAGATCGCTTTCGGCAATGAGGTGGATCTGGCGGCCGGCGGCGGCGGCGACGTCGTCGGCGACTTCCTGAAGGGCGCGCAGGATGTGATGGGCGCCCAGGTCGTAGATGGCGTGGACGGCGTCGAGGCGCAGGCCGTCGAGATGGAATTCGGAGAGCCACATGCGGGCGTTGTCCAGGACGTAATCGCGCACGGGGTCGGAATCGCGGCCGTCGTAATTGACGGCCTGGCCCCAGGGCGTGCGGTAGCAATCGTGGAGATAAGGGCCGAACTCGGACAGGTAATTGTGCTCGGGACCGAAGTGGTTGTAGACGACGTCGAGGAGTACGGCGAGACCTGCGGCGTGGGCGGCATCGACGAGGCGTGCGAGTCCGGCGGG
Organism: Phycisphaerae bacterium; assembly: GCA_035548175.1. Lineage (GTDB taxonomy): Bacteria > Planctomycetota > Phycisphaerae > WQYP01 > WQYP01 > CALCHA01. The sequence continues at coordinate 42,102 of DASZTO010000036.1, read as the reverse complement.
GCCGCCGTAGGTGTTCTGGGTGGCGTAGGGCAGGACGCCGTCGTAGCCCCAGTTGCGGCCGCCGGGGAACTGGCCGACGGGCATGATTTCGATGGCGGTGATGCCGAGATCGCGCAGCGCGGGGAGTCGCGGGATGATGGCGTCGAAGGTGCCTTCGGGGGTGAACGTGCCGACATGGAGTTCATAGAGGGCGAGGTCGGATTGCGGGATGCCGCGCCAGGCGTGGTCGGTCCAGGAGAAGCGGTCGGTGCGGACGACGGCGGAGGGACCGGGGATGTTGTCGGGCTGGAAGAGGGAGCAGGGATCGGCGCGGAGTTCGCCGCCGCGATCGCTGAGGCGGAAGTAGTAGCGTTGGCCATCGGGAATGTTGGGGAGTTCGAGGTGGAAGAAGCCGTCGGGCTCGGGGAGCATGTCGTATTCGCGGGGGTGGTCGTCGTGGGCGACGAGGAGGAGCTGGAGGCGCTTGGCGAAGGGGGCCCAGACGCGCCAGCGGATGCCGGCGTCGGTGGGGATGGCGCCGCAGCGTCGGGAGGAGGCGGTCATGGGCGTTGATCTCCGAAGGACATGGGAAGGCGCCTGGCTGCAGGCGAGGGATATATGATAGGCGGAGTTGGCCCGATGACGGAGGTTGGTAGATGGCGGCTCAGCGGTGGATGCGGTGGCTGGCGGGCGCGGGGGTTATGGCGGGGGCGGTTGTGGCGCTGGGTGCTGGAGGAAATTCTGCGACGCAGGCGGGCGCGGCGCGGGGGATGCCGGTGTTTCCGATCGGGGTGTGGTTGCAGAGCCCGGCGAATGCGGAGAAGTACAAGGCGCTGGGGATCAACGTGTATGTGGGGTTGTGGCAGGGGCCGACAGCGGAGCAGTTGGAGGCGTCGCAGAAGGCGGGGATGCCGGTAATTTGCGAACAGAATGCGGAGGGGCTCAAGCCACGGTGGAAGGAAGAGATCGTGGGATGGATGCAGGGGGATGAGCCGGACAATGCGCAGGCGTCGGCGGGAGGGAAGGGGTATGGGCCGCCGATCACGCCCGCGGAGGTGGAGACGGAGTATCGGCGGATGAAGGAGGCGGATCCGTCGCGGCCGGTGCTGTTGAACCTGGGTCAGGGGGTAGCGTGGGATGGGTGGTATGGGCGCGGCGTGCGGACGAACAAGCCGGAGGATTATCCGGAGTATGTGAAGGGCGGGGATATTGTGTCGTTCGACATTTATCCGGTGGTATCGACGGATGCGGCGGTGACGGGGAAGTTGGAATTGGTGGGCAAGGGCGTGGAGCGGCTGGTGGAATGGACGGGGCATCAGAAGCCGGTTTGGGCGTGCCTGGAATGCACGCACATTTCGAATGCGGAGCGCAAGCCGACGCCGGAGCAAGTGGAGACGGAGGCGTGGCTGGCGATCACGCATGGAGCGACGGGGCTGGTGTATTTCGCGCATCAGTTCAAGCCGCGGTTCGTGGAGGCGGGGCTGCTGGAGGACAAGGAGATGTGCGCGGCGGTGGAGAGGATCAATGCGCGGATCGAGCGGTGTGGCGAGGTGCTGGTGCGCGGGGAGGCGGCGGCGGTGAGCGTGGAGACGGCGGGGCCGGATGGGAAGCGCGTGGGTGAGGCGGCGGAGGGAATTTCGGCGCTAGCGAAGAAGATGGGGCCGGACGTGTATGTCTTCGCGGTGAACGGCGGCGGCGAGGAGATGCGGGCGACGTTTCGGGTGGGCGGCGTGGGGCCGGCTACGAAGCTGTCGGATATGGACGGGCGGGCGGTGGAGATGAAGGACGGGGCGTGGGCGGATGACTTCAAGGCAGGGGACGTGCACGTGTACCGGGTCGCGCAGGCGGCGCGGCCGTGAGGGATTCAGCCTTCGCGTTTTTTCCATTTGGCGTAGGCTTTGGCGACTTTTTCGCCCCAGTTGCCGTACCAGGAGTAGCCGGTTCGGCGTTCGCGTTCGACGTCGGCCATGGCGGTTTTGGGTTGGCCGTCGCGGCCTGCGAAGAGGGGTTGGCCGGTTTGGAGATCGTAGAAGCGGGCCCAGATGGTGTGGCCGGGGGCGTCGGCGAGGATGCGGTCTTTTTTGCCGTCGGGAGCGGTGATGGAGAGGGATTGCTTGTCGGTGATTTTGGCGGAATCGAACCAGGCGGCGGCGGCGTCGATGGCGGCTTTCATGCGCGCCGATGGATGCGGTTGATCCATCAGCAGCAGGGCGATCTCGGCGCCTTCCTGGCCGCTGATGGAGGGCAGCTCGTACGCGCGGCCGCCGGCGGGTTTGAGGGTGACTTCATCGTGCTGGGCGCACCAGCCGGTGAGTTTGCCGTTGAGGGTGATCTGGCAGTTGAGGATGCATTCGATGCCTTTGTCGAAGGCTTTGGCGGCGCGCTGGCGGTGGGCGTCGTCGACGAAAGCGTAGGGGGCGCTCTGGGTGGCGATGGCCTGGAGTTCCACCATCAGGCGGGTCATGGCGTTGTCGTTGAAGGTGATGTGTTTGGCGTAGGGCATTTGATTGGGCGCGTCGGGGGGGAAGCGCTGGGGCCAGCCGCCGTTGGGATATTGGGCGTCGAGGACTGCGTCGAGGCCTTTGTAGAAGGCGTCGGTCCAGCGTTTCAGTTGGGCGGCGCGGGTGCCATCGGGATCGTCGGTGGAAGCATTTAATGTGATGGCGCGGGCGAGGATGCGGAGTTCGGAGTAGGTGGCGCCGTTGTCGATGGTGGCGATGCCGTCCCATTCGAGTTTACGGGAGGCATCTTCCTGGCGGGACTTGGTGAGCGGGTAGGCTTTGGGCCAGGCCATGACGTTGCCGGGGCCGACGCCCTGCCAGGTGAGGAGGTTGTCGACATCGTGTCGGCCGGCGTCGGAGGTGAAGAAGGAATCGGGGCGTTTGACGATGGAAGGGGCGTCGTCGGCGGCGAGGGCGGGGAAGGGAAGGAGGATCGCGAGGAGGGCGGCGGCGAGGGATGGATAACGGTGAGACATGGCGTCAGAATAGCGGGCGGCTGTTGTGAAAGCCACGGTGGGACATACGAGACATGGCTGAGCCGATGGATGTGCGCGTGGAGATGACGGGGGCGGAGCGGATCGTGCCGCTGCGGCATGCGGTGCTGCGCGCGGGGCTGCCGGTGGAGACGGCGCGATTTGCGGGGGATGAGGCGGGGAGTTCGCGGCACTGGGCGGCGGTGGATGAGGCGGGGCGGATCGTCGGATGCGTGACATTGCATGAGAATGCGTGGGAGGGGCGGCCGGCGTATCAGTTGCGTGGGATGGCGGTGGCGGCGGAGGAGCAGCATCGCGGGGTGGGTCGGGCGCTGCTGCGGGCGGCGGAAGCGTTTGTGCGCGGGACGGGCGTGGGCAGGATGTGGTGCAACGCGCGGACGCCGGCGGCGGGGTTTTATGAGGCGCATGGGTGGGTTGTGATGTCGGCGGTGTTTGAGATTCCCACGGCGGGTCCGCATGTGAAAATGGTGCGGGAGGTGGGCGGGTCGGAGAGGGGGTGAGGGAGGGGCGAAACGAAACCGCCGCAACCTCATGGCTGCGGCGGTTTTACGAGGAGTGGAGATAAGGGGGCTCGAACCCCTGACCTTCTCGATGCCATCGAGACGCTCTCCCAACTGAGCTATATCCCCGTGGGAATACCACAGTAGCACACGTCGGCGTGGCGGGTCAAGCGGGCGCGGGAGCTGGCGCGGGGGCCGTTTTGGGGGAGGGCGGAGCGGGGGCGGGAGAGGGGGGGGGCGGGGATAGGCGGGGCGGGGTAGGCGGGGGTATAGTTCTTTCGATCCATGGATGTCTGACGGGCGGGTGCGATGGGCGGCGATGCGACAGGGAGCAATGGGCGGAGCGGTCCGGGGGATGGCGGCGCGGTGCTGGCGGATGTGACCGGCGGCGCGGTGGCGGGGCGTCATGGGCGGCGGTCGCTGCGGGTGCTGGTGGGGCCGGCGACGGAGACGCAGAGCAACACGATCGTGCCGGGGATTTTTCCGATAGCGTGTTTCAAGCTGGAGGACATCCGGTTTGATTTTGGCTCGTCGGTGGTGCTGCCGGAGGTGCGCGACGAGATGCCGCTGCTGGCGAAGCTGATCGACGATCACACGGTGATCGGTCCGGCGCCGCAGCAGCAGGCGAAGGTTCCGCGGGCGGCGGTGTTCGGGCATGCGGATCCGGTGGGGGAGGATGAATTCAACAAGGCGCTGTCGGGGCGGCGGGCGGCGGCGATTTACGGGATGCTGTCGCGGCGGACGGAGGTGTGGGAGGATTTGTACGAGAACACGGGGAAATTCGCCCGGGCGGTGGCGGGGGATTCGTGGGGCGTGCGCAGCGAGCAGATCATGCTCAACGCACTGGCGCCGCCGGATGCGCAGCCGCTGGAGGTGGACGGCAAGGACGGGCCGAAGACGCGCGAGGCGCTCAAGCGTTTCCAGGCGTCGCAGGGATTGAGCCAGGATGGGAGCCTTGGTCCGGCGACGCGCAAGGCGCTGTTCAAGGCGTACATGGATTTTTTGTGCGTGAACGACAAGGGGCAGGCGTTTTCGATCGATGCGAAGGAGGGGTTCCTGGGGCGCAACGCGGACGGCGGGGGGAAGGTGGATTTCCAGGGATGCGGAGAGTTCAACCCGATTTTCCTGCTGATGGCGGAGGAGAACCGGAAGTTTGACAAGTCGGGCGATCATGCGGCGCGGGATGGGCTGAACGCGCCCAATCGGCGGGTGATGGTGCTGCTGTTTCGGTATTGCGCGAAGGTGAAGGTGGAGAAGTGGCCGTGCCCGCGGGCGAAGGAGGACACGGCGGGGTGCCGGAAGCGGTTCTGGTCGGATGGCGAGAAGCGGCGGACGAGCGGTGAGGAGCGGCGGAAATTCAGCGAGACGGAGGACACGTTTGCGTGCCGGTTTTACCAGCGGCTGCTGACGGATTCGCCGTGCGAGGGGGGCGTGGAGGCGATTCAGGTGAGGCTGTTCGATCTGGACGGCCGGGCGATGGCGGGGGTGGATTTTTTCGCGCAGGTGGGGCGGCGTGAGCAGCGGGGGCAGGCGGATGGGAACGGGGACATCACGCTGCTGGATATCGAGCTGCCGAACCGGTGCCTGGTGCGGTGGAGCCGGCGGAAGGCGCCGGAGCAGCCGCTGCTGGACGTGCTGGCGGCGGGTGTTCCGCCGGAGCTGATCGATCGGGACGTGGTGAAGCCGCCGGCGAAGGCTGCGCCGGGGGCGGTGGATGCGGACAAGGATTTCGATTTCGAGGCGACGATTTTTCTGGAAGTGCCGGTGGAGACGGAGGGGAATGAGGATGCGATACAGCGGCGGCTGAACAATTTGGGTTATCACTTTGATTTGTCGCCGGCGGTGCGGTTGGAGATGTTCCGGCGGGACCTGGCGGCGGGATCGACGACGGATCGGAGCGACGGTTCGAGCGGTGGGGATGGGGCGTCAGGCGGGGTGAAAAAGAAGGTGGTGACGCGGCACGACGAGTTGCAGCCGCCGGCGAAGATTCGGAGGTCGTGAATGGCGGGCGAAGAGGGCAACGTGGCGAAGCTGCCGGCGGCGCCGGTGTCGTGCTGCGGGCGGTTCATGACGGAGAGCAATGAGGGCGGTCGCAAGGTGGTGACGACGGTGACGCCGCATGAGCTGCGCGGCAAGCCGGCGCGCGAGCTGACGATCGCGGAGGGGCGGAAGGTCGCCTGCTTTCTGTCGTGCCGGGGGGACATCACGCTGGCGGGCCCGATCACGGCGTTTCGCTGCAAGAACAACGCGGGGCTGGAATTCACGTCGCCGGGCCTGGAGCGGAAGTGGCCGTTCTGGGAGATTCAGAAGGAGACGGTGGAAAAGGACGGGAAGCAGGTGGTGGTGCGGAAGCAGGTATTTTCGCCGGACAAGGATTTCATGGGGCCGGAGCGGATCGGGATATCGTCGGTGGTGAAATTGAAGGATTTGGCCAATGAGCCGGAGGTGGTGCTGAACAACCTGGTGGACACGCGGACGGATCCGCGGTCGCAGGTGTGCCTGAACCTGGACTTCAGGAATCTGGTGGGGCTGTACAAGCTGCTGGAGATGCTGGTGGGGCGGTTTGGGGTGACGCAGATGCTGCATGCGGGGATCGGGGCGGGCGCCGGTCCGTGCACGGATTGCCACAACACGGGTCGGGCGATCGATTTTTCGGGGGTGCGCGGCCGGACGAGGCTGGAGGCGGGGCAGCCGGAGGTGGACTATGACATACGCGTGCTGCAGGACTGGGGCATGAAGCCGATCATCGATCAGGCGGGCAAACCGGCGGGGCAGCATGAGGGGGGCATCTTTTTCTTTTCGGCGACCGACAAGACTTTTTTCCGGCTGGAATCGCAGGGCGTTCCCGCGCCCAGCACGTTCAATGAAAGGATGGGGATCCGCATTTTCACGGCGGTGTACGATTTCGCGGTGGATCAATATGTGGAGCGCGGGTTTCAGCGCGGGGCGGGGTACAGCCAGAGCGGTTCGCCGCCGAGCACGCCCTTGTCGCGCACGCAGATCGGCAACGGGTCATTTATTTTGAATCCCGATGCGGACGGCGGCAACGGCAAGGCGCACACGAACCACATGCACATGCAGATCGGGCCGACGGGATTGGAGGACCAGTACCAGCGCATTCTGGGCAGCCCGACGACGTGAGGGGGCGGGCTTTGGGCGGGGACGTGGGTCGGCGGAATCAGCAGCCGTGGATTTCCTTGAGTTTGGCCTGGGTGGCGGGGCCGCATTTTCCGTCGACGGGGAGAGTGTGGTTGCACTGGAATTCTTCGACGGCGGAGCGGACATCCATTTTGTCGGGCTTGTCGGGATCGCCGAGAAAGTAGCCGAGGTTGGTGAGCCGGGCGACCTGGCCGGAGGGGGTATCGATGGGATCGAGGTTGCCGATCTTGATGGGGATTTCGCGCTGGAAGGGGAGATCGGGATCGGGGAAAAGGAGGCGGGCCTGCTTGTCGTCGGGCTCGATTTTCTGTTCGATGAGGCCGGCGGCGGAGGTGGTGAGGCTGTGGCTGTCGTTGTCGACCTCGAGCGTGCAGGTCAGGTTGGCCAGAGGGGTTTCGTCGTTGTCTTCGAGCACGATGCGCAGGGCGAGTTTGGGGCGTTTGACGCGGAAGCGGTGGCGGCGTCTGGTGGCGCCGGGGACGGATTTGTCCTGGTGATCGGGGATGAAGAGGGAATCGCCGGGGAAAAGGACGTTGGGATTTTTGCGGCGGGTTTTGAGGTCGGCGTTGTTGGGATGGTTCCAGATGGTGTCGATGCCGGAGAAACCCGCATCGTGGGCGATGGAGGAGAGGTGGTCGCCTTGTTTGACGGTGTAGGTGGGCATGGAGAAATCCGCGCTCCGGGAAACGGTTCCAGCGTACGACAAGGAGGAGCGCGGGGAAAGAAAAAAGCGGCTATGCGGAGACGAGGCGGCGTCAGGGGTCGGATGAAGGCGCGGCGGTGCGTTCGTAGAGCGTCCATGGGCCGGAGGCGATGAGCGGGCGGGCGAACGTCTGCATGTAGCGGTGGAGGCTGGGCGTGCCGCCGCGGACGAGGAAGTAGCGGAAGCCGGCGTGGAGTTCGCGGCGGAAATCGAAGGGGCGGTAGATGTCGGGCGGCGCGGGCGGAAGCGTGCCGGGGATGAGGGAGAGCGGGGCGCGCTGTTCGCGAGGGCCTTCGAGGAGGTAGGGGCTGGCGCCGCCTTTTTCCAGGTGGATGTAGAAGTGATCGTGGAGGTGCGGGGTGAAGAAGAAGGGATCGGCGTGGGGCGAAGCGGGATCGAAGAGCAGCGGGAGCAGCGGGGCGCCCGGCGGCACGGCGGCGATGACGGGATCGATGGCGGCGGTTTCGCGGCTGATGGCGAGCTGGGTGCGGAAATTGGCGGCGCCGGCGGCGAGGCAGAGCAGCAGGAGAGGGAGGATGGCGCGGCGCGGGACGGTGAGGCCGGCGGCGGCGACGGCGAGCATCAGATAGAGCGCCGCGGCGATGCGCACATTGAGGTAAGAGGCGGAGCCGATGCGAAAGGGCATCGCGAAGGTCGCCAGCGTCAGCGCGGCGCAGGCCCAGAGCGCCGGCAGGAGGAGCGATCCGGGCGCGGCGCGGCGGCCGGTCCAGGCGATGGCGGCGAAGAATGCCACGATCGCCAGCCAGGCGAGGAGGCTCGGGACATCGGGATGCAGCGGGCCATTGAGGCCGGTGAAGAGGGTGAGGAGGAATTCGAGGCTGCGGGATGGGGAGGCGAAGTCGGAGGCGTTGAGGTGGGCGAGGCCCGCGGCGGCGCTGCCGGCGTCGATGGCTGCGCCCAGCGCGACGATGCCCAGCGCCAGCAGCAGTCCGGGCCACAGGCCGAAGCGGGCGCGGGGTTGGCGGCGCAAGCGTGCGTCGAGGAGCCAGACCGCGGCGATGAGCGCGTAGAGCGCCAGGACGAAGGCGTGGATCATGAGCAGGAGCAGGAGGTAAAGCAGTTGGAGGGCGGCGCGGGGGACGGACCAGCCGGTGGAGGCGGCGCGGCGCAGATCGAGCAGCGCCATCAGCAGGAGCGGCATGGCGTAGAGGAAGTGAAAAAAGCCCAGGAAATAGACGGCATTGAAGGCGATGGGGAAGAGCAGCAGGGCTCCCCAGGCAGGCCGGCCGTCACGTTCGCCGGCATGCAGTAGCCGCCACGCCGCGGCCGCGGTCAGGAGGAAATAGACCGACACGGCGGCTTTGCCGGCATGCCAGACGGAGATGGCGAAATGAAACAGCCAGACCAGCAGGAAGAAGGCGCTGTAGGTGGCGTGCAGGTGGACTTCGTAAAAAGGCCCTGTGGACTTGCCGTCGAGGGCATCGCAGACGAGCGACGCCTGAAACAGATTCTGCGGATAATCCTGGATGGGCAGGTATTTGAGCCCCCACACGGGCGCCAGCGAGAGGGCGGAGAACAGGAGGACGGCCGCCCGCGCCGCCCAGCGCTCGGCCCGCGCGGCCCGCTCCGCGCGGCGGCTCCGGCCATCGCTCCCCTGCGCATCCGCCGGCGATGGCGACGCCTGTTCCACCAAGCACTCCCGGCTTAGACCTCCAGCAGCATGCGCGCCGGCTCTTCGAGCGCTTCCTTGACCTTCACCAGGAATGTCACGCTCTGTTTGCCATCGACGAGGCGGTGGTCGTAGGTGAGCGCGAGATACATCATCGGCCGGACGACGATGGCGTCCTTGCCGGCTTCCGTCACCACCACAGCGCGTTTTTCGATTTTGTGCATGCCCAGGATTCCGGACTGCGGCGGGTTGAGGATGGGCGTCGAGAGCAGCGAGCCGAAGACGCCGCCGTTGGTGACGGTGAAGGTGCCGCCGGTCATGTCATCGACGGTGATTTTGCCATCGCGGGCCTTGATGGCGAGGCGTTTGATTTCCGATTCGATCTGGGCCATGGACATGCTCTGGGCATTTTTGAGCACCGGCACCATGAGGCCTTTCTCGGTGGAGACGGCGATGCCCAGGTGCACCGCCTTGCGCTTGATCAGGGTGTTTCCGTCGATCGAGTAATTCACCTGCGGCACATGCTTGAGGGCGTAGATGACGGCCTTGGCGAAGAAGGACATGAAGCCCAGCCCGATGCCGTGGGATTTTTCAAAGCCTTCCTTGTAGCGTTCGCGGAGGCCCATGACGGCGGACATATCGACTTCGTTGAACGTGGTGAGGGAGGCGGTGGCGTGCTGGGCTTCGACGAGGCGGCGGGCGATGGTCTGGCGGAGCTTGGGCATCTCTTCGCGTTCTTCATCGGCGGCCAGCGCGCGGGTGGGCTGGCCGAGCGATGCGGGCGCTTCCGCTTTGCCGGGGCGATTGGGGACGTTGGTGGTGCCGGGCGAGGAGAGGAATCCGTTGGGCGACTGCTGGCGTGCGGAGTTGGCGGCGGCGGCGGAATCGGCGGTCGCCGGTGCGCCGGACCCGCCCTTTTCCAGAAACGCCAGCACGTCTTCCTTGGTCAGGCGACCGCCGGGACCGGTGGCGGGAATCTGGGCGCTGGTGAGTTTGTTTTCCAGCACCAGCGCCCGCACGGCCGGCGACAGGTCGTCCGCGGGGAATTTCTTGAGATCGACGAGGTTTCCGGAGGCGGCGGGAGCGGCCTGGGCTTTGGCAGGCGCGCCGCCGCCGGCGCCGCCTGTGGGGGCCGCAGCGGCGGCTTTGGCTTCGGTGTCGATCTGCGCGATGGTGTCGCCGACGGCCACCGCGTCGCCCTTCTTGCGGGAGGTCTTCAGCACGCCTGCGCCCGGCGAGGGAAGCTCCATGTTGGCCTTATCCGTTTCCAGCTCGACCAGCACGTCACTCGCGGTAACGTATTCGCCGTCGGATTTGGCCCAGCGGGCGATGGTGGCTTCGCTCACGGATTCGCCGAGGGGGGGCACGGTGACCGGGATCAGAGGCATGGAACTTCCTTGGGAATCAAGAATCAGAAATCAGGATCGAGGCGGCAGCGGCGGCGGGGTTATTTGCCTTCCTTGGAGACGGCGACTTCGACGTTGGAAACGGTCGCCCCTTTGGCCGGCTGGCCGTCGGCTTTCTGGTCGAAGGGACGCCCCTCGCGCACGTCGCGCGGGGCCAGCGACGCGCCCAGCGCCCGGGTGATGATGTCCTTCTGCTCGTGGACGTGCTGTTCGTGGCTGCCGGCGGCGGGCGAGGCGGAAGGCTTGCGGCCGATGTAATAGAGTTTTTTCATGCCGATCCAGTGATAGTGCAGCTTGGCGCCGATGAAGGGATAAACGCCGTTGTTGCGAGGTTCTTCCTGCACCCAGGCGATCTCGACATCGCGCGGGTAAGCGCGCGAGATGTCGGTGAGGCGTTCGGCATTGAAGGGATAAATCTGTTCGAGGCGGATGATCGCCACATCCGTGATGCCGCGCTTCCGCCGTTCGTCGAGCAGGTCGTAATAGACCTTGCCGGAGCAGATCAGCACGCGGCGAACTTTGGACTTTTCGATGCCGTCGATTTCGTCGATCCAGTCCTGGAATCCGGCGCTGGAGGCGAACTCGTCGAGCGTGGAGACGCACAGCGGGTTGCGCAGCATGCTCTTGGGAGACATGACGATCAGCGGCCGGCGATAGGGCCGCTTGACCTGCCGGCGCAGCATGTGGAACAACTGCGCCGGGGTGGTGGGATAGCAGACCTGCATGTTGTCTTCGGCGCACAGTTGCAGGAAGCGTTCGAGGCGGGCGTGGGAGTGCTCCGGGCCCTGGCCTTCATAGCCGTGCGGCAGCATCATCACCAGGCCGTTGTACTTGGTCCATTTCGATTCGCTGGAGCTGATGAACTGATCGATGATCGGCTGGCACATGTTCACGAAGTCGCCGAACTGCGCCTCCCACATCACCAGCGCCTGGGGGTCGGCCGAGGCGAAGCCGTATTCGAACCCGACGACCGCGAATTCCGAAAGCATCGAGTTGACCACCAGGAACCGCCCGCCGGTCGCGCCCAGACCGGACTCCGCGAGCGGCACATAGGGCCGGCCGGTCTGGTTGTCGAACCACACCGCATTGCGATGCGAGAAGGTCCCGCGCGACACATCCTGTCCCGCCAGCCGCACCCACGATCCCTCCTTCACCAGCGATCCGAAGGCGAGCATCTCTCCGCAGCCCCAGTCGATGCCCTTTTCCTCCGTCACCGCCTTCAGCCGGTTTTCCATCATGCGGGCGACGGTCTTGTGCTGCGTGAACCCCTGAGGCACCTGCGTCAGGGCGGCGGCGATTTCCTTGAGCGTCTTTTTGTCCACGCCGGTGTTGAAGCTCCAATCGTTGCCGCGCGGCAGCTTGAGGAAATTCGCCCAGGGCCCGTGAATCGGAGCGGGCGTTTCCGAGGGCTTGTTCGCCTGCGCGACTTCCAGGGCTTTTTCCACCTTGCCGCGCACGGCCTCGCTCATGGCGGTCACGTCGCCGGCGGTCAGCACGCCCATGGCCTCCAGCCGCCTGGCGTAGATGTCGCGCACGGTCGGATGTGCGGCGATCTCCCGGGCCATGACCGGCTGGGTCACGGAGGCGTCATCCGTCTCGTTGTGCCCGCGCCGGCGGTAGCAGACCAGGTCGATGATCACGTCCGCCTGGAATTTTTCGCGGAAGGCCATCGCTAACCGGCCGGCGTGCACGACCGCCTCCGGGTCGTCGCCGTTGACGTGGAACACCGGCGCCTGAATGGCCTTGGCGATGTCGGTGGGATAGCGGGTGAAGCGCGCATCGGAGGGATTGGTCGTAAAGCCGATCTGGTTATTGATGATGATGTGCACCGTGCCGCCGGTGCGATAGGCCTCGAGTTCCGAGAGAAAGAGGGTCTCGGCGACGATGCCCTGGCCGGTGAAAGAAGCGTCGCCGTGCATGAGGACCGGAATGGTGCGGCGGCGGTCGTTGTCGCCCTTGCGGTTCTGCTTGGCCCGCACGATGCCTTCGACGATGGGGTTGATGAGTTCGAGATGCGAGGGGTTTGCCGCCAGCGACAGATGCACGCGCTGGCCGTTGCGGGTGGAGAAATCGGTGGCATAGCCGAGGTGGTATTTGACGTCTCCGTCGCCGGCGGACTTGAAGGCGGGCCGGCCGAGGACTTCGGACATGATGACTTCATAAGGTTTCTGGAGGATGTGCGTGAGCACGTTGAGCCGGCCGCGATGGGCCATGCCGATGACCATTTCGTCCATGCCCAGGTCGGCGCCGGTTTCGATGAGGGCGTCCATGAGGGGGATGAGTGAATCGCCGCCCTCGTTGGAGAATCGTTTGACGCTGGGGAATTTGAATTGCAGGTAGGTTTCGAATCCCTCCGCGGCCGTCAGCCGCTCCATGATGAAGCGGCGATAGGCGTTATCGAGCTGGGGCTTGTTGAGGTTGCGCTCCATGTTCTCGATGAGCCAGGCGCGCTGCTCGGAATCGCGGATGTCCATGAATTCCACGGCAAAGGTGCCGCAGTAGGTTTCCTTGAGCTGCCGCACGATTTCGCCGACGGGCGCCCGAAGCCCCCCGCCGTCGCCGGATTTAAAGCCCGTGGCGGTGACGACGCGGTCAAGGTCGGAATCATCGATGTGGAACTCGGAGAGCTCCAGCAGCGGATGATGCGACATGTTGTGGCCGAGGGGATCCAGATTGGCGATCAGGTGGCCCATCTCGCGATAGGAGTGCACCAGATCGGCAATCTGCATGAATTGGCCGGGGCGTTTTTGCAGTTCGGCGGCATCTGCGCCGACGGGGGGGGAGGCGGGCGGTGCGCCGGCGGGCGCCGCGACAGCCGCCCCGGCGCGGGAGGCGAGCTCGAAGCCGCCGAAAAAATAGGCCCACTGCGGATCGACCGAAGCGCGGTCGCGGAGGTAGTCGGCGTAAAGGGCGTCAATGAGTTCCAGGTTCCCCGCGTTGATCACGTCCAGCGGATGGAGGTTGGCGCCCGCCGGGGCAGAAGAGTGGGAGGCGGGGGAGCCGGGGGAGGGGGGGGGTGGGGGGTTGCTCGTAGCCACGTCGCATGTCTCCAAAAAATCCGGCGAAGCGATCCGGCGACGCCGGCCCTGCCCGCCACAGGCAGCGGGAGTGCGGAGAGGCCAGGTTCTTCATCGGAATTGCCCCACCGCGGGGACCAGTTGGCTTGACGCCGAACCGTCCAAGGGCAAGTTATCCTACGCCGCCCACCCGGCCGCCGCCAACTTCCGCCCGTGCCCGCGGCTGCCTATCGGTTCACAATAACGAATTTTCCGCACCCAACCCTCCATCTGCCAACGTTTTAGCGTTTTTGCCGCGCCATTCGCTACTCCGGCGCTTCCTCGATCGTCGCCCGGATCGGCCCTTTCGACGTTTCCATCCGCCAGTCCGCCCCGTACGCATGAATCTGGTCGCGCTTCAACTCCGCCAGTTCCATGTGGCAGGTGTACGCGATGCCCCGGCCCACGTGATCCACCTCGTAGGTGATCTCCGCCGCCGTCTCAAAAGAATGCGCGAAAAGCTTCATCAGCAGCTCGATCACATACTGATAGGTGTGCTCTTCATCGTTCCAGATGATCACGTGGTAGTTCGGCTGCCGCTGGGGCTTGTCCTTCTTCTGGACCTTCCGCGACTTTTCCGTCTGGCGCTTGGGCGGGGCCTCTTCGACCACCGCAATCACCGCGTCGTCGCCCGCCCCCGCCTCCCGCTTCGGTTCCACCGTGGGATCGCTCATGGCCCACCTCCCAAAACGACTGACAAATCCAGCAGCGCAGTATACCCGCCGGTCCCACGACCGCCCAAGGTTTTTTTCGCTTTTCGACCGCCTATTTTTCCGCGGGCGATGCGCGCCTCAGCAGCACATCCCGGCCGCCTTTCACGTGCGTGTTGAGCGCCACGGCGGCGCTCCAGCCCTCCGCGTCTCCCTCCGGCACGTAGAGCTCCGTGCGCGAGCCGAAGGCGATCATCCCGAATCGCTGCCCGCGCGCCAGCCGTTCGCCGACCGTCACCGGCGCGATGATGCGCCGCGCGATCGCCCCCACGATCTGCTTGACCACCGCGACCGGCGCGCCGGCGTCATCGGCCAGGCAGAGCGTGTGGCTCTGGTTCTTGTTGGTGCAGTCGGGGTGCCGGGCGTCCAGGAAGAGCCCTTCCTCATAGCGAGTCCACAAGACGACCCCATCGCAGGGCGACCGGTTCACATGCACATCCAGCACGGAGAGAAAAATCGACACCTTCAGCGCCGGCCCATTGAACGGCGGGTAGTGCTCCACGCGCGCGATCTCGGTCACCTTGCCATCCGCCGGTGCGACCATGATCCCCGCCTCGCGCGGAATCGGCCGCTCAAAATCCCGGTAAAACGCCAGGCACGCCAGCATCACCACGGCCACCACGACGGCGCCCGGCCACGCTCCGGGAATCACCAGGCAGGTCACGACGCCCAGAATCCCGGCGAGCAGGATCGGCCCCCAGTAGGTCCAGCCATAGAGCGAGATGAAAAACTGCCGCGGGTGTCCGGACCGTGTTGCCAAGCGTGCACTCATTCCCAACGTCGAACGGGGGGGGAAAACGGAAACCTCGCATCGATCCAGCGACGGCGCGAGGACATTCGACGCCATTCATGTTGGCGGTCCCGGCCATTTGGGTCAAGTGCGCCGGCGGACACGCACAGCGTCGGGGAAGCGGGGTCTGATCTGGCCGACCGCTCCCCCGAAAGGGGCTGAGCTTCCGATAGCCGTTGGCCGATAGCTCAAGCATGGGAGATCGGTTCTGCGTCGGCGCAACGCCCACGCTCCCGCGCTGGAAATGGAACGAAATACCCGCATGATCCTTCAACCCGTCGTCTTTATCGTGGGGGGCGACTGCGACGCCCGGCGGATGCAGGTTCTCCTGCTGGAATCCGGCGGCCTGCATCAGGAAGCGTTCGACAACGCCGGCGATTTCCTCCTTCAGCATCGCCATGATCCCGCGGGGTGCATGCTTCTCGATATGGACACGCCCGGCGCCAATGGCGTCGAGTTACTGGAACGTCTCCGCTGCGCATATCCCTCGATTCCGATCATCGTTCTTTGCAGCGCCGCAACGACGCGCACGGTCGTGCGCGCCATGAAGCTGGGGATCGTCGATTTCCTCGAAAAGCCCGCCGATCCCGGGGAGCTTCTCCGCACGGTTCACCAGGCCCTTGAACAGGACGCCCGTCGGCGCGCCCGCGAGTCCCTGCGCCGTCCGGTCATCGCGAAGCTCGACACCCTGACGGCGCGCGAACGCGAGCTTCTGGAGTTGCTGGTACAAGGCTTTTCCAGCAAGCAGATCGCCGGCCAGCTCGCCATCGCGATCAAGACCGTCGAGAACCATCGCTCCAAGCTGATGCAGAAAATGGGCGCGATCAATATCGCGGACCTCACCCGCATGACGATGATCGCCCGCGCCGCCTGACGCCCCCCCTCATTCCCCAACCCTTCTCCCCCCCGCCTCCCCCTGCCGCCGCCGACGTTCGCTTTATCCCACCGCCAGCCGTTGGGCGTGCTCAGCGCCGGTTCCGCCGTGCACGCGATTGCGTCCCGCGCGTTTAGCGGCGTACAGCGCCTGGTCCGCGGCGCGAAGCAGGTCAGAAAACTGGGCCATGTCCGGCGTTCGCGAGGCGACGCCCGCACTGATGGTCGCGCGCACGGGATCCTCCCGGGATGCGCCGGCGCGGCGCTCGACTTCCACGCGACATCGCTCCGCCAATGCGGCCGCCTCCGGGAGCCGCTTTCCCGGCAGGATGATCAGGAACTCCTCGCCGCCGATCCGGCATACGGCGCCCACCGCCGCGGCCTGCTCGCGCAGCACCGTCCCCAGCCGCTGCAGCATCATGTCCCCCGCCGCATGCCCGTGGGTGTCGTTGATCTGCTTGAAAAGGTCCACGTCGGCAAGGATCACCGACAGCGGCTCGTTCGTGCGCCGCGCCAGTTCCCACTGCTCCTCGAGCGTGAACATCGCCTGTCGCCGGTTGTAGAGCCCGGTGAGCTCGTCGGTGGTCGCCAGACGATCCAGCCGGGCGTTCATCGCGGCCAATTGGATGTTGATGGCCCGCAGGTCCTGCGTCTTTTTGCTCAGCTCCCCGTGCAGCGCCGTTCGCCGCAGGCCGGCCTGGACACGCGCCAGCAATTCCTCCGCGTTGAACGGCTTGGACACGAAATCGTCCACGCCGGCCTTGTACGCGCTCAGCAGAAGCTGCTGGTCGGAATGCACCGTCAACATGATGAAATGAACCGCCGACAACGTCTGCTGCCGCCGCAGATGCCGGCAGAAATCCAGGCCGTCCTCCCCCGGCATTTCCCAATCGGAGATCACCAGCTTGGGCGATTCCTCGGCGACCAGACGGCGCGCTTCCTCCACGTTGGTTGCGGAGAGCACCGTGCAGCCCGTCCGCGCCAGTAATCCCAGGAGCTGCTTGCGCATGAACGGGTCATCTTCGACCACGAGGATTTTGCATCCCTGCCCGAACTCCCCCGCCGCCGCCACCGCCGCGCTGGCGGCGAGAAAAGTCGCCGGCCACACGGGGTCTTCCCGGTTGTACTGCCGGTGCACTTCCCCGAACTGCATCTCGCCGGCCAGAAACGCGTCGACCACATCGGGATCGAAATGCTTGCCCCGGTTATGCACGATGATTCCCCGCGCCTGCTCGTGCGACATGGCCTCTTTATAAACTCGCCGGCTGGTCAGCGCATCGTACACGTCGGCCAGCGCCACGATGCGGGCGCACAGCGGTATCTGTTCCCCGGCCAGGCTCTTCGGATAGCCCGTGCCGTCAAATTTCTCGTGGTGGCTGGCCGCGATGTCGCGCGCCATTCGCAGGAACCGCGCCTGGGGAAAGCGCTGCAAGGCGGCATCCAGGGGCTGAGCGCCCAGATCCGTGTGCGCTTTCATGATTTCATATTCCGCGGGCGTCAGCTTCCCGGGCTTCAGCAGGATCGCGTCGGGTATCGCCACCTTGCCGAGGTCGTGCAGCGGGCTGGTCTGATAGATCAGCCGCGCGTATTGTTCGTCCACTCCATGCCGCGCTTTGACGTCGGGCGCCAGGTGATTCACGATCACCCGGGTGTAATTCTGCACGCGCTCGATATGTTCCCCGGTCTCCTGATCCCGGCTTTCGGCCAGCTTCGCCAGCGCGAAGAGCGCCACATCCCGCGTCTCGAGCGCCAGGATGCGCTGCGCCGTCTTCAGGCACACCATCAGCTCCCCGGGCTTCAGGGGCTTGCTCAAAAAATCGTCCGCGCCGGCATCCAATCCCTCGATCCGGCATTCCGTCCCCTCCCGGCCCGTCAGCATGATGATGTACACGTATCCCGGCAAATCCTGGCGGCGAATCGCACGGCAAAGCTCCAGGCCGTCCATCTCCGGCATATCCCAGTCGGTGATCACCAGGTGAATGTCGCCGCCCTTGAGCCGCTCCAGCGCCTCCGCCCCGCTTCGCGCCGACACCGGCGCATAGCCCAGCGGCTCGAGCATCTTCCTGAGGATGGTGTGCATCACCCGGTCGTCATCGACGATCAGTACCGGCGTGTGGTGATCCTTAACCATGGGGCGAACTTCCCTGAAAACAGCCAAACCCTGACGACACCTTCGCCGGGGCTTTACGCCGCGATGCCCAGCGTCTGCTTCACTTTTTGCATGAGCACTTCCGGCGTGAAGGGCTTGAGCGCGTAGTTGTTCACGCCCGCCTTGATGGCATCGATGATGCGCGACTTTTCCGACTCCGTGGTCACCATGATCAGCGGCGTCTTCTTGTCGCTCGCGCGAATCCGGCCCACCAGCGTGATGCCATCCATGTTCGGCATGTTCCAGTCGATCAGGATCAGCTCGAAACCCGCCGGGTTGTTCCCGATCGCCGTCAGCGCCTCGAGCCCGTCGTTGGCTTCGGTGAATTCCACCGCGCCCAGGCCCTCCAGCACCTTCTTCTGAATGTTCCGCATGGTCCGCGAATCATCCACCAGCAAAATCTTCATGACGATGTCTCCTGTTTCAGGCTCGATCAAAGCCGGTTCAAAACGCAACTTGTTCCGTGTTCTCGATGATTGTTGCGGCCGTTTACGCCGTCGGTTTGATGTTCACTTCCACGGCAAAATCCCCGACCTCCGTGTGGCAGGGAATCAGCACGCAGGGCACCCCGCTCAGGCGGCCGATCATGTGGTTTTTTCCGATGATCACCGTCGGCACGGCGATGCTCGCCTTTTTGCCGAGGTCTTTCTTGGCGCTCCCGGCGATCATGTTGGCCAGCTCGCCCACCGCGTCCACGAAATCGGCGCTGCTGGGATCCACCTCCATTCCCACCAGGGCGCTCACCAGCTTCCGCGCCGCTTCCAGCTCGAAGCTCACCACCACCGACCCGATGATCTCCCCCGAAAAGCCGATGATTCCCGACACGTCGTAGCTCGCACCCGCGTCCTCCTTGAGCATCGGCTTGACGATCTGCGGGCTCACCTTCACCATCTGCGTGAAGACTTCCAGCGTGGACCGCACGAACGGCATGATCAACGCCGCGTTCAGGACCGGCGCCGCCGGCTGCTGTTTCACCATCGTTTCCACGGTTCTCTCCAATCAATTCCTGTGGGCCAGTCGAATCAGCGCCGGCGCTATCTCCTGCAGCGGCAGAACCTGCTCCGCCGCGCCGCACTTGAAGGCTTCCATCGGCATTCCGTACACAATGCTTGTCGCTTCGTCCTGCGCAATCGTCTTCGCCCCCGCGCGCCGCATCTTGAGCAGCCCCGTCGCCCCATCCTTGCCCATGCCCGTCAATATCGCCCCCACCGCGTTCGCACCCGCATAACGCGCCGCCGAATCAAACAACACATCCACGCTGGGCTTCTGGTGATGCACCTCCGGCCCGTCCTTGATCTGCACGTGATACATCGACCCCGATCGCCGCAGCAGGGTGTGCGATCCACCCGGCGCGATCAGCACCCGCCCGGCGACCACGCTGTCCCCATCCGCCGCCTCGCGAACCTCCACCTCGCACATGCCATTGAGCCGGCTGGCGAACGAGGTGGTGAAGTGCGCCGGCATGTGCTGCACGATCACCGTCCCCGGGGCGTTTTTCGGAAAAGCCGTCAGCACTTCCGTGAGCGCCTGCACGCCGCCCGTCGAAGCGCCGATCGCCAGAATTTTGTCGGTCGTGGCGGCCATGCTCAGACGCGGCGCCGCAACGCCCGGAGACGCCTGCTTCGCCCGGCCCACCCGCGCCCGCGCCGCCAGCTTCACCTTGCTGATCAGCCGCGGGCCCATCTCATCGATCGCATACGCCGCCGTGGGCTTCGACAAAACCTCCACCGCCCCGGCCTCCATCGCCTGGATCGCCGTCTCCGTCCCCTGCGCGGTCAGCGAGCTCAACACGATCACCGGCAGCGGATGATGCGCCATCAGCTTCCGCAGAAACGTGATGCCATCCATCCGCGGCATCTCGATGTCCAGCGTCACCACGTCCGGCTTCAATTCCACGATCTTGTCCCGCGCCACAAACGGGTCCGGCGCCGTGCCCACCACCTCGATCGATGGATCGCCGGACAACTGGCGCGTCAGGCACTGGCGCACCACCGCCGAGTCGTCCACGATCAACACACGCGTTTTGAAAGCCGCTGCGGCCATCTGCTGTCCTTCACGTGTCGTAAAAGGCCGAATCCGTCCGCACCTGCGCCGTGACCAGCCGACCGTCAGCCCGCAGCGTCACCGAGTCCCTGCCCCGGCGCAACTCCCGCAGACCCGCTTCCGTCGGGGATGTCACGTGCGGCGGAGAAATTTTGAACCCCGCGCCGCCCTCCGGACGCACGCGCAGGAACATCCCGCACGTCACGTTCGCCAGCTCCTTCAGGGCATCCTCCGCCGCACCCGATTCCGACAGCCCCGCGATCGCCAGCATGTCCGCCACCATCTCCGTCGGCGCCGCCAGCGACAGCGAGCCCCTGGTCCCCTGCCCGCTGAACTCCACGCGCGCCACCCGCCAGTTCCCCGACTGCTCATCGGCTTCCCCGGGTTTCGCCAGCTCCGGGCTCATGAAAGCCATGATTTCCAGCGCTGACGCCAGCGCCTCGGCCAGCGACAGATTGAACGATTCCGCTTCCTGCTCGCCGGTGTCGCTCCCCTCCGCCGCCCCAATCAGCGCCGGCACGAGCACGTCCCGCAGCTTCTCCGCCGTGAACGGTTTCGCCAGGTACGCTTCCACCCCCTGCTGTTTCAGTTGCTCGATCCTTCGCGGGTCCGGCTGCGCCGAGATCACAATCACCGGCACCGAACGCCAGCGCTCATCTCCCCGCATCCGCGCGATCATCTCAAAGCCGTCCATCCCCGGCATGTTCAAATCCGCCAGCACCACGTCCACCCGTCCTTCTTCCAGCCGCTTCAACCCCTGCCCGCCGTCGGACGCCTCCAGGATCGCCCCCACCTCCAGTTCCGTCATGCCGATCACCCGCCTGATCACCGCGCGCGTGGTCGCCGAATCATCCACGATCAACACCGTCGGCAACGCCTTCTGAGAGATTCCCATGCTCGCCTCGCTCAAAGGATGAAGGTTTCCGCGTCGCACTTCACCGTCACGGCGCCATCGGCCACGTTCAATCGCATCGTCCGCGGCTTGCTTCCCCCCACGTGCTCCGCGTCGATGAACATGCCCAGTTCCCAGAACACCTTCCGGATCGCCGCATGGTTCCTCCGCCCGATGTCGAACACGCTGGTGTCGTTGAGCATCTGCGCCGCCCCGGCCATCTTCACCTGCATCCGCCCCTTCAGCGCACCGAGCTTCTTCATCTTCTCGATCAGCGTCGCCGTGCCCGTATCGCCGAACATCAGCGGCCTTTCTTTTGCGCGCTGCGGGTCCTCCTGCGAACTGGGCAACTGATAGTGCAGCAGCCCCCCCACGCGCGCCTCCGCGTCATACAGCGTCACCGCGATGCACGAGCCCAGCGAATACGTCACCAGCTCGTCCCGCTCGTCCGCCGACGCCCTGGCGTCTGATATGCCCACAACTATCTGCACAAGGCCTCTTACGTTTCGTTCTTCTGGTAAATCGACGGCCGCACCGGCGCAAACCGCGTCACGATCCCGGTCAGCGATTCCGAATGTCCGGTGAACAGCAGCCCGCCCGGCGAAAGGCAATTCCAGAACCGCTCCACCAGCCGCTGCTGCGTCCCCTTGTCGAAATAAATCATCACGTTCCGGCACAGGATGAAATCGAAGGGCCCCTTGAACGGCCATTGATCCATCAGGTTCAAATGGCGGAAACGCACCGCCTGCCGCAGCTCCGGCGCCGCCTCGTACACCTCCTGCCCCAGTTCGTTGATCATCGGCAGGAAATAGCGCGCCCGGTAATGCGACGGCACCGACGCCACGCGCGCCGACGGATACACCCCTTCCCGCGCCGTCGCCAGCATCGCCGTCGATATGTCCGTCGCCAGCAGACGCACGTCGCACGCCATTCGCGGCTTCATGCGCTCCACGGCGTCCAGCACCGTGATCGCCAGGCTGTACGGCTCCTCCCCGCTCGAACACGCCGCGCTCCACCCCAGCAGACGCCCGTCGCCCGTTTCGCGCTTCCGCTCGAGCAACGGCGGCAGAAAGGTCCGCAGCAAAAAGTCGAAGTGCTGTTCCTCGCGGAAAAAACTCGTCAGGTTCGTGCTGATCGCGTCAATGAAGCCCGTGAACGCCCCGCCGCTCCGGTCCTGCAGGACGTGATTCAGATACTGCTTGGTCGAGCGGAAGGCCCCGCTGCGCATCTGCTTGGCGATCCGCGCACGCACCAGCATGATCTTCTCTTCGCTCAGCGATATCCCGCAGTGCTTGTAAACCACGTCCCGCACCATCTGGAAGTCGCTCTCGCTGAGCATGTAGTCCGCTTGCGCGTTCATAGGCATCACCACGAATTGCGATAGGCCGGAAAAACGGCGCCGCCGTGTCGCCACGGCGGCGCCGCTTCAGCGTTCCCTCGCCTCAGGCCGCACCGACGTTGAAGTCGGAAAAATCCTGCGCGCCTTCCGGCTCGTCCAGCGGAATCTCTTTGGCCGCCGACTTCGCCGACTTCGCCGGCTTCGTCGCCGATGGACGCACGGCGTTCACCTTCTTCCGCGGCTGCCGCACCGGTGAAGTCGCTCCGGCCGCCGCCCCGTCCACCAGCTTCAGCAGGTCCGCCACCACGCCGCGCAACTGCTCGCTCTGGCTGTTCAATTCCTCCGCCGACGCCGCCGATTCCTCCGCCGCCGCCGCGTTGCTCTGCGTCACCTTGTCCATCTGCTGCACGGCCTGATTCACCTGCCCGACGCCCTGGCTCTGTTCCTGGCTCGCCGCGGCGATCTCCGCCACCAGCAGGTTCACCTTCTCGCTCGAAGCCGTGATCTCCGCCAGCGTGTGCGCCACCTCTTCGGCGATCGCCACGCCATTTTTCGCGTTCTGCACCGATCCTTCGATCAGGCTCGATGTGTTCTTCGCCGCCTCCGCGGACCGCATCGCCAAATTCCGAACTTCCTCGGCCACCACCGCGAAGCCCTTGCCCGCTTCGCCCGCCCGCGCCGCTTCCACCGCCGCATTCAGCGCCAGCAGGTTCGTCTGGAAGGCGATCTCATCGATCGTCCTGATGATCTTCGCGGTCTCCGCGGCGCTCTTCTCAATGCTGCTGATCGCCGAGGTCATCTTCGACATCGACGAGTTGCCCTTGTCCGACACCGACTTGGCCTCGGAGGACAGCATGCTCGCCTGATGCGCCGTGTCGGCGTTCTTCTTGGTCATCGAGCTGATTTCTTCCAGGCTCGAACTGGTCTCCTCCAGGCTCGCCGCCTGCTCGCTGGCGCCCTGCGCCAGCGACTGGCTGGCCGACGACACCTGCGATGAGGCCGCCGCCACCTGCTCCGAGCCCGCGCCAAGCTGATCCGCCACGCGTTTGAGCACCTTGCTGATCGACCGGATCGTCAGCAGCCCGATGCCCGCCGCCACCAGGATCGCCGCGCTGATGCCCACCATCACGCCCATGCGCGACGAGGACACCGCGCCCTGCAGCGCCGCGCAGCTCGCGTCCGCGTTGTTCTGGTTGAAAGTGACCTCCGCGTCGATCGCCTGGTCGTAGGCGCGCAGCACATCCTTCCCCTCTTTGCTGTACAACGCCAGCGCCTCCTGGTCCTTGTTCTGCCGCGCCAGATCCATCATCTTCTCTTTGACCGCCGACCAGCCGTCCCGCTGCTTCTTCACCTCTTCAAACAGCCGCCGATCTTCCGCCGTGGTGATAGTGGCTTCGTAGCCCTCGAACTCCTTGGTCAGTTCGGCGCCGCCTGCCTTGACGGCTTCTTCCTGCTTCGCGATTTCCCCCGCGTCGGTCAGCATCATCGCCAATTGCACGTTGGACACGTTCAGCCGCTCCTGGGCGCTGATCGTCAGGATTGATTTCAATCCCGGCATCGAGTCGCTTGCGAGGCTCACCTCGCTCGCCGAGATGGCGCTCAGCTTGTACAACGTGAAGGCCCCCAGGCCCGCCGTGATCAACACGATGGACGCGAAGCCGAGCGTGATGCGCTTGCCGATGGTCAGGTTCATGCTTGCTCCTAAAGAATTGTTCTTTGTCTTTCCCTGGTTCGTTTGAATGCGTTTAAGCCGCTTCGCCTGAAGCGATCGCGGCACACGCCGCCGCTTGTTCCGTCGTCAGAATTTTGTCGATCACCAGCAGGATCTTCACCGATCCGCCGACCTTCCCCATCCCCAGGATGTAGCTCGTATCGATGTTCGTCCCGAAGCTCGGCGCATCCTCGATGTTCGACGCCGCGATGTTCAGCACTTCCGACACCCGGTCCACGATGATGCCCATGCAGATCCGCCGGCCTTCCGACGAAATCTCCACCACGATGATGCACGTCTCGTCCGTCCGCTCCATCGCCGCAAGGCCGAACCGCGCCCGCAGGTCCACCACGCTGATCACCTGCCCCCGCAGATTGATCACCCCGCGCACATGCGCCGGCGTGTGCGGCACTGCCGTGATCTCCATGTACCCGATGATCTCCCGCACTTTCAGAATCTCCAGCCCGTACTCCTCCGCGCCCAGCGCAAAGGTCAGGTACTTGCCCCCGCGCCCCTCCACTGCCGCTCTGTCCGCTGTCGCCGCTGCGCTCATCGCTCGTCCTTTCATCGCAAGGCGGAATGTATGATTCCCGCCACATCCAAAATCAGGCTCACGTTGCCATCCCCCAGGATCGCGCACCCCGCGATCCCCGGAAGGCTCCCCATCTCGCTCCCCACCGACTTGATCACCACCTGCTGCTGCCCCACCAGCTCGTCCACCAGCAGGCACCGCCGCTGTGTCCCCTCATGCACGATCACCACCAGCGCCGCCGCCGGATCCGTAAACCGCGGCTCCACGGCGAACAACTCGTGCAGCCGCACGATCGGCAGAATCTTCTCCCGCACCACGCACATCTCCCCTTTCCCCTGCACCGTCGACAATTGCTCCCGCCCCGGTCGAATGCTCTGCTCGATACTCGTGATCGGAATGATGTAGCGCTCCCGGCCCACCTTCACGATCAGGCCGTCGATCACCGCCAAAGTCAGCGGCAGCCGCACCGTGAACAAACTCCCCTGCCCCGCCGTCGACGAAATCTCGATCCGTCCCCGCAGCGCCTCCACGTTCTTCTTCACCACGTCCATCCCCACGCCGCGCCCCGAAATGTCCGTCACTTTCTCCGCCGTCGAAAGGCCCGGATGAAAAATCAACTGAAACACTTCCTGCTCGCTCAGCTCCTGCCCCTCCTTCACCACTCCCGCCGCAATCGCCTTCTTCAAAATCTTGTCCGTCGGCAGCCCGCGGCCATCGTCCGAAATCTCGATCACCACGTTCCCCGCCTGGTGGCACGCCTTCAGCGTCAGCTTTCCCTCCCGCGCTTTCCCCAGCTTCACCCGGTCCTCCGGAAATTCCATCCCGTGATCGATCGCGTTCCGCACCATGTGCACCAGCGGATCGCTCACCGCCTCCACCACGTTCCGGTCCAGCTCCGTCTCGCTTCCGATCTGTACGAATTCCACTTCCTTCCCCGCTTTGCGCGACACATCCCGCGCCAGCCGCGCCATTTTCTGGAACACCCCCGCGATCGGAACCATCCGCATCGACATGCTCAGGTCCTGCAGGCTCCGCGTGATCTTGCTCAACTGCGAAATGTTCCGCGCCAGCCGCTGATCCGATGCCAGCGTCCCCAGGTCCTGCGCCACCATCGCCTGCGCGATCACCAGTTCCCCCACGGTGTTGATCAGCGCATCCAGCCGCGCCGTCGCCACCTTCACCGTCGCATCCGTCTGCGCTGCCGCTCCCGACGCCGGGGCCGCACTCGCCGCCGCCGGGGTCTCCGCAGCCGCGGTCGTTTCCGGCGTCGCGCGCTTTTCCTCCACCTCCTGCCCCTTCGCCGCCGCCTCCAGCCGCGTCAAGAGACGCTCCAGCCCCTCCTGCTTCCCCGGGGCGCCCTTGGTTTTGGCCGCCGTCTCCACCGCCGCCACCAGCTGCTTCATCAAATCCCGGGCCTCGAGGACCACATCCAGCCGCCCGCCGTGAAGCTGCACCTTCCCCTTGCGCGCCAGGTCCAGCAGCGTCTCCGTGATGTGCGCCAGCGCACCGATCTGCTTGAGTTCCAGAAACCCCGCCACCCCTTTTATGGTATGAAACGCCCGAAACACCGCGTTCACTTCCGCCAGGTCGTTCGGGTCCTCCTCCAGTTTCAGCAGACTTGCTTCCGCATTGTCCAGGTGCCCGTTCGCCTCCCCCACGAATTCCAGCGCCAGCGGCGCGTCCTCTTCCACGATCACCCGTTCCGCCGGAATCTCCGCCTCGCCCTGCGCACCCTCTTTCGGGGACGCACCGCCCCCATCGCTCTTCTTCTCCCCCGTCCCCACCGCCTTGCCGTCCAGAAGCGCCTGCAATTCGCTGATCTGCTCGCTCACCAGTTGCAACGCCGCTTCCGCGTCCGGCACTTCGCCGATCACCACCTTCTCCACAAGCTCCGCCGCATGACCCGCCCGCTGCACCGCCTCCGGTCGCTCCCGCCATTGATCGCATATCGCCTGCAAGTCCGTGTGCAGCTGCGCCAGCGTCGTCAGCTCCCCCGGCTGCGCCGCTACCGCCGCCGCCGCACATTTCTCCACCAGCTTCTCTACGTCTTGCGTCATGTCGCTTTTCCCATCTGCATTTCGCGAGCCTTCCATCGGCCCTTCGCTTTTCTCTCGCCATGGGGGTTTGTCCCTATGAACTTCCCCCCCTCACTTTTACGAAGCTGTTTCTTCGAGGAAACCACATGAGCGCTACTGCTAACGCACCCACCATTCTCGTCGTCGACGATTCCCCCCTTTGTAGGGACATGGTCCGCAAGGGCCTCGCCGCCGAAGGACTCTCCATCCTCGACGCCGCCGATGGCTATTCCGGTCTCGCCCAACTCGAAAAACATCCCGTCGACGCCGTCATCCTCGACAACGAAATGCCCAACATGGCCGGCATCCCCTTCCTCAAGGCCCTCCGCTCCACCACCCGCTGGAAAACTCTCCCCGTCCTCATGCTCACCACCTCCGTCTCCAAAGAAGTCATCCTCGAAGCCTCCAAGTACCACCTCTCCGGCTACGTCCTCAAAGCACGCCTCTCCATGCCCGACATGATCATGCGCATCAACCGCATCCTCGGGAAAAGCATCATCCCCGTCCGCTCCGCCCGTGCCGCAACGCTCGATAAACTCAGCGTTCCCAACCTTGTCCAGCACGATTCCACCCTCGACGCCGCCGCCCAGTTCGCCCTCGCCAGAACCCTGCCCGAGGTCGTCTCCCAGCTCAAGGAAATCACCAGCGACGCCAAACCCTCCCTCGCCGATATCACCGCCGTCGTGAAGCAGGACCCCCTCCTCGCCGCGCGCGTCGTTCAGCTCGCCGCCGCCGCCCCCTGCTGCGCACCCAAGTCTCGCACCGCCCTCCTTGATGATGCCGTCATCGCCGTCGGCATCCCCGCCCTCCGCGACCTCCTCGCCTCCTTCCCCACCCTCAGCTCACTGCCCAACAAGCCCCCCACCATCGAACTCCTCCGCTGCTGGCAGCATGCCCTCGCCGCCGCCGCCATCATGGCCAGGATCGCCCCCAAGACCGACTCCATCCCCGCCGGCCTTCCTTATATGTTGGGCCTCTGCCATGACCTCCCCGAAATCCTCCTCCGCCAGCGCTTCCCCGACGAATTCAACGCCGCCGTCGATTTCGCACGCCAGGCCGATGTCCCCCCCTCCGAACTCGTCCGCCAGGTCTTCGGCGCCCATTACTCCGAAGTTACCGAAGTGCTCTTCGACCGCATGAAGTTCCCCCTCGCCTATTCCAAACCCATCAAGGAGTTCCAGGCCGCCGCCTGCTCTCCCGCCGACGCCCACCCCTCCATCCTCGCCCGCTCCCTCTGCATCGCCAACTTCCTCGCCCATGCCATCCTCGCCGCGCCCTCGCCCCAGTGCCTCGTCGCCCCCGTCTCCCAGAACGACTGCCGCCTCGCCCTCATCTCCACCAAGCCACTCTCTCTCAAGGAGGTCGCCTCCGAATCCCTCATGCTCACCCGCATGCTCTCCGGCGCCGCCGGCCCCGTCGAAGCCGCCCTCAACAAACCCCTCCTCCCCCCGACCGACGCCGTCGTCTGGTACACCCGTCACCCCGGCTTCGCCGCCCTCGATCCCCTCGAAGCCGCGCTCGCCAGCCTCGCCACCGTCCACACCCACGACCGCCTCCCCCAGTCGGACGAACTCGCCAACATCCATGCCCTCATCATCGCCTCCTCCAACCCCCCGCCAAAACTCTCCGAGCTGCCACGCATCGCCACCCGCGCCGGCACGCGCCTTCCCCTGCTCTACCTCACCCCCGGCGCCCCCATCCAGGAAGATACGCCCTCCCCAGATGCCGAAATCCTGCAATACCCGCTCACCCTCGCCCGCCTCAAATCCTTCCTCGCCAAACCCCGCCCCTGATCTCGAGCCCGATGGCCACCTTCACCGCCCCGCCGGCGACCCGCCCGCATGCGTCACCCGCACGAAATCGAAGTCCGCCGGCCGCGAAACGCCCGCGCCGTCCTGCACCGCAAACACGCCGAACGTCGCCCCGGTCCACACGTTGCCCCCGCGGTTCGCCTGCCGCTGGTTCGCCGGAAGCCCGTTGATCTGCTCCGGCGTCGCCGTCCGGTCCTTATAACGCCCGACCCACCCGAGATCCGGATCGCCCTGCACGTTGTTCCGCAGATGATGCCCGCTCGCCCCGATGTAGACCGCTCCCCCCAGTTGCTCCCACGTTTTTCCGTCGCCGCTGTAATAAAAGGTCGCGCTCTCCTGGCCGTCCAGCATGATCTTGAGATACACCCTGTCGCCTATCCGGTTGGGCGCGCTCCAGAGATCTTCCCGGACGCCCAGGTTGTATCGCCCCACCACGATGCGCTTTTCACCCCCCTCGACGCTCGACGCAAGCCACACATTCATCAACGGATCGTGAAACAAATGCAGACCCGCAGCTTCCCGCCCTTCCCTCGCGTCGAACGTCACCTTCGTTTCGATCGAAAACGATTTGTCGATGAACCTCTGTTGAAAAATCCCCGGCAGCGCCGAGAGTGAGCCCAGGTCCCCCGCCGGGCTGTGAATCCGCAGCACGCCCGGCTTCTCCGTCAGCGACCACGTCCGCCCGCTGAAATCCGGAGCGCACGTGAAAAACCACTGCAGACCCAGCTTCGGCTTGTCAAATTCGTCCGACTGCGCAAAAGACAGCGGCACCTCCCTCATGTCCGGCGCCTTGGCCTCCACCGACGGCACCTTCCCCTGCACCGGATGCCACCACCCGTCCGACGTCCACACGATCGGTTCCATCAGGCACTGCCGGCCCAGCGTGTAATACGCCGGCTCATAAGCGTGATACGTGACGTACCACTCCCCCGACGGCGTGTCGATCAGCGTCCCGTGCGCCGGATTCTCAAACTTCGCCCCGTTATCTGTCGAAAACATCACCGGATTGTGCGGGTCGGCTTCCCACGGACCTGCGAGCGACTTCGCGCGCAGCACCGAAATCGTGCTCGGTTCGTGCGGCAGCGTCCCCCCGTCCGAATACAGCAGGTAGTAGTAACCGCCATGTTTGAAGATGTCCGGACCTTCAAACAGCCGAAAACCGGACTTGTCCAGCGCCGTCACCGTCCGCTTGATCGACAGGCCGTCGGGCGCGAGCTCCTGGATGACCGCCTTGTTGGTGATCAAGTACAGCCGCCCGTCCTCGTCCGCGAAAAAGCCCGGATCGATCCCCAGATTCGCTCCAAGGCTCTTCACCTGGTACGGGCCTTCCGGCTTGTCCGCATGGTAGGCGACAATTTCCCCCTCGCGCGTCGGTGCGTAAATGAGAAACTGATGCGTGTTCGGGTCGTAACCCATTTCCACCCCCCATATGCCCCCGCGCGTGTCCCCCGGAAGCAGCTTCCCATTCTTCTGAAAGCCGTGGCCGATGTATTCCCAGTGAATAAGGTCCCGGCTATGCGCAATGGGAAGCCCCGGCTGCCAGCCAAACGACGACCGCACCGAGTAATAATCCGAGCCCACCCGGATCATTCCCGGATCCGACCAGTCCCCCCGAATGATCGGATTGGCGTATTGCCCCGCCGGAACCCCCAATCCCTGCCCTTGCGAACGAAACTCTCCGCACGAAGCCGCCCCAAAAACCGCCAGCGCCCCGGCGCCAACCCTCCACCCGATGCCGGACAACTTCCCGCGCGCCACGCGCCCAAAAAATCTGCTCATCCCGCTTCCTCACATCTTGCGCCCACATCCCGGCAAGCCGGCGCACACGCCTTCATAACGCCCGCCCACCGCCGCAAATCACCCACCTCCCCCCGGCGACAACCCCAAAATGCAAAGCCCCTGTTTTCCCACAGCCGGAAAACAGGGGCGGTCGCTGACACGGAGAGAGAGGGATTCGAACCCTCGGTAGACTCATCATCTACACACGATTTCCAGTCGTGTTCCTTAAGCCGCTCGGACATCTCTCCAGCTTCGCCATCCTCAAAAACGGCGAGCGACGTAGTCTACGCCACCCCCCCGGCCCCGGTCAATTTGCGACAAACAGGTCTGCGCGACGGCACGCCGGGGGCGCGCCGCGGAGCGAGATTATCGCCTGGTCATCCTTCCGGCGAGTTCCCCGAAATACGCCGATGCACCATAATCATCGTGGATAAAGCCAAAGGCAGAATGCCATGCTCGAAGGAGCGGTTCATCGTTGGGAATACATCGAGTTCGGCTCGCTCGCCGGAATGAATGACGCCGGCCTCAACGTCAGCGCGCGACTGCGACCCACGCCAGAGGGTGTCGCTCTCGGCGTCATCATGAGCAGCTCCAGCCCGTCCCTGCCCCCGCCCCTCGGCGGCGATATCGCTATCCGGCTACACACTCAGGATGGCGTCGAGAATGCCGTTCCCCTGCGCCCCCGAGTCTCCGCGATGTTCGGTAACGGCCTCGGCAGTTCTGGGACTGCGGAAGTCCTCTTCGCCTGGCGAAAGCAGCCCTTCGCCGCTGGTATCTTCGAACTTTCCACCGAGCGCCAAACCTGCCTGCTCGCGATTCCTTATGGCTTCCTAAACGATCCCCGCCAGCTTCTCCACACCGCATCCGATCAAAACGCACGCAAGGCGCCCGGAACAATTCCGACAGCCCCGCGCGTCCTTCATGTGCTTCCACAGTGGATCCGTTATCCCACAACCTCGCTCGACGGCGGCGCCACCCTTGATATGGCCCAGCGCAACCCGTTCGAAGGAATCACAAAACTCCAGCTCCTCCAGCCCGCGGTCGACCCCTTCGCTGACGACATGATGCACGTCCCGCGCACCTCGATCGTCCTTTATATTCATGGTCACGCGGTAACACGTTCGCGCTGCGTTGCCATTCTTCGTAGCGAACAAGGCAACAGCCTGCGCCGCGCTGACCGCCATATCACATTCACCCGGCCTTGGCGTCTCCCCGTTCCCTGTTGGGGCGAACTCGCTGTGGAACTCGACGGTACCGAAGTGCACCGCGAGCTGATGCCCTCAAGCCTCTTCGCCTACGCCGAAGGGTTGCCCGGAGACCCATGGCTCAGTTCCCCGCGCCCCTATCTCGAGCCCGATTGACTACGCCAGCCCCGCCACCTCCACCCACTTCCGCTCCTCCCAGCTCTTGATCCCCAGATCCGCCAACTGCACTCCCTTTGCCGCCTCCAGCAGGTTCCACCGGAACGGCTCCCCCTTCACCACGTGCTTCAAAAACAACTCCCACTGAATCTTGAACGCATTGTCATAAATCTGCTGCGAAGGCACCTTCGCCCACGTGCCGTAAAAGTCGATCGGATTGTCGATGTCCGGATTCCACACCGGCCGCGGCGTGTTGTTGTACTGCTGGCTCACGCAATCCCGCAGCCCCGCCACCGCGCTCCCCTTCGTCCCATCCACCTGCAGCGTCAGCAAATCATCCCGCCGCACACGCACGCACCAGCTCGAATTGAACTGGCAGATGATCCCGTTCTCCAGCTCAAACGTCGCATACGCCGCATCATCCGCCGTCGCCGCATAAGGCTTCCCGCCCTCATCCCACCGCTTCTTCACGTGCGTCGCCCCCAGGCAGCTCACCGCCTTGATGTTCCCAAACACGTTGTCCACCAGATACCGCCAGTGGCACAGCATGTCGATGATCATCCCGCCCCCGTCCTCCTTGCGATAATTCCAGCTCGGCCGCTGCGCCGCAATGCTGTCCCCCTCGAACACCCAATACCCAAACTCCCCGCGCACGCTCAATATCTCCCCGAAAAAGCCGTTCGCAATCAGCTGCTTCAGCTTCATGATCCCCGGCAGCCACAGCTTGTCCTGCACCACCCCGTTCTTCACCCCCGCCTTCTGTGCCTCATGCCACAACTTCAACGCGTCCCCCGTGTTCGTCGCCGTCGGCTTCTCGCAATAGATATGCTTCCCCGCCGCGATCGCCTGCGACACCGCCTCCACGCGCCGATCCGTTGTCTGCGCATCAAAATAAACCGGATACGCTTTGTCCTTCAGCGCCCCCGCCAAATCCGTCGACACCTTCAGAGCGCCCTCCGGCAGCCCCGCCCCCTCCGCCACCTTCCGAAGCTTCGCCTCATTCCGTCCGATCAGCAAAGGCTCCGGCATGATCGTCTCCCCCTCCGACACCTTCACCCCCCCCTGCTTGATGATCGCCGCGATCGAACGATACAGGTGCTGGTTCGTGCCCATCCGCCCGGTCACGCCGTTCATGATGATGCCGATGCGATGTGTCGAGGTCATGGATGCTCCTGTGAGGGTTCGAGAGGCTGCGAGTCCGGGCTCGCCGGCGCGCTCTGCGTCGCCAGCATCGCCAGGGCCCGCCGATAATTCTCCGCATACACCGGATTGTCCGGCCGCGTCTTATACGCAAGACGGAAATGCTCCACCGCCAGGTCCAGCCGGCCCTCATGCGCCAGCATGGACCCCAGGTTATTCTGAATCTCATGCAGCGTCGGGGCAATCCTGACCGCACGAGTATAAGCCGCAATCGCTCCCGCCGTATCCCCGCGCTCCTTGGCATCATCCCCCAGATACATCTCCAGCGTCCAGTTGTTGTGCGTCCGCGCGATGCCCTGCCGGTAAAGCGCCGCCGGATCGTGCCACAACATCAGCCGCCCCGCAGTCACCACCACGCTTCCGGCCACCGCCGCCGCCCCAATCCCCGCCACCACCCGTCGCATCCCCGCCCGCCACATCCATCCCCCCGGCACCGCCCAGGCCACCAGCACCGCCACCCCGATCGCCGGAAAATAAGTGAACCGATCCGCCCGCGCCTGCTCCCCCGACTGCACCAGCCCGATCGCCGGCACCAGCGTCCCCAGAAACCACAGCCATCCCGCCACCACCCCTCCCGCCCCCCCGCCGCCGCGCCGCCTCCACCACACCGCCAACACGCACACCGTCACCGCCGCCAACGCTCCCACCGCCAGCACCGCATCCGCCGGCTCAATCCGATACAGCCGCGGATACCACACCGCCAGTCCCCCGAAATACACCGTGTCCCGCAGATACAACGCGTAAGACAGCACCGCGTTCTCCACCCGAAACGGAAACGGATTCCCCGCACCGCCGATCACATGCGGCGACTGAATCGCATACGTGATGTAAGAATCAATCGCCGCCAGCAGCAGGAACGGCAACTTCTCCGCCGCCAGTTCCCCGCCCCTCCTCCGCCCCCACCGCTTCAGCGGCCAGTAATCCACCACCAGCAAGAGAAACGGAAACGTCACCAGCATCGGCTTGGCCATCAGGCTCAGCGCCAGCAACCCCGCGCTCGCCAGATATGCCCCCAGCTTATGCGTCCGCGCGTACCGCACATACGCCAGCAGCGCCAGCAATCCGAAAAACGCCGACAGCACATCCTTTCGCTCCGACACCCACGCCACCGATTCCACCCGCAAAGGATGCACGCCCCACAACGCCGCCGCCGCGAAACTCCGCCACACGCTCCCCGTCGTCCCCCGCAAGAACGCATACACCAGCACCACGTTCGCCGCATGCAGCAGCGCGTTGGTCAAATGAAATCCCGCCGGCCCCGTGCCAAACAGCGTCGCATCCAGCCCCAGGCTCAGCCACGTCATCGGCAGCCAGAATCCGCCGCGCGTCGACGTCAGCACTTGCCCGATCCCCGCCACGCCGCTCCCTACCAGCCCCTGCTGCGCCAGTGGATTCTGCTGCACGTAAATCGCATCATCCAAACCAATGAACGGGCACCCCACCGCCAACAGCCACACCACGCACAACGCCAGCAGCCCCGCGATCGCACGGCGATCCGCCAACTGGCCCCGTCTCGCGGCGCCCCGCTCCAACCCCGGCTGCATCATCTTCTGCGGATTCACGCCGGCTTGTCCGTGCACTGCGGCCACGCGCCCTCCGGCAACGGCGGCGTCGGCCCCACGCCCGCCTTCGGCAACGTCCCCTCCAGCTCCTGACGCCAGTGCGCCACGTCCCCCGCCGGCCCATACACATAAATCATCTTCGCCGCCGTGTCCCCCACATTCGTCAACTGATGAAACACCCCGCTCGGGATATACACCGCCTGCCCCGCCGACAGCGTCCGCTTCTCCTCCCCCAGGCACATCTCGCACGTCCCCTCCACGATCAAGTAAACCTCCTCCTGCTCCTGGTTATGCCACGGCACCTGCCCCCCATTCGCCTCCAGCACCACCCACCCCATCGAAAAACTCGTCGCCTGAATCGCACTCGCCCCCCCCACCAGATTCCGCGTCCGCCGCCGCGCCGGAAACCCCCGCCCCTCCGTCTTGCCCAAATCCGCCACAATCATCACCCAGCCTCCACCGCAATCGACACCGCACACCGCGGATCCAAGCTCCGCGCCCCCGCAAGAATAACACGCCGCCATCTGCCTTCCCACCCTATACTCTCCGCATGGACCTCGAACTTTCCGGCAAGGTTGCGGTCGTCACCGGCGCCAGCCGCGGCATCGGCGCTGCGATTGCCCAGCGTCTCGCCGCCGAGGGTATGCGCCTGGTGCTCTCCGCGCGCGATGCAGCCGCGCTCGACCAGATCGCGACCATGCTTCCTCCCAGTGCCACGCCGCTGGTCGTTGCCGCCGACCTTCGCTCCCCGGAGACCACCGGCCGCGTCGTCGCCCAGACCCTCTCCGCCTTCGGCCGCATCGATCTCCTCGTGAACAATGCCGGGGCCACCCAACGCGGCGATTTCCTCGCGCTCACGGATGACCAATGGCACGACGGTTTTGCCCTCAAATTCTTCGCCGCCATGCGCCTCGCCCGCGCCGCCTGGCCCCGCCTCGCCGAAAGCCGCGGTTCCATCGTCAACATCGCCGGCATCGGCGGACGCACCGGCGAAGCCGAATTCACCATCGGCGGCTCGGTCAATGCGGCGATTCTCAATCTCACCAAATCCCTCGCCCACCGCGGCACGACCGACGGCGTGCGCGTCAACGCCATCAACCCGGGCCTGATCCGCACCGACCGCCTCACCCGCCGCATCGCCGCCTTCGCCCGGAACCACCAGACGTCGCTTGAAGACGCCGCCAGGCGCATGGCGGCGGAGTTTGGCGTTGCGCGTTTTGGTGAAGCTGCTGAAATCGCTCACACGGTTGCCTTCCTCGCCAGTTCCCGTTCGGCGTATACGCATGGGGCGGTGATCGATATTGACGGCGGGGCCACGCGGACGTTGTGAGGCGTCACGGGTGCGGGGCGAGGGTGCGGCGGCGGGATTCGAGCAGGTGGCGGAGCTTGCGCAGGGCGCGGGTTTCCAGCTGCTGGACGCGGGCCTTGGTGATGCCCATTTTGGAGCTGATTTCCGAGAGGGACAGTGGAGGCGATTGGTCGTT
Organism: Phycisphaerae bacterium; assembly: GCA_035548175.1. Classification (GTDB taxonomy): domain Bacteria; phylum Planctomycetota; class Phycisphaerae; order WQYP01; family WQYP01; genus CALCHA01. Next base: position 6,363 of record DASZTO010000036.1, on the reverse strand, counting down.
GAGGCCGTAGTGGTGGGTGAGCAGTTCGCGTTCGCGCGTGGGCAGTTCTTCGACGAGGGAGCGCAGGTCGGAGTGGAGGGCGGCGGCGTCGAGGTGATCGGCGGGATGGGCGGCGTCGGGGGTATTGAGGTTGTTGAGCAATTCTTCCTGTCCGGTGACGAGGGCGGCGTCGCGGCGGGCGAGGCCGTCGGAGCGGTCGCGGGCGAAGTTTTTCATGATGGCATAGGAGGCGTAGGTGGAGAAGCGGGCGTGTGCGGCGCCGGCGCCGCCGCGGGCGAAGTCGAATTTTTCGGCGGCGCGCATGAGCCAGACGGCGGCGTCGGAGACCAGTTCGAGCAGCGGTTTTCCGGAGCGCTGGTGTTTGCGGGCGACGTGGACGGCGACGCGGAGGTTGGCCTGGACGAGTTGGTTTTTGAGATCGGTGGCCTGGGTCATCAGGGCTTCGATCTCGGCGAGCGCGGCGGGGGTGGCGGATTCGGTTTCGAGGCGGGCCTGCAAGGTGGCGGCTTTCCACTTCAGGTAGTTCATGCGGCGGAAGGTGTCGGTTTCGAGTTCCTGGGGCATGACGGGCTGGCGGAAGATGTCCTGGAGGAAGGGGGGCAGGTCGCGGGGCATGCGGGCCATGTAGACGTCGCTGGCGCTGGCGTTGGTGCCGGCGGCGACGGTCGCCTGGGCCTTGGCGAAGGCTTCGGTGGGCAGGACGGTGAGGATGATGTTGTCGGCTTCGGGATGCTCGAAGAGGGGGTTGGGGACGAAGTCGATGGGCGCGGACTTGAGGCGGGCGGCGCGTTCGCGGGTGATGACGCGGAAGATGGCGGCTTTGGTGCGGCTGAAGCGTTCGGCGATGGAATCGAGGGGGGTGCCGCTGTCAAAGGAGGCGAGGATGGCGGAGTGGTCGGTGGGGCGGAGGGTGTCATCGGAGCGGGAGAATTCGGAGCCCTCGGGGAAGATGGCGGCTTCGGGGTGTTCGCGGTCGTAATTGCGGAGGGTGTAGCGAATGGTTTCGGGAGAGCGGTTGAGGCGGCGGGCGATGCGCCGGGAGACGTCCTTGATGGAGCAGCGGCAGCGGCCGGCGAAGCGGCGGGCCATGGCGATGATTTTTGATTTTTCGTCGTCGGAGAGTTGTTTGAAGGAAGCGGAGCGGGCGACGCGTTCGCGGTTCTCGGCGGCGAAGCGGGCGACGGCGGCTTCGTGGAATCCGAGGCGCCGCCGGCCGTCGGGATAGACGTAGCGCATGGCGATGAGGCCCTGCTTGCGCCAGCGTTGGATGGTTTTGGCGGAGACGGAGAATCTGGCGGAGACTTCTTCGAGGGCGAGGATTCCGCCGTCGCCCTGGGGGCCCTGGGCGGGGGCTTCGTCGATGGGGATGGCGAGGGTGTCGGAGAGGAATTCGATGAGGGTGGAGAGGTCGGCGCGGAGGGTTTTGCCGGGGAGGGTGTGGTCGGAGTGGGCGAGCGGGGGGAAGCCGGTGATGCGGAAGTGGATGAAATCCCAGGGGTAGGTTTTGGCGGGGTCGATGGCGTGGGCGAGGTCGAGGGAAGCGGTGAGCTGCTCGCGGCGCTTGTCGGCGGGCGAGTAGGTGAGCTGGCTGGCGAGCTCGAGCAGTTTGTCATCGCGCCAGGTGGGCATGCGGCACCGGGGTAGGTGAGACGGCAGAAGGCCCCAAGGTAGTATAGCGGGGGAAGGGGGATTCGGGGAGTGCTGAGTTCTGAGCGAGGGGGGTTTTGGGGAGGTGAGGTGGGGTTTTCTTCGATGTATCGGGGGTGTTTTGCAAAAAACGTTGAGTTTTTGCCGTTGTGTCTTTGCAAATATGTGGTTTTTGTGCTTGTGTATGAAGGTTTTGCGGGAATTTGACACAGCCCTCGCCCCCCCCCGTGCCGCAACGACGACGTAAAGTGGCCACGAAAGGCACGAAAAACACGAAAGCTGCGATCTAAAAATTTCGTTATGGCGATAAGACTTGGTGGGATGGTAATACGAAGGGCGCGGGGGGTTCGATTGGGGTATTGGTGGAAGGGGTTTGTTTGGGGGAGGGGGTTTCATGGCGCAGCGCTCCTCTATAGGGGGGGGCTGCGCCCAGTTTGTGCGCACAGAGACGGGGGTGGATGTGGGGTAAAGGGCTGGGGTTCAGGGGGTTGGGGGTGACTTTTTTGCGGATGGAGCAAGTGGGTTGGATGCCCGTTTGTGCGCGCAACTGTTCATCATGGTGAAAATTTTGATTTGCGGAGTTTTTTATTTGCTCATGTGTGAATTGGAGGTATATGAGAAGTAAGCCTGCTTACGGCCCATAAGGTGGGAAGCGCACGGGTTCCGTGCGGACTTGTGGGATGCGCGGGTTTTCAGAGGAAGGAACAAGATGAAGTATGCATTGTTGACGGCGGCGGTGGCGGGAATGGCGATCGGTGCGGCCGGGGCCCGGGGCGCGGACACGACTGTGACGGGCGGGTTCATGCCTGGGCATGGCGATCCGCAGAACAATTTCACGGTGGCGACCACGACGGATGGCACTGTCGAGCTGGGTCTGAGCGCCCAGCAGCGTTTTACGGCTCCGTTCGTTAGCGACGACAACGCCGGGACGTACTTCGCGGTGGTTGGGGGCCACGGGATTGGATCGCTGTGGAATTTCGACTTTTCGATCGCGACGACGGATGGAACATCACTGAGTTCCAAGAACCTCACGTATAGCATCGACGTGACCAGCAGTAATAGCGACTTCAGCGCCGAGATTAATCCCCTTTTTCTGCCTGACAACTACCCAGGCGGTTCCGCTGTACCGGGCAGCCTTGGAGTCGGCCAGGAAGTGCAGAATTCGGAGAATTTGAACTTCGGGGATTTGAACCTCGCGCACACCTCGGGCCTATTCACGAGCCACACGGGTACGTTTGATTTCAACGAAGCGGAGAACTATACGTTCACGTTGACGGCCCGGGATGCTGCTCACCAGGTGGTGGCCACTGATTCGATCACGGTGGACGTGGTTCCGACGCCGCTGCCGTCGGCGGCGGGGATGGGGTTGGCGGTGGTTGGGGGTCTGGGCGTGATGGGGTTGCTGCGGAAGCGGGCTTCGGCGGTGTGAGTGGGTTTTGGGGGGATGGTGAAGTGATGAAGAGCCCGGCGCGGTGCGCCGGGCTTTTTTTATTGGGGGCGGTTCCGCGCTGGAGGGGTTTTGGTTTTTGGGCGTGGCCTCTCACGAGCATGCTCAGGGGCCTGGCGGCCCTGCGCTGAGCATGGCACACGGGGCGCTGTGGGGATAAAAAAAGCCGCGCGGCGTGGGGTGCCGGGCGGCTTGGGTCGAATGCGTGGGGGTGAGGTGTTAGAGGGCGGCGCGTTTGCGGCGGGAGAAGGCGAGGGCGCCTGCGAGGCCGAGGACGGTGAGGCCCATGGTGGCGGAGGCGGGGAGGGGGGTGGGGAGGGGAGCGGCGTTTTCGCGGAGGACGCCGTCAAGAATAACGCCGTGGGTGGGGTCGGCCACGCCGCCCTGATAGGTGCCGGTGAAAGTGGCGGGGACATAGCCATAGGTAGCGCCGAGGTCGGCGAAACTTGAGGCATACATACCGGTTGGCCCTTGGGTCTGGGTGAGGCTGCCTGAGAGGGTGGCGATGTAGCCCGTGGTGAACGTGGCGGTGAGGTCAGCGGTGCCGGAAGAGATGGAGGTGTCGCCGTTACCGGGATTGTAAGTATTGTTGCCGTCGACGTTGTAGAAGATGTTGTAGGTTCCGGTGTAGTGGACGACGTTGCCGATGACGCTGTCGACGTTGCCGGTGAGGGTGTAGCCGTAGTTACCAAGGTCTCCCCCGGTGATTTGGGGATCGCTGGGGCCGTCGGCGGTATAGGTGAGGAAAGTGCCTTCAGGGATGGAGAAGGAGTCTGGGGGGTTTTGGACGGAGGCTCCGGGGCTGCCGTTGTCGGTGTTATTGACGACGTCGCCGCTGGAGGTGGCGGTGAAGCCGGCGAAGGCGGGGGTTGAGGCGATGCCGGCGGCGGCGATAACGGCCGCGATGGCAGCGGACTGCAGAAGCGTGATGCGCATGAGAAAGTTCCTTCCAAGGTGAATAAATTTGTGTCGCGGGGCACTCAACGGGAATGCCCGCACCAGCAAGTTTGGGTGAGAGGCAAGCTCCCTCTTGAGGCGGGAACAGATGCTTGCGTGTAGCCCTTCGCCCACAAAGCGGCGCCCAGACGAGAAAGTGGAGTTGGTCCAGGTGCGAAAGCAGACGTCGAGGGAGATATACCTCGGCTTGGGAGGAAGGCAAAAAGATTTTTCGTCATTCGCCAAGGCGAAGATGGCCCATAATGGCGGCGGGGATTGGGCGCGGGGGCGGGCCGGGCAGATAATCTCTGGTTGAGCGACGCTATCGCCGGTTGGTGCCACAGCTTATGAGAATTGCATTTTACAGAATCGGAGGTAGGTTGCAGGATGAGGCAGCGGCGATAAAAGGGGTTGTCTCAGTAGAAGTACCGGAGGGATTATGCGGCGTCGGGTTTGGATTTTGGGTGGGCTGGGGGTGGTGGGGCTGGGGTTGTTGCTGGGCGGCGGGAGCGGGTGGGCGACGGTGTTGACGAACACGGTATTGCAGACGCCGCCGGGGGTGTACTTTGGGACGGGGAATGCGAACACGCATTACACGGTGGATGATGAGGGGGGGATTGAGCTGGGGTTGAAGGCGTTTCTGGCGTATGGGCCGGACGTCATTGTGCCGGCGGGCGTGGGGGGGAATGTGTACAGGGTTCCGGCGGGGGTGCAGGCGGGGGGACCGGGGGACGGCCGGGCGTTGTGGGATGTGGCGTATTCGGTGGATTTGACGGGTGCGGGGTTGAACCTGAGCAATGTGAATGCGTTGATCAGCGTGCAGGATTTGACGGCGGGGACGCCGGCGGTGGACATTCCTCTGGGGGCGATCGGGGACAATTCGTTTTATCCGTTTGGGTCGGATGGGAGCACTGCGGAGGGGGAGCAGAACGCGGAGAGTCCGTCGTTTTTGCCGGGGTTTGATCCGAATGCGTTGCACGATTACCAGGTGACGCTGACGGTGAAGAATTCGCAGGGGAACACGGTGTTGGCGCAGGAGGGGGTCGAGGTGGATGTGGCTTCTCCGTCCCCGGCGGCGACGCCGTTGCCGCGGGCGGCGGGGATGGGGATGGCGGTGCTGGGGGTGATGATGGGGTTGGGGATGTGGGGGCGGCGTCGGGAAAAATTGGGATGAGCGGGTTCGATTGGGGGAGGGAAGCGCGGGAGGTGGGCGCGGGGAATGGGTTGGGGGTAGAGTGGGGCGATGGAGCATGATGGCGGCGAGCGTGCGGTGAGCGGGGGGCGGGAATGGACGGAGTTTCAGCGGGCGGCGATCGCGCATGGGGCGGGGGAATTGCTGGTGAGCGCGGCGGCGGGGTCGGGGAAGACGGCGGTGCTGGCGGAGCGGTGCGCGCGGCTGGTGTGCGAGGGGCGGGAGGCGGGGGTGGGGATCGAGAATTTGCTGGTGCTGACGTTTACGGAGGCGGCGGCGACGGAGATGAAGGGGCGGATCGGGGGGGCGATCGAGGGGAAGTTGCGGGCGGTGGAGGAGGGCGGGGGGGGCGCGGAGGAGATGCGGTGGCTGCGGCGGCAGGTGCGCGGGTTGGATCGGGCGAGCATATCGACGCTGCATGGATTTTGTGCGCGGGTGTTGCGGCAGCATTTCGCGGCGGCGGGGATCGATCCGGCGTTTGAGGTGATGGATGGGGATGAGGCGCGGCTGCTGCGGGAGGAGGTGGCGGGGGAGGTGATTGGGCGGTGGCACAAGCGCGTGCCGGGGGGAGTGGGGGAGGAGGATTTCGCGGGGTTTTACGAAGCGTATGCGCAGGGGAGCGATGGGTCGCTGGCGGAGATGGTGCTGCGGTTGCGGGAGATGCTGGCGAGCGTGGCGGAGCCGGCGGCGTATGTGGCGGCGGCGCGGCGGGTGTATGGGGAGGGCGTCGGGGAGGTGATGGAGCGGTGGGCGAAGGAGATCGTGGCGCAGCAGGTGCGGGTGGAGGGATTGCGGGCGCGGCGGGCGGCGGCGGAGGTGCTGCGGCGGGTTGGTCCGGGGGCAATGGCGGAGGGGCTTGGGCGGGCGGCGGAGATGCTGGCGTGGGCGGAGGGGGAGCTGCGCGGGAAGGGATGCGCGGCGATGGGGGCGGTGCGGGAGGCGCTGTCGTACAAGTGGCCACAGTGCAAGACGGTGAAGGAGGTGGCGGATTTCGAGGGGTTGAAGAGGCGGACGTGGGGGAAGGTGAAGGAGGGGATGGCGGGGTTGTGTGAGAAGGCGCTGGCGGCGGATGTGGGGGAGATGGGGCGGGAGATGGGGAAACTTGGGCCGATGCTGGAGGTGCTGCTAGGGCTGGTGGCAG